>CAJJLZ010000011.1 GCA_905192745.1 uncultured Oscillospiraceae bacterium
TAGAGCTTTTCTGTGCTTTCGGGTTCTACTTTTTCATTTTTACTTTACGGTGCCCAATTCATATAACCGGCCTTTACTTTCCATCAACTGCGTATATGTCCCCTCTTCAGCTATCCCCCCCTCTTCCAGCACATAAATATAATCCGCTTGGATGATATTGGTCATCCGGTGAGCCACTAAAAGAACAATGTGGTTTTTGGAATAGCTCTTGATGTACGAGATGATTGTTGCTTCGGATTCATAGTCAAGAGCGGACGTAGGTTCATCAAAAATGACCACCGGCGCATTTTTAATGATGGCGCGCGCAATGGCGATACGCTGTTGCTGCCCACCGGATAACTGTATACCTTTAGGGCCAATAACAGTATCGTATTGCTCTGGCAGCTCTGCAATAAATTCATGCGCCCCGGCCTGCCGCGCCGCGTTTATGACCTCTTCCATTGGGACATTGTCGAGTCCGCAGCAAATATTCCGATAGATGGTATCGTGAAGCAATACGGGTGTCTGTTCGATGTACGCCACCATTGAACGCAGTTCGTCTGCTCCGAATTCCGTTATATCCCGGCCGAACAGGCGAATGGTCCCCTGATCTGGCAGATAAAATTTCAGCAGCAGTTTCAGCAAGGTGGTTTTGCCTCCGCCGCTCATACCAGCAACGGCCGTAAAGGTGTTTTTATTGAAATTCATGGTGACATCTTGCAAGGTTTGTTTTTCTTTATCATATCGGAAATAAACATGATCAAAGACAATTCCCTCATCGGAATCGCCGCTCAACCGGCGTACATCGCCCAGACGAGACGTATTGTCTTCCTTTTCCATATCCAGAAATTCAAAAATACGCTGTGCCCCGGCTAAAGAGCTTTTGTAATTATTGATATAATTCCCCAAATTTACAAAGAAACTGACGACACTACCCTGCAGACCCAAAACCGCCGACAAATCCCCCAGAGTAAGGCTTTTCTGATGATAGAACAGCACGCCCAGAGCCAGAATGGTAAAAAAGGACATGGAACTGATCAGAGTGTCAATGGTGTTTTTTTTAACGACCGTTTTATTAAGCGCGTCGTTGGTATCCGTTACATCTTGATAACCGCGTTGGAATTTTTTCTGAAAGGATTTTTCCGCGCGAAAAACTTTGATAATAGGCAATCCATCGACCAAATCGTTTATCAATTCATTGGTTTTGCTTATTTGTATCTGCAGCCGTTGATTCAACCAGTAAAAAAGCTCCTTAAACCGGTTATTGATGAACAAGGATATCAAACCGAATGCAACGATAACTGGCAGAAACCGGATATCCAGCAAAATCAGAGAGATCAGCGCTCCGATTCCCAGGATAATCTGATTGGCAATATCGTAGCAATGCTCTTTGAAGAACTGTGAAACCGAGCCAAGATCATTGGTAACGCGCGACAAGATGGTCCCACTATGCGTTTTTATAAAAAAAGATAAAGGCATCTGCATGACGCTTCTGAGCAGATTGCGTTCAATGGAAATGGTCGGTTTATACACTTCCCGTTCGTAGTAATATCCAGTAATCGGCTGGATAATATTATAGACCAAAACGATAGCGAGCAAAGCGATCGCACTGTTTATGAGCATGGAAGCGTTTTTAAATTCAATGCCGTTGACGATATATTTATAACCGAAAGTAAACCCAATCTGATAAAGCGGTTCCGTAGCGGCGCACAAAAGCAGCGCCGTGGCGAAACCCGCCTTGTTTTTTCCTAATAGATTAAAAACCTTTCGAAATGCTGACGGTGTTTTCTTTTCCATGTCCATCACCCAATCAAATTGTTGTTCATGACAAACTGATAATATTTGCCTTGTAGCCGCATGAGCTCCTCGTGCGTGCCCTGTTCCGCAATCGTCTGGTCGGACAGGTAGATGATGCGGTCGACGTGCTGTATCGTTGACAGGCGATGAGAGGATATAATCATCGTGTACGTCTGGAAACGGCGGTAAATGTTATCAATGATATTTCGTTCATTATTCATGTCCAAAGCTGAAGTGGGTTCATCCATCAGAATAATATCCGCCGGATGAATAAGCGCCCGGGCAATGCTGAGACGAAGTTGTTGCCCCCCAGAAAAGTTTCGGCCCTTTTCCTCAACCAGTGTATCATACCCCTTCGGTAAAGCCTGAATAAAAGAATCCACCTCAGCAATCCGCGCGGCCTCCATCATTTCTTCCTCGGTCACATCGGTTCTGCCGAACAGCAGGTTCTCCCGTATGGTTCCGGTAAAAAGAAAAGGGGTCTGAGAGATATACGTGATTTGTGAACGTAGCTGATGGACGCTGATGGTAGCCGGATCCCAGCCGTTGATTCTCAAACGTCCTTCGTTGATCTCGTATAAACCGCAAAGGAGGGAGAACATGGTACTCTTTCCTGCGCCACTTTCGCCGAGCAGCGCAATTTTTTGCCCTTTACCTATTTGCATATTGATATTGCTCAGGATATACCGTCCGCCGTTGTCATCTTCCCCCTCTGGTTTCTCGTCATACCGGAAGCACACGTTCTGGAAATCAACGGCAACGCCGGTATCCCCCTTATCCGAGTCGCTAGCTTCCGTTTCCAGACATTCCTGCGGCAGTCCCAGAAAGCCGTCGACCGTACGGAGCTGGACCAGCAGTCGCCGGACCGAACCGAAAATGCTGCTCAGTGACAAAAAAGGCTGATTGACATATGCCAGCAATTGGATATAAACCAACAGCTGGCTGAGGGTCATTTGATCGTTAATTGTAAAAATCCCCCCGACGATCAGGCAGACGATCTTAGGATATTCCCGTATAAAAAAATACAGAGGCAACTGACAAGAATCCAGTTTTTCGCTGCGGAAGACAAGCTGGGTAATATTCTGAAATTGCCGGTCAAAACTGCGTGTGAAATAATCCAGCATAGTAAACGATTTGATGGTTTCAATGTTTTGTATGCTGTTAAGGATCATGGAATTTGCATCGGACAGATTTTCGTAATACTCCTCAGTGTACCGGGCGCTTTTTTTACTTAAAAAATTGATCCCCAGGAGAAACAAGGGCATCACCGCAAAACACAGGAGGTATATCCGCCAGTCAACGATGAGCATATACACAGAAGCGGTCAAAAACATCAGCGGCTGAAACAAAGACTGGGGAAGCTGATCGCTCATAAAGGCAGTGACTCCGCTCACTTCAACGTTGAATCGGCTGATCAGTTCCCCCTCGCCATGCCGGTATATATCTTTCAGCTTACTTGTCGATATAACTTGAAACATGGTGTTTTTCAATTTTTGGGTGTATCCGGCGCTCAAATGGAAAATCAGGCGACCATACCCGATTTGGAGAGCTCCGGTCATCACTATAATAAAAAATAACGCCAGAATGGGCCATACTACTGCTTGATTATGTAAAATGGAATCAATTAGATTTTCAAAAACATAAGCGTTTCCTAAATTGAGCGATACTATCACCAGATTAATGAAGAGTGTAGCAATTAACATACCCGTAAATGGTTTCATACAGGCCCATACTCTCTTATTTTTCAATTTCCTTCACCACCAGTTCTCTGAGTTGTTTTTCGCCGAACCGGAACTGCTGATCAATTTCGTCCAGCTCATCAAGCCAATCCTTCATAAAGAGATCAAAATTGTCTTCATTCACTATTTTTTCCATACACGCTCTGCATAAAGCGATGATAAAGCGGGCATCATGTTTTGCCAGTCGAACTTTGTTGCAATAAAGCCGTTGAGAAAGCTCCTCAAATCCCAAATCCTCGGCTTTCATAATCAGGTAGTAGCGAATATTGACGTCGTAAACATGCATGGACCAGATTTTCATCAGTTTATAGCATAACGCCACGTCTTCATTCTGAAAAGCAAAGGGATTCTGCTGGCTGTACATATGCTTTTCCATTAACAGGGTACGGACTTTTGATCCAAATACCGGTGCCAAAGCGGAATACATGGAGAGCATATATCCGCCCGCATACATAAAGTCAAAATAAGATGTCTCCAGCAGAGCTTCTATGTTGTAGATAACTTCATCCAGTTCGACAAAGGGATCGAACAAGATAAATCCTATATCCACTTTCAGATTCAACCGTTTGGATAACCGGAAAGCCTCTTCGTTTTCCCACACTTCAATCTTTTTTTCGTACAGGTTTAATTGTCGTTGAATCAGGGACTCTATACCGATAAAAACGTATTTCAGGCCCACCTGCTGAAGCCGTTTCAGCAAGTCCTCATTTTTGATATAGTCATTTGCGCGCACCGTAATGCTGAATTGAAAGTCAAGACATCTGGTCTCTAAAAGGTCGCAAAGGCGGTTAAGACGGGAGATATTTTGCGGTGTATTAACCACAAAATTATCGTCCACGAAGTTGATGAACCGAACGCCGCGATGTTCAATCAGCAAAGCGATTTCTTCCACAATATTTTCCGGGCTCCGGAAACGGATACGCGGACCGGTAAGATCTTGATAGAACGCCCGAATGGAACAAAAGCTACAGCATCCATAGCATCCTCTCGCGGTAACTAACGTTGCCATTTTGCGGCGTGCAATAAAAGGCCTTTCAGGGAATGGTAGAGCATCCAGCTCCATAATGAGAGGACGGCTCTCGTTTTTTATGGCATGACCATCCTTCTTGTAAGCGATTCCTCGGATATCCTGATAAGGAAGCCCCAGGCTCAAACACTGCAGCAGTTCCAGATTGGTTTCTTCTCCCTCGCCACAGACGCAACAGTCGATATCTAGCGTTTCCAGCAGGTTTTTGTAATTCAGCGTAGCATAATACCCGCCTAGCATGATAAAAGCATGAGGGCAGATCTGTTTGATTCTTTCCACAATCCGCACGAGGTTATAGCTGTTGTAATCGTAACTGGAAATACCGATGACATCGTATTGTTTTTCTTGTATGATCGAAAACAGCTTTTCGAGCTTGATGCGCTGACCCACACATTCAAGATACTGCACTTCAAACCCGTTTTTTTTTAAATAGGATACGATGTAACCCAACCCGAGATGTGGAACATTGTATGCATTATAGCAATATTCTATGTCTGGCTCTATTTTGCTTTTATCCGGTGGGCTAATAAAACATATTTTCATTTTCCCATCTCTTTTCGTAAAAATGGTACCAATGGTTATTCGACCTGCTGAAAAAAAAGACAATATTCCAAATCTGACAGGGATCGCTTATCATTCTTTTCACAGCATACGGTAGGCTGTGTTTTGATAGCCTCCAATACCTGTTGCATATCTCCAGTCGGTGTAACAAAGAACAAAGCCGCAGACAATCGCGTCAACAAATTCTCATATGGTAATTCCCATGACTGTATAATCCCCTTTTTCTCAAGCGTTTCCAATTGTTGCTTCACCTGCTGTATTTCAGGCACATAACCGATTCTGGCCATCGAATCACCTCGTTAATCCTCATAATTTTTGTTTTGCTGAAAAATATCGTAACGGCTTTGTGTCATCCAAACAAAGCATCCAGTTCCCCCTGAGTCAGTCTCATCGAGAAATCGGAGGGGCTTACCTTTTGCGAGAAATCGTCCTTGCACTTTTTCCCGAATGCAAGCAATTGGTCCATCCATTTTTCTGCTATGCGCTCCAACGGTATTTGCTGTGATGAATACCCACTGCGCAAATGCACCACTAACTGATCGTCATACAGAATACTGTTGATTTCCATAACACACAAAATGTCACGCCCCTGTACGTCAATAATTCCTTCCATCGGCTCCGCCTTAAAGCACGAGTATTTCGATGTAAAACGCCCCAGATAATTGAAGCGTATGGCTCGAGTAATATATTGCCATGGATTCTCGACACATTGACTATAATGGCGCCCGTGATTGGGAACCGAGCGGAGTACATCTTTTATCTTCCCGATATAGGATTCCAGATCGCCGACCTGTAGGGGGATCGCTAAAGGATAAACGTTGGTAAACCACCCTACGGTTCGGGAGATGTCTACATCCCTGACGTCCTCGTATCGCCCGTTGTGCTCCAATTCCAACAAAACTTTGGACTGCGGCAGGCATTTTCCCAGAGCTACGCCCAACGTCGCTATGAGCAGCTCCTCCATGGAGAGGTGCAAAATGGCATTGACATATCCGCACAGATTACGGGTTGTCTGCTCAGGCAGAAAGCGCACTGTGTTTTTCGCTTCCCTCGTGGGCGCTTTCTGCCCGACCCAAGGAAAAGAAGTATCGTAGCTCAACACATCGCGCCAATATGCGCATTCCGCCTGTGTGGGTTTGTCCATCCTGCTTATCGCCTGAGCCCAGACCTGAATGGATTGTGTTTTTTCTGAGGAACCTATGGGTTTGGAGGACATCCTCCGTTTTCCCTCTAACATGGTCTGAAGGTCGGCGAGCAATATGAACCACGAAACACTGTCTACAGCCAGATGGTGAATACAAATCCCCCAAAGGTCATCGCCCTGCTTACTGCGAAAAAGAGCAGAAGCCATGATGGGGCCGACCGCCATGTCGAACGCCTGTGTCAGCGTATACATATGTTGTCGGATCACCGACTTTTCTTCTTCGGACGTCAATCCGTCAGGCAAAGGATATTCCTCCACGCAGATCGGCTGGGGATGTTGATCAAACTGCAGCTCGTCGGTACAACCGAGATATCGCAATCTCAGCGCATCGTGCTTCTGGAGCAGGGACTGCAGTACTTGCGTTAAATCGTCCGTCTCCCAGCAGGAGGTAAGACGCAGATATATTGTCTGACAATATTGCTCTGGATGGGCAATAGGCTGTGAAAAGAACCAGTGGTGGATGGGAAGAAATGGCACACTGCCGGTACAGGGAGCGTGTGTTCCCCCTGCTTGCGGATCGCTCTCAAGATGACAGGCCATGTCGCGGAGGTTCGGAAATTGCAGAATATCTCTCGTTTTTAATCGATACCCTTTCCGATGCAGCCTTGTCTCCAGCTGGATAGCCCGAATCGAGTCCCCTCCGGCATAGAGAAAATGGTCTTCCATTGTAACGGGTTTTCCAAGAACTTCGCACAATTCATCAAGAAGAATCCTCTCGACGCCAGTGGGAGTAGAAGGCGCCGCCATAGCAACCATACTTTGAGACAATGAAAGCGCCTGTTTATCCACTTTGCCATTTGATGTTAAGGGGATTTTCTCCACATACTGAAATAGCGGCGGTATCATATAATCCGGCAAATACTGTGCCAGCGCCTGTTTAATCTGTGAATCCGGGAAAGGACCGTCCGCCGTATAATAACCGCACAAAACCATCTGGGACGACAAAACATGAACCACGACCACGGCACGCTTCAAACCGGGAATCTTTTGCATGCAGTTTTCTATTTCAGCCGGCTCTATCCGGTAGCCGTTTATCTTGATCTGATCGTCTGTCCGCCCCTTATATTCTATGCAGTCCTCGCGGATATACCGAGCCCGGTCGCCGGTTTTGTATAGGATACAGCCCCATCGGTCGCTGCGGATAAAGCGCTGGCTCGTAGAAAGGGGATGATTGACATACCCCTGCGCTAAACCCATTCCAGCAATATAAATTTCTCCGTCTTCCCCCATAGGCAACGGATCAAGATGAGTATCCAGCACATATATACACAAGTTTTCAATCGGCCGACCGATGGGTACCGAACTCCCAATATCCGCCATAGGATCATATTGATAAATCATACAGCCGACGGTAGCTTCAGTTGGCCCGTATTCGTTATATATGGCGACCTTTCCTCCAAAGCTTTCAAGTGTTTTCCCGGCAAGTTCTGTTGTCAGGTTTTCACCTCCAACGATGAGCTGCCGAACGGTGGAAGCACGATTGTCCGCATCCGAAACGAAATGAAGGTGGGCCGGCGTCAACTTGACGACTGTACAAAGATTTTCCCGCATAATGCGAAGCAATACATGGGCCTCCCGGCCGTCGTGACGGTAAAGCCGTATCGATGAGCCACATGACAGCGGCGTATACAGCGAAGTGACGGTCAAATCAAATGACAGCGGCGAGTACAGGGCAAAAACATCCTCTGGCCCTCGGACATACTGTCGCCGTGCAAACGATATATAGTTTGCCAGAGACCGATGAGATACAACAACGCCCTTGGGCTGTCCTGTAGAACCCGACGTGTATATGATATAGGCAGTATCAATGGGAAATGGGCTGACAACCCGCGACGGTTTTTCGAGGAAAACCTTTTCGTCCCGTATATCAGCCACGGAGAATCCGGTCTCCTCCAGGAAACACGCAGATCGGTTGGTCAGAATTAGGGACACCTGCGTATCTTGCAGTATATACGCCATACGCTCATGGGGCCAGGATGCATCCAGCGGGACATATACGCACCCCGCTTTCAGTATACCGATTACGGCCGCCACAGCGTCGATGGTATAATCCAAGAGGATGCCTACAACATCGCCTACATCCAATCCGCGGATTCTCAGAAACTCCGCCATGGCATTGGAACGTTGGTCGAGCTGTGCATATGTGCAGTTCTGGTTGCCGTCTGAAACGGCCGTTTTTTGTGGGAAGCTTTCAACAGACTCCCGAAACATGTCCACGACCGTATTATCCGGAACGGCATGCATCCCTTCTCGATGAAAAGCGGTCATCTTTTCCCAGTGGCTATTTTTGACCTGCAGAGGTAGGTCACGGATTTTCTGTTCAGGCCAACCTAAAATGCAGTCCAACAAGCGAACAATGTTCTGCCCCATATCCCGGACATATTCCGCCGAGTACAAAGATGTTTTATAGTCTATGTCGAGGTGTATATCTTCTTTATCCGACCAATCTCGGACTATCCACTGCATATCATATGCCTGTTCTCCGTTGTAAAACTCTACATTCTCTACGGAATAGCCGGCAAACCTTTTGCACATAGTGGTATTATAATAATTTACACAATCCCGATATAACGAATTGGCCCCCAGCTTTAGATCCCTGATCAAATGGTTATAGGGATACCTTTGATGTAAAAGATCCGTTTTGAACCGGCGGTCTACAACGGTTAAAAATTCATCGACGGCCGTTTCATCCTCTAGTTCCATCCGAAAGGTCAGAGTGTTAACGAATGTACCGAAAATTTTCCGTTCATTGCGGCATAGGCGGCCCAAAACCGGAACACCGATTGTTGCATTCCGTTTACCTATAAAAATATACTGATACAGCTGATACAACGCGATAAAAAAAGCCCCCCGGCTAACGTTGTTCTCCTGGCAAACGCGGACAATCTCCCGTTTATGCCGGCTGGTCAACCTGCATGTATAGCGAGCCCCGGATATATCAGCCTGCGACAATTGCAAAAAAGGCTCTGGAGAACCGCCAAGCCGCGCGTTCCAGAAGAGCTGGTCTCTTTCATATCGTTTGGATTGCAGATACTCGTTTTCCGTGCGGATAAATTGCTTATAGGAAATAGCGGGGGCGCCGTGAAAGATGTCGCCGCCGGCAAAGGAAAGATAGTTTTCATGAATTTCTTCGGTCAGCATTTGAAAGGACCAGCCATCCGCAATAATATGATGGAGACGAATGACATATCCGACCGCATTTTCCTTTTGAAAAAGGGTAAATTGGTATAAAGCCTGATTGTACATGGGAAAGACCGAGACTGCCTGCCGAGCTAACCAATCGGAAAAATCCGTCTCCGTTTCAAAGCTCTTCCACTCAATCGCCGGCTCATCGTTATGTAAAAAATACTGATATACCTGTCCATCCTCGCCGACAAATAAACGAATATGAAAAGCGTCATGCGTTTGCACAAAATGGGCGATTGCCTTATGCAGCAATTGCTTATCCAGAGGACCGTTGATTAAAACCATACCCCCGATGGTGAACATGGATGAATGGGGATAGAACGTTTGTGTAATATGTATACGGCTTTGAGGCTGTGTCAGCGGGTAGCTTTCTACCGAATCAAAAGGCAGCATCAGAGCTTCGTTCCTTTCCACTTGTTACTTGACCCGTGATTCAAAATATGACACTTGCAGTCGTACAGTAAAGGTGACACGCCTTGAACGGACAGCGGGATAACCACGCTTGTGTATATGGCTTTCCCTAATCATATAGAAAGTGATATTCAACTTAGCAGACGAACCTCAACGGCACATTATAGTTTTTCCTGAACATAATAAATTAAGTTCTCCATTGAAACAAATTTGGAATAGTCCAGCGCCTCATCATCAAATTCTATATTGAATTGATTTTCAATGCTTACAATGATCTTGATAAACAAAATCGAATTTATCTCCAGTTGTGTCAGGTCGTCGTTTTCCTTCAACTGCTCCAGAGTTTCTTCACCTTCCAGATTGTCGGCGATAATCTGGGCGAGTTGAGCACGAATATCTCCGTATTTTGCCACCATCATTCACACACCTTTTCTCAACAAATTCAAATGTTCTTCTGAAATACAAAGGCAAGTAAGCAGATTGCGTAATGAAACACATTATCCGCCAGGGGTTTTGCCACACAACAAAAACCTGCGGTAACGCCCTCTAATATGGGATTGCATATAACAAAAATTATAGAACAAGCTCTTATTCATACGATCATAAACTACGATGACGTTTTAACCATTCGTATCAGTGATACCACCCTCTTCCTGCATTCCAACTCTACCGGAAGCGGAAACGTGATAACGGGAAGTTTTCATTTTGTCGCCAACCGAAACGAAGAGCTGTCCAACTTATCGTGATAATTTGTAATTTTTACGGATACATAATTATCATGTTTTTTTCATTAGCTTTATCGTCTTCTGTCAGTCTGGCGAAATATCTCAATAATCTGCCCTTTTGTGTTCATAATTTTACTTCTTCCAGTTGTACGTGTCGTATGATAGACATCTGTCGAAATTCTAATATACTATGGCATATCGATATGACATAATCACCCAGCTTCAAGGTTTGTATAAGGCAGTTCGTATCAATGTCTATCGTACAATATCTTGACTTCCACCCGAAAACAGAAAAGGAATTCAGAGGAATTGACAGGCCTTTGCCGATATATTTAACATAACTTTCTTTAGCCGTCCAGAATTGATAGAATACGTTCTGCCTATTATCTTTAGATTCACTCATAATAGATTCATACTCGCTTTTGCTAAAATACCGTTTTGCAATGCCTAGATCAATTGGTTTAACTTGCTCGATATCTACCCCTATAGTCTGATCACTTATAGCACTGATCACCCAACTTCCCGAATGAGATATGTTATAATGAAAATTATGATAATTTCTAAGGGAAGGTTTACCATATGCGTTTCTTTCAATTTCGATATCCCTATTTTGGATATGCAGCTTTTTGCAAGCAAGGTATCGTATCAAAATTTCGCCGTACAGGGTACGCTTGGCATCCGCTAAAAACCGAAACTGTTTAATACGAGTTCGCTGCTCGTCTGTTACTACATATAACCACTCTTCATATTTTTCTGGCGATATACATTCTTCAATATTAATTGCATACAATTCCAGCATAGTTTTCCTCCAAAATATGTTTGCCAAGTCAATTTTAGTCTCTCAACATTTGGGTAATTTCCCTAGCCCCATATTTCGGAATTTTTTATTTCTTTTCTTAATCAGTAATCTTGTAGGATAATGTTGTAAATCAGAAATAACGGAAACTAAGTATTTTCGTATTTCATCTGCCATATACACTGGATTTGTATGCGCACCGCAACCAGGTTCCATAAGCACCTTATCAATAATATTCATTTGCAATAGGTCTTGCGCAGTAATATGTAACATGCGAGCCGCCTTTATAGATTGTGATGAGTCTTTCCAAAGTATATCAGCACAGGCTTTGGGTGAGATTACACTCAAAACTGCGTTCTCCAACGCCGCAATTCGATCCGCAACACATAAGGCCAGTGCCCCTCCACTTCCACCATCACCGATCAATATACTAATTAGTATAGTCCTGAGGTTCATCATTTCCATTAGATTGTTTGCTATCGCCGTGCCTTGTCCCTGTGCCTCCGCACTCTCCCCCGGGTCAGCTCCAACCGTGTCCACAAAACAAACTACCGGACGTTGAAACTTTTCTGCCTGCTTCATTAAACGCAGTGCCTTTCTGTACCCCTCAGGCTTCGGCATAGAAAAATTACAATGCAAATTTTCTTCCAAATTTCGTCCCTTTATCTGACCGATAACGGTTATCGGTCTGCCGTTAAGCGTAGCCAAGCCACCAATAATAGCCGTATCGTCTCCACATAGCCGGTCACCTTTGAGTTCAATAAAATCAGGAAAAATCCAGGCAATATAATCCTTTACATTCGGCCTGGCCCTATGCCGTATAGCTTCTAGGCTCTTTTCAACGTCTCCCATATTTTCTCCTATTTTTCTTATGAAACACTAGCAAGGTAATCAACTCGTTCCGTAGCTCCTCTGGCTTAACTATTAAGTCCACTTTCCCTTTCTTTTGCGCATATGATGCCGACTGAAAATCAACAGGCAACGGTTTGTTTATAGTTTTCTCTATGATCCGTTTTCCTGTAAACCCAAATCGTGCATTATCTTCGGCAATGATTATATCAGCAAGCGAGGCATAACTGGCAGTAACGCCCCCCAAAGTAGGATCGCAAATAACCGAAATATATAACAACTTTTTCTTACTGTGTTGATACACAGTTCCAGCGGTCTTGGCCATTTGCACCAACGACAAGACACCCTCCTGCATACGCGCACCACTCGATGCAGAAAATGATACTATCGGCAGTCGCTTCCGGGATGCCTTTTCAAAAGCACGTACAATTTTCTCTCCTTCCATGCTCCCCATACTTCCCAGCATGAATTGGTACTCCAGAATAAATACCACGCATGGAATTCCTCCAATTTTTGCATACCCTGAAATCACTGCTTCTTGCTCGCCAGTTTTTTTTTGTTCCTTTTCTAATTTCCCTTCATAACCCGCAAATCCTAGCGGATTTCCCGAAGTTAGATTTTTATCCATTTCGCAAAAGGTGCCTTGATCCACTACATTCATTAGTTTTGTGCGTGCCGGCCTTAGTACCTTTTCGGTAATCACTGACATGCATTTCTTCCTCTCTTCAAGGAATTTTTAAACGTAGTTTACAACAAATACATTAATCACAAGGCGTAATTAAATGCTGCGGTTTGGTATCACTCACAAACCTTAATGTTATAAAAAAGCAGAATAAACTGAAATTTATGATAGGACGCATAATTTAAATATTAATGACCTTCCATTTGCCCTCACATACTTGAAAGATATTTCACTATTTTGCTTTGTAAAATATGGAATAAATTCTTATTTATTCCATATTATCACGCAATAATTGATTAATCAACTATTCTGTTTAAAATTTTAGTAAACAACAAATTATTGCTGCAATTTTTGTTAATTATTGCGAGAAATATTTTGAATTAGTTTACAACTAACGCTCGAAGTACTGTACCGCTGCTTTGAGTTGGGAGAAGATGTACAACCACATCAAATTATGATAATGGGTATTCATCATGTTCCGGATTCGTCATAAATGGATTGCCGCCACGGAAATACACGCCACCTATCCAAACGTCATTACAAAAGCATTGCCAACCAGCGTTTTCATTAGCTCCCGGCGGTCAAAAAGAATCTGTACCAGTTCCTTCTCTTGCCGCCAACTCAACGGTTCGGAATGGCAGCAGGTATTGCGCAGCTCTCGGAATTTCTCCAGCTCTTCGGCATATGCTTTCCACCACTGTTCATCGCAAACCTGTTCAAACAAGATAGCTCTGCGGGAAGCTAATCGGGAACGCAATTCTTCTTTATTTAGAAGCGATGTAAAGGTACCGGTGGTTACATGTTGTTCCTTTATGTCACAAAGTTTTCCCTTGTTTGTTTTCGCATCCGGGAACAACGCTTTCAGTTTTCCTAAGAGCATTTCTTTCAGCATGGATTCCATTGTCTTACAGAACAAGATACCTGCGCAGGATGCGTCCATATCATCCAAGCTATACCGTTCTCTCATCATAGCGAATAGCTCATGCAGCAAAATGCTGCTGGTAAGCCTTTGCTGAATCATCAGCGGTAAACTTTTTATATCAGAAGCAGAAAGACCGAACTCCGCCAACTGTGCCGGTGTGAGTGAACTATTTTTCCACAAACCGTCCAACTCTTGAAAAAGGGACAATATTGGCGTTTACCCACCGAACCGCCGACAAAGCATTCTTATCGCATCCAAGCAGAAAAATGACCTGATCCGCTTCTTTGCCCTGGAAGGTGTACACGGTTCCTATGTTATTTTCTACCCACTCAGGCAATCGGTCATCCTCCCGGTACTCCGGCTGAGAACGAATCATCTTTTTCATGCCGTCCCGCACAGTAGTAAACGGGGTAATGACGAAAAGGCTCGGTACTTCTTCAGTTAGCCGAAATGCTTCCCGGATAAGTTCCCATGCTTTTCTTCCCTGCGTTTCCACAAAATGATCCTTGCCCGCTCTGCTATTCTCGCTTCCGCTGACATTGATCCAGCCAGAGCTTCTCCGACAGAATTTGGCTTCTTTTTCAGGTCCCGGCAGAGCGGTCTGTTGTTTCATCATGTGGTTATAAGACAGCGCATTGGACAACTCAAACATGGGACTGATACAACGCCGATGCACGACCAAAGGACATCCTACCCAAGTTTTCTGTTCGTCCTCGACATAGGTTGTCCCCACGGTGTTCAGCCGATCGGCGAATCCTTGAACAGAGTGGGTTTTGGATTGATAATAGCCGGTATAGTCGTTTCGAATCACCTGTTTGATCAAATCCAGTTCATCCGTCACAACCGGCTCCACCTGCTTGGGATCACCAACCACGATAGCACGGCGGCAGCGAAAAAGAGAGCCCAACGCCATCTGTGGAGCGGCTTGCCCAGCCTCATCGATAATCAGGCAGCCGATTTCTTCCGGCTTTCGAATAGAAGACAGCATATTTCCCGCCGATGCAAACGTAGTAGAAAGCACAGGGGTCAGCAAAAACACCGTGTTCAGTAAAGAACTGAACGCCGCTTCCCGGTCGCGCTTTGAAAACGTCACTACTTTATCATCGTCATCTCTAGGCTCTTTCCACAACAGCAACAGGTTTTCGAAATTCCATAAACAAGCTTTGGATCCTAGCAAAAATGCCTTATGAAGCTTTAACGCTTCATAGAATAGCTTCTCCCGTTCCCGGTTGTAAGCCGCTGTATGCCATGGATTAGCCACCTGTGCTGTAGTGGATTCTTTTTCCTCTTCACTATCATACAGACGAAAAAAGTCATCATCCAGTACCGTCATCGCCTGATCGTCCTGCCGCTCGGAAGCCTCCTTCAAAATCGATATATAGCACTCGCGGGCCGCGGTGATCTTTTTTAAACATTCCTCTATTTGCAGGCGCAGCTGACCCACCTGATCAAGACATATTTGTCGTTTTTCTGAAAGTTGGTTTTGTTGATTTTCAAGGTTGCTTATGACATTGCTTTGTACATCACATTTCCGGCTTTGCCGTTCCAATTCCTGTTGCAGCTGCCCCGTCTTCACCGCCTCATCTTGAAGGCTCTGTTCCGCTGTGGCTAAGGTCTGATACTGCTTCTTGATGGTACGAGACAGCATGGTAGGGCGATGAAAAATTTCAAGAATAATGTCTCGAAACCGACGGCTGTTTTCCAATTCCATAATATGCTGACGGAGTTTTTGAATCTGGTTTTCAGCATTGTCCTGATTTCCATCCTGCAAAGACTTCCGCTGTCGTAAGCCGGCCAGTTCTACCTGATAATCATTCAAGGTCTGTTCCGCCAGCTTTGACTGCTGGGCCAGTTTTTGCAGCTCCTTCAGCATTTCTTCCGCATCCCGTTCCCGTTGGGATTGAATGGCTTTTGCTCTTTCCGCTTGATTGTTCAGCGACGCTCGTTGTTCTGTAAAACGTTTCCTGGCACCACTGATCAACTGGAGCTCTTGTTCCATTTGTTTGACTTTTTCATATTGCCTTTTGAAACGCTGAACAGCACTAATATACTCCTCTTTGTGCCGCTGAATGCTGTCATTGGAGCCAAAACTTCCGATATAGGTCTTTAAGACCTCATACATATACTCTTTCAGATTGCTCATCTTCCCGAACGGTGCAGAAATCAATCCCCAGCGATCCCATTCCCCCTCTTTTCTTTTCACCAGATCGTTGGCCAGCTTTGTAAAATAGATATCCGGATAGGTTTTGGATTCGTATCTTTCTTGATTCCATACCCTATAGGTCTCCTGATCCGCCAAATCTATTTGAAATAATTTCTGTACTTCCAAAAGCCCTTGACGAACAGCCTCAGCTTCCTTCTTACCGGGTTCCAGTCCTTTTATCAGTACTGTTCCATCCGGCAGCTCCTTCGTGATATTTTCCACAGCGGCGTTATTGCACGAGGCCACCAGCATCCCATAGTCTTTCAATTGTTCATCGGCAAAGTCATAATACCCCCAGCAGTATTGAGAATATCCCCTGTGCGTCTTATCGCCATCCTGGAAGCAACGCTGAATAAAGGCATCGTCCGGATCTTGATAGTGGGTAAGTAAATCCGCCCGCTCCACGATATTTCCGGCTATGATTTCCTTCAGCAGGGTGGTTTTCCCTGTACCGGGAGGGCCATTTACAGAAAAAATGGGCAGGCTGTCCGGTGACGGGCGCCAACTCAAATTGATTGCCAGCTGCTGCATCAAACAGGGTATAAATTTGGACGGCCATTTGCCGAGAGGCGCTTTTGCAATATCCAAATGGCGGTGGAAAAAGTCGGTGCGCTCTTCTTCCTGTCCGTTGTTACAAGCATTGTGCACATCGATACGATTTTGAAAATCCAGCCAATGCAGCTCTGGGGTTTCTTCCGCATATGTCCCGGTTATGTAATCCAATACCGCCTGTTCCAACGGATTTTTGCCGAACTCGCTAGCGCTAATCGCTTTTTCCACCATGTTCAGGTCATCTGCAAAAAAGCTGTTGGCCAAGTCACTATCGTGAAAAACGTCTGTATCCCGCGCCTTATTCTCTTCGGTCCTATACCGGCGATAAATCATGACACCGTCCCAATTTATTTCCCGTTCCGGCTGGATAATATTTACTAAGTATTTCCTTTCTACTTGATCCCTAATAGAATTCAGCAAAGTCGAGGTGAGCAGTTGTCCAACATGCCCTGCCCCCGTCACTTCCACCATTTGATTGTCAAAAAATTGCATATCGGACTCATAGGCATCCATGGATAAAAAGTCCGCCATATCCTCTTTTGTCAATTGATCGGCGTGATGCAGAAGCTGATGGATTCCCCAAGCCAAAGGGGACATCTGAATGCTGCCTGGAATATACTTCCCTTGTTCATCACACTTCAGACCTATGAGACATATAGGTTTGCCGTTTTTCTCCGGCAGCTCCAAATCCTGATGAAAGGCTTGCTGTAAGCGCTCGGCAAAAAGATAGCGTTCCATCTTTCCTAAGCAAATATGGATTTCATCCGACAGCACTCCGTATGCAGAATAAACATGTGCATCGTTTTGCAACGCTGTATACGGCTCTATAAAAATTGATCTGTCATCTTCATCGGGTGTGTCCATTTGTTCGGATAGCATCTGATACACCGTAATCAGTTTCGCACGCGCTTCTCCGTTGGCCGCTTTTGAGCAAAGAGCTCGACCCTCCCGACTTTGTACAGGAAAATCGGATTGCCCCAAAAACTCCACCAGATACCAATACTTCACGATCATAGAAGCGAAAATCCGTTTATCCATTTCTATCATCCCCTGTTGCTTGTTCATGTCAAAAGCACTTTGCACATATCTGTAACCACTATGGCGGAATAAAATCAACAATGTTCGGAATAAAGCCAAGCGTAATGTCCCGCTTTGTTCTTTTGAGCGTTATCCTTCCCATTAATGATAAACAAAACTGAACTTGAGCGTTTTTTGGCGGAGAAGAACTCAAGAATTTCTGTTGATAAGTTACTATCGGAATATTGCAGCAAAATGGAGATTAGCATATTCATCTGTCCTTGGGCAGCAAAGCGCCCCAGAAGCAAAGAAATACACAACAAGACAGAGACTGCATAAAACATTTTATTTCATTCAGCCTCTACTTGGGTAGTTGCATTATCTTAAATCATAAAAATGGGAAATAAAAAAAGCCATAAAGCTATTGAACTTCATGACCAACTAATTTCGATATGTTTAATTGTTAGAGTGTTTTCAGCTAATCCTATAATCATAAAAGGTCATATTGAAAAAGATAGTTTAAACAAATCTCGTACAAATCCGGAAAGCAGAATTCGAAACATAGACTGCTTCGGATAAAAACTCAGAGGGCTTAAATTTGATGTTAAGCCCTTTGAGTTTTTCTTCTCTATGGTTCAAATATCTGATTGAATCCATTTATCAAAGGATGCCTTCGGAATACGGTATTGCTTTCCCATCTTGATTACTCGGAATGGATATTGCTCTCGGCACACTTCACCCAAATAATCGTAGATGCTGTTTCTTCCTATATGCAGCATCTCTTGAACTTCGTCCGCCGTATATACCATACAACTGACCTCACTCAAAATTCACCCTTCCTTCCTGCATTTTTTAATTCCATGTTTTTCATACTTCTCCTCTCCATTTAAATTTCAGATATAAGAAATTATATCTGCGCTACTTATTTTACCATCCAGTGCATTACATGGAGTATGTTGGTTTGAATTTGGTCTCACTTCTGCTTTTTGTGCTATCTACTCCTACTTATTATTCTTCTCATTCAGGCTATCAAGTCCTAATTCCTCAATATGTTTGCCTATAGCCGACAAATTATAAACCGGCTGACCATCCTCGGTCATCGCTATTTCCCCTGAGCCGCTGAGCACGTCATTTGAAATAAACCACTCTTCAAAAATCAAGTTGTCCTTTTCTAAGTCATAACTTAAGTATCCCACTGTTTTGGCAAACTTTAAGGCTTTTTTCAAAACATTGCGTATTATTGTATGATCCGTTTTAGAATCTTTCCACGCACTTTTATAAACTGAAACGACATGCTCCGCATCCCAAAAATGAATCTTCACTTTTCCATATTTCTGATTAATATAAAGGACAGCATTCCGATAATCCTGACGGATTGCTTTTGAAAGCTTTGGAGAAACAAAATCCAACCAGGCGTTAAAATAATCCTCTGCTGTTGTATCTGGTTGAATAACATATTGATGTTTCTTCAACAGCTTTATAGACACTTCTCTCTCCCATGTTGCTTCTTGCTCTGATTTGTATCCAGAATTTCCTTCAACCAGTGTTTCTCCATCTTTATAGATTAGCTTGATTTTGAAGCCATATCCTCCGTCCATGGACTTGATATTGTCAAGATTAGTTGACACATTTTTCTCAAAGATATCACTGACTATGCCGCCAGTTCCAAAGCCTCATAATACTGCTTGCATTTTAGCATAGGAGGAAGCCCGCCATTGGCAGAGCAGATTCTCCGGTCATTCCAGTAGCTGAGAAAGTATCTCCAAATGAGTACCTTTAATTCCTCTATAGTCATCTGCTTTGTGTCATAGCGGTCGCAGAGAAGTTCCGTCTTCATTCTGGCCCACATGCTCTCACAACGTGCATTATCATGGCAGCGTCCTCCGGCACTGTTCATGCTTTGGTGGATGTGACGCTCCCGGATGGTCTGGCGGTAGGACTCACTGGTATATTGTGTTCCACGATCACTGTGGATGATAGCTCCTTCCAGTGCTTGGATACACAGATCTGCTTTCATATTTGTTTCCATTGCCAGACCGAGGACGCTAAGATCAAAGCAGTCGAAAATCGCAGATACATACAGTTTCCCATTGGATGCCGGAATCTCCGTGATATCTGTAATGCATTTTTCTAATGGGGCATCTGAATGGAAATCCCGCTTCAGCAGATCATCCGATTTCATGGTTTCCCGGTCTGCCTTTGTGAGCCCATTCGGCTTTCTTCTTGGCCGATGGCTCAGGCCAATCTGATCCATAACCCGGTATACGGTCCGTTCACTGGGGATATGTACTCCCTCCGGCTTCTTCAGCAGCAGAGCCTGATACATTCGGATCCGTCCATAAGTATCGTTACATTCATCCTCGCTAATGATTTCTTTCATGGCATCCGCCAGATCCTGATATTTCCAGAGACGCTCTTTGTTCACGAGATATTTATAAAAGCCTTGCCGGCTGATACCAAGCATCCGGCAATAAAATGAAATTTTCCCAGTACTCCTACCGTCCTCTGTTTTCAAAGCCAGAAAGATCATTCTCTGGTTTTTGCTGACTTCCGACGGCTGGCGGCGAAAAAAGCGCTGGCTTCCTCCGGAAAGTCGTTTTCTTCCTTCAGGCGACGGATTTCTTTATCCTGCTCCTTAACCCGATTACGCAGCATGGTAATTTCTTCTGACAGGCTCATTGCACTGGCAGGGGTATGGGAACCTTCCCCAGTATCCAGCTTACCAGCTCTTACGGCTTTCAGCCATGTATGGATGGTTCCTTCAGGGATACCTAATTCTTTAGCAGCCTTAGCGCCGCCGATTTCTTTGGCAAGTTTTACTGCCTGTACTTTGTATTCATGGCCATATTTTCGTGCCACTTTGAATACCTCCTTATTCTCTTGGTTTTATTATGAAATCCTTGAGAATAAGCTGTCAACTTTTTTATACCACACCAAACAATTAATGACAATCTATGTATACTCGCACATCATCCAATCGAAATTGAATGCGCATTCATTAATTCTACATTTTTATTTATCTTTTTCCACCTCAAACTTTTGCAAAAGTTTGGGCCAAAAACGCCCTTTTTCCCCGATTTTGCCCCCAAAACGCCCAAAAAGCTGTTTCTAAAATTAAACCTTCAAAACCCACAAAATCCCAGTAATACTGCGCTTTTGCGGGCTTTTTTCTACTCAAAATTTTTACTCACACCACGAGCATTGCATCGCCGAAGCTGAAAAAGCGGTAGCGCTCTTTCACCGCATGGGCGTAGGCTGCCATGGTCTGTTCATACCCCGCGAAAGCGCTGACCAGCATAATCAGGGTACTTTCCGGCAGATGAAAATTGGTCAGCAGCCCATCCAGCACCTGAAAGGGATAGCCGGGATATATAAAAATACTGGTCCACCCCTCCGCCGGCTCGATTCTTCCGTCGGTAAGACCGATGCTTTCCAGAGTACGGCAGCTGGTGGTTCCCACTGCAATCACCCGGCCGCCCTGTTCGCGGGTCCGGTTGATGAGCGCCGCCGTCTCGGCTGAAAGCTCATAGTGCTCGGAATGCATTTTGTGATCGGTGATATTTTCCTCCTTCACCGGACGAAACGTCCCCAACCCGACATGCAGCGTAACAAAGCCGGTATTTATCCCTTTGGCGCGAAGGCGGTCGAGCAGTTCCGGCGTGAAATGCAGTCCGGCGGTCGGCGCGGCGGCGCTGCCCGGTTCCCGGGAATACACCGTCTGATACCGCTCCGCATTTTCCAGATGATGGGTGATGTAATGAGGAAGCGGCATCTCGCCAATCCTCTCCAGCAGGCTGTAGAAATTCCCCCCGTTCGGGCCGTTCCGGTCATACCGGAATTCGACCAGCCGGTTTCCCTCTTCCACTACGTCGAGAACCTCCGCTTCCAGCAGGCCGTCCCCGAAGACAAGAATATTTCCCGGCTTCGCCCGCCGGCCCGGCCCGGCGAGGACCTCCCATCGATCCTGTCCCTGCGGATGGAGCAGCAGCAGCTCTACCGATGCGCCGGTATCCTTTTTCCTGCCGTACAGCCGGGCGGGAAGCACCCGGGAATCGTTGAGAATCAGGCAGTCGCCCGGCTTCAGTAATTCTTCCAGATCATAGAAATGCCGGTCCTGTATCCCGCCCGTTTTCCGGTCAAGCACCAGAAGCCGGGAATGGTCCCTTGGCTCGATTGGTTCCTGCGCGATCAGCTCCTGCGGCAAATCGTAAAAATAATCGCTTTTTTTCATCGGCGCTGTCTGCCCTGCACTCTTTATCAAATCTGGTTCCTCGTTTCACATCTCAGTTGGTTTCCCCTGATTTTTCACCTATTCATCATAGCAGGGAATCCGTTCCTCCGCAAGAGGGGGATTCCACAGAAGAGCAGAAAAAAGAATAGAAAGCAAATCCAATAGCAAACCGTCGGCATCCGGAAAGCCGACAACAAAAAACGGAGAAAATTGGAAACGCTCATCGGTAAATATCCGGAAATGCTATTGATATTCCTTATACTTTATTGTATAATGTAGAAAAACTTGGGATATTTAGTTAAAGACGGAAGCTTTTTGAAAAAACTGCAAAATCAGTTGGCGGTATTTCTTCTGTGCTTTTCCATGCTTTTTTCCAGTACGTCTTCCGTTCTGGCGGCAGACACACCTTCCTCCGATGTTCCTTCTTCTGAGCCGGCCGCTTCAGAAAATTTGACGGCGGAAGAAGCCCCTTCCCCGGTCTCGGAGTACGACGCTGCGTACTGCGACGTGGACGAGCTTCCCGAAAACGTCCGCAGTCTTGTCGCCCAGAGTCTCGAAACGGCGGGCGAAAGCACGGCGAACGAACAAAAAATCTATCTTTCCTCCGCGCAGGACGCCGAAATCCCCGCGGAGGAGCAACTGAATCAGCTGCGAATAGAAGACCCGGCAACCGGAACGGGAACCATGGAAATCTATTCGGTTCCCATCAAATATCTGGACGCGGACGGAAAGGTACGGTTCATCGACACCTCGCTGACCCCGGTTCCGGCCGTTTTGAGCGTTGATGCGGAAGTTGATGCGGAAACGGATTATGTATATCAAAACGCCGCCAACGCTTTCCGGACGCTGTTTGCACGCACGGCGGACGACGGCGTACAGGCCGACGGCGATTTCCGCCTGTCCGTTGCCGATCCCTGCGCGCAAAACGCGGAGGCCGTGGCGGCGGAGGAAGAAAACGGCGCGGGCAAGGTGCGGTATCCCGGCGCGTTCGGGGCGGATACCGCAGTGGAGTACGTCAACACCGAAGCCGGCGTGAAGGAAAACATTGTTTTGAATTCCAACATCGGCCGGAACCGCTTCGATTTCTGTTTTGAATCCGAAACCTGCGTTCCGATGCTGACGGAAGACGGCACCCGCGCCTATGTCGTGGACAAAAACAATCCGGACGAGATAAAATACTGGTTCTCCAGCATCTACGCCTACGATTCCTGGCTGCCGGAGGATCCGGATCAGCCGCAGGGCGATTTTCGCCATTTCAACGAAGAAGGGGTCTACGAACTCGCCCCGCTGGGAGAAAACCGGTGGAAGCTCACCGTGGTCGTCCCGGCGGAATACCTGAACCATCCCGATCTCGTATACCCGGTCACGATCGATCCCTCATACACGACGACGGCCGTCCCCAACGGCAGTTCGGTGGTTTCCGACGTCTTTTTTGATGAAAACGGAACCCGTTACAACACGGATTATCTGCGGTTCGGGAACACCGCCGAAGGGACAATCGATTCCTATATCCGTTTCAGTTCTTTCAAAAGCCACATGCCGGTGAACGCGGAAGTCGTCGATGCTACGATGACTTTCAAGTTTCGGAGCGGGCAGACCACCGGTGATAACGGAAAGCTGACGCGGGTTACTTCAAGCTGGTTGCAAAGCTCCACCTCCCGGCCAAGCTACAGCACCGACATAACCGCCACCGCCTCCAAAAATTATGTGAATTCCTATATTGACAGTTACACCTTCAACGTTTACGAATTCGCCTACAAGTGGCAGACCAGCTATTATCAGAATATGGGCGTCCGGCTGACCTACGCCTCCGGTATGCTGGACTATAATTCCGTTGTATCGTCCAACGGCGAAGCGGCCAGAGCCCCTCAGTTGCAGGTCAAATATCAGCTTCTCAGCGCCACGCCGGGAATTACGAGCGGCGCCGTTTATTGGATTCGCAACGCTGTCAATCACGGCAGTTCCACCGCACCCCGTAATTATCTGGATATTACGAAAAACTCGACCGAAAACGGAGCCGCCGCACAGCTGTATATGTACACCGGCTATTACTCGGAACGCTGGCAGATCACATATATGGGAAACGGCTATTATTCTATCAAGGCGATTCTTCCCACCACGCTCCCCACCCCCAAGAGTATGATGCTGGATGGCCGAAGCAACTGCGTGGCCGGAGCGCAGGTCGTTATCTACGACCAGACCTCCTATTACGGAGAACTGGCCAGTTCTCTTCAATGGCGGATCGTGAAGCTGAGCAATGGAAGCTATCAGTTTATCCCCAAACGAAATACAGGGGTGGCCTTAAGCGTTTCGGGTACCAGCGCCAGCAATAACCCGGCCGTCAAACTGGCTGTCAAAAACGCTTCCTCTTCCAGTCAGCAGTGGGCGCTCGAAAAAGTGGAATTCGGCGCAGCGTGGGAGTTGCAGAAACTAGAAAAGGGGCCACCCAATTGTATGGGTTATGCTTTAAACAAACTCACGCTGGGAGTAGATGAATCAAATGCCCTTCTGAAGAATTATATAATTGAAAATAATGTAAGCAGTGATAATTTTAATAATCTAAACTATTTTCAGGATACTATGGAAAACGTACTTTTTGAGTATGTAAGAAAGGATTTAAGCCGTTCCATTCGACCTATTGGAGGTCCAACTGCCACAATCAGTCAAAACGAATACCGACTTTGTATGCGAGTCGGTATCGCTGACTCGAAATATGATGCTCATTTTTGGGTTCAAGATATTACAGGCGCTTGGGGAGAGAAAAATGGTGAACTTGATGTACAGCATGATCCTGTTTTCACTCATCCGACATATGCAGATTGGGACAAGCCGGAATATTATAAAGAATCTATATTCTCACCGATCGAGATTCGATGGCTGCCCAATTGGTATAACAGTGAAACAAGATATTATGCCGCTACATTATCATGATGTGGAGGGAGATTGCTGTGAATAAAAGAGTTTTCTGTTTTTTAATCACATTTATAATACTTGCGTTCGTCGGATGCTCCTGCAAGTCGCATCCTTCCAGCGGCGAAAACTCTGCAAGTACCCCGATGGACGCCTATCTTGAAGAAGGAGAAAAGGCGACGAAGGCTTTTCTGAAAACATCCACAAAAAAAGCCTATTCCAAAGTTATCAAAACAACTTACAGTGAAGAGATTATATTTTCAAAAATGAAACCGAATTATTTAAAAGACGTCGGAGCTTCTTTCTCTTTCCTGCCGGATATTCATGATTTTGAGGTATATGAATTCCCCTCTATCGAATGTCTGCGCCGAGTGGATGATAACCACTATTACGCCCTGTATCAAACGTCGGAGGGCGGGTTGCTTTACGTCTTTTTTGATTCGAACTACCATTACAGCCATACGGCTTATATGAAAAAATCTCTCTCCTACTCGGATTTTTCCGGTATTCGGATTGGCTCCTCCGCAGAAGAGGTAAACCGTGTTGATCCGGCGGTAAACAGCATTTTGCAGTATGGAATCTCAAACAACGATGGGGAATACATCTCCTCCTTCCACATTTTGAAAGACGGCCTGCTTGGAATTATCTTTGAAAAAGAGGAAAACGGTGAAACTTATAAAGTAAAGGACATGGGACTGATCGAAGATTTTAAGTATGAGCTCAAATTTGAAGGGAGTTCCGATACTTGGGTTATGGATTTCCGCATTCTCCCGCAGGATTATATTTCGTAAGCTTCCGGGTTTATCGGAGGGGATATCTGCTCCCCTCCGATAAACCCAATCGACATATGCGGATTGGGACAAGCCGGAATATTATCCTGATTTGAAAGGAGATTGCTGTGAATAGAAAAATTTTCTGTTTCTTTACTGTTTTTATAATACTTGCGTTCGTCGGATGCTCCTGCAAAACGACCTTTTCTATGCCTTACAGTGAAACAACTCGTCCGGAAAGTGAGTCTAGCATGGACAAATCTGAAGAATCTTTTCGTCAGGAACGAAACCAAAAACAGGAAATCATTCTAAATCGAAATAGCACGGACTCCTATAAAAGCCTGCTAACCCACACTTACAGCGAAGAGCAGGTTTTCCTTAAGCCGCTGACAGGACTGCGGTTTTATAACCCTGCCTACGGCTACCAGCAGTGGATGTATATTTTAGAAGAAGAAATGCCTGTAGAACTGCTTCGCCGTACAAGCGAAAAGACTGCATATACCATTTATCAAACATCCGAAGGCGGTTTGTTCTATGCCTTCTTTATTGACGAATACGGATATTGGACTTACAGCCATGGTGCATACATGAAAAAAGCCCTGACAAAATCGGATTTTGACTTCGTAAAAGAGGGTACCAACTCGGCGGAGGTACAGCGTATTGATCCGGTCACCAAGGTTTATATTTCCTGTTATGAAGATGCGGAAGAACCCCTATCCTACCATCTTTTGAAAGATGGTATACTCTGTATCCGATATACCCGCTCCGAAAGCGATTTGACGGTGCAAAGCATGGAGTTCGGCGAAGATTTCGTGCTTGCCTCCCCCATACAAACCGAGCCCCCTATCACTTACGACTTCCGCATTCTCCCGCAGGATTATATCTCGTAAGCTTCCGGGTTTATCGGAGGGGATATCTGCTCCCCTCCGATAAACCCAATCGACATATGCGGATTGGGACAAGCCGGAATATTATCCTGATTTGAAAGGAGATTGCTGTGAATAAAAGAGTTTTCTGTTTTTTAATCACATTTATAATACTTGCGTTCGTCGGATGCTCCTGCAAGTCGCATCCTTCCAGCGGCGAAAGCTCTGCAAGTACCCCGATGGATGCTTTCCTGAAAACATCCACAAAAAAAGCCCATTCCAAAGTTATCAGAACGACATATAACGAAAAGGAAATTTTTGAAAAAATCCCTCCCAATTTCTCGGTTAATATTGGACAATCTTTCCGTATAATGGCACAAGACTTTAGCGAATACATGGAGATTCCTGTTGAATGTCTGCGCCGAGTGGATGATAACCACTATTACGCCCTGTATCAAACGTCGGAGGGCGGGTTGCTTTACGTCTTTTTTGATTCGAACTACCATTACAGCCATACGGCTTATATGAAAAAATCTCTCTCCTACTCGGATTTTTCCGGTATTCGGATTGGCTCCTCCGCAGAAGAGGTAAACCGTGTTGATCCGGCGGTAAACAGCATTTTGCAGTATGGAATCTCAAACAACGATGGGGAATACATCTCCTCCTTCCACATTTTGAAAGACGGCCTGCTTGGAATTATCTTTGAAAAAGAGGAAAACGGTGAAACTTATAAAGTAAAGGACATGGGACTGATCGAAGATTTTAAGTATGAGCTCAAATTTGAAGGAAATGCCAACAGTTGGGTTATGGATTTCCGCATTCTCCCGCAGGATTATATTGGATAAACTGCCGGCAATCCTTCCTCACGAAACGAACACCCCGGCGGAAACAGCGCGTCCGCCGGGGTGTTCGTCAACCAATACAAAATGCCTGAGGAATCCCCGGAAAACTTATATTTGACAAGTACGGCGGGGAATGGTACAATACCACCAACAATCGCATAATATATAGCAAGGAATAGAGGCGCGCCGCACGAAGAGTAACCGTGGGAGACACCGGGTCGGAGATCACGGACGAAAGGCGTCGGCGCCGAAGGGCGGTTTTCCCGGAGGAAATCGTTCCCTGGACATGCGGTAAAGAATCGTATGGCTGTCATCACCGAGTGATGGAGCGCTATTCTCGCGAAGGACGCGGCCCTTCTCCGCCGTACTCCTCCCGTTGAAGAACCTTCATTTTGTGACGGCAGCCGGTTTATGACCGGCTTTTTTGTTGCCTTGTTATCCTTGCGGTATTGGATTGGAAAGGAATGGTCATCATGGAGCATAATGGACACAGGAAGTTTAACGTCGGCATCATCGGATGCACAGGCATGGTTGGTCAGCGGTTTGCAGCCCTGCTGGAAAACCACCCCTGGTTCACCGTCACCGCGCTGGCCGCCAGCCCCCGCTCTGCCGGAAAAACCTATGCCGAAGCGGTCGGCAAACGCTGGGTAATGGATAAACCGATGCCCGCGGCGATGAAAAATATGCTCGTAAAGGACGCCTCGGATGTGGAAAGCGTCGCCAAAGACGTGGACTTTGTTTTCTGCGCCGTCGATATGCCGAAATCGGAAATCCGCGCGCTGGAAGAAGCCTATGCCAAGGCGGAGTGCCCGGTTGTTTCCAACAACAGCGCCCACCGCTTCACGCCGGACGTACCGATGGTCATTCCGGAGCTGAACCCTGAACATATCGAAATCATTTCCGCCCAGCGGGCCCGGCTCGGCACCAAACGCGGCTTTATCTCGGTTAAATCCAACTGCTCGCTGCAAAGCTATGTTCCCGCCCTCTTCCCCCTCTCCCAATGGGGGGTGAACAAAGCGCTGGTCTGCACCTATCAGGCGATCTCCGGCGCGGGCAAAACCTTCGCCACCTGGCCGGAAATGGTGGATAACGTGATTCCCTACATCGGCGGAGAAGAGGAAAAATCCGAGCAGGAGCCGCTGAAAATCTGGGGTAAAATCGAAAATGGGGAAATCGTCCCTGCCGCCTCCCCCGCTTTCACGGCCCAGTGCCTGCGGGTACCGGTGAGCAACGGCCATTTTGCGGCGGTGTACTGCAGCTTTGACAACAAGCCTTCGAAAGAGGAAATTATCGAGACGTGGAAAGCCTTCCGCGGCCGCCCGCAGGAGCTGGAGCTTCCCAGCGCGCCGAAGCAGTTCCTCCACTATTATGAAGAGGACAATATGCCGCAGACCACCCTTTGCCGGGATCTGGAAGGCGGCATGGCCGTTTCCCTCGGCCGGCTGCGCGAGGATACCCAGTACGATTACAAATTTGTCGGCCTTTCCCACAACACGCTGCGGGGTGCGGCCGGCGGCGCGGTCCTTCTCGCGGAACTGCTCTGCGCCGAAGGCTATATGGACTGATTCTGTCCGGCAAACGGAACCCATTCCGACTGCGGGGATTTCCCCCGCTATGAAAGGATGAACGATCGATGAGCAAGAATACGATCTTTACCGGCGCGGGCGTGGCCATCGTCACCCCGATGAACGCGGACGGCAGCGTCAATTACGAGAAGTACCGCGAGCTGGTGGAATGGCAGATTGAAAACGGTACCGACGCCATCATCACCTGCGGTACCACCGGCGAATCCTCCACGCTGGATCATGAGGAACACACCGAAGTCATGCGTGCGGCGATCGAGCAGGCAAAGGGACGGGTGCCGGTTATCGCGGGCACCGGTTCAAACGACACCCGCTACTGCATTGAACTGTCGAAAGAAGCCCGCGCTCTCGGTGCGGACGCGCTTCTTCTGGTCACTCCCTATTACAACAAAACGTCCCAGCGGGGGCTGATCGCGCATTATTCCGCGATTGCCGACGAATTGAAAATGCCCTGTCTGCTTTACAACGTTCCCTCCCGCACCGGGGTGGACATTAAGCCGGAAACCTACGCCGAACTGTCCAAAAATCCCTACATCGTCGCCATCAAGGAGGCCAACAGCAACCTTTCCTCCGCGGCGAAGACCATGGCTCTCTGCGACGGGAATATCGACCTGTATTCCGGAAACGACGATCAGATCCTGCCGATTCTGTCCCTCGGCGGCAAGGGCGTGATCTCGGTGCTGTCCAACGTGGTTCCCGGTCCGACACACGACATCGTCGCCCGTTGGTTCGACGGGGATGTAAAGGGAAGCTGCGCGCTGCAGCTCCAGCTGCTGGATCTCGCTTCCGCGCTCTTCTCGGACGTTAATCCGATCCCGGTCAAGGAAGCGATGAACCAGATGGGCATGAACGTCGGGCCCTGCCGTCTGCCGCTGTATGCGATGGATGAAAAGGGCAAAAACGCGCTGGCCGCCGTTCTTCGCCGTCACGGCCTGATCGCCTGACCGGCAGCGAAACCTTTGGGAGGAAGTGTAAGCGATGACCAATAAGGCCAAAATTCTTCTCAGCGGCTGCAACGGCAAGATGGGCCGGGTAATTACCGCCTGCGCGGCGGAGCGCTGCGACTGTGAAATCGTCGCCGGCTTCGATGTCAACACCGAAAGCCACGCCGGCTTTCCGGTTTTTGCAAACCCCGCCAACTGCAGCCTTTCAGGGGACGTTGTGATCGACTTTTCCCATCCCAGCGCCCTGACCGGCATCCTCCGCTATGCGAAGGAACACGGCGTCCCGGCGGTAATCGCCACCACCGGCCTTTCCCCCGAACAGGTGGAGGAGGTCAAGGCGGCGGCGCAGGTCCTGCCGGTTTTCTACAGCGGTAATATGTCGCTGGGAATCAGCCTGATTACCGAACTCGCGCGGAAAGCGGCGACAGTGCTGGGCAACGATTTCGATGTGGAGATCATCGAAAAGCACCACAACCAAAAAATCGACGCGCCCTCCGGCACAGCGCTGATGCTGGCGGACGCGGTTGCCGAAGGGCTGGATTACGAGCCGAAATACGTTTACGAACGCCATTCGGTGCGTAAAAAACGTGAAAAGACGGAGATCGGTATCTCCTCCATCCGCGGCGGGACGATCGTAGGTGAGCATGAGATTCTTTTCGCCGGACACGACGAGATGGTTTCCATCTCGCATACGGCAATGTCCAAAGAAATCTTCGCCGTCGGCGCGATCAACGCGGGGCTGTTCCTGCTTGGAAAGGAGCCGGGTCTGTACTGCATGGCCGATCTGGTACGGGAAGCGTAAACGAACATAGGAGAGTAAACGAACAGAGCGGATTTTTTTGAAAAAAGATCCGCTCTGTTCGTTTACTTTGTATCTGTACAAGCCATTTTCAGGTTTATGTTGACATGATTTTGCAATAGTTATATCATATTGGCAAACAAATTACACAAAGCAAGAGCTTTGAAATTGTCTTTTTCATTAAAGTCGGAAGGTTCCGCGAAATTCACAGAAAACGGCAGAGAGGAGAAAACGCCAATGAACAGAATAAACGATTTTATCACTGTTGATAAAAAAGAGATTTCCATGCTTTTCGCCGCGTTTGACCGCACGCTTTCTGTACTTGATTTTTTATTAATGAAGGACAGCATGAGCAATACAGGCTATATGGTCACAACAACCTCGGGCAAATATCTTTTGAAGTTGTATTCCAACACGACCGATGAAATCGAAACTGCCGTATACAAATATCTGGAAGACAAAATCAACGTGCCGAAACTATACTATTATGATGGCGGCAAGCAACGCTTCCCGTTCGCTTACACTATTACGGAATTTCTTGATGGTGTGACCTTCATACAATATCTGCGGACAAATCTGAAATATCCTCCGGAAATGTCCTGTGAAATCGGCAGAACGTGCGCGGCGATACACAAAAGAAAATATGCGCACGACGCCTTATTGAACAAAAATCTGAACATATCGAATATCCTTCCGATAACACATGAAAAAATAATGCGTCTGATAAAAGCGAAACCTGCGGAATATCTTAAACCGGAAACGGTTGAAATGCTGTACGAATTTATAAGGGAAAATCCGGAGCCGTTCGACAGGATAGAAGCCGAAAGCGTCTTGTGTCATGGTGATTTCGGATACAACAATATTCTGGTTTCCGGCGGAAAGATATATTTTATTGATTTTGAGTTTGCGTATTCCGGCAGTATATATAATGACCTGGGGCGTTTTTTCAGAAGAAAAGGCGACGATGTACAGGCCCTGGTCGACAGTCATATTCTGGATGCCTTTGCACAGGGGTATAACTCCGTTTCGTCGTCTCCATTACCTTCCGACTGGCTCAGACTTGCGCATTTGTGCGATATAAATTCCATGCTTTGCTTGCTGACATACGACAATGTTCCGGAGAAATGGGTAGAAGATATTGAATACGATATTTTAAGTGCCATTAAGAATGATACATAAAAAAACAGTCTGTAATAGCCACAATACAAAAAGGAACTGCCAAGGCATCATGCTTTGGCAGTTCCTTTTTTACAGGTCAATCTCGTTCAGCAGATCCCGCAGGAGGATGATCTCATCCCCCGACATGGTCACGCCCTTGCCCATTTTGGTATGCTCCGGCGCCCATTCGCGAATATCGTATTTCGGCTCCCGGTCGTTCCAGCTGACCAGATTCAGCTCCTTCGTCCAGCCGGAGGGCGACTGGGACAGCACGCCCAAACTCTTCACAATTTCGTATTTCAGTTCCGCCATGGGATGCACTCCTTTTGAAAAATATGATTCGTTGATTATCCATTCTATATGCCCGCCGATCACTCAGCGTGCAAATAAACTGCCGCCATGGCAGTCAATGGCCACAATTAAGGGAAAATCCCGGATCTCCAGCCGCTTGACGGCCTCGCATCCCAGATCTTCAAAAGCGATGACCTCGCAGGAAACGACGCTCTTCGCCGCCAGCGCGCCGGCTCCGCCGACCGCACAGAGATAGACCGCCTTGTTCCGCCGGATTGCCTCCGCCACTTCCGGGGTTCGTTCCCCCTTCCCGATGGTAGCGGCCATCCCCCGGTCGTACAGCTCCGGCGCGTACACATCCATCCGGCCGGAGGTCGTCGGGCCGCAGGCGCCGATCGGCAGCCCATCAGGCGCCGGGGTTGCGCCGGAATAATAAATCACCGCGTTCTCGATCGGATACGGCAGCGGCCCGCCCTCGCGCAGGAGGGAAAAAATTCGTTTGTGGGCCGCGTCCCGGGAGGTGTACACCGTGCCGGAAAGCAGTATCCGATCTCCGGCGTGCAGTTCTCCCGCGCGGGCCTTCAGTTGGTTCGTATGGATCGCTATGGTACCCGTAATCATCGCTCCTTATTCATCCGTAGGCTCCGCGTTCGGTGCTTCGGCGGCGGATTCTTCCAGCTTCTGGACCAGCTCGTCCAGACGGAGACCGGCCGTCGTCCCCTGATCCGCCAGCTCCTGCCGCGCCTTATCGGTCTGTGCGCGGGCTTCGCCCAACCGGGAAGAGAGAGAACCGACGACCCCTTCCACCGCGTTCAGGCAGGCGTCGCTGCGCTGATAGGCGGTTTCCAGGAAGCGCTGGCCCATGGTGTGCAGCTCCATAACAAAGGAGCCGACGTCGCCCGCCAGCGCCTCATACCGCCGGTTGCTTTCCAACAGGGCGATCCGCTGCTTCTCCGTTTCTTCCAGCTGATCGGCCAGTTCATGCAGACCGGCGACCAGTTCCGCCTTTTCTTTCTGCCAGGAAGCGCGTTCCCGCTCCCCGGCTTCCTCCCGCTGCTGTTCGGCTTCGCAGCGGGCGGCCCATTCCTGCTCCTGCCGGCGGAGTCCCGCCAGCTCTTCCTCCAGCGAAGCGACCGAATCCAGCCGCCGCCGCATTTCCTCCAGCCGGGCGGTCAGTTCGGTCTTTTCCATCCGCAGGATCTCGGCTTCCTCGGACAGGCGTCGGCAGTCGTCCTCCTGTCGGTTGATTTTTTCCATCTCCGCGCGAAGCGTCTCGTTCTCCCGGCGGAGGGATTCCGTCTCTTCCAGAGACCGGTCGGTTTGCTCCTTTAATTCCGTCACATAGGTCTCCTGCGCGGTCACAGCCTGGCGTAGACGGCCGATTTCCAGATCGCGCCCGCGCAGCTCTTCATCATGACGGGACTGCATGGTATCGATATAGGAAAGCACATCCGCCTTGTGAAACCCGCTGATACTGATCCGAAAGGACCCTTCCTCTGCCATGGTTATCCCCCCTGAAGTATAAAGTATACCATGTCAAAACAAAAAACTCAACCGTTATCCGCCCGACTTTTCACAGCGGTCGGCTGACGGACCGCCTCTTCCCTTGCAGTGTAACCCCTTTTCCGCCCTTCTGTCAATCCCCTTCTCCTTATTCGCGTTTTTCCACCGGCAAATACTTGGGCGGAGGTGTTGTTCCCCCGACTAGGGTGTGCTACAATAATACAATAAAGGGAAAAGACGGCGAAGTTCCGCCCATGGAGGAAAACAGATGCTGGAAGCTACTCTTCACCATATCCGGCCCGCTGAAGAAGCGGCGATGGTCCTTGCCGGACGGCGGCTGGATTCCCTGGCCAAACTGCCCGGCAGTCTCGGCGAACTGGAGACCGCGGTGATCCGGCTGGCAGGCTTTCAACGGACCGACCGGCCGGAAATCGCGCGTAAAACCGCGGTGGTTTTCTGCGCGGACAACGGGGTGACGGCGGAGGGCGTCACCCCCTCCGATCAGCGGATTACGGCGGCACAGGCCGTGAATTTCGCGCGGGGCGGAGGCGTCGTCAACGCGTTTGCCCGCCGGCTCCCGGCCGACGTTCTGGTGATCGACGTCGGCATTGCCACCGCGTATGACGAACCGGCGGTTCTTCGCCGCACGATTCGCGCGGGGACAGGGAACATCGCCCGTGGCCCGGCCATGAGCCGGGAGGAATGCCTCCGGGCCGTGGAAACCGGCATCCATACCGCGGAAGAGCTGTCCCGTTCCGGCGTCCGCCTCGCCGTCGCGGGGGAAATGGGGATCGGTAACACCACCACCGCCAGCGCGGTATCCGCCGTTCTTCTGGGGTGTTCGCCCGAAGAGGTGACCGGCCGGGGCGCGGGCGGCGAAAGCGGCGTCTCCCATAAAGCGATGATCGTCCGCCGGGCGCTGGAAATCAACCGGCCCGATCCGGCCGACCCTCTCGACATTCTGCAGAAGGTAGGCGGGCTGGATATCGCCGCCATGTGCGGCCTGTATCTCGGCGGGGCGGCCCACGGCATGGCGGTGATGATCGACGGGCTGATTTCCTCGGCCGCCGCTCTGTGCGCCGTCCGCCTGGCCCCTCACTGCGTCCACGCACTCTTCCCCTCCCACTGTACGGCGGAAACCGCCGGAAAATGGCTGCTGGAGGCACTGGGGCTCCGCCCCCTGATTACGGCGGGTCTCTGTCTCGGCGAAGGGACGGGCGGCCTGCTGGGAGCCGGTTTGCTGGACAGCGCGCTGGCCGCGTATTACGAAACGGCCGCTCTGGACAGCCTGTAACCGGCGCCGCACGGCATATCTTTGAAAAGGGTGGATGTTCCTATGAAAAAATGGGGAGAGTCCCTGCTTATCGCCCTGTCCATGTATTCCGCCATCCCCATGCCGCGGGTGGACTGGAAGGAGGACAATATGCGCTGGTCCCTCGGCTGTCTGCCGGTGGTGGGGATCGTGACGGGCGCGCTTCTTTACGGCTGGGCGCGGCTGGCGCTGTTTTGGGGCGCCAGTCCCCTCTTTTTTGCGGCGGTCGCCGTCCTGCTTCCCCTTCTGATTTCGGGGGGACTGCATATGGACGGCTTTCTGGATGCGACCGACGCCGTCTTTTCCCGGCGGGACCGGGAGAAAAAGCTGCAGATTATGAAGGATCCCCACTGCGGTCCCTTTGCCGTCCTCTGCTGTGCGGGACTGCTGCTGCTGGAAACCGGCGCGTGGGTTCAGTTGTATCTCACCCCGGCGCTTCTTCCGGCCGCCTGCACGGTTTATATTCTGTCCCGCAGCCTGACCGTGGCGGCGGGCAGCCGTTTTCCCTATACGCCGAGCAGTACGCTGGGCGTGCTTTTTGCCGACCGGGCCGCCGCCGGGGTCCGGATTCTGGGGACGGCGGAGGTTCTGGTCAGCGCTCTTCTGCTGTCCGGCGCCGGTTTCCTCGGCGGACGGATTCCGGGGCTTCTGGCGGCCGTCGCCGCGCTGGCCGGCGCGGTAGGTGTGTTTGCCTGGTATCGACGAATGACGCGGCGGGAATTCGGCGGGATCACCGGCGATCTTCTGGGATATCTGGTTGAACTTTCTCAGTTAACGCTGCTTTTCCTGCTGGCGTTCGGCAGCTTATTCCTTTAGGATTTTGCAGAAAGAAGGCCCCTTTATGAAACTGGAACTGATTCTTATCCGCCACGGGGCTACCGCGGGGAACGCGGAGCGGCGGTACACCGGCCAGACCCTCAATCAGCCGCTGAGCGAGCGCGGAAAAAAGGAACTGTCCGACCGGAAGGCCCGCGGACTGTATCCCCGGGCGGACGCCCTGTATGCCAGTCCTCTTGGCCGCTGTATGGAAACGGCCCGTCTGCTTTATCCCATGCTGGTGCCGGTTTCTCTCCCCTCGCTTGCCGAGCTGGATTTCGGCAGCTTCGAAGGAAAAACCTACGAACAGCTCAAAGACAATCCCGCCTATCGCAAATGGATTGATACAGCCGGAAAAACCGCGCCTCCCGGAGGGGAAAGCGGGGCGGAATTCTCTCAGCGCCTGCTGGGGGCAATGCGGCAGATCGCTGACGACGCGGTGAACCGGAACCTCCGCTGTGCGGCGGCGGTTACCCACGGCGGCTGCATTATGACGCTGTTGACAACGCTCCATCCGCTGGCTGAAAGCAGGGCGGGCGGCATGGATATGTATGACTTTCAGGCGCCGAACGGCGGCGGTTATCGGATGGAGATGGATACGGAAACACTGCGTTTGGATCAAATACGGTCGTTATGAATCCCTGTCCGCGGCGTTGTAAAGCTGATGTATTGTCAAAAAACGTTCCATATGTTATACTGCTTATAGATGCTGCGATTTTGGTCGTTTTTATGCCGGGGTTCCGGCAAATTCAGGAGGTGATGTCATGGCCCCCGGCTTTCCGCTGTATATAGATCTGAACGGAAACAATTGCACCGTATTTGGCGGAGGACGTACCGCCGCCTCGCGAGTGGCTACTCTGCTGGATTTCGGTGCCAAGGTCACGGTTATCAGCCCCGTGCTGTGCGACGAGCTGCGCCGATTGGACGAGGAAAACCGGATTCGCTACATTCCCCGCCGTTATTACCGGGGGGATTGCAATTCCAGCTATCTCTGTGTGGCGGCCACCGACAACGAGGCGGTAAACATCGCCATTTCCGACGAATGCAAAGCCAAGGCCATTGCGGTAAACGTCACCTCCCCCGCCGCTTTCGGCACCTTCCGCTTTCCGGCGGTCGTTATGGAAAAGGACGTGACGGTCTCCATTATCGGCGGCGCGGACGAGGCGATGCTGGATCGTATCCGGGCGGAAATCGCCCGGCAGATGCCGGAGGTATACGAAAAGGCGGCGGCTCCGGAGACGGAATGAAGACGGGATAAAGAAATCAAACAAAAAAACGGCGGTCCGGATGCGATAAACCGGACTGCCGTTTTCCTGTTTTTGCGCGGTGCGGTTATTCGGTGGGCGCAAACTGCGAATTGTACAGGTTGGCGTAGAAGCCGCCGCGGGCGAGAAGCTCGTCATGCGTTCCCTGTTCCACCACATTGCCCTTGTCCAGCACCAGGATACGATCGGCGTCCCGGATGGTGGACAGGCGGTGGGCGATGATAAAGGTGGTTTTCCCCTTCATCATTTTCCGGAAAGCGCGCTGGATACGCATCTCAGTCAGGATATCCACCGAGCTGGTCGCCTCGTCCAAAATCAGCATCGGCGGATTCATCAGCATGGCCCGCGCGATGGTCAGAAGCTGCTTTTGCCCCTGCGAGAGGTTTCCGCCGTCCTCCGCGATCAGGGTTTGGTAACCCTGCGGCAGACGGCGGATAAAGCTGTGGGCGTGCGCCGCCCGCGCGGCGGACTCCACTTCTTCATCGGTCGCGTCCGGCTTGCCGTAAGCGATGTTGTCCCGCACCGTTCCGGCGAAAAGCCAGGTCTCCTGCAGCACCATCCCGAAGCTGCGGCGCAGGCTGTCCCGCGTCAAATCGGTGATATCCCGGTCCTCCACATAAATATGCCCGCCGTCCACCTCATAAAAGCGCATCAGGAGATTGACCAGCGTGGTTTTCCCCGCGCCGGTCGGTCCGACGATAGCGACCGTCTCCCCGGGGCGGACTGTCAGGCAGAAGTCCTCGATCAGCTTCCGGTCGGGCGCGTAGGAGAAAAATACGTCCTCGAACCGGACCGCGCCCTGCGCATTGGTCAGTTCCGCCGCCCCATCCGGTTCGGCGGACTGCTCCGGCTCGTCCATCACGGCGAACACCCGGCGGGCGGAGGCCATTGCCAGCTGGAGCTGCATCGTGATCGAGGTAATCTCGTTGAAGGGCTTGGAAAACTGCGCGGTATAGGTCAGGAAGCTGGCCACCCCGCCGGTCGTCAAAGTCCCGCGGAGCACGGCAAGAATGCCGAAAATTCCGACCAGCACATAGGCGATGTTGTTCACGAAACGGGTAGAGGGGTTCACCAGCGCGGAGGCGAACTGGGCGCGGTAACCGCATTCGTACAGCTCTCCGTTGATTTTGCCGAAACGAACCGCCTCCGTCTGTTCATAGCCGAAGGCCTTCACGGTACGCTGACCGCTGATCATTTCCTCGGCATAGCCGTTCAGCCGGCCGAGCGCCTTCTGCTGTTCCCGGAAGCGCTTGCTGCCGTATTTGGTGATGAAATACCCCACGAAAAAGCAAAGCGGGGTTACAAATACCACCACCAGCGTTACCCACGGATTGAGGATCAGCATAAACGCCAGAGACAACAGCACCGTAATGACGCCGGACGCCAGCTGCGTAATCCCCTGATTCAGGCCGTCCGCAATCGCGTCGATATCGTTGGTGAAGCGGCTCATCATGTCGCCGCGGGAATTCGCGTCGTAATATTTGAGGGGAAGGCGGGACAGCTTGTTGAACAGATCCACCCGCAGATCCCGCACCGTCCGGTTCGCGGCCACATTGGCGCACAGGGAGGTCAGCCAGGTCAGCCCGCTGCCCGCCAGATACAGGATACCGATTACGCCGAGCGTCTTCAGCAGCGCCGGGAAAGAGGAAGTCTCCCCGCCCGGCAGAATCAGATCGATCGCCCGGCCGACCAGCTTGGGCGCGAGCAGCAGCGCGGCGTTTCCCACGAAAGCGGAAAACAGCACCCCGGCCATCAGCCCCCGATTTTTCCCAATATAGCCGAGGAGACGGGAAAGGGACGAACGCTCCCTTCCGTTTTTGGGGTTGGTGTTTTTCATCCGGCCGCCTCCTCTCCCCGTTCCTGCGAACGGCAGATTTCCTGATAGACTCCGCAGGAAGCCAGCAGCTCCTCATGCGTCCCCACACCGGCCAGACGGCCGTCGTCCATCACCAGAATACAGTCCGCCTGCCTGACCGCACTCACCCGCTGGGAAACGGTGAACACCGTCATCGCCCGGCTGGCCTGCCGCACCGCCCGGCGGAGGGCCGCGTCGGTCGCGTAATCCAATGCGCTGGACGCGTCGTCCAGAATCAAAATCTCCGGCTCCCGCACCATAGCGCGGGCGATGGTGAGCCGCTGCTTCTGTCCGCCGGAGAAGTTGGCGCCGCCCCGTTCCACCGGAGAATCGTACCCCTGCGGCAACCGCTCGATAAATTCGGCGGCCTGCGCGATAACCGCCGCCCGGCGAACCGCCTCGCCGTCCGCGTCCGGACGGCCCCAGCGGATATTTTCCGCGACCGTGCCGGTGAATAGCTCCGCCTTCTGCGGAACCAACCCGATTTTTCCCCGCAGCGCGTCCAGCGGATAATCCCGCACATCCACCCCACCGACCCGCACGGTTCCCGTCCGTACATCGTAGAAACGGGCAATCAGGCTCATCAGGGTGGTTTTGCCCGATCCCGTTCCGCCGATTACCCCGACGGCGGCGCCGCGGGGAACGGCAAAGGAAACGTCGGTCAGTTCATCCTCGCCGTCGTCATAGGAGAAAGAAACGTGGTCGAACTCCACCGCAGGCGCCGCCGCATCCTCCTTCGGCGGGACAGCCGCCCCGGCGATGGAGGATGCGGTCTCCAGCACCTCCAGCACCCGGCCGGCCGAGGCGTACGCCTTGGTAAAGGTAATGACCAGATTCGCCACCACGATCAGCGCGAGCAGAATCTGGTTGACATAGTTGATAAAGGCGATAATCTCACCGGTGGTCATCCCCCCGGCTTCCACCCGCACCCCGCCGAACCAGACGATAGCGAGGATGGCGGCGTTCATAATCAACTGCGTCGCGGGATTCAGAAAGGCCGAAAGCCGCCCCACCCGGATCGCCGTGTCCCGATGCTCGTCGGCGGCGTCGGCAAACCGCCGCTGCTCCCGTTCGGTACGGGCGAAAGCGCGGATCACCCGCACGCCGGACAGATTTTCCCTCAGCACCAGCGTCAGGCCGTCCAGCTTCCGCTGTACCAGACGGTGCAGACGAACCGTCGCTTTCATTACCAGCGTGATAATCAGCACAAAAAGCGGGATCGCCACCACGATCACCAAGGAAAGCCGCCAGTCGATGGTCAGCGCCATAATCACCCCGCCGATGCAGAGAAAGGGCGCGCGGATCACCAGACGGATCAGCATCGCCACCGCATATTGAAGCTGGTTGACATCGTTCGTCACCCGGTTGATCAGGGACGGCGTGCCGAAACGGTCCAGCTCCGCATGGGAGAAGGTAGCTATCTTTTGAAACACCGCGTTTCGCACGCCGGTGCCAAACCCCTGCGAGGTAACGGAGGCCACATACTGGCACACCAGCGCGCAGCAGAGGCCGACCGTGACGATCCCCAGCATCACGCCGCCCATTTTCAAAATATAGCCGGTATCCCCCGTCGCCACGCCCCGGTCGATCACGCGGGCCATCAGCAGCGGGAGATACAGCTCCAAAACCGCCTCGATCAGTTTGAACAACGGACCGAGGACGCAGTGACGCCGATACGGCTTTAAATAGGGAAACAGCCTGGAGAGATGAAGCTGCCCGCCCTTTTTGTCCTTTCTGCCGCTCACGATATTCCTCCTTGTTCATCCTTTGCCTTTGGTAATTCCATCCTATGGTATCATCCCCGCCTCTTCTTTGCAAGCGTTCGGCGCACAGAAAAACAATATTGCCGTTAGCCTGCCCAAAAAGGCCGCCGGATACGCGCTGTACCCGGCGGCCTCTGCATTCAATTCTGATGAAAACGGGAAAGGAAGGCGCGGGTGCGGTCGCTTTGGGGGTTTTCAATCACCTGCCGCGGGTCGCCCTGCTCCACGATCACGCCGCCGTCCATGAAAATCACCCGGTCGGACACATCCCGGGCAAACGCCATCTCATGCGTGACGATCACCATGGTCATATGCTCCTCCGCCAGATCGCGGATGACCTTCAGGATATCCCCGGTCAGCTCCGGGTCCAGCGCGGAAGTCGGTTCGTCGAAAAACAGAATCTCCGGCTGCATGGCGAGCGCCCGTGCGATCGCCACCCGCTGCTGCTGCCCGCCGGAAAGCTCACAGGGATAGGCCCCCTCCCGGTCGGCCAGCCCAACCTTGTCGAGAAGAGCGCGGGCCTGCGCCTCCGCGATTTTCCGGCCCTTTTTCGCCACCCGCACCGGCGCCTCGATAATATTGCGCATCACCGTAAAATGCGGAAACAGGTTAAAGCTCTGGAATACCAGCCCGAAACGGCGGCGGATCTGCTGCAGCACCGGAGCGGGGCTGTACACCGCCTTTTCCTGTCCCGCCGGCGTATCCGCCATTACCAGATCGCCGTAAGCGATCCGCCCGGAATCCGCCCGTTCCAGCAGAGTGGCGCACCGCAGAAGAGTGGATTTTCCCGAGCCGGAGGGACCGATCACCGATAACACCTCGCCCTGCTCCACTTCGAAGGAGATGTCCTTCAACACGGTGTTGTCCCCGAAAGATTTCTGAAGATTCTGTGCCGATAGCACGCTCAAGGTTCTTCCCCTCCCTTACCGGTAATAGCCGAGCTTTTTCTCCGCAAGGGAGAAGCCCTTGGACACCACGGCGTTCATAATCAGATAGAATACGCCGGCCACAATGATCGGCAGGAGAGACACCATGCTTGTCTGGAGCTTCTTCGCCATACTGGTGATCTCCACTACCGCAATGATCTGAGCCAGCGAGGTATCCTTCACCAGCGTCATAAATTCGTTTCCCAGCGGCGGCAGAATCTTTTTGATTACCTGCGGCATCACAATGCGGAAAAAGGTCTGGGTTTTGGAAAAACCCAGAACATTCGCCGCCTCATGCTGGCCGACCGGGATACTCTCAATACCGCCACGGTAAATTTCCGCAAAATACGCGGCATAGTTGAGGGAAAAAGCGATGATCGCCGTCTGCATCCGGGAAAAGCCGTTGCCTCCCAGCCCCAGCCCAAACCAGAAAAAGATAAGCTGCAGCATCAGCGGCGTCCCACGCATCACCAGCAGGTAGGCCTGCGTGACCCAGCGGATCGGCGCGATGCGGGACATCCGGCCAAAGGCAACCAGCAGCCCCAAGGGGAGCGCAAACAGCAGCGTAAAGAAAAAAATGGTCAGCGCCGCCAACGTCGGTTCCACCAGATGCGGCAGGATCTTTCCTATGTCTTCCAGCATGGTCCGCCACCTCACAAAACAAAAAATAACACAAACGCAGGGGCCGGATCAGCCGGCCCCTGTGCTTTTTGATACACTTGCCGCCGGAGCGCTTTCTCCGGACAGACGGGTCTTATTTGCTCTCCGAACCGCTCTCCGACTTGGCCTCCAGTTCGGTCAGGTGCGCGATATAATACCGGGCGACGATTTCATCCATGATAACCGCATCACTGGTACCCTGCCGCAGCTCGTACATCGCCTGAACATTGTCGGGAACCTCTACGGCCGCACCGTCCTTAATGATGCTCTTGACATCCTCGCGGCCGTCCAGCGCACCGGCGGCGGTGGAGCCCTTCTGCAGAGCGACAACCTTATCCTTCAGATCGCCGACCTTTTCGATGCCGTTGGCCTTCAGGGTAACAACCACCTGACGGTTCTCCATATACGGCTCGCTCAGGCACATTTTTTCCTGCCGCTCGGCGTCGATGCTCATGCCGTTCCAGATGCAGTCGATGGTGCCCTCGTTCAGCTCCGCCTCTTTATAATCCCAGTCGATCGGCTGAAGCTTCAGCTCCACGCCCATGCGGGAGCAGACTTCCTTCGCCAGATCAATGTCATATCCAATGATATCACCGCTGTCCACATCACGATAGCCCATCGGCGGGAAGGAATCGTCCAGTCCGAGGACGAAGACCTTCTTGTCCTTCACCTTCTGCAGGGAATCGTCGGTGGCGGTGGAGTCCGGGATGCTCTCCGGCACGATGGAGGTATCCTTGCCGAACCACTTCGTGGTGATCTCCGCCAGCTTACCGTCCTTCTTCATCTCGCAGAGGATCTTCTGCACCTCGTCCCGCAGGGCCTGATCCGCCTTGCGGAAGCCGATCGCGTACTGTTCGTCCGACAGGGACTCGTCCAGCACGACGTACTCCACATTCTTTTTGCCGCCGGAACAGCCCACCAGCAGCAGGGCCGCCATAACCGCAGCAACGGCGGCCGCTATAACGCGCTTCATCTTCATAGAAACCCTTCCTCTCCTGAATATACCGGCCTGTCCCTTCCCGGTCACGCCTTCCGGCCGCCAAACCGCCGAAAAAGATTCGGCAGGCCCGGCAAATCGGCGGATCGACATACATAGGAATAAACGGGGGCCGTTTTCAACTGTTTTTATTTTATCGTATCTCATTACTAAAGTAAAGCGATAAATTGCATTTTTCCGTCTTTTACCGTTTTTTCGATAAAAATGCAAAGACCGCTTTACGATTCCCGGATATTTCAGACAAGTTCTCCGAAAAAAGCCGGGGATTCGTCAAAACTCAAAATCATGAGATATCAAGAGATAACGAAAGATTTTATCCGATTGAAAGAGATAATCATATATAATCACGATTTTCATATCCTGCCAGAGAATTCCCGAGATTTTTCCTCGGTTGAAGTTCATATGAACTTATGATAAAATACAAATGAACTCAAAAGAAGATCGAACGAACTTTTAAAAACGTAAAGTTTTCCCTACCAATTGAAAGAAAGGAGGCTGTCTGAAATGGATCGACTGGATACCTTACCGGGAACCCGGCTCCCCCTTACGGCGGAAGCCAGAACGGACGCTTTCGCCTCCCTCTCCCCGATTTTCGCTGTTTCCGGCGGCGGGCTGCTTCTCTCCCAAATCACCGAAATGACCGGATTGGGCGGCAGCACAATTCAGAATTGGGTGAAACGCGGCTGGGTCTCCAAGCCGGTGAACAAACGATACGGCGAGCTGCACGTCGCCCGCATTCTGCTGATTAACCTGCTCCGTCCCGCCATGCAGCTGGAAAAGATCGCCGCCCTGCTGGGGTATATCAACGGAAGCGTAGACGACCGGACGGACGATATTATCCCGGAGACACGGCTTTACAGCCTGCTTTGCTCGGCGATTCTGGAGCTGTCGGAAAGCGAACCGGTTACGCACGAGTCCATCATAACTCTCACTGAATCGCGACTTGAGGGTTATGAGGGCCCCGTGCCCGACGCCGCCGGCCGTTTGAAAAACGCGCTGTCCATCATGCTGATGAACGTGGCCGCCGCCATGCTCATGCAGTATGCGGACGGAATTTTCGAACGAACGGTGAACGCCGGAAGCGGCGGACCCGCAGGGCGGTGATCACGCCCCGTTCCCCGCGCATTCGAATGCAGTCTATTTCAATGAAACAGGAGGGAATTCCCCATGTTTGAGTGGTGGAACGCATTGTCCACGATCCAGCAGGTATTCTACATTCTCGCCATCCCCTCGACCATTATTCTGGTGCTCCAAACCATCCTCCTTCTCTTCGGGATCGGCGGCGACCACGACGCGGATATTTCCGCCGATACGGACGCCGGCATGGATATCGATGCGGAGGTGGACGCGGACGGCAGCTTTGTCCCCGAGCACGATATGCCCCACGATCAGGGGGCCGAGCACGAGGCCGGTCTGCGTATCCTGACGGTACGCGGTATCGTCGCCTTTCTCGCCGTGTGCGGCTGGATCGGCGTCGCCGCGCTGGACATGGGAGCGGCCCCCGTTCTCGCCTCCGTCCTCGCGATTATCGCGGGACTCGCGGCTATGGTACTGGTCGCCGTGGTGCTGCGCTTCTCCCTGAAGCTGCAGCAGAGCGGCAATCTCGACCTGAAAAATGCCGTGGGCCTGACCGGCGAGGTATACCTTCCCATCCCCTGCGGCGGCAAGGGAAAAATCACTCTGGTGGTACAGGATCGTTTTCTGGAGCTCGACGCCTCCTGCGCCGAGCGGGATCTTTCCACCGGTGAACAGGTCAAGGTGACCGCGGTCACCGAAAGCAACACTCTGATCGTCACCCCGCTGGGATCCGTTTCCGCGGGCTGACCATCTCCGACAGGAGACCTCCCTTACAGGGAACGTCCGCCCATTCACCCGCGACCTTAAGTTAAAGGAGTGTGTTCGTCCATGAAATTCCCCCTTTCGTCCATCCTCGCGGCGGGGATCCCGCCTACGGCGCTGATTGCCGTCGTCGTTGTCGTCGTCCTGCTTTTCAGTCTCCTGCTGGTGTTTCTGGCGCGGTACCGCCGCTGCCCGTCCGACAAGGTTATGGTTATTTACGGTAAGGTCGGACAGAACAAGGACGGTTCGGCCCGGAGCGCCAAATGCATCCACGGCGGCGCGGCCTTTATCTGGCCGGTCGTCCAGGCGTATGAATACCTCGATCTGACCCCGATTTCCATCAGCGTCGATCTGAAGAGCGCCCTCTCCCGTCAGAACATTCGGATCGATGTTCCCGCCCGGTTCACCGTCGGCATCTCCACCGAGGCCGGCGTGATGCAGAACGCGGCGGAACGCCTGCTCGGCCTGCGGCTTCAGGAAATTCAGGAACTGGCAAAGGACATCATCTTCGGTCAGATGCGTCTGATTATCGCCACCATGCAGATCGAGGAAATCAATATCGACCGCGATAAATTCCTCGAAGCGGTTTCCCGCTGTGTGGAAACCGAGCTGAAAAAGATCGGTCTGCGGCTGATTAACGTGAACGTCACCGATATCAGCGACGAGTCCGGATACATCGAGGCTCTTGGTAAGGAAGCCGCCGCGAAGGCGATCAACGAGGCCCGTATCAGCGTGGCCGAACGGAACCGCGAAGGTTCTATCGGTGAAGCGAACGCCGTGCGCGACCAGCGTATCTCGGTGGCCGCCGCCAACGCCGCCGCGGTAGACGGCGAAAACACCTCGAAAGCCGACATTGCGAAATCCGACGCCACCCGCCGCGAGCTGGAGGCCGAAGCCATGCGCCGTGCCGTCATCGCGGAAAAGACGGCCGAAGCCAAGGCGAAGGAAGAGGCCTACGCCGCCGAACAACTGGCCGAACAGGCCCGTGCCGACCGTGAACTCGCCACCCAGCAGGCCGACGTTATCGTCAAAGCCCGCATTGAGAAAGAGCGGATGGAGCTGGAAGCCGAGGCCGAAGCCGAGCAGACCCGCCGCCGCGCCAAAGGTGAGGCGGACGCCATCTTCGCCAAGATGGAAGCGCAGGCCCGCGGTATCCAGGAAATCCTCTCCAAGCAGGCCGAAGGCTTCGCCGACGTGGTAAAGGCCGCCGGCAGCGCCGACTCCGCCGTTCAGCTTATGCTGGCCGACAAGATCGAAGAGCTGGTCAAGACTCAGGTGGAAGCGGTCAAGAACCTCAACATCGACAAGGTGACCGTCTGGGATTCCATGAGCGGCAAGGACGGTTCCTCCACCACCTCGAATTTCCTTTCGAGCATGATGAAATCCATCCCGCCCCTGAGCGAAACCTTCAAGATGGCCGGCCTGCAGATTCCGTCCTTCCTCGGCACCGAGATCGGCGGCGCGCCGTCCGCGGCGCCGGAAGCACAGGAAACGCCGGAACTGAAATAAGCCCCCGGTCCTGTTTTCGGCAGACAGGCGGGGCGGATTCCGGTCCGCCCCGCCCTTTTTCTGTCCGGATAGAGAAACCATTGGAAAGAGAGGAAACGTTGTTTTGTATTACGACCGGATTGGAATTAAAGAGACCGCCAAACGCCAGTTAACAGGCAGAATGGGCGGCGCTGTTTTAGTCAGCCTGCTGGCCCTGCTGCTCAGCGGCACAGCGGGAAGCAGCGGCCTTTCGTTCATTATCCGCCAGAAGAATTCGGAGGTCGAATGGATACAGCAGATTGCCGGCACTGTGCTCCCTCTGGCAGGGCTTCTTGCCGGCGGCGTCTTTCTGTATGTCACACTGGTCGGCAATGTGATCCGTACCGGAAAAGAAGGCTGGTACCTGCGGTATGGGCGGGGAGAATACCCGTCTGTCGGGGAGCTGTTCGCAAGTTTTCGCATCTACACGCCCTGCATGCTGACCGGTCTTCTGAGAGATCTGTTTGTGTTTCTCTGGTCGCTGCTTTTTGTCATTCCCGGCATTGTCATGGGCTACGCCTACAGCATGACGGGCTACATCATCTACGAAAATCCAAACCTTTCTCCCTCCCGTGCGCTGCAGATCAGCAAGGCGATGACGGCGGGCTACAAGGGCGAGCTGTTTGTGTTTGATCTCAGCTATCTCGGCTGGAATCTGCTTTCCGGACTGACGCTGGGTCTGCTGGGGATTTTCTACGTCAACCCCTATTACGACGCCGCGCATGCCGGCATATACGAGACGCTCCGGGACAGCGCGCTGCGCCGCGGCATTCTGCGTCCGGAGGATTTTGGCATGCCCTCTCCGCCTGCCTCGTCCCCTGTACCGCCCCCGTCCGCTTACTGAACCGTTCCCCCATTCCCCGAAACGCTTCGGGGAATGGGGGGTTTTTTCTTGTTCCGATGATTTGTTCACAGTTTGTTGGTGTTCTTTCCGCTTTCGGGTGATATACTATAGTCAATTAACCGGAAAATCAACCCGTCCCTGCGGTCTGCTTGCCGCCCGCCCCGGCAGGAGGCAGACAGACCGCAAGTGCGGAAAATTTTCATTTTCAGAGAATAAGGGGCGTTCACTATGGACAGCTTGGAAATCCGCCGTCTGGTTGCGGAGCAGCATCGGTTTTTCCGCACCGGAAAAACCCTTTCCCCTGCCTTCCGCCGGGAGCAGCTCGGCCGGCTTAAAGCGGCTTTGACCGCGCGGGAACAGGAACTGCTCATGGCGCTGAAGGCCGACCTGAATAAGTCGCCCTTCGAAGCGTTCGCTACCGAACTCGGCATGGTGCATGAGGAGCTGAACGCCGCCATTCAGAACGTGGAGCGCTGGGCCGCGCCCCGCCGCGTTCCCCTCTCCCTGCTGCATTTCCCGGCCTCCGGCCATATCCTGCCGGAACCGTACGGCGTGGCGCTGATTATGGCCCCTTGGAATTATCCGGTTCAGCTCACCCTGAACCCGCTGATTGCGGCCTTGGCGGCCGGGAACTGCGCGGTGGTGAAGCCGTCCGCCTATGCCCCCCATGTTTCCGCCGTGCTCGCCTATCTGCTGCGCGGCCTGTATCCGGAAAAATACGTCGCCGTGGTAGAAGGCGGACGGGAAGAAAACACCGCTCTGCTGGAGCAGGAATTCGATACCATCTTCTTCACCGGAAGCGTGGAGGTCGGCAAGGTCGTGATGGAGGCGGCCGCCCGTCATCTTACCCCCGTCACGCTGGAGCTGGGAGGCAAAAGCCCGGTCATCGTGGACAGGAGCGCGAATCTCCGGCTGGCGGCCCGCCGTATCCTCTGGGGAAAAACGGTGAACAGCGGTCAGACCTGCGTTGCGCCGGACTATGTGCTGGCCGACCGGCAAATTCTGGACGGACTGCTGAAAGCGATGCGGATCGAGCTGAAACGGCTGTGGGGCGTGTCGCCGCTGAGCAATCCGGATTATCCCTGCATCGTCAATGAAAAGCATTTTCAGCGTCTGCTCGGCCTGATGCGGGATGAGCACGCCTTCCTTGGGGGCGGTTTCGACAGCGGGACCCGCCGGATCGAACCGACGGTGCTGGACAGCGTGACCCTCGATTCGCCGGTGATGAAGGAGGAAATTTTCGGGCCGCTGCTGCCGGTTCTTCCTTATGACACGCTGGACGAGGCAATCGGCGTCGTTACCGGACGGCCAAAGCCCCTCGCCCTCTATCTGTTCACCAACGACCGGGCTGTAGAGCAGCGGGTGCTGCGGGAGGTTTCCTTCGGCGGCGGATGCGTCAACGACACGGTGATGCATCTGGTCTCCACCCGGCTTCCCTTCGGCGGCGTGGGCGCGAGCGGTATGGGCCGGTATCATGGAAAATACGGATTCGATACCTTCTCCCACGAGAAAAGCATTGTCCGCAAGTCCAACTGTCTGGATATCCCGCTGCGTTATCCCCCCTACCGGGGCAAGCTGGGGCTGGCAAAATTCCTGATGAAATAAAAGGCCGGCGGCCGTGCGTTTTCTGCACAGCCGCCGGTTTTTTATTTTGAAAAACGCAGGGAAAAACCGCCTGTCACTCCTGCTCTTCGGCTCCCGCCGCTTCTTCCAGCACCGAGGTACAATGCGGACAGCGGGTCGCTTCGATGGCGATCTCGCTGCGGCAGTACGGACACTGTTTGGTGGTGGGCGCCACGACCGCCGGCTCCTCTTTTTTGTGGAAGTCGGAAAGCTTATTAATTCCCTTCACCAGCAAAAAGATCACAAAGGCCATAATCAGGAAGTCGATCACCGCCGTGATAAAGGCCCCATAGTTGAAGGTGGTGACTCCAAGATCCTTCGCCACAGTCAGGGAGGTCACCATTTCGCTGGTCACGCCCTCCGGCAGCTTCATAATCAGGAACTGGTCGTTAAAATTCACCCCGCCGGTGACCATCCCAACCAGCGGCATAATCAGATCGTTCACCACCGACGTGACGATCTTCTGAAACGCGCCGCCGATGATAACGCCGACGGCCAGATCAATCACGTTGCCCCGCAGAGCAAACTTCTTGAATTCCCCGATCAAACCTTTTCCCTTTTTCCCGACCTCTTCGATCCTGTCCGCTCTTGCCATAGTCGTCTTCATCCTTTCTCACTATAGTAATCAGTCAGCAGCCTTCGCCGCCCGATTTGGTTTCTTCGCCGCCCGCCGGTTCTTCCGGCGGTTCCTCCGGCTTCAGCGTCAACCGCCGTCTGGTCACCGGGCCGTCATATTTCAGCTTCACCTGCACCCGGGCCGTGTACTTTTTTCCGCATCCCCGGCAATGAAAATCCGCGCAGAAGGCCCGGGAACGGAAGCGCCACTCCCCCATCCGCCTTAACGGGCGGTTGCAGTCCTCACAGCGGAAATGAAGGTCGCTCTGTTTCACATTAACATCGTCAATATCGCTGATGATGGTCGTTTTAAAATTCAGACGGTCATAAAACTCCTGATCCGCCGGCCGCACCGCCTTGTGAAAGGAAGCCGGCTCGAACAGCCGGACAAACACCCGGCCGGTCAGCAGGCTGTCGTCCAGCGCGCGGTGCAGATCCATCCCGTCCTCCGCGATATCCAGCAGCTCACAGGCCTTGCTCAGCCCCATCTGCTGCGCGGTGCCGTATTCCAGCCGGTCCTGACAGTAGGCCTGCAGGTCGGCATAGAAATTCATAAAAGGAATCCGCTCGGTTTTCAGGAAATACCGGCAATTCTCCAGCAGCACCATCAGGTCGGTCGTGCTCCAGGTCATAACCACCGCTTCGGGATCAACAATCCATTTCCGCAGCCGGGAGACCGCCTGAGAAAACGGCTGGCCGTCCTCCAGTTCTTCCTCCTCAATCCCGGTGAGGTCTTGAACCAGCGTGGTCAGCTTCCGGCTGACCACCGGGCGGATCACCGCGTGAAACTGATCCACCGGCTTCAGCGCATCGTTGATCTTCACTGCGCCGATCTCGATGATCTCGTTGAAAAAGCCGTGCGTCTTTCGGGTGTAGGCGCCGTTCCATTCCAGATCCATAATGATGTAATGCATAGATGTCCCCGACGCTCCATTTCCCGGACCGGCGAACCGAAGCTCCCGCTCCGGACCGCCGCGTCCGTTTTTCTTTTCGTTTCGGATGGTATCGGAGAACCCGCGCTATGCCATATCGCCCAGCCTGCCGCCCGCCAGCACATGGAAATGCAGATGGTGGACGGTTTGCCCCGCCTCCGCGCCGTTATTCGTTACTACACGGAAATCGGACAGCTCCTGTTCCCGGGTCAGCCGCGCAATCACCTCGTAGATGTGGGCGACCAGCGCGCTGTTTTCCGCCGTAACGGCCGCCGCGCCCGGGATATGCTGCTTCGGGATCACCAGATAATGCACCGGCGCTTTCGGTTCGATATCGTAAAACGCCAGTACCTGATCGTCCTCATACATCTTGGTCGAGGGGATTTCCCCGGCAATAATTTTGCAGAAAATACAATCGTCCATTGTTTTCCGTCTCTCCTTTCCAACCCTTACCCGATTCTGATTGTAAAGTCCTTTCGCTTTTCAGCTCTTATTTTTTCTCTGCCAACAGCTTTTCCAGAATATCGTCTACCGCGTTGATCGCGTCGTCCACCTTCGTGAGATCCTTGCCGCCCGCCATGGCGGAATCGGGACGGCCGCCGCCCTTTCCGCCGCAGATTTTGGCGACCTCCCGCACGATATTGCCCGCGTGCGCGCCCTTGGCTACCGCATCCGGGCTGCAATAGCAGGCGAAGGAAACGCTGCCCGCGTCCTCCATAATTCCGGCGAGAACCGCCACCAGACTGGGGATGTTCGCGTCGCGGCACCGGTCGCACATTGCCCGCACCGCGTCGCTGCCGGTGCCGGTGAAGGCCGCCGCGATTACTTTAACGCCCTCCACTTCCTTGGCATTGCTGAAAAGGCCTTCCACTTTACCGGCGGCCGCCTTGGACTTCATGGTCTGCAGTTCGCGCTGAGATTCCTTCAGTTCGTTCCCCAGCTGGACGGCACGGCGGGGCACCTCGTCGTAGCTGCCCACCTTCAGCGCGTCGGCCGCCTGCGTCAGCAGAGCGCGGTATTCGTCGATCAGGGCGAGCACATTGCCGCCGGTTACCGCTTCGATGCGGCGGACGCCCGCCGCCACCGAGCTTTCGGAAAGAATGCGGAACAGGCCTAGCTTGGCCGTGTTGTCCACATGGGTACCGCCGCAGAGTTCGGTGGACACGCCGTTTCCCTCTTCGGCGCTTCCCATCCGGACCACCCGCACAATATCGCCGTATTTCTCGCCGAAAAGCGCCATCGCTCCCAGCTTTTTCGCCTCATCAATCGGCATTTCCCGGATATCCGCCTTAAGGCCGGCAAGAATCCACTGGTTGACCAATGCTTCCACGGTCTCAATTTCCTCCTCCGTCAGGGCGGAGAAATGCGTAAAGTCGAACCGCATCCGTCTGGCGTTCACCAACTGCCCCGCCTGCTCGACATGGGCGCCGAGCACCTGCCGGAGAGCCGCCTGCAAAAGATGGGCCGCCGTATGGTTCCGCATGGTGGCGCGGCGTTCCTCCTCATTGACCGAAGCGGTAACCACGTCGCCCACCCGGATCTCGCCCCTCGTCTGGGACCCGATATGGAGAACCACGCCGTTCGGCGCTTTCACGGTATTGGTCACGTTGAAGGACGCGCCGTCGCTGGTGATCGCGCCAATGTCCCCCACCTGTCCGCCGCTTTCCGCGTAGAAGGGAGTCACGTCCAGTACCACGACCGCCTCTTCCCCTTCGGACACGCCGTCCACCGGCTCGTCGTCCCGCAGGATCGCGGTCACCTTCGCCTCACAGCGGAGGGCCTCGTATCCCACAAAACGGGACGGCTTCAGCTCCGCCGTTACGCCGGCGTTATTCTTCCAGGCGTCGGCCCCCGCGTTTTTGCGGGCGGCGCGGGCGCGGGCGCGCTGCTCGGTCATCAGGCGGGTGAATTCCTCTTCGTCCACCGCGATGCCCTTTTCCTCGAGAATATCCCGGGTTAAATCCACCGGGAAGCCGTAGGTATCATACAGCTTGAAAGCGTCCGCACCGGAAAGCACAGAGCCTTCCAGCCCCGTCAGCATCTCGTCCAGCAGGGACAGGCCGCTGTCGATGGTCTTGCCGAAGGCCTCTTCCTCCACATGGATCAGCTTTTTGATGAAGTCCTTCTTTTCCTTCAGCTCGGGATAGGCTTTTTCGTTCTCCGCGATCACCGTGTCGCACACCTGATACAGAAACGGCTCGTGAATGCCGAGCAGGCGGCCGTGCCGCGCCGCGCGGCGGAGCAGACGGCGGACCACATATCCCCGCCCTTCGTTGGAGGGCATCACGCCGTCCCCGATCATGAAGGTGGTGGAGCGGATGTGGTCGGTGATGACCCGCAGGGACACGTCGGTTTTTTCACTTTCGCCGTAGGTCACGCCGGCGATCCGCCCGACATGCTTCATGATATTCTGAACCGTATCCACCTCAAACAGGTTCGCCACCCCCTGCATGATGCAGGCGAGACGTTCCAGCCCCATGCCGGTGTCGATGTTCGGATGATCGAGAGGGGTGTAATTTCCTTTTCCGTCGCTGTCAAACTGGGTGAAAACATTGTTCCAGAACTCCACATACCGGTCGCAGTCGCAGCCGACCCCGCAGGTGGGCGAGCCGCAGCCGTATTCCTCCCCGCGGTCAAAGTACAGCTCGGAGCAGGGGCCGCAGGGACCGCTGCCGTGCTCCCAGAAGTTGTCTTCCTTCCCCAGCCGGACGATACGGTCGGGACTGACGCCGACCTCCTTGGTCCAGATGTCGAAGGCTTCGTCGTCGTTCTCATAAATACTGACCCAGATGCGGTCCACCGGCAGCTCCAGCACCTTGGTGCAGAACTCCCAGGCCCAAGCGGTCGCTTCGTGCTTGAAATAGTCGCCGAAGCTGAAATTGCCCAGCATCTCAAAATAGGTGCCGTGGCGGGCGGTCTTTCCCACCCGCTCGATATCCGGGGTGCGGATACACTTCTGGCAGGTAGTTACCCGCTTGCGGGGCGGCGTGATCTCCCCCGTGAAGTATTTTTTCATCGGCGCCATGCCGGAATTGATAAGCAGCAGAGACTTGTCGTTCTGCGGCACGAGCGAGAAGCTCGGCAGGCGCAGATGCCCTTTGCTTTCAAAAAAGGAGAGGTATTTTTCCCGCAGATCGTTCAAACCGGTCCATTCCATCGTATTATCGTCCTTCTTTCAAAAATAAAGAGCTCCCGCCCAGTCATGGGACGGAAGCTCCGTGGTACCACCCAAATTGCGCCGGAAAACGACGCCGCTTGAATCCCTTAACGCGGGAAACGCCGCCGCTCTCCGCGGCGGGACTCGGGGAGGGCCTCCGTTCCGGCTTCCGTAAACGTCTTCCAGCCCAAGGACGTTCTCTCTGCGCGGGCCGAAACGGTTCATTCCCGTCATCGTCTTTTGCTGTTTCTACCTTATGTTCATTATAAAAGCCGTGCCGCCGCCTGTCAAGCGGTTTCTGCGCACAGACCGGAACCCTGCCGAAAACGGATTAATCCTTCAGCGGAATTCCGTTAGCGTCGGTCGCAATGGAACCCGTCAGAATCTGGATTCCTTCGACCAGACCCCAAATCTGGCTGGCCAGCGCCAGAATGCCGCAGCTGAGCACCGAAATCAGCAGCTGTGCAACCGCCTTGCCGGTATAACCCAGATAGAAGTTGTGGATACCAAGGGAACCGAGGAAAATCCCCAGCAGACCGGCCGCCATCTTGGATTTCTGCACCCCAACCGGAACCGGCTGCGCAAGCGCAACGCCACATTGTGTGCACACCGCCGCGCCGGGAACGCTCTGAGCGCCGCAATTCGGACAGAAATTCTGCCCCTGCCCGGCGGGTACGCCGCACTTCACACACACGACGGCCTGCGGATCCATTTGATTGCCGCAATTTCTGCAATACATAACAATACCCCTCCCGAAAATGTCCTGTTCAATCGCCGGATATTCCGGGCAATCGACCGTTTTGATTGTTGCGGAAGCATTCGGTATCGCAGCAGAAAGCCGGCGGAAATCCCCCCGGCCGTCGCCGCAACCGACGGCAGCGTATGATGCGTCCGAACGCAATCCTTCCGTTACCAGAATAACACATACCCTGCAAATTTTCAATAGATTTTTGTTTTCCGGCGCGGCCGCGCCGGTCTTCCCGATAAAAAAGCCGTCACATCAGGCCGCGTTCCCTCTTGAATTCCAGAAAGTCGTCAAAGCTCATGGTTTTGTCCAGCAGGCCGTCCGGAGTCAGTTCAATGATCCGGTTGGCCACCGTCTGAACAAACTGGTGGTCATAGGAAGAAAACAGAACGTTTCCCTTGAAATCGATCAGGCCGTTGTTCACCGCCGTGATGGATTCCAGATCAAGGTGATTGGTCGGCTGGTCGAGCAGCAGAACGTTCGCCCCGAACATCATCATCCGGGAAAGCATACACCGCACCTTCTCGCCGCCGGACAGGACGTTGACCGGCTTGAGTACGTCGTCCCCCGAAAAGAGCATTTTCCCAAGGAAGCCGCGCAGGTAGGATTCGTGGGTATCGGCGGAATACTGCTCCAGCCACTGGATGATGCTGAGGCCGCACCCCTCGAAGAAGGCGGTGTTGTCCTTCGGAAAATAGGATTGGGAAGTGCTTACGCCCCATTTGAAGCTGCCCTCGTCCGGCTCGATCTCCTCCATCAGAATGCGGAACAGGGTGGTGTTGGCGATCTCATTCTCGCCGACGAAGGCGATCTTGTCGCCCTTGTTCACCCGGAAGGAGACATTGTTCAGCACCTTCACGCCGTCCACCGTTTTGCTCAGCCCTTCGACGCTGAGAATCTCTTTCCCCGCCTCCCGATCCATCGTAAAGCCGACGAAGGGATACCGGCGGGAAGAGGCGGGCATCTCCTCCGGGGTGAGCTTTTCAATCAGCTTTTTTCGGCTGGTCGCCTGTTTGGACTTGGACTTGTTGGCGGAGAACCGCTCGATAAAGCTTTGCAGCTCCCGGATTTTTTCCTCCGCCTTGCGGTTCTGATCCCGGATCATCCGCTGCATAAGCTGACTGGATTCATACCAGAAATCGTAGTTGCCGACATAAATTTTAATCTTGTTGTAGTCCACGTCCACAATATGGGTACAGACGTTGTTCAGAAAATGCCGGTCATGGGAGACCACAATGACGGTTCCCTCATAATCCAGCAGGAAATCCTCCAGCCATTCAACCGAGGGAATGTCCAGACCGTTGGTGGGCTCGTCCAGCAGGATGATATCCGGCTGGCCGAACAGCGCCTGTGCCAGCAGAACCTTCACCTTCTGCTTTTCCGTCAGGGTGTTCATCGGCAGATACAGCAGTTCGTTATCCAGCCCCAGCCCCTGCAGGATCCGCCCCGCCTCGGTTTCCGCGTCCCAGCCGTTCAGCTCGGCAAATTCGCTTTCCAGCTCGGCGGCAAGGTTGCCGTCCTCCTCCGAAAAGTCCTCCTTGGCATACAGCGCGTCCTTCTGCTTCATCACCTCGTACAGGCGGGGATTGCCGCTGATGACCGTATCCAAAACCGTGTAGTCGTCATAGGCGAAGTGATTCTGCTTCAGCACCGACATCCGGGTTTTCGCGTCGATCACGACCTCCCCGGAGGACGGCTCCAGCTCGCCTGACAGAATCCGCAGGAAGGTGGATTTTCCCGCCCCGTTCGCGCCGATCACACCGTAGCAGTTGCCCGGCGTGAATTTCAGGTTAACGTGCTTGAACAGGCTCTGTCCGCCGAAGTTCAGGCTAAGATCCGATACTGTAATCATGAGGTTCCTCCCTGAATGAATGATGAAGGATAGCGCCGCCGCGGCCGGAGCCTGTTCCGCCGCCGTTCGGTCTTTCCCTAAAACGGTAGTATATCATAGCGGCACAAAAAAAGGAAGGCTTTCTTCCGCGGGAAATCCGCCCGGAAGCATCCGTCCAAAGCGGTGGAATCCCGGCCAAAAGTGTGCTACAATACCGCCATGGGACAGAATAACCCGGGATACCGGAAACGGAGCCATAGAAACAGCGCCCGCAGACCGTTGGCACGGCCTGCGGGCTTTTTGATTTGATCTTTCCGCGGCGGTTATTTGTTCCGCACAATACCGTTTGCGCGGGCGGCGCGGCGGTTAACGTTCCCCTTCCGCGCCGGCGTATCCAGCAAACGGCCCCGATAGTCGAAGCGGGAGCCGTGACAGGGACAGTCCCATGTCTTTTCCTCCGGGTTCCATTGCAGCTCGCAGCCGAGATGGGGACAGCGGGTGGAAACCAGATACACCTTCCCCTCCTCGTCCTTATAGGCCCCCACCTTTTTCCCGTCGTGCGTCACAATGCCTCCCTGTCCGGGCGCAAGGTCCTCCAGCGTCCGCCGGGCCGTATGGAGGATCTGTCCGCTCAGTCCGGCAACCGCCTGCGCGCTGTCCGCCGCGACGGTTTTGATCGAGGCCCGGAGCGGGAACCGGCGGGGAGAGAACACCGGCGCGCAGGAATTTTCCACGCCGGTAATCCGGTCGGCCAGCAGCGTTGCCGCCACCATGGAGCCGGTCATTCCCCATTTATTGAACCCGGTCGCCACAAAAATACGGGGGGTGGAGGGCGCGTACTCCCCGATGAAGGGCACGCCGTCCGCCGTGATGCAGTCCTGCGCCGACCACATGGTCCGGACCGACGCCTGCGGATACAGGGCGGACGTCTGCCGAATCAGCCGGCCGTAATTCCCGCCTTCCGTATTTTTTCCGGTGCGGTGTCCTGCACCGCCCACCAACAGGCACTCCCCCGCCGGACGGAAGGAAAGCCCTTCCTCCTCCTGATCGAGGTACATCCCTTCCATGGCCGGGGCGCCCATCAACGCCAGAACATAGGAACGCTGCTGATGCATCCGCAGAAAATAATAGCCCGGCGTGTTGACGATCGGATAATGGGTGGCGATCACCACTGCCTTCGCCCGCAGCCGTCCGCCGTGAAAAACCACGCTGTTTCCCTCAATCGCCCAGACAGGCAGATGCTCATATATTGTCAGCCCGGCCGCCAGCGCGTGCAGAAAGCGCAGCGGATCAAACCGCGCCTGTTCCGGGAAGTGAAGAGCCCCGGCTACGGAAAAGGGCAGCTCGGTCCGTCCGGTCAGCGTGGCCGGGATACCCAGCCGGACGGCCGCCGCCGCTTCCTTTTCCAGCTTTTGCGTATCGTCCCGGGCATACACATAGGCCGGACACTTCTGAAAATCACAGTCGATGCCCTGCTCCCGGATCAGCGCCTCATACTGCCGGATCGCCCGCTGGTTTGCCTGTGCGTACTGCCCGGCTCTTTCTTCCCCGAACTCCGTGATGAGCCGGTCATAGATCAACCGGTGCTGGGAGGTGATTTTCGCCGTAGTGCCGCCGGTCACACCGCCGCCCAGCCGCCCTCTTTCAAGCAGAACCACCCGCGCGCCCCGCTGCTGAAGCTGGTAGGCGGTCAGCACGCCCGCCATTCCCGCACCGATGACCGCCACGTCGGTGCGGTGCGTTCCCCGCAGAGGCTCCGGTTTTTTCAGCGGTGGAAACTCTTCCATTTGCCAAATTGATTGCATTGTCAATTCCTCTTTTCGCCGGATGCCGTCGACATCCTTCCCTGTTGGGATTTTACTGGAACGCATTGTGCGCCAGCGTCAACACGCTTTAGTATGCCCGAAGAAAGAAAAAAATCCGCTCGAAAAACAGCGGATACAACGCGAAGGATCTCCGCGCTTTCGCACGGAGGTCCTTCGCTGATAAAAAGGATATAGAAAATGGGAATGGGCAATTATAAAAGGGCCGGTTCCGGCCGCCGCTCACACGCGGAACAGCAGATCGCCGAAGGTCGGATACGGCCAGTAGGACGAGCCCGTGAGGGTCTCCAGCTCGTCGGCCACAGCGCGAAGCTCCTGCATCGCGGTGAGAACCGTGTCCTTATAATAATTCGCGCTGTCCTGTACCTCGGTGTGGTTCTTGGAATTCAGCAGGGCCGTGTTCAGCACCTCCGTCTTCTGCATCAGGCAGGAGGACAGGGACGAGAGTCTGCTCACCACGGTTTTCTCCGCGTCACAGGACGCGCCGGGAACCGCCTGCTGCTTGGCAACGATATCCTTGCTCAGATCGCCGATATAGGCGCAGACCGACGGAAGGACGTCTCTCCGGGTCATATCCAGCATGGTCAGCGCTTCGATGTTCAGCGTCTTGCAGTAGTTCTCCATCAGAATCTCATACCGGGAGAATATCTCGGTTTTTGTAAAGATCTTATGTTTGGTGAACAGTTCCACATTCTTGTCGCTGATAAAGTACGGCAGCGCGTCCACGGTGGTTTTGAGATTGAGCAGGCCGCGGCGTTCCGCCTCCTGCACCCACTCGTCGGCATAATTGTTGCCGTTGAAGATGATCCGCTTGTGCTCGGAAATGACCTTCTTAATCAGCCCGTGCAGATCGTTTTCAAAATCCTGTGAGCCTTCGAGGATATCCGCGAACTCGGACAGTTCCTCCGCCACGATGGTGTTCAGCACAATGTTCGGGCCGGAGATGGACAGGGAAGATCCCAGCATCCGGAACTCGAACTTGTTGCCGGTAAAGGCAAACGGCGAGGTGCGGTTCCGGTCGGTGGTGTCCTTCAGGAAACGGGGAAGGACGTGTACGCCGACCTTCATTTCCACGCGGTCCTTCTTGTCCAGCTCGCTTTCCTTTTCAATCGAATCCAGCACCGCCTGCAGCTCGTCGCCCACAAACATGGACACAATGGCCGGAGGCGCCTCGTTTGCGCCGAGACGGTGGTCGTTGCCCGCGCTGGCAACCGAGATGCGGAGCAGATCCTGATAGTCGTCCACCGCCTTGATGACCGCCGAGAGGAAGAGCAGGAACTGCGCGTTTTCCTTCGGGGATTCGCCCGGCTCCAGCAGGTTCATACCGGTGTCGGTGGAGATGGACCAGTTGTTGTGCTTGCCGCTGCCGTTCACCCCGGCGAAAGGCTTCTCGTGCAGCAGGCAGACCAGCCCGTGCCGCTCCGCGACCTTTTTCATCATCTCCATGGTAAGCTGGTTGTGGTCGGTGGCGGTGTTGGTGTTGGTGAAGATGGGGGCCAGCTCGTGCTGCGCCGGCGCCACCTCGTTATGTTCGGTCTTGGCGAAAATGCCGAGCTTCCACAATTCCTCGTCCAATTCCGCCATGAAGGCCTTCACGCGGGGCTTGATGGTGCCGAAGTAGTGATCCTCCAGCTCCTGACCCTTGGGCGGCTTGGCGCCGAAGAGCGTACGGCCGCACATCATCAGGTCTTCCCGCTGCTCATAAAGCGTTTTATCCACCAGAAAATATTCCTGCTCCGGGCCGACAGTGGTGGTTACGCGGGTCGCGTCGGCGTTGCCGAACAGCCGCAGAATCCGCAGGGCCTGCTTATTGATGACCTCCATGGAACGCAGCAGCGGGGTTTTCTTGTCCAGCGCCTCCCCGCCGTAGGAATAAAACACGGTTGGAACGCACAGGGTGTCGTCCTTGATAAAGGCATAGGCGGTCGGGTCCCACGCGGTATAACCGCGCGCCTCAAAGGTGGCGCGAAGTCCGCCCGACGGGAAGCTGGAAGCGTCCGGCTCGCCTTTGATCAGTTCCTTGCCGGAAAATTCCATGATAACCGAACCGTCCCCGTTCGGGGAGATAAAGCTGTCGTGCTTTTCGGCCGTCACGCCGGTCATCGGCTGGAACCAGTGCGTGAAATGGGTCGCGCCCTTTTCAATCGCCCAATCCTTCATGGCGTTGGCCACCACGTCGGCGATGGAGCGGTCCAGGCTCTTCCCCTTCTCCATCGTGCGGATCAGCGCCCGGTACACATCCTTGGGGAGCCGCTCGTGCATCACCTTTTCGTTGAACACCATGCTGCCGAAGCTTTCCGGAACTTTGCTCATCATTACCACGCCTTTCCTTAATTCCTTGTTTATCAGCGGGGAGCCGCCTTTCTTCCGGAAGGCCCTCCCGCAGGAATTACAACAATGTTACGCCGGCCTTTCGGCAGGCTTCCCGGGTCTGTTCATTCCGACCGCCGTCTGCGTTTCATAGAGATTCAGACGGGAAACGTATCCGGCCGGAATCACGGTGCGTCCCACGGCTGGTTCCTCCCCTTTCCAAAAGCGCTGAAGAATCCCGGAAAAACAAAAAGCGCCGTAGGTGTTTCCACCTACAGCGCCTTTGCTGTTTCTGGTATGCAGTATACCGCGCCCCGGCGGCTTTGTCAACACCTTTTTGAAATTTTTGCAGTATCCCAATCCGTTTCTTTCTGTTTTTCTATTTTTTTATGATTTTTCAGCAGCGTTTTTGGCGAATACTGCAATTTTAATTTTTTCTCCTGCATTTCCGTTGACAATCTCTTCCGAATGATTTATACTATTGGCCAATGAACAAAGGCGTTCATGAAAATGGGTTTCCCGCGTGGGAAAAGCCCGTTTTCATGAACGCCTTTTTCGTATGGTTCGCACGGATTTAAGGATAGGAAAATGGGAAAGGAAGGTACTGCGTTATGCTCAGAGAATCGGAAAACCGGAAGGAAGGCCAGGTACGGATTCCTTCCGGCTGCGCCATATCCGGGCTGTTTTCCCGCAGCGGCGCCCGGACGAACGGCGAGGCCATCATCCGCTCGATTGCCGCCATGCATGACCGCTCGAATGGATTGGGGGGCGGTTTTGCGGGCTATGGCATCTATCCGGAGTATAAGGATTCTTACGCGTTCCATATTTTTTATGATACGCCGGCCGCCCGGGAAGAATGCGAACGTTTCCTCGACCACCACTTCGATATGGTAAACCTCTCAAAAATCCCTACCCGGAAGATTCCGGAGATCACCGACGAGCCCCTCATTTGGCGGTATTTCGTCAATCCCCTGCCTACCCGTCTGGCGGACAGCCAGCTGGATGAGGAGGAATATGTCACCCGCTGTGTTATCCGGATCAATACCCGGATCGAGGGAGCGTACGTTTTTTCCAGCGGGAAGGATATGGGCGTCTTCAAAGCGGTCGGTTTTCCGGAAGATGTGGGACGCTTCTACCGTCTGGAGGAATACGAGGGCTACTGCTGGACCGCCCATGGACGGTATCCGACCAACACCCCCGGCTGGTGGGGCGGCGCTCACCCGTTCGCCATGCTGGATTATTCCATCGTCCACAATGGGGAGATTTCCTCCTACGACGCCAACCGCCGTTATATTGAAATGTTCGGGTACAAATGCACCCTCCAGACCGATACCGAGGTCATCACCTATATCATCGACTATCTCAACCGACGGCAGGGCCTGTCCTTGGAGGAGGTCTGTCAGGTGATCGCGGCCCCCTTCTGGTCCACCATTGAAAGCAGGCCGCCGGAGGAGCGGGAACGGCTCACCTACCTGCGCAACGCTTTTTCCAGTCTGCTGATTACCGGTCCCTTTTCCATCCTGCTCGGCTTCCACGGCGGCATGATGGCGCTGAACGACCGGCTGAAGCTCCGCAGCATGGTGGCGGCGGAAAAGGGCGACATGGTATATGTCGCCAGCGAGGAATGCGCCATCCGCGAAATGGAGCCGCATCCCGACCGGCTGTGGTCGCCGAAGGGCGGCGAACCGGTCATCGTTACGCTGGACCGCTGAACGGCCTTCTTCTTTCCACTTTAATTATTACAGAAAGGCAGGGGTATTCCATGCCCATTGATTTCTTATATCCCGACTATGAGGTGGTGCGCAACGATTCCCGCTGCATCGCCTGCCGCGTATGCGAACGGCAGTGCGCCAACGAGGTGCATTCCTTTGACTCAAAAACCGGCCGGATGACGAGCGACGAATCCAAATGCGTCAACTGCCATCGCTGCGTTTCCCTCTGTCCCACCCGGGCGCTGAAAATCGTCAAAACCGACCACTGCTTCAAAACCAACGCCAACTGGACCGGCGACACCATCGCCGAGGTATACCGGCAGGCGGGGAGCGGCGGGGTGCTGCTTTCCTCCATGGGCAACCCGAAGCCTCTGCCCTCCTATTTCGACCGGATGCTGATTAACGCTTCTCAGGTCACCAACCCTTCCATTGACCCGCTGCGGGAGCCGATGGAGACCAAGGTATTCCTCGGCAAAAAGCCCGGACGGATCGAGCGGGACGCCGATGGAAAGCTGATCGACAACCTGCCTCCCCAACTGGAGCTGTCGGTGCCGGTCATGTTCTCCGCCATGTCCTACGGCTCGATCAGCTACAACGCCCACGCCAGCCTCGCCCGGGCCGCGCAGGAGCTCGGCATCTACTACAACACCGGCGAGGGCGGCCTGCACGAGGATTTCTACCAGTACGGCGCGAACACCATCGTACAGGTGGCCTCCGGCCGGTTCGGAGTACATAAGGGATATCTGGACGCCGGCGCGGCGATTGAAATCAAGATCGGTCAGGGCGCGAAGCCGGGAATCGGCGGCCATCTGCCGGGCGCCAAAATTGTCGGGGACGTTTCCCGTACCCGGATGATCCCCGAGGGCTCGGACGCCATCTCCCCCGCACCCCATCACGACATCTATTCCATCGAGGATCTGCGCCAGCTGGTCTACTCCCTCAAGGAAGCCACGGCCTATAAGAAGCCGGTCATCGTTAAGATTGCGGCGGTACACAATGTGGCGGCTATCGCCAGCGGCATTGCCCGCAGCGGCGCGGACATCATCGCCATCGACGGCTTCCGGGGCGGCACCGGCGCGGCGCCCACCCGCATCCGGGACAATGTGGGTATTCCGATTGAACTGGCCCTTGCCAGCGTGGATGAACGGCTGCGGCAGGAAGGCATCCGGGGGGATGTTTCCATCGTGGTCGGCGGCAGCATCCGTTCCAGCTCGGATATCGTCAAGGCGATTGCCCTCGGCGCGGACGCGGTATACATTGCGACCAGCGCCCTGCTGGCGCTGGGCTGTCATCTCTGCCGCACCTGCCAGCAGGGCAAGTGCAACTGGGGTATCGCGACCCAGCGTCCGGAGCTGGTCAAGCGTCTGAATCCGGATATCGGCTCCCAGCGGCTGGTCAACCTCGTCACCGCCTGGCGGCATGAAATCATGGAAATGATGGGCGGCATGGGCATCAACTCCATCGAGTCGCTCAAGGGAAACCGTCTGATGCTCCGCGGCGTCGGCATGACCGACCGGGAGCTGTCCATCCTGGGGATCAAGCACGCCGGAGAATGACACGAATCCTGCGGATTCGTGTTCCTGCGTGAAGCTTTGATTCGCGTTATTCTGCGGATTCGCGTTGGATTTCCCCTGAAACTCCATTTGATTCCGACTTTATGAAAGGGCGGTACCGATGAAACGGATTTATGTCAATGAGGAATGGTGCCTTGGCTGCCATCTGTGTGAATATTACTGCGCCTTCGCCAATTCCGGCGAGAAGGATATGGTACACGCGCTCAAGGGCGTGACCATTTCCCCCCGCATCCGGATTGAGGAGAAGGGCGGCGTCAGCTTCGCCGTCTCCTGCCGGCACTGCGAGGAGCCGCTCTGTGTGAAGGGCTGTATTACCGGCGCTCTGAGCATCCGGAACGGCGTAATTGAGGTTGACCGCAGCAAATGCGTCGGCTGCTATACCTGCATCCTCTCCTGCCCCTACGGGGCCATCATGCCCTCGCAGGACGGCGCGATCCAGAAATGCGAACTCTGCATGAAAAACCGGGACGGCAAGCCCGCCTGTGTGCAGGGCTGTCCGAATAAGGCCATTGTGTTTGAGGAACGGTAACGGGGAGAGGAAAGGAGAAAACCGCCATGACCAACTATGTATTGATCGGGAACTCGGCCGCCGCCGTCGGCTGTATTGAAGGCATCCGGCAGATCGATCCGGAGGGCGCGGTCACCGTCGTCAGCCGGGAGCCCTACCACACCTATTCCCGGCCGCTGATTTCCTACCTGCTCTGCGGCAAGACCGATGAGCAGCGAATGAAATACCGTCCGGATGATTTCTATGAAAAGAACAACGCCGCGTTTCTTCCGGGGCGGACGGCCGAAGCTGTAGATCCGCAGGCGAAAACCGTCGCGCTGGACGACGGTACCATCCTCCCCTACGACAAGCTGCTGATTGCGGCCGGTTCCACCCCCTTTGTCCCCCCGATCGACGGGCTGGAGAGCGTAAAGAACCGCTTTTCCTTCATGAGTTTGGACGACGCGCACGCGCTGGAAAAGGCGGCCGCCCCGGAAAGCCGGGTTCTGGTTCTGGGCGCGGGCCTGATCGGCCTGAAATGTGCCGAAGGGCTGGCCAAACGGGTCGGTTCCCTCACCGTAGTGGATCTGGCCGACCGCATCCTGCCAAATGTTCTGGATGCCGAAGCGGCCCGCCTTGTGCAAAAGCATCTGGAGGCGCACGGCATTTCCTTCCGGCTGTCGGACAGTGTGCAGTCCTTCGCCCCCGGCGCCGCCTTGCTGAAGAGCGGCGAAACCCTTTCCTTCGATATTCTGGTCACGGCGGTCGGCGTCCGGCCGAACACCGCCCTCGCCGTACAGGCAGGCTGTGAGGTAAACCGGGGAATCGTAACCGACGACGGCTGCCGTACCAGCGTCCCGGATATCTACGCGGCGGGCGACTGTACCGAAAGTCTGGACATCACCACCGGCGCCCGGCGGGTGCTCGCCCTTCTTCCCAACGCCTATATGCAGGGCGAATGCGCCGGCGTCCATATGGCGGCGGAGGCTGTCGGGACGACGACCAGCGTGCGGTATAACCGGGCGATCCCGATGAACGCCGTCGGCTTCTTCGGGCTGTCGATCATCACCGCCGGGGACTATCAGGGCGAGGAATACATCGCGGAAAAGGAAAGTGAAGAAACCTATAAAAAGCTGGTCACCCGGGACGGGCTGCTGAAAGGCTATATTCTGGTCGGCAACGTGGCCCGCGCGGGGATTTATACCTCCCTGATCCGGGAAAAGACCCCGCTGGACACCATCGATTTCGAATTGATCCGGGAAAAGCCGCAGCTCATGGCCTTCTCCCGCAGAGAGCGGAAACGGATTCTTTCCGCCGCGGAATAAGGCGGCCGGCAAAACGGATAGAAAGGTTGAATGGGAATGGACAGAACGGATAAATTGGTCATTCAGGCGAACGGCCTGCACTTTCAGAAGCTGAACGAAGCGATCCGCGGGGCGGAAAGCACGGCGGTCGATATCCGGGGCTGCAACGGCCAGCGGTACATCGCCAGCGGACTGGGCGGCCGGGACATCACCATCAGCGGCACCCCGGGCAACGCTCTCGGCGCGTATCTGGACGGCTGTAAAATCACCGTTTTCGGCAACGCGCAGGACGCGACCGGCGACACCATGAACGAGGGAGAAATCTGCATCCACGGCTCGGCCGGGGACGCGGCCGGCTACGCCATGCGGGGCGGCAAAATTCTGGTGGAGGGCAACACCGGCTACCGTGCCGGCATTCATATGAAGGAATACAAGGAAAAGGTTCCCGTTCTGATCGTCGGCGGCGCGGCCGGCAGCTTTCTCGGGGAATACCAGGCGGGGGGACGGATCGTCGTGCTTGGTCTGGATACGGGGGACGGCCCGATCGTCGGCCGCTTCTGCGGCACCGGCATGCACGGCGGAAAGATTTTTCTTCGCTGCAACGACCTGCCGGCCGACCTCCCCGCGCAGGTCATGGCGGCCGAGGCGGGGCCGGAGGACCGGACCGAGCTGCGGGAACTGCTGACGGATTTCTGCCGGGAATTCGAACGGGATATGGAAGCCGTTCTGAATCATCGGTTCTATGTGCTTACGCCGAACACCAGCAATCCCTACAAGCAGTTGTATACCTATAATTAAGACGGATGTCGGGACGATTCCGGCAAAACGCCGTTGACCGGGCGGCAAAATGTGATAAAATAAAATGGGCGCGTGGGTGCGCTGTGGACTGTTCCGTTTTACAGCGCGCCCTCCGCAAAGCCGATCCGCTTCGGCCGGCTTTTCCAATCCCAATTTCGCCCGGCCGCGGCCCGGCAGAAGAATGGATGGTTGATGAGTCTATGGATTATACCATGAAGGAAGTACTGCAGTTTGTGGCGGAAAACGATGTAAAATTTATCCGTCTGGCGTTTTGCGATATATTCGGCATTCAGAAAAACATTTCCATCATGCCGGACGAACTGCCCCGCGCCTTTTCCGAAGGGATTTCGTTCGACGCGTCCGCCGTGCGCGGATTTTTGAACGTGGAGGAAAGCGACCTGTTCCTCCGTCCCGACCCACGCACCCTCTCCGTCCTTCCCTGGAGGCCGTCGCACGGCCGGGTGGTGCGGCTGTACTGCGATATTCTCACCCCGGACGGACAGCCCTTCGGCGGGGATGGCCGGGCCGCGCTGCGCGCCGCGGTGAAGCGGGCGGAGGACGCGGGCTTTTCCTGTCAAGCGGGTTCGGAATGCGAGTTTTATCTGTTCGAGCTGGACGACGAAGGGAACCCGACCGACATTCCGCACGACCGGGCCGGTTACTGCGATATCGCCCCCAAGGATAAGGGGGAAAACGTCCGGCGGGAAATCTGCCTGACGCTTGAGCAGATGAGCATCCGGCCGGTCAGCTCGCACCACGAACAGGGCCCCGGGCAGAATGAGATCGATTTCCGGTACGGCCCCATGCTGGAAGCGGCGGACAATCTGGTCACCTTCCAGTCGGTGGTGAAAACCATCGCCGCGCGGAGCGGCCTGCACGCTACCTTTATGCCCAAGCCTCTGCCGCAGGAAAGCGGCAACGGCCTGCATATCAATCTCTCCCTCTACCGCAACGGTCAGAATCTTTTCCGCATCGGGAACGAGCATTCCCCCGAATCCGAAAGCTTTATCGCGGGAATTCTCCGCCGGGTGCGGGAGATCACGGCTTTCCTGAACCCCGTCACCAACTCCTACGAACGGTTCGGCAGCTTTGAAGCGCCGAAATATGTGAGCTGGTCCCATCAGAACCGCTCCCAGCTGATCCGCATTCCCCCGGCGCGGGACGAGCATCTCCGGATGGAGCTGCGTTCCCCCGACCCGGTCTGCAATCCCTATCTCGCCTTCGCTTTGCTGCTGGACGCCGGGATGGAGGGAATCCGGGACAAGCTGCCTCTCTGCCCGCCCTGCAACGGCGGCGGACACGAGCGGCATTCCGCCGGCCGGGAGGCTCTCCCCGCCCGGTTGGATGAAGCGGTGGCGCTCGCCCGCTCCAGCGAGTTTGTCCGGACGTCCCTGCCTGGCATTCTTCTGGAGCACTATCTGGACGCCAAACAGGAGGAATACGAGCAGTGTCTGGCCGCCGTGGATCCCGCGGAATGGGAGCACGACCGGTATTTTTAAGGAGGAAACGCCTTCGCCCGGAAGGACGGCGCGTTTTCTTCCTTCCCTGTCAGAAAGGGGCACGGTGCGCTCCGGGAAAGAAGGGAGAGTCGTATGGACAGCGTACTGATCGTATCCGGCACCGATAAAGGCCGCGATATGCTGGCGGAACTCTGCCGCTCCGGTGAATATGAACGCGTCCTTTCCGCCGCGAGCGGCAGCGAGGCGCGGCGGATGCTGCTGGAGGATGAATTCGACCTTGTGCTGATAAACGCGCCTCTCCCCGATGAATTTGGGCACGAGCTGGCGCTTTCCGCCGCGGAAAGCACGGCGGCGGGGGTGATGCTGATCGCCAAAAGCGACGTGGCGGACGAGGTATCCGCCCGGGTGGAGGATTTCGGTGTGTTCGTTCTCCCCAAGCCGGTCAGCCGCGCCCTTTTCTTCCAGTCGGTCAAAATGATGGCGGCCTCCCGCAAGCGAATGCTCGGACTGAAGCAGGAGACGCTCCGTCTGCAGGAGAAAATCGAGGAGATCCGGCTGGTGGATCGGGCCAAATGCGCCCTGATCCAGTATCTGAACATGACCGAACCGCAGGCCCACCGCTATATTGAAAAGCAGGCGATGGACCGCCGTCTCCCCCGCCGGGCGGTCGCGGAAAGCATCCTGAGCGCTTACGAAAGCTGACGGCGGCGGGGCGATCTCCGCCGGGCGGAAAGTTGAGCACCGTCTCCCCGCTTTTTGCAACTTTCTGTTTACAATCCTGCACGGATATTGTATAATTTTCGATTGGAACCACGGCAATTCCGTTCGCGCCGAACCGGCCGGCCGCCGGTTTACGGCATATGCTCAGCAATCATCGGAGGGATATATTCATGGAACAAAAAGCCTATCTTGTTCTGGAAAACGGCACCGTTTTGGAAGGCAAGCGGTTCGGCGCCGAGGCCGATGTAACCGGGGAGATCGTATTTACCACCGCGATGACCGGTTATCTCGAAACGCTCACCGATCCCAGCTATTACGGCCAGATCGTGGTGCAGACGTTCCCGCTCATCGGCAATTACGGCGTGATTCCTTCGGACTTCGAAAGCGCCGCCCCCTGCTTGAAAGCCTATATTGTGAGAGAATGGTGTCAGGACCCCTCCAATTTCCGGAGCGAGGGCGTTCTTGATGCTTTTTTAAAATCTGCCGGTATCGTCGGCCTGTACGATATCGACACCCGCGCCCTGACCCGGATCATCCGGGAGGCGGGGGTCATGAACGCGCAGATCGTCTCCTCCCGGGAGAAAGCCGACCGGGAAGCGCTGAAGCGCTACACGGTCGCCGGCGCGGTGAATGCGGTCAGCTGCCGCGAGCCGGTTCCTCCGGCGGCGGAAGGAACGCGGAACGTCGTGCTCTGGGATTTCGGCGCCAAGGCCAACATCCGGCGGGAGCTGGAGAAGCGGGGCTGCGCGGTCACGACCGTCCCCGCCTCCGCCACGGCGGAAGCCATCGCCGCGATGAAACCGGACGGCGTGATGCTCTCGAACGGCCCCGGCGACCCGGCGGAAAACACCGGCATTATCGAAGAACTCGCCAAGCTGTGCAAAACCGGCATCCCGCTGTTCGGCATCTGCCTTGGTCATCAGCTTCTCGCCCTGTCCCAAGGGGCGGAAACCGTCAAGCTCAAATACGGCCACCGCGGCGCGAACCAGCCGGTGCGGGACACCGAAACCGGCCGGGTATACATCACCAGCCAGAACCACGGGTACGCCGTGGTGGGCGATTCCCTTCCGGCGGGGGCGCGGCTGAGCTTTGTCAACGCCAACGACGGCACGGCGGAAGGCGTCGTGTACGACAACATGCCCGCCTTCTCGGTCCAGTTCCATCCGGAGGCCTGTGGGGGGCCGCTGGACACCGGCTTCCTTTTCGACCGCTTCATGGAAAACATCGACCGGGCGAAAGCATAAAACGGCCCCTGCTTTCCTAAACTCAATGACAGAAAGGCTGGATCAATATGCCGCGGAATCCTTCCATTCATAAAATACTGGTGATCGGCTCCGGGCCGATCGTGATCGGTCAGGCGGCCGAATTTGACTACGCGGGCACTCAGGCCTGCCGCGCCCTGAAGGAAGAGGGGCTGGAGGTGGTGCTGGTCAATTCCAACCCCGCCACCATCATGACCGACAACGCCATGGCGGACAAAATCTATATCGAACCCCTGACCGTGGATACCGTCAAACGGATTATCCGGGAGGAAAAGCCGGACAGCGTGCTGTCTACCCTCGGCGGCCAGACCGGACTGACCCTTTCCATGCAGCTTGCCAAGGAAGGCTTTCTGGAGGAGCAGGGCGTCCGGCTTCTCGGCGCCAACCCGGAAACCATCGATAAGGCGGAGGACCGCCAGATGTTCAAGGACACCATGATGGAAATCGGCGAGCCGGTTATTCCCTCTCTGGTGGTCAACGACGTGGAAGCGGCCGTCGCCTTCGCCAACGAAGAGGGGATCGGCTATCCGCTGATTATCCGTCCCGCCTTCACCCTCGGCGGCAGCGGCGGCGGCATCGTGAACAGCGAGGAGGAGCTGCGGGAAATTGCCGCCAACGGCCTGCGCCTCTCCCCTATCACTCAGGTGCTGGTCGAGAAATGCATCGCCGGCTGGAAGGAAATCGAGTTCGAGGTCATGCGGGACGGCGCGGGCAACGTCATCACCGTCTGCTCCATGGAAAATTTCGATCCGGTCGGGGTGCATACCGGGGACAGCATCGTCATCGCCCCAGCGGTCACCCTCGCGGACAGGGAATACCAGATGCTCCGCTCCGCCGCGCTGAATATTATCTCCGCGCTGAAGATCGAGGGCGGCTGCAACTGCCAGTTTGCCCTGAATCCCGATAGCTTCGAATACGCCGTGATCGAGGTCAATCCCCGCGTTTCCCGTTCCTCCGCCCTCGCCTCCAAGGCGACCGGCTATCCCATCGCCAAAGTGGCGGCAAAAATCGCGATCGGGTATACTCTGGACGAGATCAAAAACGCCGTTACCGGCAAAACCTGCGCCTGCTTTGAACCTGCTCTCGACTATGTGGTGGTCAAACTGCCGAAATGGCCGTTCGACAAATTCGTGTACGCCAAGCGCACTCTCGGCACCCAGATGAAGGCGACCGGCGAGGTAATGGCCATCGGCGACAGCTTCGAACAGGCGATCATGAAAGCCGTGCGGGGGGCGGAAATCTCGCTGGATTCCCTCACTCTCCCCGCTCTCACCGCGCTGAGCACCGACGAAGTGCGGAAAAAACTGCACGACTGCAACGACGAACGGCTTTTTGTGGTGTTCGAGGCGATAAAACGGGGCGTTTCCTGCGGGGAAATTCACGAAATCACCCGTATCGATCTCTGGTTCCTGCACAAGCTGAAAAACCTTGTCCGGCTGGAGAAGGAAATGGCCCGCGGTCTGACTGACGAACTCTACCTCGAAGCGAAAAAGCGCGGCTATCCGGATAAAGTGATCGAACGGATCGCAGGGACGAAAATCGACCGTCCCCGGCAGGCCGTCTTTAAAATGGTAGACACCTGCGCCGCCGAATTTTCGGCCGAGACCCCGTATTTCTACTCCACCTTCGATGAGGAAAACGAAGCCGCCTCCTTTATTCGGGAACAGCGGAAAAACGAGCCGGATAAAAAAACCGTCATCGTCTTCGGCTCGGGTCCCATCCGCATCGGGCAGGGCATCGAATTCGACTACGCCTCGGTTCACTGCGTCTGGGCGCTGAAGGCCGCGGGATACGAGGTGGTTATCGTCAACAACAACCCCGAGACCGTTTCCACCGATTTTGACACGGCCGACCGGCTGTATTTCGAGCCTCTCACCCCGGAGGACGTAATGCAGGTCATCCGAACCGAGCAGCCCTTTGGCGTGGTGGTCGCTTTCGGCGGCCAGACCGCCATCAAGCTCGCCAATTTTCTGGAGGCGCAGGGGGTGCGTATTCTGGGCACTCCGGCCGACAGCATTGACGCGGCGGAGGACCGGGAACGGTTCGACGCCCTGCTGGAAAGCCACGGGATCAAACGGCCGCAGGGCACCACGGTGATGTGCATGCAGGACGCGCTGACCGCCGCGAACGAGCTGGGCTACCCCGTGCTGCTCCGTCCCTCCTATGTGCTGGGCGGACAGAATATGATTATCGCCTTCTGCGACGAAGATATCCGGGAATATATGGCGATCATTCTTTCCCATTCGATCAAGAATCCGGTGCTGATCGACAAGTACCTGATGGGGATCGAAATCGAGGTGGACGCCATCTGTGACGGGGAGGATATCCTGATTCCCGGTATTATGGAGCATATCGAACGGGCGGGCATCCACTCGGGCGACTCCATCGCCGTATACCCGGCATGGAACGTCAGCGGCGTGCTGATCGAACGGCTGATCGACTATACCCGCAAGCTCGCCCTCTCCCTCCGCACACAGGGACTGGTGAACATCCAATATGTGATCCACGAAAACGAAATCTATGTCATCGAGGTCAATCCCCGTTCCTCCCGCACCATCCCTTACATCAGCAAGGTGACCGGGGTGCCGATGGTGGACCTCGCCACCCGGGCGATGCTGGGCGAAAAGCTCCGCGACATGGGATACGGCACCGGGCTGTACCGCACCCCGCCGTACATCGCGGTGAAAGTGCCGGTGTTCTCCTTTGAAAAGCTGATCGACGTGGACACCCATCTCGGCCCGGAGATGAAATCCACCGGCGAGGTGCTGGGCATCGGCAAAACGCTGGACGAGGCGCTGTACAAGGGCCTCGTTGCCGCCGGATACCGGATGAAAAAGCAGGGCGGCATCCTCATCACCGTGCGGGACACCGATAAAATGGAGATCATGGACACCGCCCGCCGGTATGTGGAGCTGGGCTTCACCCTCTACGCCACGCACGGCACCGCCGCCGCGCTGAAGGCCGCGGGGATGGAAGCCGTCCCTGTCAACAAGATTCATGAGGCGGAGGACAACGTGATGACCCTGCTGGAAAGCGGGAAAATCCAGTATATCATCTCCACCTCCTCCAAGGGCCGCCTTCCCGGGCGGGACAGCGTGAAGATCCGCCGAAAGGCAGTGGAGCTCGCCATCCCCTGCCTGACCTCCATTGACACGGCGAACGCGCTGGCCAACTCCCTGCGCAGCCGCTATACCCAGAACAGCACCGAGCTGGTGGACATCAACCGGATGCGGACCGAACGCAGCCTCCTCCATTTCACCAAGATGCAGGGATGCGGCAACGACTACATTTACTTCAACTGCTTTGAGCAGGAGATGATCAGCCCCGAATCGCTGGCCGTCTACCTCTCCGACCGGCATTTCGGCATCGGCGGGGACGGCGTGGTCATGATCTGCCCGTCCGAGATCGCGGACGCAAAGATGCGGATGTTCAATCTGGACGGCAGCGAAGGGAAAATGTGCGGCAACGCCATCCGCTGTGTGGGCAAATATCTGTATGACAACGCGATGGTTCAAAAAACCGAAATGACCATCGAGACCCTCAGCGGCATCAAACGGCTGAAGCTCTATCTGCAGAACGGCAAGGTGGACTCGGTCACGGTGGACATGGGCCCGGCGGAGCTGAATCCCGCAAAAATTCCGGTGGCGCTGGAAGGCGGCCGGGTGGTAAATCATCCGGTTGTGATCGGCGGAAAGGAATACCGGATCACCTGCGTTTCCATGGGGAATCCCCACTGCGTGGTGTTCTGCGATCCCATGATCCCGCTGGACAATCTCAAGCTGGAGGAAATCGGCCCGCTGTTCGAGTCCGATCCTCTTTTCCCGGAACGGGTAAACACCGAATTTGTTACCGTCCTTAACCGCACCACCATCAAAATGCGGGTATGGGAACGGGGCAGCGGGGAGACTTGGGCCTGCGGCACCGGTTCCTGCGCGGCGGCGGTGGCTTCGGTGCTGAACGGCTGCTGTCTCGCGGGCGAGGATATCACCGTGAAGCTCAAAGGCGGCGACCTGATGGTGCGCTACACCGACGAAACGGTCTACATGACCGGCAAGGCCGCCAAGGTTTTTGAAGGCGACGTGGAAATTTAAATTTCATAAGCAGGAGGATTCCCCATGAAAATCAACCAGCATTATCGGGAATTGAAGGACAGCTATCTCTTTTCAACCATTGCCCATAAAGTGAACGACTACGCCGCCTCCCATCCCGATCGGAAGATTATCCGGCTGGGGATCGGCGACGTAACCCTGCCTCTCTGCCCCGCCGTGGTGGAGGCGATGCAGGCGGCGGTCGCGGAAATGGGGAATAAGGAAAGCTTCCGCGGCTACGGCCCGGAACAGGGCTACGACTTTCTCGCGGAGGCCGTCTGTGCCTATTACGGCGAACGCGGGATCGCCGTCGATCGGGCGGAAGCCTTCGTCAGCGACGGGGCCAAGAGCGACCTCGGCAACATCCTCGATCTGTTTGACCGGGACAACCTCGTGCTGGTTCCCGATCCGGTGTATCCCGTCTATGTGGACACCAACCGGATGGCCGGCCGGTCCATCCGGTTTATGGAGGCGAACGCCGGCAACGGCTTTCTCCCCCTGCCGGACGCCTCGGTCCGGGCCGACCTGATCTATCTCTGCTCCCCCAACAATCCCACCGGCGCGGTATATAACCGTGACCAGCTGCAGCAGTGGGTGGATTACGCGCGGGAAAACGACGCGGTGATCCTGTTCGATGCGGCTTACGAGGCGTTTATCCGGGACGCTTCCCTTCCCCGCTCGATCTACGAGATCGAGGGTGCGAAGGAGTGCGCGATTGAGTTCTGCTCCCTTTCCAAAACGGCGGGCTTTACCGGCACCCGCTGCGGCTACACCATCGTCCCGAAGGCGCTGACCCGTGGCGGCATGAGCCTGAACGCCATGTGGCTGCGCCGTCAGACCACCAAATTCAACGGCGTGCCCTACATCGTCCAGCGGGGCGCGGCGGCGGTATTCACGCCCGAGGGCCGGCGGCAGGTGCTGGAAAACATCGATTACTACCGGGAAAACGCCCGCATCATCGCCTCCGCCCTGAAGGAAAGGGGCGTGTGGTTCACCGGCGGGGAAAATTCCCCCTATATCTGGCTGAAATGCCCGGACGGCATGGGGTCATGGGAGTACTTTGATTACCTGCTCCAGAATGCGAACGTGGTCGGCACCCCCGGCGAGGGCTTCGGCCGGAACGGCGAAGGCTTCTTCCGTCTGACCGCCTTTGGCGACCGCGCCAATACGGAAGAGGCGGTTCGCCGCATCGTTCGATTGTAAGAAACCGCCGATTCAAACCCTTCCTGCGATAAAAAGGCTCCGGCGCAGAAGCGCCGGAGCCTTTTTCAGCTTGCCGAAAAACGAAAAGCCTGTATCCGCCCTTGCGGATAAGGTAGAATAAGTTTCGCAAATTGAAAGAAGGATAAAAAGAGACATGGTT
>CAJJLZ010000012.1 GCA_905192745.1 uncultured Oscillospiraceae bacterium
GAACTCAATCGCCTTTTTCTTTTCTCTTGGTCTCACATCTATTGTAATGCTACATTTTTCAGAAAAGGCGCAAAAATCAGACTGGAGTCATGGATTGATTTTCTCCGGCCTGTTTTTTGCGCCTTTGTTTAATTGTGCGCATCCATTTTGCATGAATAATACTGTTTTCCAGTATCATCTCTGCCATTTCAGCGTTGAGGCCTTCACATAATCCACATTATGTGATTCGTCTTCTCAAGATGTCCGCCAGTCAATGAAATCCCGGAGGGCGGTCATCCGTATCCTGCGGGAACAAAACAGGCACGCTTCTTCATGCAGACAAAATCATGAGGGAAGGATCGATCTATGACGATATCTCAAAAAGCAAAAAAGATTTGGAATATTGCTTCCACAATCCTTGTGGTGATCGTCGTGATTTTTGCTGTTTTGCTGGCGGGCGTCCGACTGATTGGACTGCATCCGTACACCGTACTGTCCGGCAGCATGGAACCAACCTATCGCACAGGCTCTCTCATTTATGTGAAGGAAGCGAAACCGGAGGAGATCGAGGTCGGTCAGGCAATCACCTTTGTACTTAATGAGGATCTGGTGGTGGCGACCCACCGCGTCATTGAAATTGATGAAGAAAACCAGCGGTTTTATACCAAGGGGGACGCCAACCAAAGTGCGGATGGCGCACCGGTGCATTTCAAAAATCTGATTGGCATACCGCTTTTTTCCATCCCCTGTCTAGGCTATGTTTCCAGCTATATTCAAAGCCCGCCGGGTTTATATGTTGCCCTTGCGGCAGGCGCCGTGCTGTTGTTGCTGCTGTTTTTACCCGAGTTGCTGGGTGTCACCAAAAAAGGAAAGCCCGCACAGCCCGAAACAGAAAACCGGAGCTGACCCGGGAAGGTACGGCTTTATTCAGGTAAATACCGTCTGAACCTTTCGGACGATATTTTATAAAATTTGAGGGAAAGGAGGAAAACGCAGTGAAAAAGAAAATTTTTGTTCCCGTTGTCGCGGCCGCACTGGCTCTTTGCTGTGCAATCGGCGGAACGCTGGCATGGCTGACAGATAAAACTGATCCGGTTGTAAACACCTTTACGGTGGGTAATGTGGACATCACATTGGCGGAAACTACCGGACAGGAGTATAAGATGGTTCCCGGCTGTGTTGTTGAAAAAGACCCTGTTGTAACCGTAACGGAGAACAGCGAGGCCTGCTGGCTGTTTGTCAAGGTGGAAAAACCCGTGGATTTTGACGCGCTTATGACCTATGACATGGCGGACGGCTGGACTTCTTTGACCGATGTCTCCGGTGTGTTTTGCCGCAAGGTGGAAAGCGCCGAAACAGCTCAGGGGTTTTCTGTTCTGAAGAATGACGAAGTGACCGTAAAGGATACCGTCACGAAGGAACAGATGGACGCCTTGACCAATGCGGGCAGTTATCCCACCTTAACCTTTACGGCGTATGCCGTGCAGCTCTATAAGACCAATGGTACCGAGTTTACGGCCGCCGAGGCGTGGGCAACGGTGTATGCCGCTTCGTAATTGGGAAAGGGTTTCCGGCTCAGAATCAAGCGCTTGAACGCGCCAACAAGGTGTTGTTCCCCTCTCATCTACCGCTTATGACCGGCTGATAATACGAGCCGGGTAAGCAATTTTATCTGAAAGGATGTACTGTATCATGAAGGCAAAGAAGAAAATTCTCTCTCTCGCACTGGCTGCGTCTCTGGTTGCCGTTGCCATTGCCGGCTCTTCTCTGGCGTATTTCACCGACAAAGAGGAAAAGACCAACACACTCACTATCGGCAATGTTGACATTGTGCTGACCGAGCCGAATTGGGACGCTACGGGTGCAGAAGAGGCTAAAGAGATGTATCCGGGTGAAGCGGTTGCCAAAGATCCGACCGTTACCAACAATGGCGCGAATCCGGCTTTTGTCCGCGTTAAAGTAGAATGGCCGGAAGGCGCGGAGCTGTCCGTCCGCACCGACTATCAGGATAATAAACTGGGCGACAACTGGGTCCTTCACACCGACGGCTATTACTATTACGCCAAGGTTCTCCAGATGGGAGAAACAACGGACGCGCTGTTTGACCAGATCGTTTTGAGCACCGAAACCACAAACGGCGACGCAGAAACGCCCTATGATATTGTTGTCACCGCTGAGGCGATTCAGGCGCAGGGTGCGGCGGTCCAGTGGTCCCGTGTCGAATCGATGAACGTTGCGGAAATCGCCGCGTGGTTCACGAGCCAGACTCAAATTGCTTAGGACGCATAAAATCATTCGTAAATCGCTACTTACTGCTCTGCCCTCAACTGAGGGCAGAGCGTGTGTGAGGACCCCGGCGGTGTGCGGGAGTTCTCACACACACTCTGCCCGACAAGGCGGTCGGTAAATTTGCAATGCCTGAGAAGAATATGACAGTAGTAAAGGAGGATATGATACCGTGAAAAAAAGACTGTTGGCTGTGGCGTTAGCGGTTGTGTGCCTGTCTTTGGCTGCCTATGGAACGGTGGCTTACTTTACGGCGGAGGACATCGCCGCCAATGTTATCACGGCCGGAAACATCCGAATCGAATTGCAGGAAACCGCTGTTCCGGAGAGCGGCGGTGATCCGGTTCCTTTCGAGGACCTTATCGGCGTAATGCCGGGCGCAGAGGTATCCAAAATCGTCGAGGTGAAAAATACCGGCGACAAGACGGCCTATATCCGCATTCGGCTGGAAAAGAACCTGACTCTGGCTGAAGGAAGGACCGGCGAACCGGACATAAACCTGATCGGTTTGAATATCGACACGGAAAGCTGGACGGAAAAGGACGGCTACTACTATTACAACGAACCGCTCGCGGCAGGGCAGAGCACCAGACCGTTGTTTACCGCCGTCACCTTTTCCAAGGATATGAGCGACCTTTATCAAAACAGCAAGGCGAAAATCATGGTCTGTGCCGGCGCCGTTCAAGCGGATAACAACGGAGAAGACGCATTGGCAGCGGCAGGCTGGCCGGAAGAATAAGGAGGCGGATAAAAAATGAGAAAGAAGGTATTATCCCTTCTGCTTTGTCTGTCCGTGTTTGTGTCGGTGCTGATACCGGCGGGTTTTGTTTTTGCGGAAGATACGGCTGCGCAGGAAAACGCAGAGTCCCTTGTTACGCTTGACTGCGCCGACTATACAAATGTTGCGCCGCTGTATTCGGCCATGCCTGCTATGCGCAGGGTGCGCAGTCTTGCTGTCTCAAAAGCCGGCACAGATAATCCCGGTGTTGAAACCAGTAAGACCGTTGCCAAAAATAAGGATGGCACTTATACCCTCCGTCTTGAAGCCTATGTCACCGGCTCCAGCATGACCACTGTAACGCAAAAGCCAACCGACACGGTGCTGGTTCTCGATACGTCCGGTTCAATGGACGACTATATAAATGTCGCTGATAAAGATTCGGTTGCTGATCTTGATCCTCAGTATGCGGCGTACTATAGGTGGAATAACGGTATATATTGGTGTGAGATGCGGTATCAGGATGGTAAATGGCAGTATAAAAATATAGTAAACGTTTGGACAGACTGCGGCGACAGCATGTTTGGCAACAACGCAGGCATAAAAAAAATAAATGCGCTGAAAATTGCAGTAAATGGTTTTATTGATTCCGCCAGTGAAAAGGAAGGCGATAATCGAATCGCCATTGTTACCTATGCAAGCGAATCCACGATAAAAAATGAATTGACAAGCGTGCCTTCCGGCGCGAATACCCTTAAAAATACCATCGATGGTTTACAGGCAAACGGTGCGACGGCTGCGGATTATGGGATGAACAATGCGAAAACCATCATAGATGGGATTCCGGCTGATAGAGACAGCAATAAAGTAGTGATTATGTTTACAGACGGTGAACCGAACCATGGGAATGGGTTTAATACAACGGTCGCAAACAGTACAATTTCAGTTTCAAAAGAAATGAAAGATAAGGGCACGACCGTATATACCATTGGCGTTGTTGATGGCGCTGACCCGACGAATTATACCTCCAATATCAATAAGTATCTCCATCATGTATCCAGCAACTATCCGAGTGCTGAAAGCATGACGAAGGGCGGCGCTTTAAATCCCAATGCGGATCCTTTTCATGGGGGCAAGAGCTATTACCTGTCTGCTGACGACCTGCAGTCTCTGTCCGATATTTTTCAGTCTATCAGCGATGAGATCGGCGGGGCCTCCATCACATTGGGCACGGAAACCACCGTTAAGGACGTGATCTCGGACTACTTCCAGTTGGTTGACGATACGGATGTTTCCAGCATTATTGTTAAAACAGCCGATTGCAACAGTTTTGACAATAACGACCAGCCTGTCTGGACGAACGAACAGGAAACAGCAAACCTGACTGTGACTGCTTCGGAGGATAAAAAAACCATCAGCGTTAGTGGTTTTGATTTCAGCAAAAATTGGGTCGGCAAGAATAAGACTACAGGAGAAGCCCATTCCGGCAAGAAGCTGATTGTTGAAATTCCCATTCAGCGTTGTGATGGATTTATGGGCGGCAATGCGGTCCCTACCAACGGCAGTGATTCCGGTATCTATGACGGGGATGGCAATCTTGTGGAGAATTTCGGGATTCCCACCATAGATGTTCCGATTCAGTATGAGTATGCTGCCGGCGACCAAATCATTTTCCTCGGTGAAAACGCTGATTTGGCCGGACGTCTCTCACATACAGAGCCGTATGTGATTGACGGGAGCAATAACAAATTTGTCGATATCACCTATACGCTGGAAACTGACGGTAAACTGGTCGGCACATATAGCATTCCTGCTGGGAAGAGCGAAGGCTCGTGGAGTTGGACGGATGGCGAAAACGGCAAACCATTCCTGACGGAAACAACAGAATATAATGTAACCTGTACAGTTACGCCGACGAGTCCGGGAACTTGTGAAACACTAACTCTGGACGCCCCCGATTTTACCGTCTATGTTCACTCCGGAACTCTGACCATCCGAAAAAACGGCGGATTAGAAGGGGATAAGTACGTTTTCAATATTAAGGTTAAAAATGGTGAGGATGAAGCTCATTACATGACCGTAACGGTTTTAGGCAACAACGAGGTGAAAATCACGCAACTCCCCAAGGGAATCTATACTGTCACCGAAGAAACCGGCTGGTCCTGGCGCTGGGAACCGACGTTTGACAGCAGCCAAGCAGAGATCAGTCAAAGTAACCCCAACGGTTCCGTCACCTGTACCAATAAACAGGAAAAGTATCAATGGCTGAATGGCTATAATCATGCGGTCAATGAGAAAGGAGGGGCACAGTAATGCTTTATGAAGGACGGCCTGTCCGAAAAAAAGAGAAGAAAAAAAGCCGGTTAATTGTGAAAGCCCTTGTGCTGTGTGCCTCGCTTATTCTCATTGTCGGTACGATCGGCGGAACGCTGGCCTGGCTTACAACGGATACTGAACCGGTCATAAACACCTTTAGTCCGAGCCATGTAAGCTGTGAAGTGGAAGAGGCTTTTGATTCTGATACAGGCGTGAAAGAAAATGTCAAAATAAAGAATACTTCGGATATTCCTGCGTATATCCGCGTCCGGCTTGTGGGATACAGCAAAGACGCAGAGGGCAATATTGTCGGCGGTACCGGTCTGCCGGAAAATTTAGTTAACATGGAGATTCCGGCAAACTGGCTGAAAATCGGCGAATATTACTATTATCTGTCCCCTGTTGCTCCTGATGCAAGTACCGCAAATTTGATCGACAGATGTGAGCTTCCAGAGGGTCAGGTGCTGGAAATTTTAGCGGAAGCCATTCAGAGTGAACCGGCGGAGGCCGTTACGAGCGCATGGGCCGTGACGGTTAATCCGGACGGCACCATCGGCAAGGAGGCGTAAACATGAAAAGAGCCCTGAAAATTGTTTCTTCCTGCCTTTTTGCGTTGATGGCTTTTGTATACCTGTCGATTCCCGCTTTTGCAAAGGACGCCGCCGTTTCCTATGACGGCAGCGCGCAGAAGTTTATCTTCGCGCCGGGAAGCGAGGATTCTCCCACCGATCTGTTTGATAACTTCAAAGGCGTTATGCCGGGCGATTCCCTGACACAGAAAATTGTGGTGAAGAACGATGTGTCCAACAAGGTCAAAGTAAAGATTTATTTACGCTCTCTTGGGGCACAGGAAGGCTCGGAAGAATTCCTCTCCCAAATGAATCTGACCGTTACGCAGAACGGGGATTCCGAGTTGTTTGCCGCGCCTGCCAATCAGACGGATGGGCTGGCGGACTGGGTGTGCCTGGGCACCTTTTATTCGGGAGCAGATATTGATTTGAATGTGGTTCTGGATGTTCCGAACACCATGGGCAACGAGTTTCAGGATGCGGTTGGCAGTCTGGAATGGCAGTTCAAGGCAGAAGAACTGCCGATTAATCCGGACGATCCTCAACCGCCTAAAACCGGTGAAGACACCAGTATATGGCTGTATATCGGAGTTTGTTTTGTCAGTGCCGGAGCGATATTGATTTTGTTCATGGCGGAAAGAAAAAACAACGGCTCAAAGAGGGACTGAACAGCAGCAACGATTCGAAACCCGTCCCGGACGAGACTGCCTGCGCGGGCCGCTGACGAAGCGATATGGCACCCGTAAACAGGCAGAAGAGCGGTCGGGCTTTATGGAAGCGCTTGAAGAACGCATCCACACATATCCATACAGCGTGAAACAGAAGAACAGCAAGGCGGGGATTTCCTGCCGAACCGGGTCAGTCCGCCTTGTGCGGATTGGCCCGGTTTTGTCTTACATAGCTTGAGCAAAAAAGATTCTTCTTGACAATAATCCGAATTCGTATTATACTGCCACGGTACGAATTCGGATTATGGAGGCGGCGCTTTGAAAAATTCCAAAGAAAATGTGGAATCCATCCGGAGGCTGATGCTTGCCACCAACAAAATTGACGGAGCTTACTATTTCTTTTCCAAGAAACTCGGAATCAAAGCAAATACCCTCGCTCTGCTCTATGCGCTGGATGATGGCCGGCCGCATTCCCAGAAACAAATCAGCGAGGATTGGCTGATCCCGAAAACCACAATCAATACCAACATCAGGGAGCTGACGGAGGCCGGATACGTCCGCCTTTTTCCGGAAGAAGGCACACGGGAGAAAACCATTGGTCTTACCGACAGCGGAAAGCTCTACGCCGACGATATTCTGAAAACCGTCTACGAATCCGAACAGGCGGCGATCGCGAAAGCTCTGGAGAGATTCTCGCCGGAATTTATAGACGCAATGGCTTATTTTTCCGATTGTCTGCGCGATGAATTCCGAAAAAGATCACAAAGTAAAGATTCTGTACAATCATAGCGAAAGGAACCCGATATGAATTCCCATACCCTCTTTACAAAAACGCCGCCCCTGAAGCTGTTTTTCTTTGCCGCCGTCCCGGGCGCGGTCAGTATGCTGGCCTCCGCGCTGTATCAGTTGATTGACGGCGTTTTCGTCGGCCGTTTTCTGGGGGAGACCGCCTTTGCGGCGCTCAATCTCGCCATGCCCTTCGTTATCATCAATTTTTCCCTTGCCGACCTGATCGGCGTGGGTTCTTCTGTGCCGATTTCGATCAGTCTTGGACAAAAGCAGGAGGAAAAGGCGAACAATATTTTCACCTGCGCCTGTCTGATGATCGTGGGCGCCGGCGTCCTGATTGGCGGCGCCCTGTTCGCTGCCGCGCCTCTGCTCATGCGCCTGATGGGGGCCGAAGGGGAGTTTGCCGCTCTGGCGGTACAATATCTGCGGGTTTACGCGCTGTGTTCCCCCGTTACGACCATTGTGTTCGCCACGGATAACTATCTGCGTATCTGCGGAAAGATCCGCGGCAGTATGGTTCTGAATATCTTTATGTCGATTTTAAGCGCCGTGCTGGAGTTTGTGTTCCTGTTTGTGTTCCGCTGGGGAATCTGGGGAGCGGCGCTGGCTACCTGTCTCGGCATGAGCGTTTGCGCGGCGGTCGCTCTCGTTCCGTTTTTTCGGGGAACCATGCTGCTCCGTTTCTGCCGCCCCCGTTTCCGTTTCGATATGATTCGGCAGATTCTGGCCTCCGGCTGTCCGAATTTTCTGAACAATATCGCTGGACGGATTACCTCCATTCTGATGAATGTGCTCCTCGTTCGCTTTGGTGGGGAAGCCGCCGTTTCGGTTTACGGCATCCTGATGTATGCGGAAGGCTTTATTCAGCCGCTTTTATACGGCATGTGCGATTCCCTCCAGCCGGCGGTCGGCTACAACTGGGGAGCCGGGCGGTTTTCCCGTGTGAAGGCGATTGAAAAATGCTGTTTTACCGCCAGCGCCCTCCTGTCTCTGGCGTCGGTGTTCGTTATTTTTGCCTTTCCCGCGCAGATTGCCGGCCTGTTTATGAAGGGAGCGGACGCCGGCTTTATGGAAACGGCGGCCGGCGCTCTGAAGCTGTTCAGTTTTACTTACCTTACCCGATGGATTTCCTTCGCGACGCAGAGCTATATGCTGGCGATTGAAAAGCCGGTTCCGGCGTCGATCCTGTCTGTGTCCACCGCTCTGATTTTTCCGGTGTTGCTGATTTTCCTGCTTTGGCCGCTGGGGCTCACCGGCCTTTGGCTGAATTTTGCCGGAACGTCGGTGCTGGCCGCCGTTCTGGCTGTCGTGATCTTGCTGAGGTTTCGGAGCAAAAACAGGGAGGCGACGGAATAAACGCAAGCGTATATACAAAAAGACCGGGCGGAGAGCGGCACAACGGCCGTGATCCCGCCGGGTCTTTTTGCTTATCCTATTCCGTCTTTCCCGCGCCCTGCAGCTTCCCAATGAGGTCGCTCACAAAATTGGCGCCGCGGGAGGCGAACAGCCCGGTCAGCAGGTTGCCGACCCACGGCCACGCGAACGTAACGCCCAGCGCGGAATAGAAATCCGCCCCCACCGCGAAGCAGAGCAGTACCGAAATCAGAACCGCCGAAAGCTGCGTGATCGCCGTTTTGGCTTCTCCGGCGATGATCGCCTTCCCGATACTCTTGCCGTATTCCACCAGCGCCTCCACCGTTACCGCCATCATCAGCACCAATACCACCATGTTCATCCTCTATTGCTCCTTTCTTCATGCGCTTCCAAATCTGCCACTCGATGGTTGATGACCTTGATCTGTTCTTCCACCACCGGCATCCGGCGGGCGTAGTTGTTGTGCTCGGCCACCCGGTTTTCCAACTGCTGAAGGCGGTAGTTGGTCAGCTTGGACGACACCAGCACCCCGCCGCCGCTGCCGATCAGCGTTCCCGCCAGCGCGAGCAGGGCGACGATGATTTCGGTATTCATCAACCGACCACCCCGCACTCTTCCGGCCGGACCCACCCCAGTCCGCCGATATGCACGCCGTAGGGGCGGCCCGGCAGATAACGGGTGACCTCGTACTCCCCGGACACGGTTTTGCCCGCGCCGTCTCCGGTCGCCGTAGCGTGTACCCGGACGCCGCTGCACCGTACCCGCGCGCCGACGCGGAGGGCGGGCTTTGCGGGGCTGGCGGGTTCTGCGGGCTTTTCCGCCTCGGAAGGCGCACTCTCCGCGGGGACGGGCTTCCGGCATTTCGCCGATTCCAGCCAGCCCGAAGCGATATGCACCCCATACGCCCGGCCTTCGATCACCCGGTCCACCGTGAAGGTTCCATCCACGGTTTTGCCGGGATTGCCGCCGTAGCTGTCTCCGTACAGGCGTCCGGCGTACCGTACCGCGTCTCCGGCCTTCATCGCCGTGTCCGGCTCCGGTTCTGGCGCGGGTTCTGGCTCCGGCTCCGGTTTGCCCAGCCCGTTCAGACCCGCCGCCCGGATAAGGGCCGGATAATCCACATAACAGACGTCCAGATCCACATTGCCCCGGAATCCCGCTACGCGGCCCTTGCTGCTGTGCTGCCACATCGTGAATTTGCCGGTGTAGGTCGGCTTATCGTTGTACTGCGCCAGCCATACGTCCGCGATCAGACGGGCGGATTCCAGATGATTGGTCAGCCAGTTTTTGTCCGCGTACACCAGAGGATAATATCCGCCGGCCTTTATTTCGGTACAGAATGCGTTAACGATGTCGGTGCGCGCGGTTCTGCTCAGGCTGTTTGCCCGTCCGCCGTTTGAATCGCTGATCCATTCGGTGTCGATCGCTACCGGATAAGCCAGCGTATGGCCGCTCAGCCGGTCCAGTACATACCGCGCTTCTTCCCGCGCCTCCGTCTCGCTGATCGCCTGACTGAAAAAGTATACGCCGCAGTCCACGCCCGCCGCTTCCGCTTCGCGGAGATTGTCCGCAAACCGGGCGTCTTCATAGATGGCTCCGCTGCCGTATCCGCGTCCGCCGACCCGGATCATGGCAAAGTCCACGCCGTCCGCCGCCGCCTTTTTCCATTCGATCTCGCCCTGAAATGTCGCCACATCAATGCCTTTGATTTCCATGCTTTTGTCCTCCTTTTTATTTTTGTGGTTCCTTTGATTGGGAAGGATACGCTTTTCCGGCAGCGTCGCCCCGGCGGCGGACGACGGGATACCGGAAGCCTCCCAATAATAAGGAGTGCGCCGGCATCCCTTTTGTAAACCTGTTTCTGAAGAAATGGAAAAACGGGAGAGGATTCTTCCGGGAAGCAGAAAAGCGCAGAGAAAATGCGGGGAAAGGAGATCGGTCTCTCTACGCCCGGTATTCCGTCCCCGGGCGGACGCGGGAAGACACCGAAACGCCGAAAGAAAAAATTTACTTGACAAATCGGTTAGTCTGCGCTAATATTGTATCGGTTAGGAAAAGCTAACCTATATTTACAGCTTGCAGTTAGTCTAAACTTACTGCGGAACGAAGGTGTGAAAATGATGCCGTTGACGCTTGCCAATGTTGGGGAAGAAACGGTGATCCGGAAAGTAGGCGGCAAGCCGGAAGTACGGGCGCATCTGGAAAATCTGGGCTTTGTCGTCGGCGGGAACGTCACGGTGATTTCCGCCATTGGCGGAAATCTTATCGTGAACGTGAAGGAATCCCGGGTGGCTGTCAGCCGGGAAATGGCCGGAAAAATCATGGTCTGACAGAGTTTTTCAAGGGCCATTCCGGCGCGCAGAGCGTAACAGGTGAGGAGGAAACAGCATGAAAACGTTAAGACAGGCAAAGATCGGCGATACGGTGACGGTCGTAAAGCTTCACGGTGAAGGCGCGGTTCGCCGCCGGATTATGGACATGGGCGTTACCAAGGGCACGGAGGTTCATGTGCGGAAGGTTGCGCCTCTGGGCGATCCGGTGGAAGTGACCGTGCGGGGATATGAGCTGTCTATCCGCAAGGGAGACGCGGAAATGATCGAGGTGGAATAAGGCGCTTCCGGTGAAATGGGGAGCCGGCGGTAGCTCAAAACGGCGGCCCCGCTTTTTTCGGCGGAGGAGTTAGCCTTCGCTAATTCATAAGGGAAAGGAAAGAACGCGGCATGGATATCCGAATCGCCCTTGCGGGCAACCCGAACAGCGGGAAAACTACCCTGTTCAACGCACTGACCGGCGCCAACCAGTTTGTGGGGAACTGGCCGGGCGTTACGGTGGAGAAAAAGGAAGGCCGGCTGAAAAAGCACGACAATGTGATTATTATGGACCTTCCCGGCATCTATTCGCTCTCCCCCTATACGCTGGAGGAGGTTGTGGCGAGAAACTATCTGGTCGGCCAGCGCCCCGACGCCATTCTGAACATCATCGACGGCACCAATCTGGAGCGAAACCTTTATCTGACCACCCAGCTCACCGAGCTGGGCATTCCGGTAGTGGTCGCTGTCAATATGATGGATGTGGTAAAGAAAAACGGGGATCGGATCGAGGTGGGGGAGCTTTCCCGCGAGCTGGGCTGCCCGGTGGTCGAGATTTCCGCGCTGAAGGGAACCGGTGTGATGGAGGCCGCGGAGGAAGCCGTCCGCGCCGCCTCCGGCAGCAAGACCGTCCCGCAGCATCGCTTCAGCGGCCCGGTGGAGCACGCCATCGCCCACATTGAAGAAGCGGCGGTACATACTCTGCCGGCTGAGCAGCAGCGCTGGTACGCCATCAAGATTTTTGAACGGGACGAAAAGGTGCTGGAGCAGCTCAAGCTGGATTCGCCGGTGCTGAACCATATCGAGCAGGATATCCTCGCCGCCGAGCAGGAACAGGACGACGATGCGGAAAGCATCATCACTAACGAGAGGTATCTCTATATCGCGTCGATTATTCGGAGCTGTTACCATAAGAAGAACAAAGGGAAACTCTCCGCTTCGGATAAGATCGACAGGGTTGTGACCAACCGGTGGCTGGCTCTGCCGATTTTTGCGGTGGTAATGTTCGTGGTTTATTTCGTTTCCGTTACCACCGTCGGCACCTGGGCGACCGACTGGGCGAACGACGGCGTGTTTGGGGATGGCTGGCACCTGTTCGGGATCGGCAGCGCCTCCTATGAAGAAGCGAGCGAGGCGTACGTCGAACCCGGGGCGGTTGTGGAGGCTTTCGAAGCGGCCGCGGAAAGGGCGGGCCTCCCGCCCGACGCGGCAACCGACCTGACGGCCACCGCCGTCCTGTACGACGACGACGGAAATGTGGAGAAGGAAATTCCCGTGACGTATGCTTCCTATCAGGAGGCCGCCGCTGTTGAAGAGCCGGATCCTGCGGAATACGGCGTATGGGTTCCCGGCATCCCGGTTCTTGTGGAGGGCGGACTGGATGCGATCCACTGCGCCGACTGGCTGAAGGGCCTGATTCTGGAAGGCATTGTCGGCGGCGTGGGCGCGGTGCTGGGCTTTGTACCCCAGATGCTGGTGCTCTTCCTTTTCCTCGCCTTTCTGGAAAGCTGCGGCTATATGGCGCGTATCGCGTTCGTCATGGACCGGATTTTCCGGAAGTTCGGCCTGTCGGGCAAGTCCTTTATCCCGATGCTGATCGGCACCGGCTGCGGCGTTCCCGGCATTATGGCCTCCCGAACAATTGAAAACGACCGCGACCGGAAAATGACCATTATGACCACCACCTTTATCCCTTGTGGGGCGAAGCTCCCGATCATCGCCCTGATCGCCGGCGCGCTGTTCGGCGGTGCGTGGTGGGTGGCCCCCAGCGCGTATTTTGTGGGGATTGCCGCCATTATCGTTTCGGGCATCATGCTGAAAAAGACCAGAATGTTTGCCGGCGACCCCGCGCCCTTCGTCATGGAGCTCCCGGCATACCGCTGGCCGACGGTGGGAAATGTGCTCCGCTCCATGTGGGAGCGCGGCTGGTCCTTTATCAAGAAGGCCGGTACGATTATCCTGCTTTCCGCGATTATCCTCTGGTTTCTGCAGGCGTTCGGTTTTGAAAACGGCAGCTTCGGGATGGTGGAGGACCTTAATAATTCCGTTCTTGCCACGATCGGCAGCGCGATCGCCTGGATTTTCATCCCGCTCGGCTGGGGGCATTGGCAAGGCGCGGTGGCAACCATCACCGGCCTGATTGCCAAGGAAAATGTGGTCGGCACTTTCGGCGTGCTCTTCGGCGGATTCGAAGAGGTGGCGGAAAACGGCTGGCAGATCTGGGTGAATATGCGCGAGGTGTTTTCGCCGCTCGCCGCCTATTCTTTCCTGATCTTCAACCTTCTGTGCGCCCCCTGCTTCGCCGCGATGGGCGCGATCAAGAGGGAAATGAACAGCGCCAGATGGACCCTTTTCGCTATCGGCTACCAGTGTGTGTTCGCGTATGCGATCGCCTTGATCGTGTATCAACTGGGCATGCTGTTTACCGGCCACGGCAACGCGATGGGCGCGGCCGCCGCCTTCCTTGTCCTTGCTTTCCTTCTGTTCATGCTCTTCCGTCCCTATAAGGAGAGTCAGGGCCTGAAAGCAAAAGTAAAAGCCTGAACCGAAAAATCGACGCGTTGTTCCTGAAAGGGGGAATCCGTCATGCTGGAATTTCTAACGGCGAACGGGGGGACGCTCCTGATCGGAGCGCTTATAGCGGCGGCTGTCGTCCTGATTCTTCTCAAGCTGCGCCGTGATAAAAGAAAGGGCCGTTCCTCCTGCGGCTGCGGCTGTGTAAACTGCCCCTCCGCCGGGATGTGTCACGGCGGCACGGAGCAGCCGAAGAAAAAGGGAGATCAGCCCTGAACAGGATGCAGTGAGGAATCCGACTATATGAAAAATCCCGCCCCGGAGAAATCCGGGGCGGGATTTTTGAAATGCGGAGGAACGGTCAGCGTGTGCTGTCGAAGCGCCGCACCACGTCGTGCATGAAGTCGAAGGACTCCTCCATTTCCGCCACCAGCTTGAACTGGGTGCGGCAGCGGTCGAGATTGTGACCCTCGCGGTGAATCTTGAAGTAGGTGTCCCCCTCCAGATGGTCGGTGAGGAAGCGGATGCCGCATTCCAGCGTCATCAGCTTGGCGCCCCAGGGGAGGTATTCCTTCTCCATTGGGGTAAGCGCCTCGCCGGCCGCGCCGAGGTACGCCTCGGTATAGGCGGTGTACAGCGCCCGGTCAAAATGTACCTTGTCGAGATCCCGCTCGTCCTCGGCGGCGGTGGTCGCGCCGAAGCGGATGGAATCGCCGTAATCATTCAGAACCAGTCCCGGCATAATGGTGTCGAGATCGATCACGCAGAGCCCTTCGCCGGTTTCCCCATCCAGGATGATGTTATTCAGCTTGGTATCGTTGTGGGTCACCCGCAGGGGGAGCTTTCCGGCTTCCAGCAGGTCCATCAGCACGGCACAGTCGGCCTCCCGGTCCAGTACGAACTGGATTTCCGGCTGTACGTCCTTCGCCCGGCCGAGCGGATCGGCCGCCAGCGCCGCCTTGAAGTTCTTCAGGCGGTTGCGGGTGTCGTGGAATTTCTCAATGGTTTCATACAGCGTGTCGGCGGGGTAATCCTCCAGCAGACGGAGGAAGCGGCCGAAGCTGCGGCCCGCCGCGGCAAACTGCGAGGGGGTCTCGGCCGCCTGCAGGCAGTAGCCGCCCTCGATGAAGGGATAACAGCGCCACGCGCCGCCCTCGGAATCGGTATAATACAGTTTCCCGTCCCGGGTGGGAAGGACGTTCAGGGTCTCCCGCTCCGGATCGCCGCCCGCGGCAGCGATCTTTTTCCGAAGGAAAGCCGTTACCCCCTGAATGTTGGCCATGAGCTGATCGGGATTTTTAAAGATCGAGGTGTTGATCCGCTGCAGGATAAAGCGGCGGGGGCTGCCGTCCGGCAGTTGGACATAGGCGGCGAAGGTATCGTTGATATGGCCTTGGCCGTACCGTACCGCACCGGCGACCTCTCCGCCGAAATCAAAGGCGGCGAATACGTCCGCCGTGGGGCGGACCGTATTGGTGGACATAATTCATCAACCTTTCTCTATGTGCATGACATGCGCATAGCGCATGTTGACGCGTCGCGCATGTTGGCACGTCGTGTTATTTCCAGAGGGGAGCGGGATACAGGCCGGAGCGGTGCTTTTCGGCGATGGCCTCCATCACCGCGGGCTTGTCCTCCTTATAGGTCACACCGCACCATTTGTCGGGGCTGGTCAGCACCCGGACGGAGGCTTTCCCCTCCTGCAGCAGAGCGTTCACCACGGTGGGAAGCTGGTATTCTCCTTTGATCGGGTCGGTTTTCAGCGCCTGATCGAGGAAGGCCGGGAAGCGCGCCCCGATCTCATCCAGCAGACCGGGGGTAAAGCCCCACAGATTCATGGAAACTACCGTCTCGGGATCGAGGGAGGTCCAGGTCTCGCCGCCGTCCTCGGTGAAGCGGGCGCCGTCCGTCGTCTTTTCGATATGGGTATGTTCCGTTACTTCGCGCAGGACGCCGTTGTCATCCACCGAGCAGACCCCGCGGGCCACATGGCCGTATTCGGTCAGGGTGTTCTTCAGCCGGTAGCCCACCATGCAGAAGGGCAGGGTGTCTCCGTTCTCCGGCAGGGAGGCAAGCTGGTCGTAGATGAGCTGGAACGCGTGGGGGCCGTAATAGTCGTCGGCGTTGATGACCGCGAAGGGCGCGTCCACCACGCCGCGGATGCTGTAGATCGCCTGCGCGGTACCCCAGGGTTTGGTCCGGTTCTCCGGGACGCTGTAGCCTGCCGGCAGATCGTCCAGACGCTGGAAGGCATAGTCCACCTTCGCCAGCTTTTCCATCCGACGGCCGATCACCTCGTAAAAGTCCTCTTCGATTTCCTTTTTGATGACGAAAACTACTTTCTCGAAGCCGGCGCGCAGCGCGTCGTAGATGGAGTAGTCAACAATCACCTCGCCGTGGCTTCCCACCGGGTCGATCTGCTTGAGACCGCCGTACCGCGAACCCATGCCCGCCGCCATGACGACCAGTACCGGTTTTTTCATCGTTTATTCATCCTTTCCGCGTTGTCCGTTCTCTTCGTATCGCGCAACAGGGCCGCTTCCCCCTGGTGGGAGCAGCCGCCCTGTCTCTTGGCTTATTTGTATTTTACCACATGCTCATCCAAATTGGCTATAGGCCGGGGATGTCGGTTCCGCCGATAGATTTATCTCTTTCGTCTGTTCGTCCATTTTGGGCATTTCCGGTCAGCCGATTTCGTACCAGCGAATCTCATTGGCGTCGAGATGGAGGGGGAAGGAACTGCCGTCCCCGCGGTAGACCACGGTATCCTGCGGCTCATAGGTGTTGTTCACCACGCAGTATTTCCCGTTCTTGACATAAGCGTGTACCTCGACGTTGTAGTTTTCGCTGAACCACTCGTGCAGCCCGTCCTCCCCGTGCGCCGCCCAGAGGATGGCGCGGTAGAGCAGACGGGAGTTTTCAAAGCTGTAGGGCAGCCCGCTGATGTATACGCCGCGTCCGCCGCCGAAGTCGTTCACCGCGAGCTGCACGCCCTTGTCGATCTGGCGAAGCACCTGCGCGCCTTCCAGCGCGTAGACATTCTTCTTCCCTTCGCCGAAATCGATGGCCTTGCCGTCCTTTTCACAGTCGGCGGTGATAAAATGGGGATGTTCCTCCCAGTTGTACTTGTCCAGAGAAAGGGTGAAGCCGGTTTCCTCTTCCACCCCAAGCACCCCGGCCAGCTGGAAGAAGCGGCCCTCATGCTGGCAGGCGGCGGGCTCGCCCACGCCGATGAAGCCGCCGCCCCGGTAGACAAACTGCCGCAGAAGGGAGACGATCTCCGCGTCCAGCCAGTTTTCTCCGCCGGAATAGGCGGTGTAAGCGTCCCCGACGTTGAGCACCACATCCACGTCGTCCAGCAGGGCGGGATTCTCCCGGAGATCGTCAAAGCTGATGAACCGCACGTCGAAAGGTGCGCCGCTCAGCGCTTCAATGATCCCGGCGTAGGAGTAGTTCTGCTTATAATAGATCGCGTGATGCACCATGTGGTTGCCCCACGCCCGCATTTTTCCCCAGCAGTTGAGCACCGCGACTTTTTTCACACAGAAGGGGGTGGTGCCGCGGATGTTTTCATACAGCACCCGGAACTCGTCGCACACGCTCTTCACATAGTCGATAAATTCCGGAAATTCCAGCGCGAGCTTGAGATAGCCGCCGTAGCCGATCCGGTCGATCGGCTTGCGGAGGATGGCCCGGCGGGCCGTCACCCAGTTGATTTTGGCTTCCTTCACCGGATCCCCGCCTTCGTGGAAGGTATCGGGGAAGAAATAGGGGAGGAAGCGGCCCTCGGTGTATTTTACTCCGGGGATATCGCTGATCAGCCGGAGGGTCGCGCCGTTGCCCACGCTTCCTACCACCGCGTCCAGCCCGATGGAGGGGAATTCCTCCATGAACGGTTCGGTGCCGATCCAGTGGTCGCCCAGAAACATCATCGCTTCCTTGCCGCAGGCGTGGGTGATGTCCACCATCTCCTTCGCCAGCTTGGCGACCTCCCGCCGCTGGAAGGCCTGAAAATCCCGGAATTCCCGGCTGGGAACCCGGTAGGTGTTGTTCATATACCCCTGATCGATGATGAATTCCGGCCGGAATTTGTATCCGGCCTCCCGCTCGAACTGCTCGAGGATATAGGGGCTGACGCTGGCGGAATAGCCGTACCAGTCCACATATTTTTCCCGCGCCAGCTCGTCGAATATCAGGGTGAACTGGTGGAAGAAGGTGGTAAAGCGGATGACATCCACATAGGGATGCTCGTCGATAAAGCGGCGGAGCCGTTCCATCGTAAAGGCATGGGTCTTGGGCTGGCGCACATCGAAGGTGATCTGGTGCTCTACATCCTTCCAGTCGTTGGTGACGGCGTTGTACATATGCACCGGGTCCCAGAGAATATAGGCCAGAAAGCTGACCGTATACTCATGGAACGGCGCGGCGGGGGCGATGGTCACGTCCCCGGTCTCCTCGCTGTAGCTCCAATGCTCCGGCGGAACGATCTCTCCGGCGGTGCGGTCGATGACCTCCCACCAGCGGCGGATGTCATCCCGGCTGTTCACCGCCAGCATGTCGGGATACAGCCCCGCCATCAGATGGATGGAGAGCGAATCCGATTCCGCCGTGCGGTGCGGGGTCATCAGGTACATCTGCTGGATTTCTTCCGGGTTGGCCTTGGCCCAGGCGTTATCCTTGCGGGTGGTGTAATAGGTGGAGTATACCTTGGCGTCCACATTTTTCAGCGCCTCGGGGAAGTCGGTGCCGTCGCAGTCGCGTACGGCGTCCGCTCCCCAGAGGTTCATCAGTTCCAGCGTCTGCGGCACGACGTCCAGATCGGTCGGGATGGTAACGCGTCCGCGGTTGATGCGGTCCTTGCTCATGACGATCTCCTTTCGGGCCCCGTCCGGTCCTCCGGCCGGAAACCTTGCAAATGACGATGGCTTATGGGGGCCGGTCAGCGGGATTGCCGGCTTTTCTTTTTCTGCTCGCGGTCGGCGCGGGTGTAGCGGCGGTTATAAAGCCACAGCAGCAGGAGCAGCCCTGCGAGACCGACCAGCATCAGCCCGAGCCATTGCGCCCCCGTGTTCATCTGCCCCACGATAATCAGCGCCAGACTGACGATAAACACCGCCAGCGCGGCGATTGCTTTCACAAGTTTCATAGTCATACCGTCCTTTCCATATGGCGGAAGACGCCGGCGTCAGCCCTTCAGGCCGCCGACCGTCATGCCCTGCGTCAGCTTTTTCTGCACCATGATATACAGAATCAGGGTCGGCAGCATGACGATGACCAGACCGGCGTACATCTGCCCGTACTGTGCGGCGGCGTTCTGCGCCTTCATCAGGTTCATCAGCCCGACCGGCAGGGTTTTGACCGATTCGTCGGTCAGCAGGGTCATGGAGATGATGTATTCATTCCAGAAGGACAGGAAGTTGAAGAGGATCACCGTGATGATGCTGGGCTTGGCCATCGGCATGATAATCTGCACCATGGTACGGAAATAGCCGCTGCCGTCCACATAGGCGGCCTCTTCGTAATCCTTCGGGAGGGTGGCGAAATACCCTGAAAGCAGGTAGATGGTGAAGGGAAGGGCGGTGGAAGCGTAGATCAGCGCCACGATAAAAAGGTTGTTGGTGAAAACCGTATCGCCGACCAACGCGTTGGCGTCCACCAGCATCAGGAAGATCGGCACCACGATATAGTTCACATTGATGAACAGGCCGCCCATGAAGGCCACGTTCAGCACCTTCCGGCCGGGGAAGCGATACCGTGCGAGCACATACGCCGCAGGCAGGGCCACCACCAGCAGAATCGCCAGCCCCACCGCCGTCACAATGGCGGAGTTCAGGAAATACTGCCCCATGTTGGCCTTTTCAAACGCGTCCACGAAGTTCTGGAAGTGGAAGCCCTTGGGAAGAGCCCAGGGACTGCCGTAAAATTCGGAGTTTTCCTTAACGGAGGCGAGAAACGCCCAGCCGACCGGTACGATGATGGTGATTGCGAAGGTAATCAGCGCGACATAGACAAAAATCTTGAAGAGGGTTTCCGCGCTCATGCTTTTTTTGTTTTTCGGTGTGTTCGGTGTGTTCATTGCGCTCCCTCCTTTAATATTCCAGCGGTTCCCGCTTGGTGACGGCGTTCACAATCGCCGACAGCGCAAAGGAGAACAGGAAGACGACCACGCCGATCGCCATGCCGTAGCCGTAGGACGAGTTGGTATACGCCTGCTGGTACATATAGCTCAGGAATACCTCGCTCGCGCCGTCCGGCCCGCCGCTGGTCATCGCCTTGACGAACAGGAAGCTCAGGTTGATCGAGCTGATAATGAAGAAGGTCAGGGTGGTGCGGATATTGGTCCAGATCAGCGGGATGGTGATCTGGAAAAACTGGCGGACCCGTCCCGCACCCTCCAGCGAGGCGCTTTCATACAGGCTCTCGGGTACGGCGGACATGCTCGCCATGTACATGACCATGTAATAGCCGATCGCCTGCCATACCATCGCCCCGGCCAAACTGAACACCACCAGTTTCCGGTCGCCCAGCCAAAGGACGGGATTGTCCTTCACGCTGCGGAACAGACTGAGGATGCTGTTGAGCAGCCCGCTGTTCGGGTCGTAGATTGCGTTGAAAATGGCGGCGATAACCACCACCGAGAGGATGTTCGGGATGTAAAAGATGATGCGGAAAAAATTCTGCCCCTTGATTTTCTCCCTGGTCAGAATACCGGCGAAGACCAGAGCGAAAGCAAAGGTGACGATCGTCACCAGTACGATCAGCAGAATGGTGTTCTGGAAGGATTTCAGAAATTTCTCATCTCCCAGAAGTTTCTGAAAATTGCTCAGGCCGACAAAGGTCTTTCCCTCGGCGGAATAGCCGCCCCATTTAAACAGGGAGAGCCAGAACACCTGCAGGGTGGGGATCACCATGAAAACGGTGAACAGAATAACGGCCGGTGCCACGCAGAGAAAGACGAACCGGCCGCGTCCCTTCTGTTTGTACATGCGTATATCATCCTTTCTCTTGAAGCGTTGAGGAGAAGAGAAGCTGGAAAACGGGATTTCTTTAAAAAAGCTGCCGCGAAACGCAAGCGTATGCCTTTCGCAGCGCCTGCCATTTCGCAGCAGCCTTTTCCAGTGTCCGTTTCCGGTAGTGCCGACGAACGGTCTCGGCGGATATTTAAAGGTTTGTGCTTATGAGAAGAAGCTGTATCCTATTTCAGCGCCGCGCGCAGGGCGTCGTTCGCTTTGTTGACGGCTTCCTTCCACTGGGCCACGGTCTTCTCACCGCTGACGATGCTGTCTACGGTGCCGAACAGCGCGTCCTTCATGCTTACGCCCTCCACCGCTTCGGTGGTGGCAAAACCGCCCATGGCGGCCTTCGCGCCGTTGTCATAGATGCTGTAGAACATCTTGTTGTCGCCTTCCAGCATGGAGCTGACGCCCTTGATCGGCTGGATCGCGCCGGCCTTGGCGAAAATCTTCGCGGCTTCGTCGGAATAGAGATACGCCATGAATTTATCGGCGAGTTCCGGGTTTTTCGCCTGCTTCGGGCTCCATACCTGCTCGAAGAAGGTGTAGGAATAGCGGTCGCCGCCTTCCTTTACGGCCGGCAGGGCGGTAAAGCCCCATTCAAAACCGTCGGCGCGGGGCGCGTCCTTCATTTCCCCTACCACCCAGGTGCCGTTCGGCATGAAGAGCGCCTTGTGATCGAGGATGAGCTGCTGGTTTTTCAGGTAGTTGGAATCGTTCGCGTTGGCAACGGTGGTCTTTTCGGTGTAGGAAGCGAGTTTTTCTACGATAGAGAAGGCCTGATTCGCTTCATCGGTATCCCAGATGCCTTTCTCATACTGCATAGCGCGGTTGAAGAAGTCGGGGCCGCCGGTTTCGTTCAGCAGCGCGTAGAAGAATGCGTCGAAGTAGCCGGTGGTGGGATAGGTGAACAGTGCGATGCCTTCCGCTTTGGCCTTGTCGCCCAGCGCCCACATCTCGTCCCAAGTAGTGGGAACGCTCCAGCCCTTGGACTTCAGGAACGCTTCGTCATAGAACAGACCGCAGGGCCCGTAGAACATCGGGGCAAGATAGGTTTTGCCGTCCGAATACGGGTTGGTGACCAGCGTATCCAGAAAGCCGGAGACGATTTTGTCCTTTACCTTCACGTCCTCGCCCGGAACGGTCAGCTCGAGCATGCTGCTCAGATCACGGATGGCGTTGTCCTTGGTCATGGTTTCGGTCAAAGCCGCGGTGCGGCCGACCGCCAGATGCACGACGTCGGGATAATCGCCGGACTTCATTTTCGGGCTGATGACGTCCTCCAGATTCTTGTCGATGGTCAGCTCCACCTTCACGCCGGGGTTGGCCTTTTCGAACGCGGCGACGATTTCCTTCCACATGTCCGCGCCGTAAGCGGTTTCAATCGCGGCGACCTTCAGGGTCTGGTTACTGCTGCCTGCGCCCGAGGAATCCTCGTCTTTCTTCGTGCATCCGGACAGGATGCCGGCGGTCATCGCCGCCGCCAGGATCAGAGAGAGTGCTTTTTTCATACCTTTTCCTCCTTGCTTGGTAGGTTTCGGGTTTCATCGTTCATGTCGGATCGTTCGGGAGCCTCCGCTGCCCGCACGCCTCCTTTTGGAAGCGTCGCCGGGAGGGGAAGCGTCCCTCTGTCTTTCAGTATACGGACTTTTGCAGTTGATTCAATTCCAATGTTGCGACATTTTTTATATTTATTGTGTATTTTGTCGCTTTTGTCCATTGAAAAATCGATTTGTGAAAGAATTCTTGCCATTTCTTTGCTTTATCTCGTAGATTTTCAAGCATTCCGTTCAGGTTATTTCTTACTTTATCGAAATTTCTGGATATCTTGTTAATGAATGTGCCAAGGTGTATAATAGAGGGAAGAAAGGAAATGGGGAACAAGGGCTGGCGAATCGCTGATTACGGGTCTTTATGAACGCAATATAGTAAAATGTTAAAGCGTTAACAGGAATTCCCTTCCAAAAGAAAGAAGGTCGTTATTTGTGAGCAACCGACTGTATGCGATGGAAACGCCGGGCGACGACCGACCGTCCGCCAAATTGCTGTATATCACAGCCGCCAAATATGAGCGGGACTGGCACAGCACCATGCATGCCCATCATTTTTCGGAATTCATTTACGTTCTTCGGGGGAGAGGGCGCTTTCTGGTGGAGAACGATACGTTTGATATCCGCGAAAACGACCTGGTGATTGTCAATCCTCATGTGGAGCATACCGAAACTTCTCTGGAGGATCATCCGCTGGAGTATATAGTATTGGGCGTGGACGACGTAATATTCACCTTCGGCTCGATGGGGGCGGCGAGCAGTTACCGTCTTTACCATTATCAGGAGCAGGCCGACCGGATGAACTGGTATCTGAAAACCATGCTGCGGGAGATGGAGACCAAAGCCCCCTGTCACGAAACCGTCTGTCAGAATCTGCTGGAGGTCATGATTATCCTGATGATGCGTCTGGCCGATTTTACCCTGTCGGTGGTGCCCTCCCGCCGGCTGCGGGCGGTCAGCAGCGCCGCCAAGCGATATATTGACGACCATTTTCAGGAGGCGATTACCTTGCAGACGCTGGCCGACGAGCTCCATGTGAACAAATACCATCTGGCGCACAGCTTTGCCGGGGATTATGGGATTTCTCCCATCAATTACCTGATTGCGCGGCGGATTGAGGAGAGCAAAACTCTGCTGGGAACCACCGATATGAACATTGCCAAAATCGCGTCCTTCAGCGGCTTCGCTTCCCAATCCTATTTTTCCCAGTGCTTCCGGCGGATCACCGGAATGACGCCGAATGCGTTCCGCCGCGCACAGGACGAGCAGACGGACAAAACCGCCCGCTTTACGCAAACAGTCCCGCTCCGGGGCCGAGAGGCAGGCCGGTCAGCATCCAGATGACCAGCAGCAGGGACCAGGCGGCCAGAAAGAACAGGCTGTAAGGAAGCATCATGGAGATCAGGGTGCCGATCCCCGCCTTCTGATCGTATTTTTTGGCGAATACCACCACCATCGCGAAGTAGGACATCAGGGGGGAGATCAGGTTGGTGCAGGAATCACCGATCCGATAGGCTACCTGCGTCAGTGCGGGGGAATACCCCAGCATCAGGAACATGGGGACAAAAACAGGGGCCAGGATGGTCCATTTGGCCGAGGCGGATCCCATCACCAGATTGAGCAGTGCGGTCAGCAGAATGAACAGGATCATCAATACCGGCCCGCTCACCCCGGCGGACTGGAGAAAATCCGCCCCCCGGATAGCGAGGATGGTCCCCAGATTGCTGTAGCCGAAATAGCTGATGAACTGCGCGGCGGCAAAAACCAGCACAATATAGCTGCCCATCGTCGCCATATTCTTTTCCAGCTGGCCGCATACGTCCTTCTCATTCCGATAAGTTCCGGCGATGCGGCCGTATACCACCGAGGGGATGAAGAACAACAGCGTAATCAAAGGGATGAGGCCGTTTATCAGCGGTGCGCCGGTGGTCAGACTGCCGGTCTCCGGATTGCGCAGCAGGGAGGTGCGGGGAATGGCGGCGGCGACCAGTCCCGCCGTCAGGAGCAGCAGGGTGGCAAAAGCGGCCTTCAGCGCCTTGGCCTGCCGCTTGGTCAGGGCGGCGGACAGGTCATCCTGACCGTCCTGTCCGCCGGGAACGGCGGAACCGGCGGTGGGCACTGTCCCGTGCGTGCCGGGAGCGCGGCCATCCGTTATCCCGAAAGCGCCCAGCCGCGGCTCCACGATCTTGTCGGTGACCAAGGTGCCGATTGCCACGATCACAAAGGTGGAAACGATCATAAAAAACCAGTTGTCGGTCGCCAGCACGGCAATATCCGGATCCACCAGATGCGCCGCTTCGGTGCTGATGCCGGCCAGCAGCGGATCCAGGGCGCCGATCAGCAGGTTGGCGCTGTACCCGCCGGATACCCCGGCAAAGGCGGCGGCCAGTCCGGCCAGAGGATGCCTTCCGCAGGCGAGGAAAATCAGCGCCCCGATGGGGATGAGCACCACATAGCCGATATCCGTCGCAATATTGGAAAGTACGCCGAGAAACACCAGCGACGGAGTAAGCATCCGCCGTGGAGTGACCGCGACCATCTTTTTCAGCGCGGCGGAAAGAAAGCCGCTCCCCTCGGCGCAGCCCACCCCCAGCATGGTGACCAGCACCACGCCGAGCGGGGCGAAATCGGTGAAATTTTTCACCGCGCTGGTGAGCATATATACGATCCCGTCCCGGCTCAGAAGGCTGACCGTGCGGACCGTCCGTTCGGTGAGCTGGAGGGTCTGCGGGTCGATGGTTTCGCCGGTGGCCGAAACACCCAGCGCGGCGCACAGGGCGGAGATCAGCACCACGGCGAGGGCGAACAGGAAAAACAGCGTGACCGGATGGGGCAGGCGGTTTCCCACCCGTTCCACGCCGTTCAGGAACCGGGCGAACAGAGAGGGCTTCGGCGGCCCGGAAGGGTTCTTCTTGGCGTTTTTCATCGTTTTTGGTGGCATGTCAGTCGCTCCTGCTTTTCCGATTGACGCGGCGAAAGGCCGCCGCGCTCCCTTTAGTTTGACCCGTATCGCCTGAAAAATCCGGAAATGGATATTTTGGGGGGATTTTTCGGGCGCCGTCCCGCTTTGGGCCGGTGCGGCCGGTCAGTACAGCTCAAGCGTGACGGGGGAAAGAGGAGCGCGAAGCGCCTCCGGAGTCGGCGGATCGAAAAATCCGACGGCGGCCCCCGCGTTCCGGGTGAAAGAGAAGGCAACGCCGTCCTCTGAAAAAACAGCCCCGCCTCCGTGGAGGCGGGCCGTCTCCCGGATCAGCGCCATGGTAGGCGCCGTCGAAAATCCCGGTCCCCCCGCTACGGTGAAAAGCAGCCGTTCCGGGCAGGCCCGGAGCCGAAAAAGCACCCGGCCCTCCCGCGGAAAGGCGGTTGCCTCCCGAAACAGACGGAGCAGGGAGAAAACCGCCAGCCGGGGTTCCATCGTCGTTATGACAGGGGCGTCCGGCAGTTCGGCGGTCAGTTCGATTTTCTGATCCGCCAGCCGCCGGGCCGCCGCCTGAGCTACGGCGCGGAACAACGCGGCCGCGTCCCCGCAGCGCAGGGGCCGGCTCCGTCCGGCAAGCTGCAGCACAGAGGAAAGCTCCAGCGAGGAAAGCTCCCGTGCCGCCCGGCGATAATCGTCCCCGGGCTTTCCGGCAAGACAGTCCGGAGCGCCGGGAGGCAGGGAAAGGAAATATACGGCCAGTCGTTCCCGCTGCCGGCCCTCCTCCCGCAGTGAAAGGGGACGGCGGGAAGACGAATCGGAAACGGCGGAAACCGCCGGATCGGGGGTGGGCGTGTGGTGGGAGTTCATCGTGGAAACCGCCTTTCAGAGGAATTTTGTCTTTTTTTGGAGGAGCCGATGAAACCGGGGCGGCGAAACCGGACAGGTTTCCCGGCGCGGGGCCTGCCCCTTTTGTGGAAGATCACGAAAGTCGTAAAGGAACGGTTAATAAATTGACAAACTTCTTGAAGTTTTCCGGAAAACATTATAGAATAGAAAAAGATTAAAAACAGTGGAGGTAATCATTTATGGCTATCAAAGTTGGCATCAATGGTTTCGGCCGTATCGGCCGTCTGGTGTTCCGCGCGGCGGTCTCTCAGCCCGAGAAGTTCGAGGTCGTCGGCATCAATGATCCGTTTATCGATCTGGACTACATGGTCTACATGGTCAAGTATGACACGATCCACGGCAAGTTCGAAGGCTCCATCGAAGCGAAGGACGGCAAGCTGGTTGTGAACGGCCGTGCAATCTCCGTCTATGCCGAGAAGAACCCGGCCGACATTAAGTGGAGCGAGTGCGGCGCGGACTACGTTGTGGAGTCTACCGGCGTGTTCTGCACCACCGAGAAGGCCAGCGCTCACCTCGCCGCCGGCGCAAAGAAGGTTGTCATCTCCGCCCCCGCGAAGGATAAGGACACCCCCACCTTTGTTTGCGGCGTCAACCTGGACAAGTACAACAAGGACATGAAGGTTGTTTCCAACGCGTCCTGCACCACCAACTGCCTGGCTCCTCTGGCCAAGGTTATCAACGATAAGTTCGGCATTGTCGAAGGCCTGATGACCACCGTCCACTCCACCACCGCTACCCAGAAGACCGTCGACGGCCCGTCCGCGAAGGACTGGAGAGGCGGCCGCGCTGCTGCCGGCAACATCATCCCTTCCTCCACCGGCGCCGCCAAGGCCTGCGCTCTGGTTATCCCGGAAGTGAAGGGCAAGCTGACCGGCATGGCGTTCCGTGTGCCGACGCTGGACGTTTCGGTTGTTGACCTGACCGTCCGCACCGAGAAGGCCACCACCATGGAAGAGATCAACGCCGCCCTGAAGGAAGCTTCGGAGACCTACATGAAGGGTATTCTGGGCTACACCGAGGACGCGGTTGTTTCCTCCGACTTCTACAGTGATTCCCGCACCTCCATCTACGACGCTACCGCCGGTATCGCCCTGAACTCCAACTTCTTCAAGCTGGTGTCTTGGTACGACAACGAATGGGGCTACAGCAACAAGGTGCTGAACCTGATTGAGCACATGGCGAAGGTGGACGCGGAATAATCCTTTTTGAAGGTATTTTTCGCCACGCGAAGGTGGACGCGGAATCGTTCCCGTTTGCCCGGCATCCTTTATTGATCCCCGATGCGCGGCCGGCTTATCCGTCGGCCGCGCATTTCTTTTCTGTTAATTTTGTCCGTTTTTTCACAGAGGACGGAAAAACCAAAACAGACGGCGGAATCCCCCTTGCTGTTCGTGGGGTTCCCGCCGTCTGTTTTGGTTTCTGTATTCGCCGTTTATTACCGTTGCGGAGGAAAGGACGGACTATGCCGCATAGCCCAGCAGCGCGTCCGCCGCCAGAGCGGCATGAGCCGCTTCCGCGTTGTACATGGTCCAGCGGTGGTCGTTTTGAATGAAAATTTTATCCAGCGTTTTGAGATAAGTCAGCGCGCGCGGGGTATCGCTCATTGCGCCGGCGTCGTCCGGCAGCCCGCCAGCGGCAGGAAGGAAAGCAGGAGAGCTCCGTTTGCCAGCAGGACGGCTGTTCGTTTTTTGCCGATAACGGTAGTCATAACAGATAATCCTTTCCTGACCAAAAATCCCGTATTTTTCCGGTCGGCCCGTACACTTCGTATTATACGGGTTTCCCATGGGAAGTCTATGGGAAATACCGGAATACGGGCAACCTGTGAAATTCGGATAAGGGAGAAGGAAAATCCGGAGAGGCGGGGATGCCGTAGCCGAAAGGGAGTATATATGATATAATGACGTTCAGGAGAAATGCGACAGCATTTCTCGGTTGCGCCGCCGGAAAAGGCGGGCAGAGAATCCGGTCGGGCGGCGCTATGATATAATGACGTTCAGGAGAAATGCGGCAGCATTTCTCGGTTGCGCCGCCGTAAAAGGCACCCATGAAATCCGGTTGCAACCACGGAAAGACAGGGGAGGAAGCAACATGGCGAAGGAAGCCCAGGCAAAGCTGACGGCGGATTCCCGAACGGAACAGGTACAGATTGTCCTGCCGCAGCACGCGAATTCGGCCAAACGACTCTTCGGCGGAATGCTGATGGCATGGATTGACGTGGTGGCGGCAGTGGTCGCGCGCCGTCATGCGAATGCGGAGGTTACCACCGCCTGTATCGATACCCTGCGCTTCGACGCGCCCGCCAAGGTGGGGGAGACCATACTGCTGGTCGGCTGTATTACTTACGTCGGCCGTACTTCGATGGAGGTGCGGGTGGATACCTATTCCGAGTCGCTGGACGGACGGCGGGAGCGGGTGAACCGCGCTTATCTCGTGCTGGTGGCGCTGGACGGGGAGGGACGGCCGAAGGAGGTGCCCGGTCTGGTTTTAGTCACCGACGAGGAACGGGAGGAATGGCAGGCGGGGGAACGCCGCCGCGCCCTCCGCCGCCAGAGACGGGAAGAAAAATACTAACCGGATAACGAAACCAATGAAAACCGCTCCCGGGATATTATCATCCCGGGAGCGGTTTTTGCCGGAGGAAATGCCGGCTGGGAAATTTTTAAGCACAGTGGAGGGAGAGACCGTCCTTATCGTCGGCGCAGCCATTGAAAATCCTCGTCGTTTACGCAGCCGAAGAGGAAGAGCAGCACGGTATACAGCAGCAGGCCCGTCAGCGCGGAAACCGCAACCGTCGCCAGAAGGGGCAGGGCGCTCTCCGTCAGTCTTTGCAGGCCGAGAGCGGCGACCCCGCCGGCCGTCATGGCGAGCAGAGGTTTTATCAGCCACTGCCCCCACTGCATCCGCACCCCGGTAACCACCAGCAGACGGCGGATGTTCAGCCAGGCAGTCAGAATATTGCTGACGATCATGATGAAGAGGAACCCCTGCATTCCGCGCCCCGGGACAAGGAAAAAGATCGCCGTAATCCGCAGAACCGAGTCCAGCACGCTGTATTTCAGGGAGCTGACCTGCTGATCCAGCCCCTTGAGCAGGCCGTCCACCACGCTTTCGAGGTACATGAACGGCATGATCGGCGCGAGTACCCCGATCAGGAAGCCGACCTCCTCGCTGTGATAGATCAGCAGTCCGAGCTGTCGGGAGAAGAGGGCGAATACTCCGCTGATCGGGATGGAGAGCAGCAGCGTCACCCTCAGGGAGGTGTGGACCGCCCGCTCCACCCGGCGGGTCTGATTCAGCACAGCGGCTTCCGAAACCTCGGGAATCAGCAGGGTGGAGAAGGCCGACAGAAAGGATGAGGGGAAGAAGAGAATGGGCATCGCCATCCCTTTGAGCATACCGAATTCGGAAAGCGCCCGTTCCTTAGAGCCGGAGTATTGGGTCAGGCAGTTCGGCACCAGCAGGTTCTCCACCGTCCGCAGGGCGGAGTTGAGATACCGTCCGGCCGTGATCGGCGTTGCGATGGAAAGCAGCTCCCGCAGAATCCCTTTTTTCCGCACGGGGGGATTCCCGGCGGTGGGCAGCTTCCGCCGATCCCGCAGATAGCCGATCCCCATATAGAGACAGGAGCCGATTTCCGCCAGCGTGTCCCCGATCATCACCGCTGCGCAGGCGGCGCTCATTCCCATGGCGGCGAACCGGTCGATAATCAGCAAAATCACGCCGATCCGCACGAGCTGTTCGAACATCTGGGCGTTGGAGGAGCAGGAAACCTTTCGGCGGGCGATAAAATATCCCCGCAGACAGGAGGAGATCCCCATAAAGGGCAGCCCGACCGAGAGTATCTTCAGAGCGGGCACCGCCCGCGTATCGTGCAGCCAGTACCGACTGATCCAATCCGCGCCGAACACCATGGCGGCGGCGGAGACCAGCCCGATCAGAACGCTGACGAACATGGCCCGGCGGAGGATTCGGCGGATCGACCGCCGGGTTCCCCGGCCGGCTTCCTCTGCGATCAGACGGGTCACGCCGGTGGAGATGCCGGAGGTCGCGAAGGTGGAAGCCAGCACATAGATCGAAATAATGAGCTGGTAAAGGCCCATTCCTTCGGCCCCGATCTTGTTCGACAGATATACCCGGAAGAAGATGCCTACCGTGCGCAGCAGCAGGGAGGTCACCGTCAGGATCATCGCGTTTTTCAGAAAGGTAAAACGTTTCAAAGCAGCGCATCCCCCCTGTCTATATACCGTTCCCGGAGGATTGCCGCGGTGCGTTCCGGGCCTATCCCATTCTATGGGGGGAACAGGACGGATATGCCATCGGATCGGCTTTTTACGGCTCTCGGGATCTTGCGGAATCGGGGCCGGGGAGGATGGGCGGCCGTCCGGCGGACGGCACCGTGCGGTTGACGTGGTTATAGGTTTCCACCAGCGTGTTCCAGGTGTCCTGATCCACGCCGCCCGTTTCTTCCAGTCCGGCGATGTTCTGTACCCGTCGGACCGCCTCGGCGTCTTTTTCCCGGAACCGGCCGGTGATCTCCACGTCGCTCATATTCTTGAAATAGTTCCCGATGGCACGGAGCATCAGTTGGATGATGACCACCACGTCGCCCTCCGCACCCAGACTGATTACAGCGTCGCTTGAAGGAAAGGGTTCGATGAATTGGGCCGGCGCCTTAATCCCCTGAATGCGGTTGTATTCGAAAAAAATCATATCCCATGTCACCGGATCCACCTCCCCGGTGACGGGCAGTCCGTGAGCGCCCTGAAACGCGGCGACCGCCGCCGCAGTTTCGGGACCGTAAATGCCGTCCACCGATATCCGAGGAATCAGCAGATTATAGCGGGAGAGCTCCCGCAGGGCGGTCTGGAATTCCCGCACATACGCGCGGTACTGCTCGGGGGTGAGGAGCCCGGTTCCCGTGCTCCGCTGAGGTGCTGCCATACGATCATCCTTTCTATATTGCCCGGCCGCGGCTCATGCCTGCGCGCCGCTTTCGGTGATGGTCACGCCGGGGTTCTGACCGGGCTGCTTGTTCTGGCCGGTGGACAGGTCGGAATACAGGCTGGCGATCCGGTCCCAGGTAACAACGCCCACCCGGCCGGTGACCGGCAGGCCGAATTCCCGCTGAAACGCCATAACCGCTTCCCGCGTTTGTGATCCGAACAGGCCGGTGACCGGCACGCTGGGGATGCTTGGAAAAGTTCCCGCAATCAGAGACAGATACTCCTGAAGATAGGAAACATATGCCCCCATGGAACCCTGAAGAAGAATTTCACCGGGATACAGGGCTACGCCGCCTTCAAACGCTCCCGATTCCAGAATGCCGTTGTAAGCGCGTTCCAGATCGTTCCAGGTGTTCCGGCCGACCAGACCGTCCGGGGTCAGCCCGTAGGTTTTCTGGAAGGCGATTACCCCGTCGGTGGTCTGCTGGTCAAAGGTACCGGTCACCTGCACCGGCGGCACCGCGTCGTAATACGCGCTGATAACGGCCAGATAATACTGCAGCAGCTGCACGCCGATGCTGGTGTCCCCCGGCCGCAGCAGACCCGGATACTGGCGGGAGGCTTCGCTGAGAGAAATCCCCTCGCTGTCCAGCTCGGACAGACGCTTCACTGCGGTATACAGGTAGGCAATCCGATACCAGGTGTTGCTGCCGACGATCCCGTCCACCGGCAGTCCGAAGATCTCCTGAAAAGCCCGCACGGCATTCTCGGTCGATTCCCCGAAAACCGCGTCGGTTGGATTGATTTTCGGAATAAGGGGATAGTTCCGGCTGATCCGATTGAGCTGAATCTGAATGGTCTGCACGTCGTTTCCGGCATCCCCCAGCCGCAGGGGAGTGCCGGGGTAGGACGGCGTGCCGGTGCGCACCGGTACGCCGCGCACGATATCGATGTCGTCCCCGTAGAAGTTCTGCAAAATTTCATACGGCGTCATTCCCTCTTCAGCCAGAGAGACGGTTCCCCACTGGGACAGTCCCTCACAGGTGACGGTGGAGCCGTTGCAGTATTGGGTGAAGTAGGGCTCGACGCTCCCCTGCCGGCGGACATAGCTGTTGAAGATCTGGTCCACAATGGTGTTGATGTTGTCGTAAATATCCCGCCCATGAACATAGGACTGGTCATAGGCGGTGGAATTGGTGATGTCGTAATCGTATCCCTGACTGCGGTACCATTCGGTGTAATACCGGTTGAGCGCGAACGAAATCTGCGCGTAGATATTGGCCCGGATGGCGTTTTCCGGCCAGGTGGGGTAAATTTCGCTGGACGCGACGTTCTTGATGTACTCCGGGAAGGTGACGGTCACGTTCTGCGCATTGGAACCGGGAGGGCCCAGATGAACGGTAATGCTGTCCGGGATATAGGGTTCTCCGACCATGGTAATCCTTCCTTCCACATAAATAGGCGGCACAAACAGAATGGAAAGAAGCGTGCCTCCGCTTCCTTGCCGGACCCTACAGCTCCTGCGGCCCGGATTCGTTGTAAATGATTTCTCCCGGCGCTTCTGTTCCGCTTCCGCCCATATTTTCGGGCAGCGGGGTCAGATCTACCGGCTGGATGGCCGTGACCCCGCCGTACAGAGGAACGTGGTTGTTCCTCACGGTGAAATACCCCGGTTTGCTGATTTCGATGGTATAGGAGGTATAGGGATGAGGCACCCCCGGCCGCTGGGAATATTCGGCCGGAACGGCAGGCAGCTCGACAATTTCGGTGTTGCCGTCCTGGTCGGTGGTCAATACCCAGCGCAGCGCCTGTTCGCTGCCGTCCTCCTGCGTGACAACCACCCGCGCGCCTTCAATGGGAATGGCCTGACGGGCGGTGGTGACCCATACCCGCAGCCGGGCGATGCCGGTGGACGGCGGCGACGGCGGCATCTGATCGGACAGAGGACCGCTTTCTTCGGAACGGTTTTCATTGGCCGGGGACGGGGTCTCCTGCGCGGTCTCGCTTTGGAGCTCATCCCCCCGGATTTGCCGTCCGTTTTCCGCCATATCGTCAGGAGTACTCTCGGCGGCATGGTTCCCATTTTCTGTGTCGCCTGTGTCGTTTATGCCGTCCGCATCGCCGGGAGAGACTGTATCGGTGGGAGCCGGCGTAAGAAATTCGCTGTCCTCCGGCGGTTCCACCACTCTTGGGGGAAGGAAGGGTTCCTCGTCCGTTTCTTCGTTAAGATCTCTTTGCGCCTTTTGCTCGTCCCATTCTTCCTTCGGTTCCGGATGTTCCTGCGGTTCTTCGGATTCAAACGCCGTGTTTTTCGAATCTCCGGCAGAGGGTTCCGGCTCGGACGGAGCAGGTTCCCGCGCCGGCGGAACCGGAAGAACGGGGCGCAGGGTAACGCCGGGGTTCGAATGGGCGGACAGTTCCGTTTCCTGCTCCCGCCGGTCGGCAGGGGGCGGCGACGGCTTGGGAGGCGAAGCCGGTCGTATCGGCTTGTGGAAAATGGGGGAGTCCACCGGAAACAGCGGCCGGAAGAGCGTTTCCTCCGATGGAAGCTCCCTTTCCGGCAAAGTCTCCCGTTTTGCCGGCGGGGGCGGAATCTCTCCGCGCACCGGTTCCGCCGGTATGAACGGAGCGGCGGGTTCCGTGGGCTCCCGAACGGGAACGGGGGACGGGTTCTGCCGACGATAGGCCCGCATCAGCTCTTCGGCATATTGGTGGATGCGTTCGTCCATATTGCCGGACGAGGATTTGCGCGACTGATCCATGATACTCTATCCATCCTTTCCGGTTCCGGGAACCCTCCGCGGCGAGAACGGACAGGGCCGGAACAGCCGATCGTTTTCCGGCAGGAATGAAATGTCCGGCCGGATCAATGGCTCGCTTCTTATCTATATGCACGGGGATGGAAAAGGATGCCGGCTTCCTGCCCGGAGATTGCATTACGGGGGAAAGTAGTGTACAATGAAGCGGACAGTTCAACGGAAAGGAACAGAAAAGCAGAAATGGAAAATAAGGATTATCGCAATTATACCCGGAGATTTCCGGATGAAAACGGCCGTTTCGGCGAGTACGGCGGCAGTTATCTCAGCGAGGAGCTGAAACCCGCTTTTGAGGAAATTACCAGAGCGTATCAGGCCATCTGTCATTCCGCCCAGTTTATTGCGGAACTTCGCCGCATCCGGCGGGAATTCCAGGGGCGTCCTACCCCGGTTTACCACTGCGAGCGGCTTTCCCGCCGGGTGGGGGACGGAACCTGCCAGATTTATCTCAAACGGGAGGACCTCAACCATACCGGCGCGCACAAGCTCAACCACTGCATGGGGGAAGGGCTTCTCGCCAAATACATGGGAAAGAAGAAGCTGATCGCCGAAACCGGCGCGGGACAGCACGGCGTGGCGCTGGCCACGGCGGCCGCCTACTTCGGGCTGGAATGCGAGATTCATATGGGCGAGGTGGATATTGCCAAGCAGGCCCCCAACGTGACCCGGATGAAGATTCTCGGCGCGAAGGTGGTGCCGGTCACGCATGGGCTGAAAACCCTGAAGGAGGCGGTGGATTCCGCCTTCGCCGCCTATGCCCGGGAATATAAGGACGCGATTTACTGCATCGGCTCGGCGCTCGGGCCGCATCCCTTCCCGATGATGGTGCGGGATTTTCAGGCCGTTATCGGCAGCGAGGCGAGGGAGCAGTTTCTGGAGATGACCGGTATTTATCCCGATGTGGTGACTGCCTGCGTGGGCGGGGGAAGCAACTCGATCGGGATGTTCGTCCCCTTCCTCGACGACCCGGTGCAGATCGTCGGGGTGGAACCGCTCGGCGTCGGCACCGGAGTCGGCCAGCACGCCGCCTCCATCGCTTACGGCTCCAAGGGCGTGCTTCACGGCTTCGAGAGCTATCTCCTTCAGGATAAGGACGGCGCTCCCGCGCCGGTGTATTCGGTGGCGAGCGGGCTGGATTACCCCTCCGTCGGGCCGGAGCACGCGATGCTGCATGACCTCGGCCGGGTGGAATACGCGCAGGTGGGCGACGAGGAGGCGATGGAAGCCTTCTTCAAGCTCTCCCGGTACGAGGGGATTATCCCCGCGCTGGAAAGCGCCCATGCCGTCGCGTATGCCATGCGGCTGGCGAAGGAGAGAAAGAACGGCGCCATCCTCGTGAACCTGAGCGGCCGCGGGGATAAGGATATCGATTATGTGGTGGAAAAATACGGCTACGGCGAACAGTACGCCGACTGAGTCCGCGTTGGCCCGGCAAAGACGATATGGAAGCCGAATAGAAGCAGGAGGTGTCCCGGTATGGCCGTTACCGTAAAAGAAATACAGAACTGGCTGGATCAGCTCGCGCCCCCTTCGCTGGCGGAGGATTGGGACAACGTTGGGCTGCTGGTGGGTGATCCCGGCGCGGCGGTCACCCGGGTGCTGGTGGCGCTGGATCCCTCACCCTATGCGGCCGCGCAGGCCGCCGCTATGGGCGCGGAGCTTCTGCTTACCCATCATCCGGTGATTTTCAGCGGGCTGAAACGGCTTCCGGCGGAGGATCCGGTTTACCTGCTTGCCCGGGCGGGAGTGGCCGCCATCGCCGCCCATACCAATCTGGACGCGGCGCAGGGCGGCGTAAACGACGCGCTGGCCGGCGCGCTGGGGCTGACCGACGTGCAGACCGCGCCGGACGGAATCAGCCGGATCGGTCATCTGCCGGCGGCGCTCCCGCCGGCCGCCTTCGCCGCGCTGGCGATGGACCGTCTGGGCGCGCCCGCCGTGCAGTGGCGGGCGGGGGAGCGGCCGGTGGAGACCGTTGCCCTCTGCTCCGGGGCGGGGGCGGCGTTCATGCACTCCCTGCTGGATCAGGCCGACGCGTTTTTGACCGGGGAGCTGAAATACCACGACTGGCCCCGCACGGCGGCGACAGTGGTGGCCGCCGGCCATTTCCACACCGAAATCGGGATTGTCGCTCCGCTCGCCCGGCGGCTGGCGGAGGCTTTTCCCTCCCTGCTGGTGGAGACGGCGAAGGAAAGCTGTCCCTACAGCGTGCTGGTGCGGCGGAAATAGGGAGGAAGCAGGGCAAAAATACGCGGGCCGGAACCCTCGGCGGTTCCGGCATCTCCTTCGGAGCCGAGCGTCTCCTTCGGAGCCGGGAAAGGACAGGGATTGTTATGGCGCTGGACGGCGCGTTTCTGCATTGCCTGCGGGAGGAGTTGACCGCCTCTCTGCCCGACGCGCGGGTGGACAAGGTGCATCAGCCTTCCCGGGAGGAACTGATTATATCCTTGCGTACAAGGGGAGGGAGCGGCGCTTCCACCGGGGTGAGGAAGCTGTATCTGTCGGCCCGCGCCAATTCGCCCCGGGTGCATTTTACCGATATCCCGCTGGAAAATCCCGCGTCCCCGCCCATGTTCTGTATGCTGCTGCGCAAGCGGCTGACCGGCGGGCGGCTGGTCGGCATCCGTCAGCCGGGGCTGGAGCGGGCGCTGTATTTCGATCTCGACTGCGTGGATGAGCTGGGGGATATCGTCCGGCTCACCCTGGCGGTGGAGATTATGGGACGGCATTCCAATATCATTCTGATCGGTCCGGACGGGGTGGTGATCGACGCGATCAAGCGGGTGGATATGGAGATGTCCTCGGTGCGGCCGGTTCTGCCCGGTCTGCCGTATTCTCCACCCCCCGCCGAGGCGGGACGGCTTGATCTGTCCCTCTGCGCGCCCGCCGATCTGCTGGAAGCGGCGGAGCGGGGGAAGGACGGCCCGCTTTCCAAGGCGCTGCTGGGGGCCGCTCACGGCCTTTCTCCCCTGATCTGCCGGGAGGTGTCTCATTACGCTGCCCGGGGACGGGATACCGCCGCGCACGCCCTGACCGGGGAGGAGCGGGACCGCGCGCTGTTTGCGCTCTCCCGGGTGAAGGCGGCGGTGGAGACGGGGGAGAACCGCGTTCCTTATATCCTGTATAAAAGCGGGGACGCGCCGCAGGATTTCAGTTTTCTGCCCATTACCCAGTACGGCCTGTCGGCCGTCGGGCGGGAAATGGAGAGCTTCTCCGCTTTGCTGGACGCGTTTTACGCCCAGAAGGATCAGGCCGAGCGGACCCGCCAGCGGGCGCACGATATCCTCCGGGTGCTGACCAACGCGTCGGAGCGCACCGCCCGCAAGCTCGGCCACCAGCGGGAGGAACTGGCGAAGTCGGGGGACCGGGAAAGCCTGCGGATTTACGGCGACCTGATCCACGCCAACCTCCATGCCATCCCGAAGGGCGCGTCCTCCGCCGAACTGATTAATTACTATGACCCGGACTGCGCCACTCTGACCGTGCCGCTGGATCCGGCGCTGTCCGCCTCCCAGAACGCGCAGAAGTATTATAAGGAGTACCGCAAGGCCCAGACGGCGGAGCGGGTGCTTGCCGAGCAGATCGCGCAGGGGGAGGAGGAGCTGACCTACCTCGACACGGTGTTTGACGCGTTGTCCCGCGCCGTTACCCTGCGGGAGCTGAATGAGCTGCGGCAGGAGCTGGCGGCGGGCGGATACCTCCGCCTTCAGCGGGGGAAGCAGAAGCCGCCCGCGCCGCTCGGGCCGATGGAGTTTGTGTCGGACGACGGCTTTTCCATTCTGGTGGGGCGGAACAACGTGGAAAACGACCGTCTGACCCTGAAAACCGCCCGGGGAAGCGACGTGTGGTTCCACACCAAGAATATCCCCGGCTCCCACGTTGTGGTGCTTACCGGGGGACAGACGCCCCCCGACCGCACGCTGGAGCAGGCGGCGGTTCTCGCCGCCCTGCATTCCAAGGCGGCGGAATCCCGGCAGGTGCCGGTGGATTACACCGAGATCCGCAACGTGAAAAAGCCGGCCGGCGCCAAGCCCGGCATGGTGATCTACGAAACCAACCGGACGGCCTACGTCACCCCCGATCCCGCAATGGCGGAACGCCTTCGGAAAAAGGGATAAGTTCGTTCTAACCGCCCGAACCGGACAATATAAAAAAAGCGCCTCCTGCTGCGGAACGGAATCCGCGGCAGGAGGCGCTGTAATTTATGCCGGATGTTTAAAAACAAATTTTTTCAAAAGATAATTCCTTCAAAAATGCATCGTATGAGTCGAGAGCGTCTCCCTCATACGGCATACGGCAGAAATAGTCGCCCACTTTCCATGTGTAAAAGCCATAATTCATATCGATTATCGTGTCGTCAACCGGGAACGCGTACTGTACATGGTCATGGACAATGGAGAGACCATGTGCGTTATTCATGCTGGTCTTCTTCGAGCCCTCGGGGGACCACAGTTCTTTCTTACCATGCCAGCAGGTGAAACGAAGGGAATTGCCGTCGGACAGCGTTACATAAAAATCTGTGGTTCCGTTGCAAAGGAACTCCACCTTTGACAGGGTGCTGCCGGCCGGCAACACGGGCAGGATGAAGTACCGATCGGTAAGCAGCATTTCAAATTCGCTCTCGTTCAGTGAAAGATGGCTGATTTTCGCCGACTTCAGGAAAGCCTGATATAACGCCTCTTTATTAGAGAGAGGAAGGAGCGCTTCCTTATACTCCGCCAGCGTAGAAAACTTCATGATGGATGCCGAGCCATAAAAGCAGGTGGTTGGCGTCGCTTGTCTTTCACTGGTGGTATTGGAAAGGGCTGCTTCTGTCGTGGTGGTGCTTCGGGGCGGCCTGTCGGCTGGGGTTGTGCTTGTTATGGCTTCTGATGTGGAAGGCGTTGTTGTGCTCTCCGTTCCATAGCGCCGCTGGAGTTCGCGCAGGCTTTTTTCGGTGATGATCCCCTGCTTGTAGGCTTCCGCTATTTCATAGAAAGAGGAACCGCTGTGCAGGCGGTATCCCGGATAGGGCATACGGAAGGAATATCCGTCGATGGAAAAGCCTTCAAGCATACATTCAAAACCCGTTTCTGTCTTTGCAACAAGAACAAGTTCTGCGCCCTCATAGGTTCCGCAGTAATCATAGATCATAATACCTTCAGGGGAATTGGGGCGTTCTTCTTTAGGGAGAGCGTTGAAATAATCCTCCTTAATCTTCTGCCGCTTTTCTTCAGAAAGAGTCTCTGTTTGATGATGCTTTAAAATATAATACCGGTCAAGCAAATTCAGGAGCTCCGTCCAAAAGCCGTTGCTGCCGCTTCGGAGATATAAGTCCTCCCATTCCCCGCCGGTGATCCGGAGAGCATCCTCCGTACACAGGCTTTCCCAGCAATCGCCGGGGAAAATATATTTTTGAGTATTGACCGGTTCATCAGTGATTTCGATGGAGGGGATGAAGGGGTTGAAAAGAGTATATCGGTTTTCCCGCTGAGCGTCGCCGGAAATCGTCTCGCTGTCGGACAGGAATAAGACGTAACGATGTCCTTTCTTCAGGCTTTGATACAGCTTTCCGTTCATGGTGTAGCAGGGAACCTCCACTTTTTTGGGAGGAGCGACTGTGCCGCCGCCGATTTTTCCGAATGAACGCGCTTCCAAAGAATATATCAGGCTGGTATAAGAAACGCCGAAGCTGTCGGTGCGGGTTACAAACTCCCCGTCGGTCACGACGGCATCGATAATAAAATCAGCGTTTATTGCATCGGTTTCATGGAACTTCGGGATGTCAAGCGTCTCAATGGGAATCCCCGCCGCTCCCTCCGGCAGAACGAATTCTCCGCCCTCCGGCAGTTTCAATTCGCTGTAGGCAATGGTGTGCGCCGCCGCGGAACCGCTTTCCTCCGAGGAGAGGGAACCGGCCGCCGACAAAACGTTTCCTCTCCTCGACGCGGCGAACAGGACGGGCAGGGCGATCACGGCCGCCGCCGCGCAGACGGCGGTTCCAATCATCACGGGCCGCAGAGGAAAACCATGCGGGGAAGCGGCGGAACGGGGCTTCCATTTTGCGCGTTTGATTCGCGCCGCGGCCTTGGTGCGGGCGATCAAATCATCGCCGGGACGAAGCTGGGGTTTCATCCGTTCCCAAACGTCCGGCGTATTCTTCGTATTCATCCGGGTAGTCTCCTTTCAGTTTTTCCCGCAGCATGGCGCGTCCCCGGGTGAGCTGCATCCGGACGGCGGCGGGGCGACTGCCGGTGGCTGTCGCGATTTCGTTGGCGGAGAAGCCCTCAAAGTAAAAGAGATGCAGCGCCGTGCGGTATTTGGCGGGAAGGGAAAGCAGTGCGGCATGGACGGCGCTCTCTTCCGGCATTTCGAAGGGAAGCGTTTCGTCCAGCGGGACGGTGCGGCGTCGAAAGGGGGCGGACCAGAATTTCCGGCTGCACAGGATGGTCACCCGGATCAGCCAGGCCTTGCGGTGTTCCTCGTTCTCAAAGGTTCGTTCCTTTTCAAAATACCGCAGGAATACCTCCTGAAATACGTCCTCCGCGTCGGGAACCGTCCGGACGCGGGTGAGGGCAAGGCGGTAGACCATCGCCGCATACGCGTCCACCACGCCGTCTACGCCGGTATTCCATTGATAGGGCGAATCGAGCATCCGTTCCGCCTCCTCATGAAAGATCTTTCGTATTAACTCCCGGAAGATAGGGGAAAAGCAACAGGATTTAAAAAATTTTTTGCGATTGTTAAAGAAAAAGCCCCTCTTGCACAAAAGGCGACAAGAGGGGACGGCTTCACGGCTATTTCCGCCGCAGCTTTTCCTGCAGGCGGAGGATTTCCTCCCGGCGGCGGGCGGTTTCCTCCGGCGCGGGGAGGAATGCGTCGCCCTGACGAAGGAAAACCTCGCCGGGGCGGGCGTCGGCGGGAAGAAGGGCGCGGGGGAGATTGTGGATAGTTTCATCGTCATCCTCCAGCACCGCCAGCTCCTGCTCAAACCGGACGAGAGAATAGTACAGCACATCCATGGCGTTTTCCTCCTTTGCCTTATTTTTCGGTGGTGACGGTGACGGCGCTGCCGTCGCTCACTGCGCGGATGGTGCCGTTCAGGTCGCTGCGATAACACGTCACGTTGTATTTTTCCAGAGTTTCCAGCGTTTCCGCATGGGGATGGCCGTAGGAATTGCCTGCTCCGCAGGTGAGAGCGGCATACCGGGGCCGGACGGCGGCGATCAGCGCCTCCGACGAGGACGAGGAACTGCCGTGGTGGCCCGCCTTGAGAAAATCGGCCCGCAGATTCTGGCCGGAGGCCAGCAGCGCCGCTTCCGCCTCCTGTTCCGCGTCCCCCATGAACAGGAAACCGGTGGAGCCGAAATCCACCCGGCAGACCACCGACATTTCGTTGGTGTCGGTAAAAGTCCCGGCCGGGCCGAGGATGGTGAGAAGGGCGCTGCCGAGCGAATGGGTCTGTCCCGGCTCGGCTTCGGTGATCGAAAGCCCCTGTGCGTCCAGCGCCTTGAGCAGCTTTAAGTAGGTTTTGGTGGTGGGAGTAGCCTCTTCCGGCATGGTTGCCATGATGAAGGTGCCGATGGGGAAGGTGTTCACCACGTCGTCCATCCCGCCGATGTGGTCGGCGTCCGCGTGGGTGGCGATCACATAATCCAGCCGGTCCACTTTTTGGGCCCGGAGATAGGCGATTACGGTATCGGTGTTTTTATTTTCTCCCGCGTCGATCAGCAGGGACTGCCCGTCCTTGGTCACCAGAACGGAATCGGCGTTTCCCACGTCGATCACATGAATCTGAAGCTCGCCGCCGGTCACGGCGGAGGAGGAAGGTTCGAAGACCGCGCGCAGTTCCTCGCCGTACCGGCTGACGGCGATTACCGCGGCGGCGCAGAGCAGCAGGAGCGTGCAGACCAGCGCGGCAATCCGCTGAGGACGGGTGAGGGCGGGCTTGCGGCGGCGTTTGCGTCGGGCGGCCATAGAGGATTACCTGCCTTTCCTTCTGCCGTTGTTTTTACGCGGGCGGTTTTCCTGCGAGAGGGCTCTGGCTTTGCCGCGGCCGTTCCCGCCGTGGGCCTTTCCGGAGAATCCCTTGGGGACGGAACCCTTTCCGCCGTTCGGCTTCCCGGAATGAGAAGAGGCGCCGCCCCGTGCGCCCCCCGCCGCTTCGGCCGGGGCGCGCAGGAGGCAGTCGGGGCCGTTCCCAATCAGGTCGGACCGTCCGGCGGCTTTCAGCGCGGCAAGGACGGTCTCCCGGTTCTCGGGGCGGAAATACTGCAATAATGCCCGCTGTTGGGCCTTTTCCTTCGGAGTACGGGGAACATACACCGGTTCAAGGGTATAGGGATCCAGCCCGGTGTAGAACATACAGGTGGAAACGGTGCCGGGGGTGGGATAAAAATCCTGCACCTGCTCGGGATGCAGTCCCTCCCGCTTGAGAAAAACGGCCAGTTCGATCGCGTCCCGGATGGTGCTCCCGGGATGGGAGGACATCAGGTAGGGGACGAGATACTGCTTTTTCCCCACGCTTTTGGTCAGCTCGTAGAAGCGCTTCTGAAAGCGTTTGTAGGTTTCGATCGGCGGCTTGCCCATACAGCGCAGCACCGGGGCGGAGCAATGCTCCGGCGCGACCTTGAGTTGTCCGCTGATATGATGCTCCACCAGCTCCTTGAAGAAGGCGTCGTCCTTGTCCTCCATCAGATAGTCGAACCGGATGCCGGAGCGGATGAACACCTTTTTGATCCCGGGCAGCTTCCGCAGCCGCCGAAGCATATGGAGATATTCGCTGTGATCGACCTGCATCGCGGGACAGGGCTTCGGCGCAAGGCATTTCTTGCCCTTGCACAGCCCCTTCGTCCGCTGTCCCTTGCAGGAGGGAAGGCGGAAGTTGGCGGTCGGCCCGCCCACGTCGTGGATGTATCCCTTGAATCCGGGCATTTGGGCAATCCGCTCCGCTTCCCGCACCACCGAATCCTCGCTGCGGCAGGTGATCTGCCGCCCCTGATGGTAGGCGAGGGAGCAGAAGTTGCAGGCCCCGAAGCAGCCCCGGTTATGGGTGATGGAAAACTGGACCTCCTCGATCCCGGGTACCCCGCCGAGCGGCTCGTAAGAGGGATGATACGCCCGCATATAGGGCAACTCGTACACCGCGTCGAATTCCGGGGTGGAAAGGGGCGGCATCGGCGGGTTCTGCACCACGATCACGTCCCCGTGCCGCTGAATGACGGTTTTTCCCCGCACCGCGTCCTGTTCGTCCTGCTGAATGCGGCAGGAAACGGCGTATTGCTTCTTGTCCTCCCGCACCAGCTCGAACCGGGGGCATTCCGCGCAGGAACGGGGCGTGTAGTCCCGGGTGGGGACGGCGAAGCAGGTGCCCCGGATATCGGTGAGGGAAGAGACCGGCTCCCCGGCGGCCAGCCGACGGGCGATTTCCACGTTTTGCTTTTCTCCCATGCCGAACACCAGCAGGTCGGCCTTCGCATCCAGCAGGATGGAGGGACGCACCGCGTCGTCCCAATAGTCGTAATGGGCAAACCGCCGCAGGGACGCTTCCAGCCCGCCGATGATTACCGGGATATCGGGGTAAAGCTCCCGGATCTGACGGCAATAGACGATGGTGGCACGGTCGGGGCGTTTCCCCGCCCTTCCTCCGGCGGTATAGGCGTCGTCGCTCCGCTTCCGCTTGGCGGCGGTGTAGTGGGCGACCATGGAGTCGATATTGCCGCCGGTGACGAAGAAGCCGAGCTTCGGCCGGCCGAACCGGGCGAAATCCGCCGCGCTCTGCGGCTGGGAGAGGACACAGACCGAAAAGCCCGCCGCTTCCAGCACGCGGGAGATGATGGCGATACCGAAACTGGGGTGATCGACATAGGCGTCTCCCGTGACGGCGACGATATCCGGCGTTTCCCAGCCGCGCTCACGCATTTCTTCGGGAGTGATGGGTAAAAAGGGCATAGTCGCTCTCCTTTGCTTCAGCGGCGCCGGGCGGCAAGGGCCGGATATCCGGGGCCGCTAGTCGGCCGGTTCTTCTCCGGAGGGCTGTTCTCCCCGCCGAAGAAAGCTGTTCCCGCCGTCCCGCCGATACAGGCGGTTGATTTCTTTATAGTAGGCTTTATCGATTCCGGCAAGGGTCTCGGCCGTGGTGCGGACCCGCCAGTTGCTTTCCGGCACGCCGGGAATGTTCATCCGCGCGTCGCTGCCGAAGCCGCAGAGATCCTGAAAGGCGATGACCGCCGTTCGGGCGGCGGAACGCCACACCGTTTCAATGATCTTCCGGCAGGAGGGGCTTTGATAGCCGCCTTCGCCCCAGTTCTCCCCCTCGAACCCGCAGTACCGCAGGGCGAAGGCACGCTCGGCGGGGGAAGCCTCCCACAGCCAGCCCAGCAGGGTGTTGTTGTCGTGGGTGCCGATGTAGGCAAGGCAGTTGAAGGGGTAATTGTGGGGCAGGTGGGTGCTGTCCCCGTCCGGGTCGAAACCGAACTGCACCACCCGCATCCCGGGAAAGCCGGTGGATTCCAGCAGGGCGGTCACATCCTCCCCGAATACGCCGAGGTCCTCCGCGATAATGGCGGGGGCGGGATAGGCCTTCGCCACCGCGTCGAAAAGCGCTTGGCCGGGACCCGGTTCCCACGCCCCCTCCTTCGCGGTTTTCGCGTCGGCCGGCACCGCCCAGTAGGAGGCCAGCCCCCGGAAATGGTCGATCCGTACCCGGTCGTAGATGGTCAGCGCCGCGCCGATCCGATCCACCCACCAGCGGTAGCCGTCCCGTTTCATAGCGGCCCAGTCGTAAAGGGGATTCCCCCAGAGCTGGCCGTCCGCCGAGAAATAATCGGGCGGTACCCCGGCGACCTTGGTCGGACGATGGGCGTCGGGATCGAGCTGAAACAGCCCGGTATGGCTCCACACATCGGCGCTGTCCAGCGCGACATACACCGGCATGTCGCCGAGTACGCCGATCCCCTTTTCCCGGGCGTAGGTATGAAGCTCTTCCCATTCGGTAAAGAAAAGGTACTGCGTAAATTCCCAGAACGCCGCCGTGTCCCGGTATTCCTCCCGGCGGGCGGCGCAGCGCGCAAAATCGGCGCAGTCGTCCGGCCACTCCCACCAGGGCTTTTCATCGTTTGCCTCCTTCACCGCCATATACAGGGCAAAGTCGGGCAGCCATGCGGTTTTGTCCGCAAAGGCGCGGACCTCCGCCCGCAGTGCGTTGTTCACGCGGGAGAAGGCGGTTTTCAGCAGGGAGCGCCGACGCTCCTTCGCAAAATCGTAGGCCGCGGTGTAGGGCGAGCCGTCCCAGCGGTTCGCCGCTTCTTCCTCCGGAGTGACCAGACCGCGCCGCAAAAGGTCACGGGGATCGATATACAGCAGATTCCCGGCGAAGGCGCTCGGGCTGGTGTAGGGGGAGTTCATGCTGTCCAGCGGGTTGAAGGGGAGCACCTGCCACCAGCGGAAATTCATCTCGTGCAGAAGGTCGATAAAGGCGCGGGCTTCCTCCCCGAAACAGCCCACCCCATAGGGGCCGGGAAGGGAGGAAATGTTGCATAAAACGCCCGCCGTACGGTTTTCAGTCAAAGGAACCATCCTTTCTGTGAAAAGAAATCGGAAGATACTCCTTTTCTATTATAGAGTTTTCCGCCGGGCGATACCGATGGAAAAATCCGGTTCGTCCGGTTCCTTATACGAATTTGAAATCCGTATTATTCTTCTTCCGGGCGGTTCAGGCTCATTTCCAGCCACTGCTGGCGGGAGATCAGCACCTGCCGGGGCTTGCTGCCCTCGGATGGACCGATCAGCCCCTTCTGCTCCATCTCGTCGATCAGCCGCCCGGCGCGGGCATAGCCCAGCCGCAGCCGCCGCTGGAGCATACTGGTGGATACTCCGCCGCTTTCGATGGCGATTTCGATCGCCTGAGGGAGCATCTCGTCCCCGATGGATTCATCCGCACCGTCGGAGGCGGCCGCCTTACCGCCCTTGCCGCCGCCTGCCGCGGCGGCCTGCCGTTCGATCTCTTCCGCTACTTTATCGTCGTATTCATGGTCTTCGGCGTTCTTGAGGTACTGTACCACCGACTCCACCTCGCGGTTGCTGACGAAGCAGCCCTGTACCCGCATGGGCTTGGGGGTGCCGACCGGCATGAAGAGCATATCGCCCTTGCCGAGCAGTTTTTCCGCCCCGCCGGTATCGAGGATGGTGCGGGAATCCACACCGGAAGCGACGGTCAGCGCCAGCCGGGAGGGGATATTCGCCTTGATGAGGCCGGTGATGACATCCACCGAGGGACGCTGGGTGGCGATGACCAGATGCATCCCCGCCGCGCGGGCCATCTGCGCCAGCCGGATGATCGCGTCCTCCACCTCGCTGGCGGCGGCCATCATCAGGTCGGCCAGCTCATCGATCACGATCAGGATCAGCGGCATGGGCTGGAGCGTGTCGCTTTTTTTCGCCAGCTCATTATAGGACGCCAGATCCCGCACGTTGTTTTCCGCAAAGATTTTGTACCGGTTCAGCATTTCGGTTACGGCCCAGCCCAGCGCGCCGGCCGCCTTGCGCGGATCGGTCACCACCGGAACCAGCAGGTGGGGGATGCCGTTGTAAATGCCGAACTCCACCTGCTTCGGGTCGATCAGCAGCATTTTCACGTCCCGGGGGGAGGCACGGTACAGCACGCTCTGGATCATGGAGTTGGTGCAGACCGATTTACCGGAGCCGGTGGTGCCTGCGATCAGAAGATGCGGCATCTTGGCAAGGTCGGCCAGCACGATGCTGCCGCTGATATCCTTGCCCAGCGCCACGGTGAGCTTGCTTTTTGCCTTGGAGAATTCGGTGGAATCGATCAGCTCCCGCAGGCAGACGCTGCCGCAGATTTTGTTCGGCACCTCGATGCCGACGGCGGCCTTGCCGGGAATGGGAGCCTCGATCCGCACGCCGGTGGCGGCGAGCCGCAGAGCGATGTCGTCCGACAGGCCGGTGATCCGGCTGATTTTCACCCCGGCGCTCGGCTCCAGCTCATACCGGGTGACGGCGGGGCCGCGGGAGACCGCGACCACTTTGGTGCTGATGCCGAAATCCTTCAGGGTTTTAACCAGCAGTTCGGAGTTGTTCTGCTGTTCCGCCAGAGCGGAGATTTCGTCCGCCGGCTTGGGTTCGTCCAGCAGAGCGATAGGGGGATAGTGGTAATCCTCGTCCTTTTCCGCGGGAACGGGTTCCGGCTTGGGGGGAGCAAAGCCGGAACCTTCGGCCTGAAGGTTGCCGGACGGTTTCTCTTCTTTTGCCGGCGCCTTTTCCTCCAGAGGAGAAGGCGGAGGCGGATTGTCCGCCACGTCGTCCAGCGCGATATCCAGTTTGTCCGGCAGCTTCCCCGGCTTGAGCGGTCCTCCGAAGGCCGGTTCTTCCCGGATTTCCCGGGCGGCGCGTTCCAGCGCCGCGAGCTTCTCGTTCTTCTCCCGCTTCGCCTCCGGCCGTTCCAGAGCGGAGGAGACCGGCGAGGGTTCGGAGCGGACGGGATGAGCGGGCAGTTCTTCCGTTTCTTCCTCCGCCCCGTCGGTATAGCCGTCCCCGATATCGATATCAATGACCGGAGCGGCGTTCCGCCGTTCCTCGCTGGCGATCATGGCGCTTTCAATGGTTTCCTTCGCCTTTTTTACCGGCGTGGAAGCGGCGCGCAGCAGGGAAATGACCGTGGTGCCGGTCACCAGCATCAGAAATACGGCGATCAGCAGGAGAATGGTGATTTTTGCCCCGATATCGGTGAAGAAATACTCCAGCGGGTAGCCGAGCAGCACCCCCATCACCCCGCCGCCCCGGATGGCTTTTCCGGCGGTATATCCTTGGGCGATGGCGGCAAAATAACCGGTATGTACGTCGAAGGAGAAGATATGGATGGCGCTTGCCAGCATGGTAATCAGGCTGACGCACTGCCAGAGCTTTCCGCTGACGCTGCCCACGGGCTTGTCCAGCGCGATCACCACCGCAATGTACATCATCAGTACCGGCAGGACATAGGCGCATATGCCGAACAGGCCGAGCAGGAAACGATGGAGGACTCCCCACAGGCTGCCGCCCGGAATGATGACCATGCAGAGCAGCAGAATCGCCGCGGCGAAAATCAGGATGGAGGAGGTTTGCCGCCGCGCTTTTACCACCGAATTGGCGCGGCCGTCCTGTCGGGCGGCGCTTTCCCGTCCGGCGGACTTCGCCGCTTTGGAGGGCGGCCGTTTGGACGGCGTTTTTTTGGACGCGGGCTTTTTCTTAGTCGCTGGCATCGCATTCACTCCATATGATTAGGATTTTGACAGTAAGGGAAAACGGCGCTTGAGCATCCTCGTCCATTCTCAAAAGGGAAACGGCCGCGGCCTGTCCGGAACGCAGCGTTCCGAAGGTATGTAGCCGGGATTCCCCGGCGGATTACGCGTTGGACGCGTCGGCGTCGGTTTTGGCCTTCGCCCGGTTCTCGTCGATCATCGTGTACAGCGCGGCGATTGCGTCCGAGAGGGAGCCAAGCTCATCAATCAGCCCTTCCCGCACCGCGTCCTCCCCATCCAGCACGGTGCCCATGTCCATTACCAGCTCGTCGTTATTCAGGCAAAGCTGGGTGAAACGTTCGGGGGGCATGTGGGAATTGCCGGCGACAAAGCCGGTAATCCGTTCCTGCATCCGTTCAAAATAGGAAAAAGCCTGCGGCACCCCCAGCACCAGCCCGTTCATCCGTACCGGATGCAGGGTCATGGTTGCCGTGGGGGCGATAAAGGAACGCTTGGCCGCCACCGCGAGAGGGACGCCGATGGAATGCCCGCCCCCCAGCACCAGAGAGACGGTGGGCTTTTTCATCCCGGCGATCAGCTCGGCGATCGCCAGCCCCGCCTCGATGTCCCCGCCTACGGTGTTGAGCAGGATGAGAAGCCCTTCGATTTCGGTGCTTTCCTCAATGGCGACAAGTTGGGGGATAACGTGCTCGTATTTGGTGGTCTTGTTGTTGTCCGGCAGGACGTAGTGCCCCTCGATCTGGCCGATAACGGTCAGACAGTGGAGAACGTGCCGTCCGTTGTCGGTAGTGACCGATCCGGTTTCGGTCATCTGACCCAGCTGCTTCTGGAGGGCGGCGGCTTCCTCGGCGGCGGGATTGTTTCCGCCGGGATTGTTCTCCGCAGGTTTGTCTCCGCCGTTTGGAAGATTCCCGTCCTCGTTTTTCATCGGTGTGCCGGAATCCCCGGCACAGTTGTCATAGCGCGGCTTTGGCATCGAACTCCATCCTTTCTGAAAAGGACGGAACAGGCGGCGGTACAGGGCGGTACACAGCGAATTCCGTTCCTTTTTCGGTTAGTGTTTCCCGAAAGAGGAACGGAATATGCATCCCGCCCGCCGGATGCGGCAGATCACACGCGCGCGGTTTCCGCGGAAGAGGCCGCGGCGTTGCCGGCGGCCGCGCGAGCGTCGTCCGGTACGGCGGAGCCGTCCCGGCGGGCGACCATGCGGGCGTTGGCCAGCATCAGCTTGATGCGGTTTTCCTGATTGATCCGGGTTGCGCCCGGGTCGTAATCGATGCAGACGATGTTTGCTTGGGGCAGATTATCCTTGATCTTGCGAACCATGCCTTTGCCCACAACATGGTTGGGCAGGCAGCCGAACGGCTGGGTACAGACGATGTTGTTGATGCCGGAATCGATCAGTTCCAGCATTTCGCCGGTCAGCAGCCAGCCCTCGCCCATCTTATTGCCGTAGCCGAGGTAATCCTTTACGAGGCTCTTCAGGTGATCGAAGGTGCAGGGCACCCGGAATTCGGGATGCCGCTTGATGGAGACAATCATCATCGCCTGCAGCCGTTTGACGTAATTGGCGAGGAAGCCGGCCCCAATGTAGGTGGCGGTTTTTCCGCCGTACAGCTTGTGATCCTCCACCCGGTTGTCGCATTTGAAAATGATGAAATCGGTCAAGCCGGGAACGACCGGTTCGCAGTCCTCCGACCGGAGGAAGTCCTCGAGATTGTTGTTCCCGAGGGGGGCGTATTTGATGTAGATTTCCCCGACGATGCCCACCCGCACCTTCGGCGTCCGGCGGACGGGGATGGAGGCGAAATCATCCGCGATGCGGTCAAAATTCTGCCGGACGAACTCGGTTTTAAAGCTGCCTTTTTGGGGGAATTCCGCGGTCAGCCGGTTTACCCATTTGTCGATCCGGCGGTCGGTTTCGCCTTCCACAATCTCATAGGGGCGGCACTGGTTGGCCATATGCACGATCAGATCCCCGTAGATCATGGAAAACGCCAGCTGGCGGATCATGGTGAAGTTCAGAGAGAAGCCCGGGTTCTTTTCCAGCCCGGAGAGATTGACCGATACCACCGGGATATAATCGTAGCCCGCGCGGTGGAGCGCCTTGCGAAGCAGGTGAATGTAATTGGAGGCGCGGCAGCCGCCCCCGGTCTGGGTAATCATCAGCGCGATTTTGTGCGGGTCGTATTTGCCGCTTTTCACCGCGTCGATCAGCTGACCGATGACCAGCAGCGCGGGATAACAGGTGTCGTTATGGACATATTTCAGCCCTTCGTCCACGATCCCGCGGTGGGTGGTGGTGAGCATATCCATCTTGTATCCGTGCAGCTGGAATACCTTTTGCAGCATCGTGAAATGTACGGGAAGCATCTGAGGAGCAAGCAGGGTATATTCCTGCTTCATTTCCTCGGTGAAAAGCAGGCGGCCCTGCTCGTTGTATACCAGTTCAGCCATAATGGAAAACTCCTTTCTGAGAGGGGATGGTAAGCGGCTCAGCCGTTTCGCGCTTCCATCGCCGCGAGGAGGGAGCGGATGCGGATGCGCACCGCGCCAAGATTGTTGATTTCGTCGATTTTGAGCTGGGTGTACAGCTTGCCGCCCTTCTCCAGAATGGTGCGGACCTCGTCGGTGGTGATCGCGTCGATCCCACAGCCGAAGGACACCAGTTGTATCAGCTGCATATCCGGCTGGGTGGTGACGTATTCCGCCGCGCTGTACAGGCGGGAATGGTAGGTCCACTGATTCAGCACATGGACCGGCTGTTTCGGCTCGCGGTAGGCGACCGCGTCCTCGGTCACTACCGTCAGGCCAAAGGAGGCGATCATGGAATCAATGCCGTGGTTGATCTCCGGGTCCACATGATAGGGCCGGCCGGAGAGTACGATGATGTTCCGCCCGTTTTTCCGGGCGTCCGCGATCATTTCCGCGCCCTTTTCCCGCAACATGCCAAGGTAGGCGGCGTACGCGCCGTAGGCGGCCTTGCTGGCGGCCTTCACCTCGCCCGCCGGGATGCCGAATTCCGCCCCGAAATACTCCGCCGCCTTTTTTGCGAAATCGCGGGGACGGTGCATCCCGAAATAGGGATGGAGGAACCGGGTGTTTTTCAGCGCGAGGACATTGGCGTCGATCAGCTCGGGATAATAGGCGACGACCGGGCAGTTATAGTGGTTGTCGCCCTTCCCCTCGTCGAAGTTATAGGGCAGGCAGGGATAGAAGATCGCGTCCACCCCCATGTCCAGCAGCTTTTCCACATGGCCGTGAATCAGCTTGGCGGGGTAGCACACCGTGTCCGAGGGGATGGTGTGCTGCCCGCAGGCGTACAGGCTGCGGGAGGATTCGGGGGAAAGCACCACTTCGAATCCGAGCGTCGTGAAGAAGGTATGCCAGAAGGGAAGGTTTTCGTACATATTCAGCGCCATAGGCAGCCCGATCCGCCCGCGGCGGTTTTCCCCGCCGCGGAGGGAGCGCAGGTACTCGTATTTCCACTTGTACAGGTTGGGAATATTCTTTTGTTCCCCCTTGCCGAGCGGGCGTTCACAGCGGTTGCCCGAGATGAAGCGCCGCTTTCCGCCGAAGGTGTTGACGGTGAGCTGGCAGTGGTTGCCGCACAGCCCGCATTGGCTGGACTTCGCGGTGTGTTCGAAACGCTTCAGCTCGTCCGCCGTCAGCAGGCCGCTCTTTTCCAGACGGAGGTCCCGGGCGGCGAGGGCCGCGCCGTAGGCGCCCATAATCCCGGCGATGGTCGGGCGGACGACCTCGGCGCCCAGCTCCAGTTCAAAGCTGCGGAGAACGGCGTCATTCAGAAAGGTGCCGCCCTGCACTACGATATGCCGGCCCAGCTCGGACGGGCTGGAAGCGCGGATAACCTTGTAAATTGCGTTTTTGACAATGCTCATGGACAGGCCGGCGGAGATGTCGTCCACCCCCGCGCCCTCCTTCTGGGCCTGCTTGACCGAGGAGTTCATGAACACCGTACAGCGGGAGCCGAGGTCCACCGGTTTTTCCGCGAAAAGGCCGAGGACGGCGAAATCCGCGATGGAATACCCCAGCGCTTTGGCAAAGGTTTCGATAAAGGAGCCGCAGCCGGAGGAGCAGGCCTCGTTGAGCATGATGCTGTCGATCGCGCCGTTGCGGATCTTGAAGCATTTCATATCCTGCCCGCCGATGTCGATGATAAAATCCACCTCCGGGTTGAAGTGGGCGGCGGCGCGGTAATGCGCCACCGTTTCCACCAGCCCGAGGTCGATGTTGAAGGCGTTTTTAATCAGATCCTCGCCGTAGCCGGTGGCCGCGCTGCCCCGGATGGCAATCCGGTCCCCGAAGCGGCGGTAGATTTCCTTCAGCTGTTCCAGCACCACGGCGACCGGATTGCCGCCGTTGGAGGCGTAGTAGGTGTACAGCAGCCCGCCGTCCGGCGTGACCAGCGCCAGTTTGGTCGTGGTGGAGCCGGCGTCCACCCCAAGGTACGCGTCCCCGGTGTAGCCGTCAACGTCGATGGCGGGAGGACAGTGGGCGGCGTGCCGGGCGGAAAAGGCCGCGTATTCCTCCTTCGAGGCGAAGAGGGGGGGGAGGGTATTGGTGGTGTTCTTCTGAGCGGAGGCGCTGTCGATCCGCCGCAGCACCTCGTCAAACGGCATCGGCTGGGCGTTATTGCCCGCATAGACCGCCGCGCCTACCGCGACGAATACGTCGGCGTTTTCAGGAAAAACCGCGTTTTCGGGGGAGAGCTTCAGCGTTTCCACAAACCGTTCCCGCAGACCGCTCAGGAAGAAGAGCGGGCCGCCGAGGAACAGCACTTTTCCCTTAATCTCCCGCCCTTGAGCGAGGCCGGCGATGGTTTGGTTCACCACCGCCTGAAAGATGCTCGCCGCGATATCCTCCTTCCGCGCGCCCTGATTGAGCAGGGGCTGGATGTCCGACTTGGCGAACACCCCGCAGCGGGAGGCGATGGAATACAGCTTTTCATGATGCAGGCTGAGCTCGTTCAGCTCGTCCGGCGTGACGTTCAGCAGGGTGGCCATCTGGTCGATGAACGCGCCGGTCCCGCCCGCGCAGGAACCGTTCATCCGTTCTTCCAGCCCGCCGGAGAAGAAGATGATCTTTGCGTCTTCCCCGCCGAGCTCCACCACCACGTCGGCGTCGGGGATGAAGCGTTCCACCCCGCCGGCGGTGGCAAAAACCTCCTGCACAAATTCCAGATCGGCGGCTTTCGCCACACCGAGACCGGCCGAGCCGGTGACCGCGACCTGCACCTCCCCGTTTCCCAGTTTGGGAGCAAGAAGACGGAGCATTTCGGCGGTCTTCTCCCGCACCTTCGACATGTGCCGCTCGTAGGTCTTGAACAGTATGTTATCCTGATCGTCCAGCAGCACAACCTTGACGGTTGTGGAGCCGATGTCAATTCCAATGCGCAAAGCAGGGCCTCCTAACAATATATGGGATGAGGAACAGCGGAAACCGCCATCCCTTGTAGAAGCGTCGGACAGGCGCGCGCCCCATGGAGCGGCGTCCGGACAACCGGGGTAAAGAACTCCAGCATCTTTTTATTATAGCACCAGTCGGTGGGAAGAGCAAGCAAAAGCCGCATTTTCTTCGCTTTTCCGCCGTGTCGGATTCTGGAAGAATCTCTGGGAGAATCCCGGGAATCTCTCAGAGATTCCCGGGAAAAACGGTTGCGAAAAATTGGTTTGCTACGGTATACTAAACATTAATCCATAAAAGATTACAGGATTGTCATACGATTGTAACCGCGCTGTCATTGCCATTGTTTTGACGGTGAAGTATACTGGAATTAAAGCAGAAAAATAAGGAAAAAGGCGGGGAGTGTGAAAAGGATGGTTATGAAAAGAAAAGCGGTCCTGCGGCTGTTCGGCTTTCTCCTGTCCTGCGTGATGCTGGCCGGCTGTCAGCCGGTTCCCGCGGCGGGGGTTGTATCGTCGGCTTTGCCCGGAGCGTCCGGAGCGCAGGAAAGCGCGTCGTCCACGTCGTCTGCGGCGGATGAAAAGAAGCCGATGGCCGGGGGAATCCGGGAGACGGTATATTTCCATAATAACGGAACGATGGATGCGGATAAAATAAAGGAAAGCTGGCAGATTGTTGATTCGATGACGGAGAACCGGCGAAAGGAATTGACGGAGGAATTCCTCCGGACATGGGATGTGTACAAGGAAGCCCCGGACGGCGCGGCCGGCACGCAGGGACGCCCCTTGCTGGAATATTATTCGAACGAGGCCAAACGGATTACCGGCGTGGTTTTTCATCTCTGGTCACAGCGTCGGACGTTGAACGAGGAGTTCTGGGGAAAGGGAGACCCGGACGAATGGATCGAAACGGCGACGTACTGCACCCTGCTGCATTGGGACGATCTTGAGAAGCGGGGGACGCTGGTCTATGACCGCGACGCGGAACAGAGAACCCGGTGGGAACGGTATTATGACCCGGATGGGGTGCAGAAGCAGTATATCGCCTATGAATACGCCGAGGGTCTTCCGATCCTGCTGATTACTCAATACGAGGGGCCGGAGCTGCAAACTCCGTCGTGTGATGAAGGCAATGTGCTGAACCAGCCGCAGAGGTTCTGGCTTTATCAGAATCTGGCGGAATACGACGCGGCGGGACGGCTGCAGAAATACAAGGGGACGCTGCACGCGGGCGACCGCGCTGTATTCCAATATGACGGCGCGGGCCGCCTGCAGACGATCCGGGAAGAAACCGATCAGCCGGTCAAAGGGCAGGAGGACAATTTCTCCGGGAAAGTCACCTTCACCTATCGGGACGACGGCAGTCTGGATACCATGGATTATGGGTTTCTCTACTGGGGTTCCTCCACAGACTGCAGCGGAGCGGCGGCCTATGACGAGCAGGGGCGGCTGGTGTACCGGCATTACTACATCACCCACGGCTACCACTACCGCGTTTATCTGTATAACGGGGAAGAGACGCGCCCTTGGGCCTGGATGGAGTTCTGTACGCAGGCCCTCAGCTCGCCGGACGAAGAAACCGGCGTTTATTATGGCTGCGGTTGTTTTTTCTATCTTTTTGAAAAACAGGAAGCGGCCGCCGGATAACCGTCGGCAGGAGCGACAGGGCGGCTTTCGCCGCCCTGCAATATTTGCGGAATCAGAAAGGAAGAATTTCCATGCTGCTTGTACTGGATATGGGGAACACCAACATTACCATCGGGATTTTTGAAAACGACCGTCTGCGGCTGGAATCCCGCATCGCGACCGACCACACCAAGATGGAGGATCAGTACGCGGTGGAGCTGCTGGACATCCTGCGGCTGTACGGCGTGAACGAGCGGGAGTTCAGGGGGGCGATCATCTCCTCGGTTGTCCCGCCCCTCAACCACACCATCCGCCGCGCGGTGGAAAAGGTGACCGGCGTATCTCCCATGCTGGTCGGCCCCGGCGTGAAGAGCGGGCTGGATATCCGGATCGACAACCCCGCCCAGCTCGGCGCCGACCTGCTGGTGGGCGCGGTGGCGGGGGTGGCGGAATTCGGCGCTCCCTGCATCATCTGGGACCTCGGCACCGCCACGACCGTGTCGGTGGTGGATAAGCAGGGCGTATTCCGCGGCGGCGCGATTATGCCGGGAGTGGGGGTGTCCTTTGACACGCTGGCCTCCCGCGCCTCTCAGCTTCAGTCCATCAGCTTTGAAGCGCCGGAAAAGGTGGTGGGCGCAAACACCATCGCCAGTATGCAGTCCGGAGCGGTATACGGTACGGCCGCCATGCTGGATGGTATGTGCGACCGCATTGAGGAGGAGATGGGCTATCCGATGACCGTAATCGCTACCGGCGGTTTGGGGCGGGAAATCGTCCGTCACTGCCGGCGGGAGATTATTTACGACGACACCCTGCTGCTGACCGGACTGCGGCTGGTGTACGAAAAGAATAAAAAGTAATCGAACGGAAAAGCGGAGGGCGTGGAAGCTCTGCAAAAAGTTCCGAAAGCACGAAAAATATGCCGGCTCAGGGTGGCGCGGCGGGGAAATATCGTGTATAATGAATCCGGAAAAGCCGGATTCATCGAAAAACGATTGTCAGGTCAAAGGCCCTTCCTGCCGCCTTGCAGCGCCATCGTTTTTCTCCTCGGCATCTATCTTTATGGTGTAATGCCGTTTGGGAAAATGCCGACAGGCATTTTCGATTGCGCCGCGGGAAAAGGCGAGCATAGAACCCGGCCGGGCGGCGCTATGGTGTAATAAAGCGGGTCTGGAGTAAGCCCGTAAAAAACCGACAGGCGAAATACCGTCGGTTCTACGCCGGAAACCGTGGACAGCGGATACGGAAACGGCGCGGCAGCCTTTGGCGCCGCAGCGGTTTCCCCACGGAGAGGGCGTATGGTCGGACGGGGTCCGAATAGATATTTTATTCCGCGTTCGGGGCGGCTGCCGCCGGAACGCGGCGCGCTGTATCTCTTCTCGCCCGAATCTCCAAGGGCGGATCAAAGGGAGCAGCAGCAAGGAGGTTTTGTCGTAATGACAAGAAGCAAGCTGGAGAAACTGGTTTTGACCGCGATGTTCTGCGCGATCATAACCGCCATGACCTTTATTCCGTTTGTGGGCTACATTACCTACGGGGGGCTGAGCATCACTACGCTGCATGTCGTGGCGATCCTCGGGGCGGTCACTCTCGGCCCGGCCCGCGGGGCGGTGATCGGTCTGGTCTGGGGCGTGACCTGTCTGCTGTATGCGCTGGCAAACGGTACGGCGGATGCGGCGATCTTCCTGAATCCGCTGGTTTCGGTGCTGCCGCGCCTGATCGTCGGCTTCGCCGCCGGCTGGTATTTCCGCTGGTTCCATACGCTGTTCCGCAAGCTGAGCCGCCGGAAGGCGGAAGCCGCGGCTCCGTCGGCGGAAGCAGCGCCGGCCCGCCGTCCAAACGTGCTGGTGCGCTGGGTGCGCTCCTTCCGGGGAAAGGGACCGGCGGTGGCGGCTTCGGCCGTGGCGGCCGCGCTTGGGACCCTGACCAATACCGCGCTGGTGATTACGGCGATTCACCTGTTCGGCGGCAGCGGCGTGGTAAAGATGGGCGCTGTGCTGCAGGCTATCGTGGGTACGGCGCTGAGCCTGAATATGGCGGTTGAACTGCCGCTGGCCATCCTGGTGGTTCCCGTCGTCGCCATGCCTCTGTTCCAACTGATGCGCCGGCAGGGGACGACGGATATCCGGTAGCCGAAGAATAAGAATAAATAAAACGCGCGCCTTTCCAATAACGGAAAGGCGCGCGTTTTTCTGATAGACAGGGAACGATGGGGGACTATACCGCGTAAGGCTGCAGCGCATCCAGCACCGTACTGACGAAGCTTTCGGCCGCGCCCCAGTCGAAGCGGAACAGGCCCTCGCCGCCTCCGCCGCTGACGCAGACCACCCGGGTACGCCCCTCGAGATTGTCAACGGTTGCAGTCAGGGTTAACCGGTTCCCCGCCCGATAATAATGCTTTTCGTACACCAAGACAATACAGAGCGCCTGATTTGACGCGCGAAGGACATAGGAATCAATGCGTTCTCCGGTAATACTGCCGTCCACGATGGCGGCGTCAATCGTCCGGGCCGCGTCGTCCGGCGGGAGAGAAACGTACATAGTCTTTGCCATGACAGTGCCTCCGCTTTCCGCCGCGCCGCGGCCGGGCGGCCGACGCGGCTGTTTTTGAAGAGCCCATCCGCCGGCCGCGGAAAGCCCTGCTTCCATTATAGAGAAAACGTCGTGAAAACACAAGTCCGGCGATAAAAAACGGACGGCCCTGCATAAATGCAGAACCGTCCGCCAGCGAGGTCAACAGTATGGGAAACCATGCCCGGGGAGGAACAAGGGAAGCCGTCTTACTCCGCGAAGCTCTCGCCGTAGAAGCTGCGGAGATACAGCTCTTTGATCTCCTTCATCAGCGGATAGCGCGGGTTGGCGCCGGTGCACTGATCGTTGAAGGCCTGTTCCACCATGTCGTCCAGAGTGTCGAGGAAGTGCTTCTCGTCGATCCCGTAAGCCTGAATGGACTCCTTCACGCCGACCTTCTTCTTCAGATCCTCAATCCCGGCGAGCAGCTTCTCAAAGCACTCCTGATCGTTCTTGCCGGTGAAGCCGCAGTACCGCGCGCATTCGGCATAGCGGGCCAGAGTGTGCGGATACTCGTACTGCGGGAAGGTGCCCATCTTGGTCGGGGTCTCGGAGGAATTGTACCGCATGACGTTGGTCAGGATGACCGCGTTGGCGATACCGTGCGGCAGGTGGTGGAACGCGCCCAGCTTGTGAGCCATCGAGTGGTTCAGGCCCAGAAAGGCGTTGGCAAAGGCCATACCGGCCATGCAGGCGGCGTCGGCCATCTTCTGGCGGGCCTTCGGATCCTTCGCGCCGTTTTCATAGGCCGAGGGCAGGTAATCGAACACATTCTTCATCGCTTTGAGCGCCAGACCGTCGGTGTAATCGCTGGCCATGACCGACACATACGCTTCCAGCGCGTGGGTCAGCACATCCACGCCGGACGCGCTGGTCAGGCCCTTCGGCTGATTCATCATGTTGTCGGTGTCCACAATCGCCATGTTCGGCAGAAGCTGGTAGTCGGCGAGCGGGTATTTCACGCCGCAGGTCTCATCGGTGATGATGGCGAAGGGGGTGACCTCCGAACCGGTGCCGGAAGAGGTCGGGATAGCGATGAAATAGGCTTTCTGGCCCATCGTCGGGTATTCATACACTCTCTTGCGGATATCCATGAAGTCCATGGCCATATCTTCGAAGTTCGCGTCCGGATGCTCGTACAGCACCCACATGATCTTGCCGGCGTCCATCGCGGAACCGCCGCCCAGCGCGATGATTACGTCCGGTTCGAACGCGCGCATTGCCGCGGCGCCCTGTCTGGCACAGCCCAGCGTCGGGTCGGGAGCGACTTCGTAGAAGCAGGTATGCTGGATGCCCATTTCGTCAAGCTTCGCCTCGATCGGGGCGACATAGCCGTTTTTGTACAGGAAGGAGTCGGTGACGATGAACGCCTTTTTCTTATGCATGACGTCCTTCAGCTCGGCCAGAGCGACCGGCATGCAGCCCTTCTTGAAGTAGACCTTTTCCGGAGCGCGGAACCACAGCATATTCTCTCTCCTCTCGGCGACCGTCTTGATATTGATCAGATGCTTTACGCCGACGTTCTCGGAAACCGAGTTGCCGCCCCAGGAGCCGCAGCCCAGCGTCAGGGAGGGGGACAGGCGGAAATTATACAGGTCGCCGATGCCGCCCTGGGAGGACGGGGTGTTAATCAGGATACGGCAGGTCTTCATGGTTTCGCCGAATTTCGCGATTTTCTCCTGACCGACGCCGGTGTCCACATACAGGGAGGAGGTGTGGCCGTAGCCGCCGTCCGCGATCAGACGCTCCGCCTTCGCCACCGCGTCGTCAAAATCCTTCGCGCGGTACATGGCGAGCACGGGGGAGAGCTTTTCGTGAGCGAATTCTTCCTCCAGCTCCACGCTCTCGACTTCACCGATCAGGATCTTCGTTTTTTCCGGCACGTCCACGCCGGCGAGGGCGGCAATGGTGTGGGCGGACTGGCCGACGATCTTGGCGTTCAGCGCGCCGTTGATCAGGATGGTCTTGCGGACTTTTTCCGTTTCGTCCGGCTTCAGGATGTAGCAGCCGCGGTCGAGAAATTCTTTCTTTGCCTTATTGTAGATCTTATCCAGCAGAATCACCGACTGCTCGGAAGCGCAGATCATACCGTTGTCGAAGGTCTTGGAATGGATGATGGAGTTGACCGCCATCACCACGTCGGCGGTGTCGTCGATGATCGCCGGGGTATTGCCGGCGCCCACGCCCAGAGCGGGCTTGCCGGAAGAATAGGCCGCCTTCACCATGCCGGGGCCGCCGGTGGCGAGGATGATGTCTGCATCCCGCATCAGCTCATTGGTCATTTCCAGCGAAGGAACGTCGATCCAGCCGATAATGCCCTTCGGAGCGCCGGCGGCGACCGCCGCGTCCAGCACGACCTTCGCCGCGGCGATGGTGCATTTCTTCGCGCGGGGATGGGGGCTGATGATGATGCCGTTACGGGTTTTCAGAGAAATCAGGGTTTTGAAAATCGCGGTGGAGGTCGGGTTGGTAGTGGGGATGACCGCGGCGACCACGCCGATCGGTTCCGCGACCTTCTTGATTCCGAAGGCGGCGTCCTCTTCGATCACGCCGCAGGTCTTGGTGTGCTTGTAAGCATTATAAATATATTCCGCCGCATAGTGGTTCTTGATTACTTTGTCTTCCACCACGCCCATGCCGGTTTCCTCCACCGCCATTTTGGCCAGCGGGATACGCAGCTTGTTGGCGGCCATGGAGGCAGCGCGGAAGATCTCGTCCACCTGCTCCTGCGTGTAGGTCGCGAAGATTTGCTGGGCGGCGCGCACCTCTTTGATTTTCGCCGTCAGCGCGTCGAGATTGTCGACGATACCGGTCTCAACCGGGGCGGCCTGTTCTTTCTTCGTTGCCATTTCCATTTTCCTCCTGTTTCTCATGATCTATCGATGTTTTCAGGGTGAAGACTTCGAACTTGTTATTTTTTTAACAAGTTCATTATAGCAAATTTCGACCCAAAAGCGCAACCCTTATTGTACGACAACGTTTTGAAAAATTGAGTTCCTTTTATGGTGATATTTCATAAAAAGGGGCGAAAAAGAACCGAATAAGGCTTCGGTCATTCGAAGGGAAGAGAAAAGTCCGGAAAAATCCGGAAAAGCAGAACGGAAGGAATTCACCTTACAGTATATAGGTTACAAAGGATCCGGGGATCGTTCCATCCGGCATTTTTACGGGGGATATACCGAATCGGCATTTCAGCCACAGCCGATGAGAGGGAAGGTTGTGAATATCACAATACGCACGCACCTGATAGCTTCCGCTGCTTTTTGCCAGACGGATACATTGGCCGACGATGGCGCTGCCAATTCCTTTTTTCCGGTTGGCCGGGGCAAACACCTCGATGGCTCCAATAAAATCCTCCGTTTTTTCAACGGGGGCCGGGATTTCTCTTCGGAACACAAAGGCAAAGCCCAGAATTTCCTGAGGATCGGTCGGTTCTGCGGCAACCACCAGATAACTTTGGTCTCCGATTTCGCCGATTACCTGACTGGTATACGGGTAGGCTTTTAACAATCGGTTCCGATCCTGTTCTGTACCCATCCGAATTTCCATAAAGGTCCGCCCCACTTTCTTATTCTCCCGGTGAAAACCGATACTTCCCCCTGTCCCTCTGGGGAAGGTATCCGTCATAAAATTGCCCGCCGTTCGCTCTCCGTACAAAAAACCTCCGCGCACGGCCGTGCGCGGAGGCAGGTGGTTCAGAAGGGGGAGGGCGGACCGCTTATTCGTAGGCGACCACGTCGATCCACTTCATCAGGAATTCGGTTTCCGCCGCGTTCCCTTCGGTCAGGTGGGCGGCGGCCACGATGGGCAGCCATTCCTGCACATATTTTTTGGAAGTATTGGTCTTCTGGCAGAAAGCGTTCAGATACATCTCCGCCGCCTTCGGATCCTTCAGGGAAAGGAGGAGATAGGTACGGGCGACGTCGGCGCTGGCGTTGCCCTGACGGGCGGCGACCCAGTCCACAATGTAGGTTCCCTTGTCATTCAGGATGATGTTGGCCGGGACGAAATTGCCGTGGCACAGCTTGGTGTGTTTCGGCATACTCTCCAGCCGGGTGAGCAGTTCATACTTCACCACGTCGCTCAGCATGTCCAGACCGTTGATCTGACGGGCCAGCTTATCCTTCAGTTTGCTCAGCTTGGGGGTGACCTTGGAGTGAACGGTAAGCTGCAGATCCACCATATCGTTGATGTACTTTTCCATGTTGGCGGGATCGGCCTGCATGACCTCCTCCAGCGTTTTGCCCTCGATCAGGTCCATGGTGATGGCCCAGCGGCCGTCGATGACCGAAACCTCATGGATGATCGGCACATTGAGGCCGGTATCCTCAACACGGGCGTGGGTCAGCGCCTCATACAGCGCGTTGGTCTTGGGACGGTTCACCTTAAACAGCTTGACCGCCATGTCGCCGCACTTGTAAACGTCGACCGTGTCGCTCGAGGCAATTAGTTCTTTGAATTCCATTGTTCAGGACTCCTTTCAAAATCCGCAGGAAAAACGCCTTGGAAAGGGTTTCCTTACGGGAATAATCCGGGGAATATTTTGTTTATCTGTTTGTATTATACAACTTTCTATGAAATTGTAAAGATGTTTTTTGTAGATACTATAAGGTTTTCTTTGCTTTTTACCTGATAAGCGGCTTTGTCCGAATCTCCGCGAGAAGTGGGAAAATGCAGAATTTGACGGCTGGAAAGGGAAAAAATGCATATTTCGTAAACCACAGGAAAAGGAACTGTGGGAAAAGCTTGATTTTTTGCGGCTTCGATGATAGTATTATTGGGATGCGGTACAGGCGTCATGCATGACGCCTCCCTTCCGTCCTTCACACTCCGCCTACACGCTAAGATATGTTAAGATAAGAAAAAGGAGAATTCGGTCATGTATACCATTGTACATAAACGGACGCTGAATCCGTCGGTTACGCTGATGGAGATCGAGGCGCCGCTGGTGGCGAAAAAGGCCCGTGCCGGCCAGTTTATTATTCTGCGGGTGAACGAGACGGGAGAGCGTGTTCCGCTTACTATCGCCGATCATGACGCGGAAAAGGGCACCGTCACCATCATCTTCCAGAAGGTGGGCGGCACGACGTATCTTCTCGATACCCTGAACGAAGGGGACACGCTGCTCGATTTCGTCGGTCCGCTCGGCCGGGCGACTGAAACCGGGGGGTATCGCCGGGTGGCGGTGGTCGGCGGCGGCGTGGGCTGTGCGATCGCGTATCCCGAGGCCAAGGCTCTGCACGCCGCCGGTGCGGAGGTTGATATGATCGCCGGCTTCCGGAACAAAGAGATTGTTATGCTGGAAGAGGAAATGGGCGCAGTCAGCGACCGTCTGTTTGTGATGACCGACGACGGCTCCAACGGCAGCAAAGGCTTTGTTACCGTGAAGCTGAAGGAGCTGCTGGACGGCGGCGCGCAGTATGATCTCGTGATCGCCATCGGTCCTCTGCCGATGATGCGGGCGGTGGCAAACCTGACCAGAGACTATGGCGTGAAAACCATTGTCAGCATGAACCCGATCATGATCGACGGCACCGGCATGTGCGGCGGCTGCCGTCTCACGGTGGGGGGAGAAGTGAAATTTGCCTGTGTAGACGGTCCGGAGTTCGACGCCCACCAGATTGACTGGGACGGCGCGATGAAACGGCTCGGCCAATATAAAGAGGAAGAGCACGACTGCAATCTGATGAAACAGCTCGGCAAGTAAAACGCGGGGCTTGCTCCGCAAACCGGCTTTTCGGGGGCTCTCCTCCGTTTTCTGTAAGAAAGGAATGGACAAACGCCATGCCAGTCAATAAACAAATGGAAAAAACGCCGATGCCCGAGCAGAACCCCCGGGTACGCGCCGCCAATTTCGACGAGGTGGCGACCGGCTATACGGCCGAGATGGCCCTGAACGAGGCGCAGCGGTGCCTGCATTGCAAAAACCGCCCCTGTGTATCCGGCTGTCCGGTCAACGTGCAGATTCCGGACTTCATTGCCCGGATTGCGCAGGGAGATTTCGAAGGAGCGTACCAGACCATCCGCGCCACCAATTCCCTGCCGGCCGTTTGCGGACGCGTCTGTCCTCAGGAAAGCCAGTGCGAATCCAAGTGCGTGCGGGGCATCAAAGGGGAACCGGTCGCGATCGGACGGCTGGAACGCTTTGCGGCTGACGCCCATATGCAGGGCGAGACCGAGTGTGCGGTGAAACCGCAGCCAAACGGCCATAAGGTCGCGGTAGTAGGCTCCGGCCCCGCCGGCCTGACCTGCGCGGGGGATCTCGCCCGGCTGGGCTATGCGGTGACGGTGTTTGAGGCGTTCCATACCGCCGGCGGCGTGCTGATGTACGGCATTCCGGAGTTCCGTCTGCCCAAGGCGATCGTCCAGCGGGAAATTGAAACCCTGCGGGAGATCGGCGTGGATATCGAAACCAATATGGTAATCGGCAAGGTGCTGTCGGTGGACGAACTGTTTGAGCAGGGCTTTGAGGCGGTCTTTATCGGCTCCGGCGCGGGGTTGCCCAGCTTTCTGGGGATTCCGGGGGAGGATCTGCTCGGGGTGCTGTCCGCCAATGAATTCCTGACCCGTATCAATCTGATGAAGGCCTATAAAGAGGAGTACGACACCCCCATCAAACGGGCAAGGCGGGTGGCGGTGGTCGGCGGCGGCAACGTCGCCATGGATGCGGCCCGCTGCGCCAAACGGCTGGGCGCCGAGAAGGTGACCATTGTTTACCGTCGGGGCGAAAGCGAGATGCCGGCCCGGCTGGAGGAAATCCATCACGCCAAGGAGGAAGGGGTGGAGTTCCGCTTCCTGACCGCGCCGGTCCGCGTTCTGGGGGATGAGGAGGGCCGCGTGACCGCGCTGGAGTGCGTGAATATGGAACTCGGGGAACCGGATGCGTCCGGCCGCCGCCGCCCGGTGGAGGTGCCGGAAAGCAACCATGCGCTGGAGGCCGATATGGTGATCGCGGCGATCGGCAACACGCCTAATCCGCTGATCCGCGCCACGACGGCGGGGTTGGAGGCCAACCGCCGCGGCTGTCTGGTGGTAGACGAGGAAACCATGCGTACTACCCGGGAAGGGGTATACGCCGGGGGCGATATTGTAACCGGCGCGGCCACCGTCATTCTGGCGATGGGCGCCGGCAAGCACGCCGCCCGTTCTATTCATGAATATATTCAGGAAAAAGGCTGATCCGGACAAAAATGGGAGGTCCGAACGCGCCGGCCGACAGGAGACCGGCGCGTTTTTTTGTGGAAAAACCAGAATTTAACAGCTCTTTTTGCACGAAAAAATGGGGTTTATAAGAAAAACAGAATTTTTTCCTCGTATATCGCCCGTTTTTTTGCAACTTTCATAATTTTCTGTGTTCGGGGGGTTGACATTTCCTTTGGAATCCGCTACAATAGGTCTCGTTGACGTCGTTAATGTCGTTAATGGAAAAAGTAATGGGGCTGTCGGCGGTTGAGGTGGTTTTCTGTGGCGATGCCCAGGTATGCCGGGGAGACCCGGAATGTCCGAGATGAGGAAGTTGCAGAAACCATGACCGATGAGGAATTGGCGATTCGCGCCCGTCAGGGGTGCGAGGAGGCTTTTTCCCTGCTGGTTCAGCGGTATGCCTCTCTGGTCAAGCGGCAAACGGCCGCCTTCCGCGGCGCGGAAGTAGAGGCCGAGGATCTGGCACAGGAAGGGCTGATGGGTCTGCTTTCCGCCGTGCGGACGTATGATCCGGACGCGGAAGCGTCCTTCCATACCTATGCCGGCGTCTGTGTACGCCGCCGGATGTTGTCGGCTGTCAAGCGGTCGGGGGCGGCGAAGGTAATCCCTTCTTCCGAACTTGTCCGGATGGACGACGGGGAGGACGAAGCGTTGCCTCTGGCGGGCGGCGGTCTTGATCCCGCGCAGTTTCTGGTGCAGAAGGAAGGCGTATCCCTTCTTTATGACCGGCTGCGAAGCCTCCTTTCCGAGAAGGAATACGAAGTGCTGATGCTGTATGTGGCCGCCTACTCCTATCAAGAGATCGCCGGCCGGCTGGGCATGAGCGCCAAGGCGGTGGATAACGCCCTTCAGCGGGCGCGCCGCAAGCTCTGTTCCGAAACTCTGTCCGGCGGATAAAGGCCGGCAAAATATCTTTTGTCCCAAAGCGGGGAAACCCGCTGTGGAATATATGCCCGGGTAGCTTAATGAGAGCGTTGGTTTTTCAAAGGTGTCGGTCCAAATCCGTCGCAGGGCAAAATTTTATTTTTTAAGCGAGGTAACATCAATGTACGAAGACAAGACTCTGGTCTGCAAAGAGTGCGGCGCGGAATTCGTTTTCACCGCCGGTGAGCAGGAGTTCTACGCGGAAAAGGGCTTTGTGAACGAGCCCCAGCGCTGCAAAGCCTGCCGTGACGCCCGTAAAGCTTCTTCTAAGCCGGACCGCGAGATGCACACCGCGATCTGCGCCAACTGCGGCAAAGAAGCGAAGGTTCCCTTTAAGCCCCGCGAGGACCGCCCGGTTTATTGCAGCGAATGCTTTGCTTCCATGAGAGGCGAGAACTAATCCCATACAGGGGATGGGTTTTCACCCGCACATCGGAATGATGAAAAACCGTGCCGGAACAGCCGTTCCGGCACGGTTTTTTTATCTGTATTCTATTCGCCGTCAACATCCACCGAGCGGTAATGCTGATGCAGGGACGCTTTTTCTTTTTTCCAGACATACTCCATGCTGAACCGACGGAAATTGTCCAGCGCATCGCCATAGCCCAGCTCGGGAGACAGGTCCATCCGGCGGTATTTCCGATAGGCGGCAAAGGTATTTGCCGCCGCCTGACCCGACAGACCGAAGCAGCGGGTGAGTTCGGCTTCATTTTCGATCCGACAGAGAAAAAGAAGCGGGAGAGGAGCGATCAGACAGCTGGTCAGTTCGTCCGCCGCCGCTTCCAGACAGCGTTCGTTGGGATACGAAGGAAGCAGCCCGCCGGTAACCGGCACATGTCCCAGACGAATATGGCAGTATTCATGGAGCAGCGTCCACCGCCTCCGGCTGCGGGGACGTATGTCGTCGTTATAGATGATGAAAAACTGCTTTTCCAGACAGGTGGAAAAACCGTCGCCGGACAATTCCAGCAGCCGGTCCCGGCCGACGGCGGTCAGTTCCGCAAAACGGTCATAGGGAAGGATCTTGATTCCGGCCCGATTAGCCAGACGGACAGGGTTCAGAGGAAAAGCGGTGATCCCGTTTTCCACAAAAACCCGGGCGGCCTCCTCCGTGGCGCGGTGGTAGTCCTTGGAATAGAACATCAGAAATCCTCGCCGTCCATCCCGTCCACCTTCTGCGGGTCGAACCGCCGTCCTTTCACCGTGGAGGCCGGCTTCCGTCCGCGGGCTACGGCGTAAAAGGCGATGGTATTTCCCGTTGTATACCGTCCGCCGGCTGTCATGTCGTCGGATAAACGGACCAGGGTTTCCCGCCCCTGCTCATTCATCGAGCGGTAGTTGTCCAGCAATCGGATCTGCTGGGCATCCGTTTCGTCGGGAAGGGGCCGGACGGCGGGTTCCTGCGGCCGAAGGGTGCGTTGACTGATGCTGTCCAGTTCAAGCCCCAGCGCCCGGAACACCTTGGCCACGGTGGTGACCGCTGTTCCGCCGATTCCCCGTTTGAAAATATTATCCACCGTGGAATACGGCAGACCGATTGCCTGTGTGAAGGCCCGTACGCTGCGATACTGCGAAAGAATTTCCTGCTTAAGCTGTTCTTCAATCGAGGGTACCGTCGTCATTTTTCACTCACTCCTTGTCATTGTCGGATCGTTTGGAAGGTTTTTGTAAAATGCGGCTGCCGGCAGAACAGGCAGCTTTCCCGAAAGCGCCTGTTTCTGAAGGCCGTTTTTTCACCTTCGGTGTGGATATTTCCATTATAGTCTGCGAAAAAGAAAAAATCAAGAACAATTTACTCGTAAGAGTTAATTATTTCGAAAATCCCCTTGACTGTTAATTCAATATGGTGTAATATATGGATAAGTTCTGCAGGAATCTTCCAGCCGTTTCCATAAGGCTCTGTTGAAGGGGAGAAAGAGCCGGTGAAAGAGGCAGGGGGGCAAAGAGGGCGGTTGGTTCGAATAAATCGGCGGCCCGGAATATTCAAAGAAAGGTGCAGGTAAAGAATGAGAAACATAACCGGTATGACCAGTCTGAAGAAACGGGCGGCGGGCTATTCCAATTTGCGGGCCGAAATGGCGCGGCTTGGGATTACCAATGAGATGATGGCGGAAACGATCGGCGTCAATCCCGGAACATTCTCCGCCAAGCTGAATCAACGGGGACGGCTGAAGCTGGAGGAAGCGGTCGAGATTCGGGAGACATATTTTCCGGAGCTGACGGTGGATTATCTTTTCGAATTCCGGGAGGAGCCGAAGGAAACGGCCTGACCGGCGCCGCCGCAGAAAACGGAGACCGGAGAATTCTTTCCCGGGTCTCCGTTTTGGTTATTGTGAAGCATTTTTCCGGTCAGCCCGCAGGCTCGGTGATGACCACGCCGGTATAGTAATAGTGCAGAATTTCCTCCCAGCCGGAGCCCTGACGCGCCATATAATCGGCGCCGTATTGGCTCATTCCCACGTCGTGGCCATAGCCGAGGACGGTAAACACAAAGCTGCCATCGTCATAAACAGCGGTGAAACAGGCCGAACGGAGGCCGAGCAGCTCCCGCACCTGCTTGCCGGACATCTCGGCCCCGCCGATCACAATGCCGGTCACCGTGCCGGAAGCGGAAACCTTCGGATCGGCGGCAATCCATCCGGCAGGGTCGTCTCCCAGAGTACAGCCCTCCACCGAAGAGAGCTTTGTTTTCAGCTCGTCGGCGGATAAGGAGACGGTGGACTGGTAAGAGGGAGACAGCTTGTCGCCGGGGCTTGCCACCGGCTGGAGATAAGGAAGGGAACTGCCCCAAATCAGGGCAGCGTCCTCGGTTGTACCGGCGCTGATTGCGTGATACGCCGCCAGGATGGGCTCGCCGTTGTAGGTGATTGTCCGGCCGAACACCGCGTCCACTGCGTCGGTCACTTTTTTGTGATAGGCTTCGTAGTTTTCTCCCCAGCGTTCCTTCAATTCCTCATCCGAATAATACCGGGGAAGGCCGGACAGCGCGTCGGAGAAATCCGCCCCTTTGAGGGAAGCGTCCGGATCGGCCCGTTCCTGTGTGCGCTGTACGCTGTAATAGGTATAAGAGGCGACCGCCTGCGCCTTGAGCGCCTCAGCGTGATAGGTGGGATACATTTCGGCAGCTACCGTTCCCACCACAAAGTCCCGGTCGGTAACCTCGTAAACCGTTCCGGTTTCCTCGTCCAGCAGACGGAATACCGCCGTCCCTTCGGCGGGGGAAGAATTGTCCGGAGGGGAAGAGGAAACGCCGCTGCTTTCGGTGGGAGACGGACGGATCAGCGGCCCTTCCGCGTCGTCTCCCTTGCCAAGCAGAGGCAGAGGTATCAGCAAAAGGACGAGATACACGGCGAGAATCCATAAACCATAACGTTTCCAATCGGTCATAAGCCGCTCCTTTCCGTTTGCCGCCGTTTTTCCTCCGGGCCTGTCCGTTGAAAAACGGGAAATGAATACGTTGATTCCGAAAATTTCATGTTTTGCGGATTCGGATTCGAAAAACCGGGATAAGCTTGAACTTAAATGAATCATAAAACTTGAAATATTGCATAATTTTCGAAAAAAGGAAGAAAAAATGGCAACAATTCCTTGACTTTGATTCCCGGAGTGCCTATAATCAATGGTAATGCAGCCGCACGGGCGGCCCTTCGGAAAGGATTGTCCATGATGGAAGAAAATCGAAACAGAATCCAGAGCGATACACTCACATCCTTATGTGATGAGTTTCAGAAAAATAACCGGATCGAACCGGAAAAATTTGAAAGATACGGCGTGAAAAGGGGACTCCGCAACGCGGACGGAAGCGGCGTAATGGCCGGACTGACCCTGATCTGCAATGTGCATGGCTATGTGATTAACGAGGCGGAGCGTTCTCCGGTGGAGGGCCGGCTGATCTATCGCGGCATCGACATTCACGATCTGGTGAACGGCTGCGCCGAGGAAGACCGTTTCGGTTTTGAGGAGACCGCGTGGCTGCTGCTGTTCGGTAAGCTGCCCACCCGTCCTCAGCTGGAACGTTTCAGCAATCTGTTGTCCGAGTGCCGGGAGCTGCCGGATTATTTCGCGGAGGATATGATTATCAAGGCTCCCTCCCCGAACATTATGAACAAGCTGGCCCGGTCGGTTCTCGCCCTGTATTCCTATGACGATAATCCCGAGGATCTGTCGATGGAGAACGTGCTCCGCCAGTCCATCGAGCTGATCGCCATGCTTCCCACCATCATGGGATATGCTTATCAGGTCAAGCGCCGCCATTACGACAAGGAGAGCATGGTTATCCATCCGACCCTGCCTGGTCTGTCCACCGCGGAGACCATCCTGCGTTCCATCCGGGCGGATACCGTCTATACCAAGGAGGAAGCACGGCTGCTCGACCTCTGTCTGATGCTGCACGCGGAGCATGGGGGCGGAAATAATTCCACCTTTGCGGCGCGGGTGCTGTCTTCTTCCGGTACCGATACCTATTCCGCCATTGCGGCGGCGATCGGCGCGCTGAAAGGCCCCCGCCACGGCGGCGCGAACATCAAGGTTATGCAGATGCTGGATTACATAAAGGAAGGCGTGCGGGACTGGGAGGACGATGAGGAGATTGCCGATTTCCTGATCCGGCTGATTAACCGGGAAGCCGGGGATCGCGCCGGCCTGATCTACGGGATGGGTCATGCCGTGTATACCCTGTCCGATCCCCGCGCCGTCATTCTCAAGGAAGCCGCCCGGGGCTTGGCGGAGAAAAAGGGGCTTGGCCCGGATTTCCGCCTGCTCGAAGCGGTGGAACGCCTGACCCCCAGTGTGTTTGCCCGGACAAAGGAGAATACCAAGGCCATGTGCGCCAATGTGGACCTGTATTCCGGCCTGGTGTACCGCACTCTCGGTATTCGGGAGGAACTGTTTACCCCCCTGTTCGCCGTGGCGCGGATGGCGGGATGGTGCGCTCACCGCATCGAGGAGCTGCTGACCGGCGGACGGATTATCCGGCCCGCTTATAAGGCGATTGCCCGTCCCCAGCCCTATATTCCGCTGGAGGATCGGCAGTAACGGAAATAACCGCCCGGCGGAAAAACAGAAATTGAAAATTCAGGCTTTTCTTTCCCGCCTTTCTGCTATATAATAGCGGAAGGGCGGGAATGCTCGTTTCCCCGTGAAATAGCGGGAGGGCGGGCGTTTCCTCCTTCCGCCAACGAACCATCGGGCGGGTTTATCATATCGTCAATTCGCTCGAAAAGCGTAAGCCGCTCTTCCGGTGGATTGACTGTATAATCCGGCGTCTTTCCTCCGGCGGAAAGAGGCTCTCTGAAATTTGTCGCGCCGGAAGGAAGGAACGAACCCATGCATACAATCGTTCGGAAATCCGCCGCATTCGTGGCGCTGGCGGCCACTGTCGCCGCCACGGTGATGCGTATCGTCCTGACCCCGCAGATGCAGGACGCCAACAACGGCTCCTTTCATCTGAGCTACGCGGTGATTGCCCTGATGGTGGCGGCTTTTGCCGCCGTTCTGGTGCTGATTCTGGTCGGAAAAGGGACGGTTTCCCACGCAGAGGAGCTGAGCGCCCGGGCGCGGCTTCCCCTTGCCGTCTCCGCGCTGGCGGCCGGAGGCGTTCTGGCGACCGCCTCCCTGTTTGACAGTTGGCTTTGGCTGCGGTATGGCATCACTCCGCCGCCCAACGATACGGTCATCAGTCCGTTGGATGCGGGTTCCCTGGCGCTGACGCTGATTTTCGGCATATTGGGCGGCTTTTTTCTTCTGTGGCTGGGAATCGCCGTCGCGGGCGGCACGCTTCGCCGCACCACGCCGCTGGCTCTGGCGGCGCTGACTCCGGTGCTGTGGATATGGTTCCGTCTGGTACGGTATGAACTTTCCTATGCCAGCGCGGTGCAGGTGTCCCAGAGCTTTTATGATTTCGTGATGCTGATCTTCACCATGCTCTTTCTGTTCTCCTTCGCGCGCTATATCAGCGGAACGGGGGAGAAGGCCGAACCGCAGAAGGCTTCCCGGATGCTGTTGGTCTATTCTCTTTGTACGGCGATTATGTCTATTTCCGGTCCGATCACCGACATTGTCCTGTACATGACCGGGGAGACGGCGGCGTATAACGCCAGCCGTCTGGCTGGGTTCCCGGATCTTGGTGTGGGAGTTTTTGCCCTGTGTACCGCGCTGGTGCTGCTGTTTGCCCGGCCGATTCCTGCGGAAGAACTTCCGGAGGAGACGGCCCCGGCGGAGGAAGCGGCCGATGGAGAAAACAGAGAAGAGGGGATCGGCGAAACGGAAGATCCGGCCAGCCTTCCCGCTGAAACCGCGGAGGATATTTTGAACGGACTGCGCGGAGATTACCGCGATTGACGGGATATACAGATTATAAGCGAGCACAAAACAGGGCGCGCATCCCGCAGGATGCGCGCCCTGTTTTGTGTTTCCGTTGAAAATCGGCGGGAAAAAGACTTTCGCGCTGAATGGCAAGGACGCCGGTTTACTGGCTGTCCTTGTTCCCTTTTTTCGCAATTTTGCGCTGCAGGTTCTTCATCTTGATTTTCCGGAAAAACAGACGAATCTTTTTCCAGAATATACCCACGGCCACACCGCAGGCAATCACGACGCCGGAGATGACCTGAATAATATACGAGGTGGCGGCCGGGTCCAGATACGCCTGTGCGCTCGCCATCAGGAACAGGGCGAGGAAGAAGGCAAGAAACAACTTTCGGGACAGGGAGGACAGACTCTTTTTCATAAAAACACGCATCCTTTCACGGAATTATGACGGTCGGTTTGACTTCTTTTTCTGCGGCGTTCGCAGGATGTGGCGTTCGCAGGATGTGGCGTTCGCAGGATGTGGCGTTCGCAGGATGTGGCGTTC
>CAJJLZ010000013.1 GCA_905192745.1 uncultured Oscillospiraceae bacterium
TTTTCTGTTACCTTTCTCCTTAATCAAACTGTTTCCCTTGTTGACATATACACGGAGCGGGTTTATCCCGTTACTCTGGATCCCACCGTAACCACCTCCACCAGCGCGGCGGATATTGAGGACAACTGCGTCCACCAGTCCAATCCCGCCATGAATTATATTACCGCCGACCGGATGTATGTGGGATCGGAAATTCAGAATTCCTCTGCATACGAAAGCCGGATATATATCCGGTTTCCCAGAGTGACCGCTATCCCTACCTCCGCTTTCATCCGCAACGCCACTATGTATCTGGACCACTACCCCACCTCTGCTTGGCAAACCGCCGTTAATAATACCATTGATGTATACGAGGTCGGCGGCTACAACTGGAACACCAGCACGATAACGTGGAATTCACAGGCCGGCTATGCTTTCAGCAACCGTATCACCAGCCGCGTAACCGACAAATCTTATTCGACGGAAAGCTTTGATGTTACGTCGCTGGTGCAGAAGTGGTATAGAACAACGGCGTCCAACAACGGGCTGGTTATCAAGCCCCGCACACTGGACACCGCCAAAACCAACCGTACCTGCTTTTACAGCAGTGACTGCAGCTCTTCCTATGCGGCAAAGCGTCCCCGTATAACAATCGAGTATTACACGGGAAGCCCTGTTTCGGGGATTACCAGCAACGGCATATACTTTATCCGCAGCGTATACAGCGGAAAATATATCGACGTACGCAATAGCGGCGGAGTAAATACGGATGTGCTTCAGTATTCCTTTAACGGCGGAAAAAACCAGCAGTGGCAGGTCAAATACCATGGCGGCGGCGTTTACAGCTTTATCCCGCAGCACAATACCGCGCTGCGGCTGGACGTCCCGAACGGGCTGGATTCCAGCGGTCTGAATATGCAGGTGTATTCCTTCAATAATGCGAAAGCGCAATTATTCCGTATCTACTCCAACGGAGATTCTTATGGAAGCTACCGGATCATGCCGCTGTGCAGCAGCACCCGTGTTTTGGATATCGAAGGGCCAAGTACGGCGGACGCCGCTCCCATACAGATATGGACATGGAGCGGTTCCAACCAGATGCGCTGGTGTTTTGAAAAGGTCGATTACGGCAACGCCCCGCGTTATACGGATATTGCAACTTCGGCTGGCATGCATATGAACTGCGCGGGATTCGCGTTGAGAATTAATGGTTATCTCAGCGGCTCTATATTAGGCGTTTCCAGCGGAGCGTCTGTTGAAACCGTTGCGGATAAAACACTAACGTATTTCTATGCTAACTGTCCCAATCGGTCTATCCGGCGAATACCCGGTGTGAATCTCGCACCAACGTATCCAATTTATAGCAACGAATATCGCGTTGCGTTAAGAGTAGTAAACGGCGTCCCATATGACTATCATTTCATGATTCAAACAAGCGACGGCCATTGGGCGCATAAACCGGGAAATCTGGCCTGCGAATCGCTGGGACTCATTAATCCCTCGACATATAATTGGGCGTACGATTACGGCGGAAGCACCGGTGTGCGGAATTATAACAGCGATGTAATCTATTTTGCTGTCACCCGATAACTCAACGATTATTTAATTTTCAATTAAAACAGGAGGATTTTCTTCTTATGAGAAAACAAGCGTTCTTATTTCTGTCCCTTCTTCTGGCGACAGGTCTTCTTTTTGCCTCCTGCGCATCGCAGACGACCAGAAAAGGCTCTTCCGCAAACTCCTCGTCCCCGGCGAACGCCGAACATACAGAAACACAAACGTCGGTGTCCGGTGGCGGAACCCTTCCGGCGGGCGCAACCACGGCCGGGACATGCCCCTCCGCCACCGACAGGATTCCGGACGCTACGGAAGAAAGCACGGCCACGGAAACAACATGGCCGAAAACCGATCAGATGATCAAAACGGAGCAAATTCTCGCCCTGCAGAGCATCGGAAGCGTGGACTCCTTGATTAAAACCGCCTATTCGCAGGAGGAACTGCTTCGCGATGTTTTCTTCGGCGGCACAGACAATTTTAACACTATGCTGAACTATATCGCGGAAAAATTCCCGTTGGAATGCATCCGCACCTTTGAAAAAGACGGTTCTCTGCCCTATTGTATTTATAAACTCCGGGAGGGAGGACGCCTGTACATATTTTTCCATGGCGGCGGTTTGTGGTTTGCCGACTCTGTGTTTATTATAAAAGAACCGCTCTCTCAAAACGACTTCAAAAAAATAACCCCCGGCAAATCCCTGGCGGATGTTCTGAAAATCGACGAAGGAGCTCGTCTATATAATGAGGCGCATCCGGAAACCTTCGGCGTTTTACTAAAAACTGTTCATTTAGTAAAGGACGGCTTCCTGATGATTTCCTATCAAAAGCCGGCCGGAGAATGGGAGAGAAACTGGTACGACATCTATTCCCAAAAGGATATCCGGATAGAATCGGTAGAATTTATTCCGAACGGGAATCCTCTTTGGGCAGACGGCGGGCGGTATACCCTGCTGGAACAAGATTTTCCAAGCTGATAAACGGCCGTGGGCCGTTTTGTAAAAGGTGGCTTTGACTATGAAAAGGAAACGGCTGCGGATCGCAGCAAGGGTGATTGCCTTTGTTTTTCTTCTTATCCTCGTTCTGATTCTGAGTCTCAAATACGGTTGGCGGCTGTTTGGCACGCGCTTTTGCGACCGTCCTGTCACCATTGCCATTCACCAAATCAGCGTAAATGAAGATGAGATCCTTTTATCCGGCAGCACCACGTCAAGCATGAATAAATACGACGGCTATGTACTGAAAATCGAAGGGGACACCGCATACATTGGCATAAAAACACGCACGTTCTGGGCCAGCAAAAATTGGGGGTTGTTTGACCTCTCTATCCCGCTGGAGGCTCCTGTCTCCAAAGTCGTCCTGAAGGGCGGAGATACGGAACGGGTCATTTGGCCGGAGGATTCCGCGTACGCGGAATCCTCCCCGTCACAATAGCGCAGTCGCAGCAAAAGCGGGAGGCGTACGCCTCCCGCTTGATTTTAAGAAATAAAAAACGCCCGGCCTGTTGGCTGGACGCTTTGGATGTTGGCGTCTGCTTATCTTCCCGGGCCGCTTCCAGCCAAGTATTTTCAGCGCAAGTGAGCTTAACTGCCGTGTTCGGGATGGGAACGGGTGTACCCTCACCGCCATCGACACCAACTGTTCCTTTTTGGGGAACAAGCGGTAGTATATCACACAAAGCGTCAGAATGCAAGAGATTTTTTGATTTTTCTTTATTTGTTTTTTTGCGGCCCGGTTGTCCGTCTGGACAACCTTTCCTTTTTGTCTCCTTTTCCGATTTGTGTCATCAACACCAGACCGCCGGGCCATACTAGGGAAAACACCCGGGAGTGTCCTAATCGCGCATTTTATAAAACAAGTATTTTAGACATGCGCATATTGAAGATGCCTATTTTCAAGGAGAGAGCGCGTCATAGTACAATGTGTCCTTTTTATTAACTGCGTTTTTTGGACACTCCCAAAACACCCCCTTACATTGACAATCCCCGACTTATTTGATATATTGCTTATAAACCAATGGAGCCTGTCCCCATTGAACGGCATCCCTCTCCCCGTCTTTCCGCGGATGCCGGCCCAGCGCCGAAGCAAAAGGAAGGAGCTTTCTGCCTTGGTTGTTCTTTATCTTACCTTTATAGATTTCGGTGAAATGAAATCTGGGTCTTCCGTGCGGCCTCAGAAAATATATGACGCCTTTCTCGAGCGCGGACACACTGTGAAACTGCTTGAGGGACAGCAAAATCGTTATAAGGACCGAAGAAAACGGGTAAAAGCTATTCTGGACTGGTTAAAAGACAACCGACCGGATATCTGTTATGTCGAACCGCCTTCCGGTCCGTTTTTTTGCACATTGGATCTGAAACTGCTGAAAACCGTTCATAAGCTGGGCATACCGGTCGGCCTGTTTTATCGCGACGCGCACTGGCTGTATGCCGACTGGTGGGGAGTCGGCGGGCCGAAAGCCGCTCTGCTGAGGGCGATGCACAAAAGAGATATCCGGGTTTTTGCACGCTGCTGCGATACTTTGTATTTTCCAAGCGCGTCCATGGCCGAGCTGTTTCGCCGTTATTCCTTTGCACAGATGGATATTCTGCCGCCCGCTTGCGTAAGCGTAACGGAACCGCATCCCGCCCTTGCGCACCGCATGATTTATGTCGGCGGCATCCGGGACGCCTATGGCACCGATGTTTTGCTTTCCGCGTTCAGGCGTTTGAATCGTGCCGAAACAAAGGTCGAATTGTATCTCGTATGCCGCGAAGCGGAAATGGCGAATATGCCCGGTGAAAGCTATGACTACGACTGGCTGAAAGTGTTTCATGTGCAGGGCGATGGGTTGAAAGAGCTTTACGCCCGCTGCGATGCCGGTATCATCCCTTTAAAACGGGATAAATATATGGATTTCAGCATTCCGGTAAAGCTGATGGAATATCTGGGGTATGGACTGCCGGTGATCTCCACCGACTGCACGGAAACCGCCGCTTTTGTTGAAGCGAATCATTGCGGGCTCCTTTGCCGTGACAATGGGGATTCTCTGGCCGAAACGATCGAAGCCTTCTATTCCGAGAACACGGATCATCGGGCTTTGGCACAAAACGTACAGGAAACCGCCGCCAACAATCGCTGGGTAAACCGCGTCGATAAAATCGTGCGGGACCTTTCCGGGCAATAAGGCGGCGGTATTGATAGGAGCAGAGCATGGCAGCCTTGATAAATAAAATTCGTTCCGTAATCCGCAAATTGCTGGATAAGGGATTTTTCCATATCTTTATCGGCAACACACTGGTCAAATGCATCAGTTTATGCTCCGCCATTTTACTTCCGCGGATTATTGTGCCGGAAAGTCTTTACGGCCTGCTCTCCACGGTGGATAATGTAAATTCTTACCTGATTCTGATTAACGGGATGGGCCTGTCCACCTCCGTGCTTCGCTTTTGCGCGATGAAAAACACGCAAAAGGAAAAAACGGCGGTTTTTCGTTTCTGCCTGAAAATCGGATTGCTGGCGGACGGCGTGGTTCTTCTGGTTTTTATTCCCCTTTTGCTGTTCTCCAGCCTCTTTTCCGGGGGAAATTATGGGGCCGCCAAATACTATATCCTGATTTCCTGTCTGATCCCGTTGCTGACCTATCTGCAGGATATCGCCATGGTTTATATGCGCGCCAATCTTCTCAACAAGGAATTTTCCCGGATATCCGTGCTGTACACCGCGTGCTATGCCGGTTTTCAGATTGCGCTGGCGCTGGTCTTTTCTCTGAACGGCGTGTTCATCGGCCGTTACCTTGCCCTGTCGCTGATCGTTTTGGTCGGCTTTGCCATGCTTTACCGCAATCAGGTGCTGACGCGGGAACCATCGCCTCTGGCGAAAAGTGAAAAGAAAGAGATTCTGTGGTTCGGCGTCGGCGCCATGATTACCAACGCTTTCTCCCTGATTATGCCGTTAAACGAAACGCTGGTGGTCAATCTTGTTCTGAAGGATCTGGCTACGACCGCTTATTATAAAGCGGCGTCCATGGTTCCAAGCAACCTGCAATATATCGCCACCTCCGTGGTTGTATTTATTTTCCCCTATTTTGCCCGCCACACGGGGGACGGCGCCTGGATCAAGAAGAATTCCAAACGTGTGCTGCTGGGTATGTGCGGAATCATGCTCCCGATTATCGCCGTGGGCTATTGGATTACGCCGCAGATCATTCTGCTCATTTACGGACAGAATTACGCGCCCGCTATTTCGATCATGCGCCCGATGTGGATTGCCTTCGGAATCAACGCCATTGTGCGCATTCCCATCGGAAATGCTCTTGCCGCGCTGGGGGAATTGAAGTTCAATATCGTGCTTTCCGCGGTTATCAGCGTGCTGCATCTGGGGTTGGATTTCCTGTTCATCTCCCAGCTCGGCATCGGCGGCGCCGCCTACGCCCTGATGGTCTCCTATGCCGTTTCCAGCCTGTGCAGTATTTTTTATCTGTTCCGGAACTGCCGCGGAAAATGGAACCGGCCGCCGCTTTGCGAAGAAGGTGAACCGACAAAATGAAAATTCTGATCGTCGCCTCCTGGTATCCGGAACCCGGCCAGCTAACCGGCTCCTTTTTCCGGGATCGGGCCCGCCTGCTGGCGCAACATGGTTGTGAGGTCAGCGTCGTCACCGCGGATTTGCGGCTTCGTACCGGCGGCGCCCCCCCCGGTATCACCGTAAGAAAAGATGGCGGAGTTACGGAATATCGCTGTTTCAAACGCAATCTGACGCCCTTCTGGGAGGGCGGGGTCGCGCGGCAGAAAGTTCCGATGATCCGCAAGTTATATGAGCAGGTTTGCCGGGATTCCGGCAAACCCGACCTGATTCACCTGGAATCGGCCCGCAGCGCCCGGGCGGCGGTCGCGCTCGCCCGGAGCGAACAGATTCCCCTCACCTATACCGAGCATTATTCCGACGTACTAAGCAGTTCCCCCGGCTCTTATTACGACCGGGTGATGCGGCTGGCCGTTTCTTCCGCTTCCCACATTTTTTTAATTTCTTCCGCCATGCGGCGTAAGCTGGATCCTCCGGATGGGAAGTGGTCCATGCTGCCCAATGAAGTGGATTTCTCCGCCTTTACGCTTTCCGAGTCTTCCCCGCCGCCCGAACGGTTTACCTTTAAAGCCCTGGGTTCGCTGCGAAAGGTGAAGGGCTATGATCTGCTACTCAAAGCGTTTGCTTCGGTACATGCCGCGTATCCGGCCTGCCGCCTTGTTATTGGGGGAGGCGGCGAAGAGGAAGCGGCGTTGAAATCGCTGTGTGATCGGCTCTCCCTTTCCGACTGCGTGGAGTTTCCCGGTCCGGTTCCTCTGGAGGAACGCGGCGCCTTTTTCCGCGATGCCTCAGCCTTTGTCTGTTCCAGTCACACGGAAACCTTCTCCGTGGTAACGGTGGAAGCCTTTGCCTGCGGCGTGCCGGTGGTTGCGACGAAATGCGGCGGCCCGGAAGATCTGGTGAACAAATCCAACGGATACCTTGTCGAAAAGGACAGCGTATCCGCACTGGCATCCGGGTTAACCCGGATGGTAGAAAACCGGCAGCGTTTCTGCGGGCCGGAAATCCGTGCGCAGGCCGCCGCTCTGTACGACCGGGAAGTCATTGTCAAAAAACAAATGGACTGCTTCGCGTCGGTAATTTCCGATTATCGTCAATCCACTTGAAAAGCAGCTTAAGCTTTGTCAGGATCGCTGCCGTCTGTCAGGGCGATCACGTAGGACAGACGGCAAACAGGCCGCAAAAATGAGAGGACTTTCCAATCCATTGACCATACAGTAAAAAGGAGAATACATCGTTATTATGACTGCACTCTATACGAACAGGCGGCTGGGCCGCGTCCTGACCGCCGTCTTGAGCCTGTCCTGCCTGTTCAGCAACACGCTTCCCTTTTTAAATATCGATCTGCAGGTCATCATCCTGACGCCGATGCGCACCTGCCTGCTCTTAATCAGCCTTTATTGCCTTGCCGTATGGCTGATCCGTTTGTTCCGGCGGGAATTCCGCTCCTCTCTGGCCGGATGCAGGATGCGGCTGGCCGTCCTCGGCTTTATGGGCCTGTGGAGTCTCTGCGGCGTACTCTGGCTGGTTTTCGGCGACTGCATTGCGCTGGCAAACACCGAGGTCATCGGAATCATTACATTATTCCTGTACGCCCTGTGCTTTTTCACCCTAACCAGAGATCAAAGCGACGTACGCTTCTGCTTACGGCTTCTTGTTTTATGCGGAGTGGTTCTCGCACTAATGGCCGATGTGGAAGTGGTGATCGGTTCTTTTATAGAGGGCTCCGCTTACCACTACTCTCTCGAGGAACGAATCGCGCTGGAACAGACCCTGTTCCCTCCCAGCACGGTATTTACCAACACCAACGACCTTTCCGCCTTCCTCCTGATCTGCCTCGCCGTAGTGATTTATCGCTTTATAACGGCCAAAACAAAAAAAGAATATATCCTCTGCTCCGTGACGGCGCTTATCCTGCTCTCCCCTACGCCGGTCGCAAACTCCACCATATTCTTTATGGCTTTCGGCCTGCTTGTCGTGATCGCTTTCCTGTTTATTCTCTGCTGCCGGAACGGCACAAAAAAACAGCGGATCAGCAAAAGCGTCGGTCTGGCCGCCTTTGAAGGACTGTACATGTTTCCGTTGTGCGGGGCGATCAAATTTCTGGCAAACAAACTGAACACGGCCTATTTCAGCGGTAAAATAGAGGAATTCCTCGCAACGCACCAAACGGACAGCAGCGCCATCCTCGATCAACTGATAAATAAAAACACCGGTGCCATGACCGATACGCTGCTTAACCAGCTGTCGGCCAATCAGGCCGGTTACGGCACCATCCATATCCGCTGGTGGCTGATCCGGGCCGGACTGGACTTTTCCTCACAGCATCTGTTTCTGGGCTGCGGACCGGCGGGCTTCCGCAAGCTGATGGATGGAAATGCGGTTTATGCCCCGCAAACGCGCAATATCGTGGATCCGCATAATTTCTATATAGAACTGCTGGCCCAGTACGGCATTTTCTTTTTCCTCGCCTATCTGGGAATTTTGTTTTCCATGCTGGCGGTTTCGGTAAAACGGATGCTGGCCGAAATCAAAGCCGGCGCGCCGGGCAAAGGCGTTCTCGTCCTGCTGCTGCTGATCGCCTTCTCCTGCGCCGCTATTATGCCCAGCGGCTTTATCCGTTTTACCCCGATTTGGCTGCCCTTCTTTATTACGGTCAGCGCCTTTGAGATAAAGGATTGACCGCGTTCAACACTTCTTCCTGTTAGATATAGAAATCCCCCGTTTTCCGCTTTGCACCGGAAAAACGGGGGATTTTTCATCCATCTTCTATTTTTTATACCGGTTCCTGCCGCCTGCACAGGCGATAAGCGCGCTTTCCAGAGTCTGTATATTCTCCTCCCAGTCGTACAGCGCCTTTACCCGCGCTCTTCCATTGCTGCCGAAAGCCGCTCTCAATTGGCTGTCGCGCACCAGAAGGAGGATCTTTTCCGCCAGCTCCTCGACGTTCTCTTTTTTTACGATATACCCGGTTTCCCCGTCCACCATAACCTCGGATAGCCCCGCGGCGTCGCTGGTAACGCAGGGGATGGCGCAGGCCATCGCCTCCACCGCCGATACGCCGAAGCTTTCCAATATGCTGGGCACGCAGAAAATATCCATCTGATGAAGCGCTTCCGGAACCCTTTCATGCGGGATCCGGCCAAAAAACGTGACTTCCTTCTCAATATCCAGAGAAACAGCCAGCGCTTTCATTTCTTCGAGCTGATCGCCGTCCCCGTAGACAAGGAGCTTTACGTTTTCCTCCCGGCAGGCGTCCTTCACCCGCCGGAAGGCCCGGATCAGGAATTCAATCCCGTATTTCCGGGAAACCCCCTTGACAAACCCGATATTCACCGAATCACGTTCCGCCGGAGCAGCCGGTGAAAAGGCCGTTACATCCACGCCGAAGGGCGTGACGATGATCTCTTTGCCCCGGACAAACTGTTCGGTCTGTCTCGCCATGCAATGGCTGGTGGAAAGCAGCAGATCGGCATCCTTCAGATTCTTTTCAAGGAGCCGGCGCTTGAACCGGCCTTCGTAGGGAAAATCGTATACGTCGCTCCCCCACACGGACAAGACGCAGGGATGAAACCCGCACATCCGTCCGATCACGCCATAGCCGGTGGCGTAGTGGACGTTCAAAACATCCACCGGGTCCTCGGCAAGCCACTTTTTCAGCTCAAAATGGTTATAAAAATAGCTTTTCTGCCCGCCGTGCCGAAAATAACGAATCGTTACCCCGCTGTGATAGCCGCCGTCCCGGTCTCCGTGATCGGGCTGAGAATATAAAACCACCTGATGCCCGCGATCACACAGCGAATTGGCGATTTTTTCCGTATGGGTGGAATTGGCGGCGGACAGGAGCGCAATCTTCATAATGGTTACCATGCCTTTCTTCGTCTATTTATTGTTCAGATACAAGGTTTTGACGCCATTACGCCAAAACGCCTTGCACTTTGGCTTCCGCCGTTCCCCGGGGTTCCTCGGGGCATCCATGGAACCGGCCGGACCGCCGTCAATCCCAATAATAGCCTGTGGAAAGCATTTCCCCAACAAGGGTAAAACCAAGCACAATCCCCAGAAGCACTCCCAGAACCATCATTACAATCCAAAGCACCAGATACCGCGTCCGCCTTTTCCGATAAGCCTCCGCTTCCTCCAGCGGAAGAACGGGGGCGGGCTGACCGCAAACCGGACACGCCGGCGTCCCCGGATAGAGGAAGGTGCCGCACCGCAGGCAGCGGGCCGGCTGGTTTTTTGAGGTCATGGCAAGAATCAGATAAATCAACGCCGCAATATTGAACACGCCGGAGAGGACGCCCCACATCGCCGCGTTCTCATTCCGCCGCATCCGCGCGTCATTATACACGCAAAGCCCCAGGAAAACCGACCCCAGAATTCCCACGGCCGAACACAGCAACCCCCCAAACACCAGAATTGTACCAAACACAGGAACTCCCATCACAATCTCCGCCTTTCCCTATAAATGTTTTGCATGAAAATTGAAAATGGATACGATTGGATACCATTTACGAGGACACATCCGAATGAAAAACGGGCCGGCAAAAGGGCACCCTTTTCATTCGGGATTCGTATAAAAGGCTTTTCAGCCGGTCAGCCGATATCCAGCCGTTCCCGCTCCACCAGCACCGCGCGGACCGGCGAACCGTCCGCGCCCGCAATTTTCAGCGGCGGCGCAAACAGGAAATACTCTCCCGGCTCCACCCCCGAAAGATCCAGTCCTTCCAGCAGGGCCATCCCGCTCCCGAGGAGCTGACGATGGACGGCGGACGTGCATTCCGGGGAGGCGACCGACTGGCTCTCCACCCCGACCAGCTTCACGCCCGCGTCCGTCAGAACAAAGGCGGCGCTGGGGCTGATCTCCATTTCCCCCTTGAACAGGACGCGCCTGCGCAGATGGGGCAGCATCTCTTCCGCCTGCGCGCCGAGGAGAACGCCGTCAAACGCCACCACGCTGCATTCCCCCACGCAAAGATCGAGGGGCAGCGCCGCCGTGTCCGTCCCGTCCGGAATAAAATGCCGGGGTGCGTCCACATGGGTGGCGTTGTGCGCACAGGCGGACAGCGCCGATGTGTTGCACACATCCCCCCACTCGATCCGGCAGAGGGCGGAAAGCGCCGGCGCCGGATCGCCCGGATACACCGGCGCGCCCAACAGCTCCCGGGATATGTCGTGTAAAATCATACCGTTCCTTCTTTCCACCGGCGGACCGACGCTTCGGCAGAGCCGGCTTCGCCGGATTTATTCCATATTTCCGGTCAGCGCCATAATAACCGCCAGCGCGGCGAGCGGCGCGGTCTCGCAGCGGAGGATGCGGGGCCCGAGGGTCGCGGTCTCCGCTCCCAAGGCGCGGAGCTCCTCGATCTCGGCCGGTTCAAAGCCCCCTTCGGGGCCGACGACGATCGCCAGCCTCCGGGTCTGCCGCCCCACCAGCTCAGCGAGGGGACGGCCTCCGCCCTCATAGAACACGACGGCCGGCGTCCCGCCGTCCCGCAGCCGCTCCACCGTCTGTTTCCAGGAAAGCGGCGTCTCCACCGGCGGGAGAATGCCCCGCCCGCATTGACCGGCGGCCTCGTCCGCGATCTTCTGCCAGCGGGCGCGCTTTTTCTCTTCTTTGCCGTCCAGCCGGACGACGCTCCGCGCCGCCACGAAGGGAACGATGGCCGATACCCCCAGCTCCACCGCCTTCTGGATAATCAGCTCCAGCTTATCCCCTTTGGGCTGTCCCTGATACAGGACGACCTCGGTATCCGGCTCGCAGGCGGTGGGAGTATGGTACAGCACTTTCAGCCGCACATCCTCTTCCTCAAAGCCGTCAATCTCACAGAAATAGTCGTTCCCCCGCCCGTCGCAGAGGATAAGGTTCTCCCCCGGCTTCATCCGCAGGGCGCGGCGGATATGCACCGCGTCCTGCCCTGAAATCCATACCGCCTCCCCGCTGGACAGCGCGGCGGCCGAAGTAAAAAAGCGCGGCATCAGCGTTTCCTCCCCGCGATATCCCTGATAATCTCCCCCGCCAGAATCAGCCCGGCAACCGAGGGCACGAAGGAGAGGCTTCCCGGCAGGGCGCGGCGGCCCTCCGGCGGCGTCTCCCCGCCGCCCTCCGGAAAGAAGTTTTCCGGCGTGACCGGCGGCTCCTCCGAGTAAACCACCTTCAGCGAGGAGATATTCCGGGCTTTCAGCTCCCGCCGCATGATACGGCAGAGGGGGCAGACCCGGGTCTCATAGATATCCGCCACCCGGAACAGGGTAGGGTCCAACTTGTTTCCGCACCCCATCGCGCTGATCAGCGGTATCTCCCGGCGGGCGCATTCCTCCGCGAGGGAGAGCTTGGCCGTTACGGTATCGACCGCGTCCGCGACATAGTCCAGCCCGCTCAGCAGCGGGCCGGACGCGCCGTCCTCCCCGGGGAGGTAAAACAGGGTGCGCGCCTCCACCCGGCAGGCGGGGTTAATATCCCGCACCCGCTCGGCCATGACCGCCGCTTTGGGACGGCCGACGGTGGAGGTCAGCGCAACCAGCTGGCGGTTGCGGTTGGTGTCCGACACCACGTCCCCGTCCACCAGCAAAAGGGAACCGACCCCGGCGCGGGCGAGCGCCTCCGCCGTATAGGAGCCGACCCCGCCCAGCCCGAAAACGGCGACCGCGGCGTTTTCCAGCCGCTCCACCCCTTCCCGGCCGAGAAGCATCCCCTCCCGCGCGAGCCAATCCTGCATGAACGTCCATCCTTTCCGCGTCGGCGGTTTTATCGTCAGTGAAACGGTTCTATGGTCAGACCCGGGCGACAAGGCAGAGCCAGCCGCCCCGCTCAAAGCGTTCGGTCAGGGTGAAGCCGCCGTCCCGCAGAGCGGCGAGCACATCCTGCTCCCGGGTGTCGATGATGCCGGACATGACGTACACGCCGTCCGGCTTCAGAAACGGACGGATATCCGCCGACAGGGCGATGATCGCGTCCGCCACGATGTTGGCGGCGATAACGTCGTACTGCCCGTCCACGGCGTCCACCAGATTCCCCTGCCGGACGGTGAAGCGGGGCGGCGCGAATCCGTTCAGCTCCCCGTTTTCAGCGGCGGTTTTCACCGCCAGCGCGTCGATATCCACCCCTACGGCGCTTTCCGCGCCGAGCAGGAGGGCGGCGATGGAGAGGATACCGCTGCCGCAGCCCACGTCCAGAAAGCGTTCGCCGCCGTGGACGTGCTTCTCCAGCGTCTCCAGCACCAGCCGGGTGGTGTCGTGCCCGCCGGTACCGAAGGCCATGCCGGGATCAATATGCAGCAGGGCGCGTCCCCCCGCCTCCGGCGCGGCTTCCCAGGTGGGGCAGATCATCAGCCGTTCCCCCACCGGCAGGGGCTTGAAATATTTTTTCCAGTTGTTCGCCCAATCGTCCTCGCTGACCTCGCCGGTCAGCACCTCGTGATCGATTCCTTCGGCCGTATACCGCTCCCGCAGGAAGGCGACCGCCTCCGCCGGGCTGTCCTCCGGCGAGATATAGACATGGATGATCGTCCGGGTACGATCCCGCGCAAGCAGCTCCTCGTCGATCAGGTCGATATGGGCGATCTCCCTCGCCCCCTCCATCAGGTCGCTGTAGTCCTCGATATAGATGCCGTACGGCACCACCATATTGGCAATGTCCGCCGCCCGGTCGGTGTCCGCCGCCGGCACGGTGATTTTTACTTCGGTCCAGTCCATAGGGGTCTCCTTTCCGGTTTGCTCCGTGTTCTCCGCGCATGGCTTACGCGCGATCCGCCGCCCGTCCCCGCCTTACGCGAGGTACGCGTCCAGCGCGGACAGCTCCAGCCCGCGGACGGTGCGGAGATACCCGGCCAGCTTCTCCGCGATCACCCGGCAGCCGCCGGCCGCGTCGCTTTCGATATTGAGGGGCATCACCGGGTCGTGTACGCTCAGGCGGAGCAGCAGCCAGCCGTCCCCCTCGCCCTTACCGAAGGAAACGCGTACCCCTTCCCGGGAATCGTCGGCCACCTGCCAGCCCTGCTTCCGGGCGCAGGCCTCCAATCCGTCCAGCACGGCGTTCCCGCAGGCGCGGAAATCCTCCTCCCGGATGGAGAAGCGCAGTTCCACGCTTTCGGCCGGTTCGGCCAGCGTTCCGATCAGGCTGTCCAGCGTCCGTCCCCCGGCCCGGAGCTGCGCCAGCTTGATAATGATTTTTGTGATAAGGTACGCGCCGTCGTCCAGAAAATAATTCTCTCTCAGGGCGGCGTGGCCGGAGGTCTCGATGGCAAGGGGACAGTTCTCCCCCGCCGCGTTCCGGCGGAGCGCTTCGTTGATGACGTTTTTATATCCTCTCTTAAAACGGCAGTGCACCCCGCCGAGATCGTTTTCAATGAAAGTTTTCAGCCCGCTGGAGGTGATCGAATCGGTCACAATGGTGCCGCCCGCGTTCCCTTCCAGCGCGATGGCCGCCGCCAGAGCGACCAGGCGATTGCGGTTGATCTCCCGCCCTGCGGCGTCCACACAGCCCGCGCGGTCCACGTCGGTGTCAAAGATCACTCCAAGGTCGGCATGAGCGCGGACGGCAGCCTCGCACACCGAACGCATGGCCTCCTCGTTTTCCGGGTTGGGGATGTGATTGGGAAAACGGCCGTCCGGGTCAAGGAACTGACTGCCCGTTACGTCCGCGCCCAGCGGGGCAAGCACATCGGAGGCGTAGAAGCCGCCCGCGCCGTTCCCCGCGTCCACCACGATGTGGAACCCGGCGAGCGGATGGTCGTAATCCGCCGCCTTCACCCCGTCGCAGATCAGGCGGCGGAGCCGCGCCGCGTACTGGGTCATATACTCCACCGACCGACAGCAGCCGGACGCGGCGGGCGGCGCAATGCCGTCCTGCGCGTTTTGCAACACCGCCTCAATGTCGCTCCCCTCCAGTCCGCCGGAGGGCAGGAAAAATTTCAGCCCATTCCGGTGGTAGGGATGATGGCTCGCCGTGAGCTGCACCGCGCCGTCACAGCCCAGATCCACCGTAGTCATAAACATCGCGGGGGTGGAGGCCAGCCCGCAGTCCAGCACCGTCACTCCGGCGGCGGTGAGAGCCGCCGTCACCGCGTCCCGCAGACGGGGACCGGAGATCCGGCTGTCCCGGCCGACCGATACCGTCAGCGCCGCCGCGGGTTTCCCCGCCCGCGCGGAAAGCCAGACGGCAAAGCCCGCCGCCATCCTCCGAACGGCTTCGTCGGTCAGATCCAGCGGTTCTCCGGCCACGCCGTCGATCGCCACGCCCCGGATATCGGTCCCGCTTTTAAAATGTTTCCAATACGTATTCAGCACGCTTCTCGTTCCTTTCTATTATAACCGGACGGTCGGACGTTCTGTTGACACTGTCCGCCGTTATTTCCGCAGGCGCCGCCCGCTCGGCCTCCGTACACGGGGCGCCGGATTCATTATACCGGATTTTTCCGGCTTTGTCATCCGCCTTTTATGAAAAGGATTTTCTTCTGTTTTTCCCTTGTTTTCCGCAAAAACATTGACGATTCGGTATTTTTCTTTTATAATCATTAGGTAGAAATGCTGGAAATTTCCAAAAAATACGGGAAATATCCAGACAGACATATTAAATGCGGAAGCAAAACGAAAGAAGGGTGTTATTGTGAAATTCCTGTGGCGCTTGGGCGCAGCGGCTTTGGTCTCCGTTCTCCTCGTTTCTCTGGCGGGCTGTACCTCCGGCGCGCGTCCGGGAGGAAACGACGGTTCCGAAACCTCGTCAACTTCCTCCACAACGCCCCCTCCCCCCGATGTCCGCACTCTGTTTCAGGAAATCGACGCCACGATGGATCGGCTCACCTCTCTGGACGCGGATTTTTCTCTGCGTATGACCACTATCCTCGGCGAATCCTCTCTGGTCACGAATATGTCGGGGAATCTCCGTATGGCCGGCCTGCCGGACAAGCCGGTGTTTACGGCCGACATTACCACCTCTTCCATGGGACAGTCCGTTTCCCTGTCTCTGTATTACGCGGACAAGATGCTCTATCTCGCCGGGAAGGACGCCTATATGGATTCCAAGATCAAGGTCCCCGTACCAACGGACGATTCGGGGGACGCCGACGAGGAAACGGCGGCCTTGCTGGAAGAAAAAATAAAGCCGAAGCTGGAGAAAATACTGGAGTCCGCCGCCGTCGTTGAGAAAGGCGGCGACGCGCAGGTCACCCTGACCATTCCGTCCGCCGATCTTTGGGATCTGGCGGAAATTCTGGCTGCCGGGATACCGGAGGACACGTTCTCCGGCGATCTGGATCTTTCCGAACAGCCCGAGTTGTCCGATATGAAAGTTACCCTGACCATAGACAGCGACCGTTATCTGACCGAAATGCTTATGGAAGGCGAGATCACCGCTCCCATGCAGACGGAGGACGCGTCCTCTCCCGTCTCGTCTGAACCGACCACCATCCGTCTCTCCTTTTCGACGAAGCTCAATCATCCGGGCGAACCGGCAGAGGTCACCCCGCCCGCTGATCTGGACGCTTATCAGGAGCAGCCCACGGACGACGAGAACCTCTGGGAAGAAGAATTCTCCGGTTATGAGCTGCTCTGAATCCACCCCTTTTCCCGTCGCCGGCAATTTCCTGAAAATAAAAATTTGAAAGCAATGGAGGAAACCCTATGAATCGCCTTTTCCGGATCGGCGCGGCCTCGCTGGCCGCCGTTCTTCTGCTCTCTCTGGCCGGCTGTTCCGGCACCCCCGATCAGGGCGGAACCAGCTCCGCCGCCACCACGACCACGGCGGCGAAGCCGGACGCCTGGGCGCTGTTCAAAACGGCGGCCGAAAAAAGCGGCGCATTAACGTCCGTCAATGCGGACTATACCGTGAAAGTCAAAGTCGAGGTCGAGGGCTCCGCGATCGCTACCAACATATCCGGAAACGTCAAGTCCTCCGGGGAAGGAGACGCTCGGAAAGCGGCCGTCACCGGCACCATGGAAATGCTGGGACAGTCGGTGCCCATGGCTTCGTATTATGCGGACGGCTTTTCCTACGCCGAAACGCTCGGCATGAAAATAAAGACTCCCGTTTCCTATGAAGACTTTGCCGGGGAAGCCGGCTATTCCTTCGCCGATACCGACGAGATGAACGAAACCGATTTTAAGAGCGCGGCCGTAACGGAAGAAAACGGCTTAACCAAAATCGCCCTGCCGATGTCCGAGGCGCTGGCTAAAAAGCTGGCCGGCACGGCGGCGGAAAGCGCCGCCGAAGGGCTCGGCGAAACAAAGTTCACGGACTTCAAGGCCGTCTTTGTCATTGACGCGGCGGGATACCTCTCCGAGATGACCGTCGACTGCACGGCTTCCGCAACGATGGATCTCTCCGATCCGACCGGCAGCGGCGACGAATCCGCCGCGCAGCAGGAAATGACAATGGTAATAAATATGGCGATGAAGTATGTGAACCCGGGCGAGGAAGTCACCGTTACCCTGCCGGAAAACCTGGACGAGTACGAGGACATGGGCGATCTGAGCGGCCTCGACGCCTGACCGGCCCCCCTGTCTGCCCGTCCGGGCGGCATCCACGGCGTCCCCTTATGGATAAACGGGTTTTTAAAGATCGGCGGCGTCTCCGGACGCCGCCGATCTTTTAATATTTTCGTTTTGTTTACATTCCCCGGCGGTGAAAGCGGTAAAATAGGGACATAATGAAAAGGCGGCCGTTTAGCGCCGCTTTCGGGAGCAGACCGGGCGAAGGCGGAAGATCCGGAACCGGCCGCGTTCGAATGAATCGGCGCGGTTTTGCCGCCGCGTCTTTCCTGCTCTTCCAATCTTCACGAAAAGGACGGGATTCCCTTATGGCCGAACTGATCCGTATTACCGATATGTACAAAATCTATAACCCCGGCCCAAACGAAGTGCGGGCGCTGGACGGGGTTTCCCTCACGGTGGACGAGGGCGAGTTCGTTGCGATCGTCGGCCATTCCGGTTCGGGAAAATCCACCCTGATGAACATGCTGGGCTGTCTGGATACGCCCACCACCGGCGAATACTTTCTCGAGGGAAAAAACGTCGCCCAGTTGTCGGACGACGAGTTGTCCGACATCCGCAACCGGCATATCGGCTTTATTTTTCAGGGCTTCAACCTCATCCCCAGCCTGAACGCGCTGGAAAATGTGGAACTGCCCCTGATCTACCGCGGGATGCCGAAGGACGAGCGGCAGAAAATCGCTGCTGAAAGCCTGACCCGGGTGGGGCTGGAGCATCGGATCCGTCACCGGCCGGCCGAAATGTCGGGCGGCCAGCAGCAGCGGGTTGCGATCGCCCGCGCCATCGCCGCCCGTCCCCCCATCATTCTGGCGGACGAGCCGACCGGCAATCTGGACACCGCCTCGGGCAGCGACGTGATGCAGATTCTCCGGGAGCTGAACGCGGAAGGCCGCACGGTCATCCTGATTACTCACGACAATGAGATCGCCGCCACTGCGAAACGGATTGTCCGCATTCAGGACGGCCGGATTGTGACGGATGAGCCGAACGTTCCTTCCCCTCTTCCGATAAACGCGGAATAGAATACGCTGTAAATGACCGCACAACGGAGGGGCAGGGATGGATTCATCCCCGCCCCCTCTCAATTTTCCTCTTTTATTCCCCTTCCATCGCCGTTTCGCCGTACAGTTCCGTGCAGACGAAATCGTACAGTTCCCTCGCAATCCCGCAAATCTCCCCTACCCGTTCCTCGGAAAGGCGCAGGTCAATATCCGAGGGATACCGCGTTTCGATATACAGCCGGTTCAGCCGGGTGGTGTCGTTCAGCCAGCGGGAAAAGCCGCGGTTATGCTTCATCGCCTGCCGGCAGAGCCAGGTCAGGTTGTGGCCGTCCACCAGCACCCCCGTCCGGTCGATCAGATAAGCCTTCAGCGCTTTTTCCATCCCCTGCTGGCAATGAAAAGCCGCGACCTCCACGCATTGCCCCTGCTCCAGCAGAAGGCGCGCGGCCAGCAGGTCTCCGGCGGCAATTTCCAGCCAGTCGAAAAATTTCCGGCTGTCTCCGGAATGTCTAGTCGGCCGCATACAGCACCCTCCCCGTATCCCGGATATGCCGGGCAAAGCTCAGTTCGGTGCCCAACAGAAGCCGCCATTCCTCCTCCGTATATACCAGCAGGTCAAACGGTAGCTCGGATTCCAGCTCCGCATACAGGCGTCCCTCCGCCTCCCGCGCATCCCCCGACGGGACGATAACACAGAGCTTGACGGCGGTAAGCGCCCCGTCGGGACTGGTTTTCTGGTGAAAAACGTAGATTTTTTTCGGCGCGCAGAGACGCACAATATCATCCCGCAGCGCTGAGAGTAACGGCGATCCCATTTTCCGGCCTCCTTATCCTCGTACCGATTGCATGAATTTCATACCGGCCTTTGCCGGCGGCGGACCTTTCCGCGAAGCGGCGAAAAGTCAAAGACACCGCCGCGTTTCCCCAAAACATAGTATAGCATAAATCCGCAGGAAAAACAGCGGCGGGAATTGACAAAGCCCCGGACCATGGTGTACACTGTCGGTTGTACCGGCTGTTTTTCCACCCGCTTCCACAGTTGGATGGCCCCGGCAAGGCCCTTCCGGGATTATAACGGAACAGTCCTTTGTAAAACGGAATATTTTTTCTATATGCTATGCCCCCGTAGTTAAATGGATATAACAAACCCCTCCTAAGGGTTAGTTGTGAGTTCGATTCTCGCCGGGGGTGCCAAAGAACCGACGCCGCAAGCCGCTTTTCGTGGTTTGCGGCGCTTTTTTGTCATCCATTTCCCTGTGTTTGGCAATTCTCTTTTGAGAGAGTATCTATTCGTTTTTATTGTATGCGCGGCTTTTTGCGTACGCAGATATCTCCCCGCCCGGCTTAAAACGCAGTCTCTGCGCAATTCATTGAAATATCTTCCAACGCATGCTATCATGACACTAAAATACGCATTCCATTTCATACCTTATCAAAACAGAAACAGAGGTTTATGATCTGGAAGTCTTTAAAGCCCGGATGGCGGCCGGACACTGCTGTCCCTGACCCAGCAAGAATTCCAACAGCCTCTCTGTCTATGATATTGAATTGGAGAATGGCTTCCGCGGCCTTCGGAAAATGGAAAAAGAAAAACAAAACGGTATCCCTCGCATTCTTTTCTCCTGTCCGCCAAAGCGAGCTTGCCATAATAAAAGAGACGGCCGAAGCTCTCTGGAATGACCTTTCGAAAATCGAGGTTATGGCGTGACCTGTAAGGCGAAAAGGACCGCCGCTCCAAACGGGGCCGTACCGACGCCTCCTTGCGGAATACATGTTTTGATAAGCCGCTTTCACCGCCGGAGCCTTCTCTTCCCGGAGATCATCTCAGGTCGGCGATCAGGCGGGGAATATCCCGCTTCTCCGTCTCATAGGCCCTTTCCAGACGACCGGCCGCGTCCATGCGCTCCAGCACCGACGAATCGCCCGTGGCATTGAATTTCAGCAGGATCATCCGCAGCTTATCCATCTCCAGCGTCCAAGTCCGGCAGCGGGCTTCATGCTCTTTGCCATGCATAAGTCGTCCCTGCTCCGCAAGATACGCGACGCTGTTTTCCAGCAGGCGCTTATGATAGTATATCAGATGAAACGCGGTGCGAATTACCGCCGGCGTGCCGTTTGCCGCGGTATCCCGGATATACCGCGCGAGCGCGGGGTATACCTCCACTCCGTACACATAGTCGGTGCGGTACTGCGGCAGTCCGGGATACAGATCCGCGCTGGTGATCCCGCTTTCCCCCCGGACATAGCTGCCGAGGTCCCGCGCGTATTTGTCCATTTCAAACGCAAAGGCGGCGTCCCGAAACTCCAGAAGATCCACTCCCTGCAGGTAATCCCCCGCATCCAGCCCCTCCAGATGGCCGGTATCCAGCTCTTCCCGGGTACAGTTCAGCCGTTCATAATGGAACTGAAAATCCCGGAAATACAGGGTATCGCCGTCATATCCATAAAGGAACATATCGTGCGGGAAATGCCGCGGGTCGTTGAGAGCGGACAGATAAAACCGATCATACCGGCAAAAGGCGTACAAGCCCTGATCAAGGGAATCGGTGATAAAATCGGAAAACCGCTTCCAATGGCTCCGGATCAGCGCATGGGGCACGTTGTGCCGGACAATCCACGGGCAGTTGTTCCAGATATCCACCTTAAGAAAATCCGCGGTATAATTGGTATACATCTCCCGATGGCAGTATATCTGTTTGTAATTGTTGTGAATCCAGGGCATGACCTCCTCCCGTCTGGTCAGCAGGATGGAAAACAGCGCCGCATCCTGAGGATAATATGGGCTCTCCGGATCAGCGGTCGGCAAAATGGTTTTCGCCATGCAGGCACCCTCCCTTCGCGGCGGTATGCCGCGCTTTCTGTTTTCCGTATATTACCATAGATTCCGACAAATTACAACCACCGCCCAAGTCTCCTCCATGTCGAATTCCCCTACGACGTGAAAGAGGAATTCGGAAAGGGCCGGGTACCGGTTTCCGCTACCTTTGACGGGGAACCGTACGACGGCAGTTTGGTGAGAATGGGTACTCCGGGCCATATTCTCGGCCTGCGGAAGGATATCCGGACAAAAATCGGGAAACAGCCGGGGGATACCGTCGCCGTCCGGCTGTGGGAAAGGGATCCCGCCGCCGGAAAAAAATAAAGCCTTCCTCCCCGCGAAAGCCAGAGCTTTCGTGGGGGAGCTTTGCGAATGCACGGCGTTCGTTTTTATAGGAAAAATATCCTTTTCAAAGGGATAAGCCGTCCCTCCACCGTCCATACTAGGGGCAGGAGATCAAAGGAGGTGAAGGAAATGAGCCCGAAGGAACTGATGTATATTGAGGACGCGCTCGGCCACGAGAAATTCCTGAAAACCCAGTGTCAGGAAGCGGTACAGAACCTGCAGGACGGCGAGCTGAAGAACTGTGTACAGCAGCTGATGAACAAGCACCAGCAGCTGTTCGACAGCTTCTACCAGCTGGTGTAAAACCGGCCCCCCTTATTTCAAAACCTTAATAACTGAAAAGGAGAGATCGCCATGGACGACAAATGCCTGATGGAAAATATCCTGCTGACTACCAAAGGCGTCTGCGATTTATATCTGCACGGCGCCATTGAGTCCAACACCGCGAACGTGCATTCCGCATTCGATACCGCGCTGAAGGATTCTCTTACCATGCAGGACGATATCTATAAAAAAATGGCGGCCAAAGGCTGGTATCCGACCGAACAGGCGGAACAGCAGAAGCTGCAGCAGGTAAAGCAGAAATTCGCCAATCAATAAACCGGGCGGGTCTTTCGTCTTCCCGGTCGCCGGCCTCGGAAAACCGCGGCGGGAATGCATGACGCGTTCCCGCCGCGGCATTTTTTGTACATTTTCGGAGGGCCGGTCACCTTCCCTCCCGCCTGATCCCAAACAGAAAACCGGTTGGGAACCGCTTTTCCATCCATCCGAAACCGGATGGCTTGACAGGCGCCGTCTCCCGCGGTATGCTGAAACGGAAAAAGCTGTTGGAGGCGACATCATGCGGGTCCTTCCCTTCCACTTCTACGATTCTTTTCCGCTGGACGACGGGGAAATTTATCTGCGTCTGCTGGAAACCGCGCCTCCGCAACCCGAAAAGGGCTTTGTCCCCACCTACCGTTTCTCCATCGTCCGCCGGGCGGACGATGAGGCGGTGGGCCGCTGCGACCTGCGGGTCGGCTTCAATGAATCGCTGTTTTATGCCGGGAATATCGGGTATCGGATTTTCGATCCCTTTCGCGGCAATCACTACGCGCTGAAGGCCTGCCGCCTGCTGCTGGAACTCGCGAAGAAGCACCGGATGCCGCAGGTGGTGATTACCTGCCGCCCGGATAACCTCCCCTCCCGCCGTACCTGTGAGGCGCTCGGCGCGCAGCTCGGCGGGATCGTGACGCTGCCTCCCGGCCATGAGCTCTACCGGGCGGGGGATCGTCAGGAATGCCGCTATATCCTGAATTTTGACGAATTTCGTTAAGTCTCCGGCATCCCGGAATCCGATCCGCTTTCCTTTTCATTTTTGCCGCCGCGTTTTCCGGTCGTTCATCGGGAAACCCCGGCCGGCAGTGAAAAAACGAACTGCGGAAATTTTTCCGTTTTTGGAATAAAACCCGATCCGCCCGCAAAAGCTATTCCCAGAAAGGTTGGGTGGAGCATGGATTTTTGGATGATTCTCAAAGCGTTTCTGGTTGGCGGCGCGATCTGCGTGATCGGTCAGCTGCTGATTGATTACACTTCGATGACCCCGGCCCGCATTTTAGTGCTGTTTGTCACCATGGGCGTGGTGCTGACCGCCGTCGGGCTGTATGAGCCTCTGGTGCAATTCGCGGGCGGCGGGGCGACCGTGCCGCTGACCGGCTTCGGCTATACTCTGGCCAAAGGGGTGCAGGAGGCCGTTAAGGAGCAGGGACTGCTCGGCGCTCTCACCGGGGGGATCACCGGCGCGGCCGGCGGAATCGCCGCCTCCATTTTTCTTGGATTTCTCTTTGCGCTGGTGGCCAAATCCGGCGACAAATCCTGAGTTCCATACAGGCGGTGTCTCCGATTTTTCTCTCCGGTATGCCTTGCTTTAAGCCGGGGTTGCAATTTCCATATTTTTACTGTAATATAAAGAGGGCACGGTTTTCCACAAACCGGACGGCTCCCGTGGAAAAGAGAAAGGAGAATCACCATGCAGAAAACGATTCGCAAACGGGTATACGACACCGAAACCGCGGAGCGCCTCTCCGTCTGCAACGTCAGTTACTTCGGTGATCCGGCCGGATACAGCGAAACCCTGTATCGCACGCCGGACGGGCACTATTTCCTCCACGGCGCAGGCGGCGAGGAATCCCCTTATAAAACCGAGCAGATTAAATCCCTGTCCGCCGCCAGCGCGGAAAAATGGCTTGCCGATCACGCCGGCCCCGCCGATCCCCCGGAATCGGCGGAAGAATAAACGAACAAACCACTTTTTCCGGGTTTTCACAGAAAAAAGCGGCTCAACAGATGTTGAGCCGCTTTTTGTCGTTTGTTTCTCAATTACACAACCAAGGTAATAATGCGGATGGCGAACAACGCCGCACAAACATACATAACCGGATGGATATCGCGGAACTTACCGCAGATCAGCTTCAGGATAACCCAAGTCAGCATACCGAACATGATGCCGTTGGCGATGGAATAGGAGAAGGGCATCATGATAATCGCCATGAAGCCGCCCAGCACATCCGCCATGTCGCCTTCGAACTTCATCTTCAGTATCGAGGACATCATCAGCAGGCCGACAAAAATCAGCGCCGGCGCCGTCGCGAAGCCCGGGATAGCGAGGAAAATCGGAGACAGGAAAAGCGCAAGGATAAACATCACCGCAGTGGTCAGCGCGGTCAGGCCGGTACGGCCGCCCTCCGCCACGCCGGCGGTACTTTCCACATAGCTGGTAACGGTCGAGGTGCCGAGGCAGGCGCCAGCGACGGTGCCGATCGCGTCCGACATCAGCGCGCGCCCGGCGCGGGGCAGATTCCCCTTTTCATCCAACAGGTTGCCCTTGCTGGCAACGCCAACCAGCGTGCCGACCGTATCAAACAGATCGACAAAGAGAAACGAAAATACAATAACCGCAAAGTTCAGCACGTTCTTCGCTACATAGCCGAAATCGAACTTAAAGAAAGTAGGCGCCAGGGAAGGCGGGAGGAAACCGGATGCCGTAAAGCTCGGGAACACCGAGTACACGCCCGCCTCCACATCAACGGCATACCAGCCGATCAGTTCCGCGCCCATGCCAAGCACCCAAGTAATCAGAATGCCCCACAGGATAGCGCCCTTGACATTAAAATGATGCATAATCGCGATTACCAGCAGACCTACCAGCGCGAGCACCATCGGCGCGCTCTTAAAGCTGCCGAGCGTTACAAGGGTAGAAGCGTCCGCGGCAATAATATCCGCGCCTTCCAGACCGACGATCGTAATAAACAGGCCGATACCGGCGGTAATGCCATATTTCAGGTTCGCCGGAATAGAGTTTACCAGCGTTTCACGGAACTTAAACAGAGACAGGACGATAAAAATAATGCCCTCCACCAGAATCGCGGTCAAGGCGACCTGCCACGGATTCTGAATGCCCTGCTTTGCAAGCTCCGTGCAGACCGTAAACGCGAAATACGCATTCAGGCCCATGCCGGAGGCCAACGCTACCGGGTAGTTCGCAAACACACCCATAATGATGGTCGCGAAGGCAGCCGAAACCGCTGTGGCGGTAAATACCGCGCCCGAATCCATGCCGGCCGCCGACAGCATGCTGGGATTGACGGCCAGAATATAGGCCATCGAAAGGAACGTTGTGATACCGGCAATTATTTCTGTCTTTACCGTGGTACCATGTTCCTTCAGTTTGAAGAACTTTTCCATGTTTTTCCTCCTCTTTTTTTCATATAAAAACACGAATCCCCGTTTTCCGGGGAAATCCGTCTTTAAGTATAGAGGAAGAATAAGCAAAAATCAAGTTCCCGTACAAAGTTTGTTCATATTTTGTTGAAAAAATTGCCGTCGCACCGGTTTTCTGTTTTTTCGTTCCTGTTGTTCCTGTCATTTCCGTCGTTCCCGTGCGTCCTTTTTTCTGTTTTTCCAAACCCGTTTCCGTGGAAAACACCGCTTTCTGTCCGCCGAAAATAAAAACGGCCGTGCAGACGGGGAATGTCTGCACGGCGCTTCCGCCGGCCGTCCAGGGGAGCGGCGGCCACGAACGGCAACAACAGGGGAATACCGCCGCCGGAAAGGCGGCCGTATCCGGAAAAGAGGCGCTTCCCGGCTGTCTGGGTACCGGGAGCTCAGGCGCAGTGCCCGGCGGCACGGTGGCTCTGTCCGGCCGAGGGAATCTCCCGCGCAACCGGCAGAGTAACAATGGACTCCCTCGCCATTTCCGCGGCCATCCGCCGGCGAATCCGGCTGCGGCGGCGAGCCATGGCGGCGTCCTGACGCATCGCCCCGGCGCAGCAGAGCAGGATGGTCAGCCGCAGGACAACCAGCACGGCGGTCAGTACCGGGAAAAGGCCCGGCGTGAGCGCGCCCGCGGCGATTCCTTCCATCACCGCGCCGGCGAGGGGAAGCAGCGCCATCCGCCGGGTCCGGGCAAACTTCGCTTTATTAAACATATAAAGAAACATACCCGCCATCGCCGCAATACTGCACAGGCTGAGAATCATTTCTCATCATCCTTTCTCTATCAAAGCAACAAAACGATCGTTCGGAACATGTGTTCGCTTTCGGTGTATCCTCATTATACACGACTTTTCTGAATTTGCAAGGGGTTTTTGGAAAAAAACCGAACATCGGTTCGTTTTTTCTGTTTGCATCCTTTTCGGCGGTATGCTATACTTTTGCCATAGTATTGCCCCGCCGTGCCGCCGGCAAGGACGGACGAACAGCCCGGCCGGCAAAGGCAGAAAAGAAAGGAATTTCGCCTTATGGATATCCCCGCCGTACTTGCCCGGGAGTTTCAGCTCCGCCCTGCGCAGGTGGAAAACACCCTCAAACTGATCGACGACGGCAACACCATCCCCTTCATCGCCCGCTACCGGAAGGAAATGACCGGTTCGCTGGACGACCAGATCCTCCGGGAACTTTCGGAACGGCTGGCCTACCTTCGTAATCTGGATGAGCAGAGGGAGAAGGTGCGGGCTTCCATCGAGGAACAGGGAAAACTGACCGACGAGCTGTCCGCCGCGCTGAACGCGGCCGTTACCCTGACCGAGGTGGAGGACCTCTACCGTCCCTACCGCCCCAAGCGGAAAACCCGCGCCTCCATTGCCCGGGAGAAGGGCCTGCAGGCGCTGGCCGATGCGGTCCTTGCGCAGGACCGGCGTTCCCCCGCCCCGCTGACGATGGCGGCGGCGTATGTGTCGGAGGAAAAGGGCGTCGCTTCGCCGGAGGACGCGCTGCAGGGCGCGCAGGACATCCTGGCCGAGCAGATGTCGGACGACGCGGGAATCCGCCGCCGGCTGCGGGTGGTCTGTATGGCAAACGGCGATCTGACCGCCAAAGGCGCCAAAGAGGACCTCGGGGTCTATGAAATGTATCAGGAGTTCCGGGAGCCGCTGCGGAAAATCGCCGGGCACCGCGTCCTCGCGGTCAACCGGGGGGAACGGGAGGACATGCTGAAGGTATCCATTGACTTCGACCGGACGAAAGGGGCGGGGATCGTCGCCTCCTCCTATGTGAAGGAAGGCTCCCCCTGCACCGAAACGGTCCGCGCCGCGGCGGAGGACGCCTATGACCGGCTTATCTTCCCCTCCATCGAACGGGAGCTTCGGAACGAACTGACCGACGCCGCCAGTGAGGCGGCGATCCGGGTGTTCTCCCTCAACCTCCGGCATCTTCTGATGCAGCCCCCCGTAAAGGGCAAGGTCGCGCTGGGGCTGGACCCCGGCTACCGCACCGGCTGCAAGGTTGCAGTGGTGGACGGGACCGGCAAGGTGCTGGATACCGGCGTGATTTACCCCGCGCCGCCTCATAACAAAACCGAACAGGCCAAAGCGGCCCTGACCCGGATGATCCAAACTCATGGTGTCCAGATTATCGCTATCGGGAACGGCACCGCCTCCCATGAAACCGAGGTGTTCGCCGCCGGGCTGATTAAGGAGCTGGACTGCGGACTGTCCTACATGGTGGTGAGCGAGGCGGGGGCTTCGGTCTATTCCGCCTCCAAGCTGGCGGCGGAGGAATTCCCGGAATACGACGTGTCCCTCCGTTCGGCGGTCTCCATCGCCCGCCGTTTGCAGGACCCGCTCGCCGAGCTGGTGAAGATCGACCCCAAAGCCATCGGCGTGGGCCAATACCAGCACGATATGCCCCAGAACCGGCTGTCCGAGGCGCTCGGCGGCGTGGTGGAGGGCTGCGTAAACGCGGTCGGGGTAGACCTAAACACCGCTTCCGCCCCCCTGCTGGCCCGGGTGGCCGGCGTGAACGGGACGGTCGCAAAAAACATCGTGACCTACCGGGAGGAAAACGGCGCGTTTACCTCCCGCGCGGGACTGAAAAAAGTGCCGAAGCTCGAACCGAAGGCGTTTGAGCAGTGCGCGGGCTTCCTCCGGGTACCGGAAAGCAAAAATGTGCTGGACAACACCGCCGTCCATCCCGAAAGCTACGACGCGGCGAAGAAGCTGCTCACCCTCTGCGGCGCAACCGAGGCGGAGGTAAGGAACGGGAAGCTGAGCGGCCTGCCGGAAAAAATCCGGGAGCTGGGCGAAGAACGGCTGGCGGCCGAGGTCGGGGTGGGCGCGCCCACCCTGCACGATATCGCGGCCGAGCTGGCCAAGCCGGGACGGGATCCGCGGGATGAGCTTCCCCCTCCCCTGCTGCGCACCGACGTGATGGGGCTGGAGGACCTGAAGCCCGGCATGGAGCTGACCGGTACTGTCCGCAACGTGATCGATTTCGGCGCGTTTGTGGATATCGGGGTGCATCAGGACGGGCTGGTGCATATCTCCCAGATCACCAACCGCTTCATCAAGCATCCGTCCGAAGCGGTGAAGGTAGGCGACGTGGTGAAGGTGTGGGTGCTGTCGGTGGACGTGCCGAAGAAGCGTATTTCCCTGACCATGCGCCCGCCGAAGGAATAATAAGAGAGGAGACACGGATTATGATCCGTGTCCATCAGGAAATCCACACCGTAGGCGATCCTCCATGGCCTGCTTAGCAGGGGGTATGGAGTGTATGTGCTTTATTTCGCTGTCGTGCATTGAAATTCCGAACGGAAAAACAACAAAAATCGTGCCCCCCTTTGAGTGGAGGCACGATAACAAAACGATTGTATATGGCGGCGCAGACGAAAGACTGCGCCGCCATTTTATATTGATTCCCTTTACAGAATAATGCTCTTGCCGTCCATCTCCGCCGGCTGGGGCAGGCCCATCAGCTTCAGCATGGTGGGGGCGATATCGGCCAGGCGGCCGCCCTCCCGCAGCTGGCAGGGTTGACCCACCACGCAGAACGGAACCGGGAAAGTGGTGTGGGCGGTGAAGGGGGTGCCGTCGGTATCCTCCATCTTATCCGCGTTGCCGTGGTCGGCGGTAATCAGCGCCACGCCGCCCATGGAAAGGGTAGCTTCCACCACCCGGCCGACGCACTCGTCCACGGTTTCCACCGCTTTGACCGCCGCGTCAAAAATGCCGGTGTGGCCAACCATGTCGCAGTTGGCGAAGTTCAGCACCACCATGTCGTAGTTCCCGGACTGAATCCGCTCCACCACCGCGTCGCACACGGGATAGGCGCTCATCTCCGGCTTCAGGTCGAAGGTCGCCACATCGGGGGTGGGGATCAGCACCCGGTCCTCGCCGGGGAACTTCACTTCCTCGCCGCCGTTGAAGAAGAAGGTCACATGCGCATATTTGGTGGTTTCCGCGATACGGAGCTGGGTCCTGCCGGCCTTGCTGACCGTCTCGCCCATGGTCATGGTGAGTTCCTTCGGGGCGAAAGCCACCTTCACGTTCGGCATGGTCGCGTCGTACTCGGTCATGCAGACGAAATCGAGGGAAAGTCTGCCGCCCTTTCGCTCAAAGCCGGTGAAATCCGGATCGACAAACGCGCGGGTCAGCTCCCGGGCGCGGTCGGGGCGGAAGTTGAAGAAGATCACGCTGTCCCCGTCCTTTACCGGCGCGCCGCCGGCGATCACGGTCGGGATCACGAATTCGTCGGTGATGTGCTTGCCTTCCTCGTCGATGGTTTCATAGGACTTGGCCACCGCGGCCGCGGGATCCTCCGCCTGGATGCCTTCCCGCCGGACCATCGCGTCATACGCCTTGTTCACGCGGCCCCACTGAGTATCCCGGTCCATGCCGTAATACCGGCCCATTACCGTGGCGATTCTGCCCACGCCGATTTCCTTCAGCTTGGCCTGCAGCTCCTCCACATAGCCCTTGCCCGAAGCGGGCGGCACGTCGCGGCCGTCCAGCATCGCGTGGACGTATACATCTTTCACCCCTCTGCTTTTGGCCATTTCCAGCAGGGCGAAAAGGTGGGTGTTATGGCTGTGTACGCCGCCGTCCGACAGCAGACCCATCAGGTGGAGGGCGCCGCCCGGCTTCTTCGCGTTATCCATCGCCTCGGTCAGGACGCCGTTCTCAAAAAAGTCGCCGTCCCGGATGGATTTGGTGATGCGGGTCAGCTCCTGATATACCACCCGTCCCGCGCCGATATTGGTGTGGCCGACCTCGCTGTTCCCCATCTGGCCGTCGGGCAGGCCCACGTCCATGCCGGAAGCGCCGATGGTGGTGAAGGGGTTCTCCGCGAACAGGCGGTCAAGGTTGGGGGTACGGGCCGCTTTAATGGCGTTGCCCCTGGTCTCCGGGTTCATGCCGAACCCGTCCATAATAATCAGGGTTACCGGTTTTTTCATAGAAATATTGTTCCTTTCTTTGGACCGGGCCGCCGCCCGGCACAGGTCGCTTATTGTTTTCCAACGGCGAGCATCCCCGCCAGCTTGCTGAACGGCATGGTCTGGAGCCAGACATGACCGGGACCGGTGAGGCGGGTGTTGAACAAGCCTTCCCCGCCGAACACCATATTTTTCACGCCCTTGACCGTTTCCACCGTCATCTGCACGGTATCGGTCATGGCGGCCAGATGACCCGAATCGATCATCAGGGACTGCCCGGGAGCCAGATCATATTCCACCACATGGCCGTCCAGCTCGACAAAGGCCGTCCCCTGCCCGGACAGGCGCTGCATGATGAAGCCCTCGCCGCCGAACAGGCCGGCGCTGACCTTCCGGGTAAAGTGGGTGCTCAGCTCCACGCCGGCCTCCGCCGCGAGGAAAGCGGTTTTCTGGACGATGATGCCGGTTCCCGGACCGATCGGTACGGGAAGGATCCGCCCGGGGAAGCTGCTGGCGAACGCAATCATTCCCTCGCCGCCGCGGCAGGTGTAATAGTTCATGAACATGGATTCTCCGCTGAACGCCCGGCCGAACGCCTTGCCCAGCCCGCCGGTCATGGAGGTCTTCATCTCCATGTTCGGCGTCATCCAGCTCATCGCGCCTTTTTCGGTCAGCATCTGCTCCCCATCGTTCAGGTAACAGATCACCACCGGCAGGTTGTCGCCTTCAATCGTATACCGCATTCGTATGTCCCGTCCTCTCCCGGGAATCGGCGCGAAAAGAAAAACGCGCCGCGCCCCGCTCATATACTGTCGTATCCGTTCCGCCGGTTTCTGCGGGCCTTTTCCAGCGGAATGGCCGGTTGGCGCAAATGGTTACAGGAAGCACGGCGCCGGTCCAAAAACGGGGCGGCGTTTTGTCCGCCGCCCCGCCGGAGCGGATCGCCTTATTTCGCCGCCTTAACAATCACGGAAAAGTCGGCCGGCTTCAGGGACGCGCCGCCGATCAGGCCGCCGTCCACGTCCGGCTGGGCAAGCAGCTCGGCCGCGTTGCCGGCGTTCATCGAGCCGCCGTACTGGATCACGGTGCTGTCGGCCACCGCCGCGTCGTACAGGCCGGCGATGGTTTCACGGATCAGCTTGCAGACCTCGTTGGCCTGCTCCGCCGTGGCGGTGCGGCCGGTGCCAATCGCCCAGACCGGCTCATACGCGATGATGACGCGGGCCATCTCCTCGGCGGAAACGCCGCCCAGCGCGATCTTTGTCTGCATGGCGACCACTTCGCCGGTCACGCCCTGTTCCCGCTGCTCGAGATATTCGCCCACGCAGAGGATCACGGTCAGCCCGGCGTCCAGCGCGGCGCGGACCCGTTTCTGCACGGTCACGTCGGTGTCGCCGAAATAGGTGCGGCGTTCGCTGTGGCCGAGGATGACGTACCCGACCGCCATGCTCTTCAGCATTTCGGCGGAAACCTCGCCCGTGAAGGCGCCGGATTTTTCCCAATGGCAGTTCTGCGCGGCCACGCCGATTTTGGTGTCTTTGACCGCTTCCAGCGCGGCGGGCAGATCGACGAAGGGCACGCCCACCACCACGTCGCAGGACGCGTCGGCCACAAGGGTCTTGAGGTCGTTAATCAGCGCGGTGGCTTCCGCCGGGGTCTTGTTCATTTTCCAGTTGCCGGCGATAACATATTTACGGCTCATTCTGTGATACCATCCTTTTTGCTTTTGTTGTAGGAATTCTTCCGGCTTGCGGCCGGTTTACCGCGGCGGGGTATGGCCGCCGCGCAATATGGCCGCGCCTGCCCGGGGAAACTCCCGGGCAGGCGGCGAAGGCGGGTTTTTATTTGTCGTTCAGGCAGGCGATGCCCGGCAGCTCCAGCCCTTCGAGGAACTCCAGCGACGCGCCGCCGCCGGTGGAGATGTGGGTCATCTTGTCGGCGAAGCCGAGCTGCTCCACCGCCGCGGCGGAGTCGCCGCCGCCGATGATGGAAATGGCGTTCGATTCCGCGATCGCTCTGGCCACCGCGATGGTGCCCGTCGCAAAGGGAGCCATCTCGAACACGCCCATCGGGCCGTTCCAGATCACGGTTCCCGCGTCCTTCACCGCGTCGGCGAAGATCGCCTGAGTCTTCGGGCCGATATCCAGACCCATCCAGCCTTCGTCGATGTCGCCCTCAAACACCTTGGTGTTGGCGTTCACGTCGAACGCGTCGGCGGCCATGTTGTCCACCGGCAGCAGGAATTTCACGCCCTTGGCCTCCGCCTTGGCGAGGATTTCCTTCGCCAGATCCACCTTATCGGCCTCAAACTTGGAGTCGCCGATCTTCTTGCCGAGCGCGGCGTTGAAGGTGTAAGCCATAGCGCCGCCGATAATCAGGGTGTCCACCTTGTCGATCAGGTTGGTGATAACACCGATCTTGTCCGAAACCTTCGCGCCGCCGAGGATGGCGACGAACGGACGCTTCGGATCAGCCAGCGCGCCGCCCATGACCTTGATCTCCTTCTGGATCAGGTAGCCGCAGACAGCGGGCAGGTAATCGGCCACGCCGGCGGTGGAAGCATGGGCGCGGTGGGCGGTGCCGAACGCGTCGTTGACATAGATATCGGCCAGCGAGGCCAGCGCCTTCGCAAAGTCGGGATCATTCTTGGTTTCCTCTTTAAAGAAGCGGACGTTTTCGATCACCATGATCTCGCCGGGCTTCAGCGCGGCGGCCATTGCGTGGGCTTCGTCCCCGATGATGTCGGTGGTAAACTTGACTTCCTTGCCCATCAGTTCGGAAAGGCGCTTCGCAACCGGCGCGAGAGTGCACTTTTTCTTGGATTCCTCATCCTTGGGGCGGCCCAGATGGGAGCAGAGGATGACGGCCGCGCCATGCTCGGCAAGGTATTTGATGGTGGGGACGGATTCGCGGATACGCTTGTCGTCGGTGATTACGCCGTCGGCCAGCGGCACGTTGAAGTCGCAGCGAACCAGCACTTTTTTGCCGTTCACGTCGATGTCTTCAATGGTCTTTTTGTTCAGGTAGTTCATACGGACACCCTTTCCTTTGTTGTTAAAAACTAAACAAGTCCTCTAGTAGAATAGTTTATAATAGTTTGCCGTATTTTTCAAGTAGATAGCATGAAAAATGCAGGGCATTTTTCATGCGCGAATTTGTGCTTTCCGGCCATCGGCCGGAATTTCGGCAGTGCCGAAACCGCCCAAAGTTCTCCCCTCACTCCATGCAGGGCATTTTTCATGCGCGAATTTGTGCTTTCCGGCCATCGGCCGGAATTTCGGCAGCGCCGAAACCGCGTCCCCCCCGTTTTCCCGCAATCGTCCGTTGACAGCCCGGCTGCTTTTTCCTACAATGAAAGGAGGATTTCCCCGGATGGAATTCCTGCACGCGGCAATCGCCGCCGCCAACAATTCGGTTGTGGAAAGGATGCGGACGTCTATGGAACATTTTCTCGCAGCGTGGGAGGACTTTCTGACCGCCTTTCTCGCTTTTCTCCCCCATCTCCTGCAGGCGCTGATGATTCTGCTGATCGGCTATTTTGCCGTAAAGCTCATCCCGAAGCCGATCGGTAAGATGCTCGGCAAAACCGCCATCGATCCGGTGGCGGTAAAATACCTGCTCCGGGTCGTCCGGGTTTCCCTTTGGGTGCTGATCGCCGTGATGGCGCTGGATAAGCTCGGCGTGCCGGTGACCAGCCTGCTCACCGTTCTGGCCGCGGTCGGCGCGGCGGTGGCTTTGGCTATCCGGGATAACCTTGCGAACCTCGCGTCGGGGGTGGTGCTTCTTTTCGCCAAGCCGTTCAAAGCGGGGGATTACATCGAGGTCGGCTCTCTCGCGGGAACGGTGCGGGAAATCGAGCTGATGCAGACCTATCTGGACACGGTAGGCAATATGCGGGTCGCCGTGCCCAACACCAAGATGATGACCGAAACCATCGTGAATTATTCCACCTATGACGAACGGCGGCAGGATTTGGTCTTTTCCATCAGCTATGAGAACGATCTGCAAAAGGCGATCACGCTGCTGACCGGGCTGGTGGAAGCCCATCCGCTGGTGCTGAAGGAACCGGTTCCGCCGCGGGTGGTGGTGACCGAATACGCCGCCTCCTCGGTGAACCTTACCGCTCAGCTCTGGTGCAAAAACGCCGAATACTGGAACCTGCGCTTCGACCTGAATCAGAAGGTCAAGGGCCTGTTCGAGGAAAACGGCATTGTGATTCCTTATAATCAGCTCGACGTGCATCTGGTCCCGAACGGTGGCGGAGACGTTCTGCACGGCGGAGACGCGAAGGAGAATCCGGCACAATGAGAAGCGAAGCCGAAACGCGGTCGCTCCTTCTGTCGGTCGCCGAACAAGACGACCGGGTCCGCGCCGTTATTCTCAACGGCTCGCGGGCCAACCCTTCCGTGAAGCGGGACCGCTTTCAGGATTTTGATATCGTCTATTTTGTCACCGAAGTGACCTCCTTCCTGCGGGAACCGGACTGGATCGACGTGTTCGGCGAGCGGATCGTGATGCAGACGCCGGAAACGTCCGTCCTCGTCCCGCCGGAGGGAGACGGCCATTTCACTTATCTGATGCTTTTCACCGACGGCAACCGGATCGACTTGTCCCTCTATCCGCTCGACCGGATTCCGGACTGCTGCGCGGACAGCCTGACCGTACCTCTGCTGGATAAGGATGGGCTGCTGCCCGCCCTTCCTCCGCCCAGCGACCGGGACTATCGGATCAAACGGCCCAACGCGGCCCTTTTCCGCGATTGCTGCAACGAATTTTGGTGGACCGCTCCCTATGTGGCGAAATCTCTCTGGCGGGATCAGCTTCCCTACGCCCAGCATCATCTGGGGGAGTGCACCCGGGCGATGCTGGAACAGATGCTGACCTGGCAGATCGGTTTCGCCACGGACTTTGCGGTCGGCGTCGGCGCATATGGGAAATATCTCAAGCAATACCTCGCCCCGGCGGAATGGGCCGCGTATTGTTCCACATTCGCCGGCGGGACGGTGGAAAACTGCTGGGACGCGCTTTTCGCCGCGGCATCTCTTTTCCGGCGGTCCGCCCGGAAGGTCGCCGCTTCTCTGGAAGCCCCGTACAACGAGGATGAGGACAGCAAGGTCACGGCCTATCTGCAATGGGTTCGGGCTCTGCCCCCGGACTGACTCTTCCGGCCCACAGGGGCAGACGATAAAGAAAGAGCGAAAAAGGCGGCGGCAAAAGAAATTATTCTTTTGCCGCCGCCTTTTTCTGTATACAACATCTTATGTACAAAGGAGATATCTCTCTTCGCCAATCCTGTATGAACCCTGCCGACTTTCACCAGTTTCAACCAAGTTTTCAACATTTTTCTCTGTTAAGGCGAATCGCGCCTTAAATTATGGTATATTTAGCCGCGTTTATACCCATTGGATTTACATTTCTATGGCTTCTCCCACAGTTCCCGTCTTGATGCGTTCACCCTCCCGGACCGGAGACGACGGCTGCCGATGGAGATGCGGGGACGCCCCGCTTGCCCGTTCCTCCATCACCCGGCGGGTCCGTTCCAGCAGCTCCTTCACCGCCGCGGCTTTTGTCAGGGTCGGATCGGCAAACTGCGGCTCACAGATCTGAAGCCGAAGGCAAGGCTTCCGTTTAAATAGTGCCAGCAGCGGCCCCGGGGTGCGATAGGTCATCACCATCGGGATGATCGGACGGCCGGTGCGGACAGCGGTGAAAAACGCGCCCCGGTGGAACGCCCGAAGGGACTCATGATACCGCACCAGCTGTCCCTCCGGGTAAAAGTGGACGAAATCGCCCCGCTGTACGGCTTCCTCGATCTGCCGTTGGAACTGCTTCATCTCGCTGGGGGATTCCGGGATCGGCACCCCGCCGAACAGCCGCACCAGCCATCCGGTAAAGGGAAGCTCCAGATTCCGGCGAAGGCTGACGAAATATGTCCGCCGGGGGAAGGTGGCGATTTTCGCCATGGTGCAGTCCATCGGATGGACATGGTTCATGACCGTAACGCCGCCGTCCACCCCTTCCAGATGCCGCCTTCCCTCCACCGAAAAGCCGAAAAACAACGCGTCGATAAAAAACAGCAGAGGCGTAAACAGATTGGTCAAAAACGCCAGCAGCTCCCGCCGGAAGCCGGAGGAGGGACAATACGAGAACTCCGCCGACTCGATTTTTTCGGTGTTGGGATGCAGGCGGCGCTTGATCGGCCCCTGCCGGGGATGCTTATACCCGTGATCGTGATATTCCTGAATAGCGTCGCGGTACATGGCTTCGGCCTGCGCCACACAGGCGCTCACCCGGATGCCGTCCCCGACGTGGGCGTATTCCTTTCCCATCCGCTCCCGCTCTTCCGGGTTGGAAACCCAGTAATCGATCTTTTCCGCCAGAGAACCGGCGTCCCCCGCCTTGAACAGGCTCCGCTCATCCAGCGCGTACTGGTTGGTGGCGGAACGCTCCGAATCACTGATTACCGGCACCAGCCCGCAGGCGAGCGCCTCCATACAGGAAATCCCCTCGATCTCCGCGTCCGACGCGTGGATGTAGAGGTCGCAGGAATTCATCAGCGCGACCAGCTCCTCCTGCGAATAAAAGCCAAAAACCGGCGGATTGGCAAGCCCCTCGCTCATTCGGCGGTATTCCTGCTCCTTCGGGCCTTTTCCCGCAAAGACCAGCTGGATCTTCTCCCGGAATCGGCTCCTCTTTGCCGCCTCAATGATGAGATCCTGCCGTTTCTCCCCGGAAAGACGTCCCACCATCAGCACTACGAATTTCCCCTCCCATTCCGGCGGACGGGAAATCTCCGGACGGGGGACAAACGCGTCGTCCACCCCATTGGAGATTACGCAGAGCTTGGCGTCATACCCGTGCTTTTCCAACTGGTCCGCAATGAAACGGCTGGGGCAGTGGATATGGGTAAAGCGGTTATAAAACTCCCGGTAGCACCAGCCGTAGAGGAAATCGTTGAGAAAGGTCCAGTTTCCCATTCCAATCGAAAAGGTGACGTTTTCGGGCTGCATATGAAAAGCGGCCACGGTGGGAATATGCATTTGCCGGGCGATTTCCTCCCCCCGGCGGCAGAAACGGAACGGCAGATAAAAATGAACGATATCCGCCCCCCGGAAGGCCTGATAATACGCCTCGTCCACCGGACGGGCAAACTGCATTCCCTGCGATTTCACCAGCCTGTCAAAGACCGGCAGGCGGAATTCGGGTACGCCCACCTTGTTAAGACCCATTTCACCGATCGCGGCGGAAGACTCGCCGCAGGCCAGGACCGTCACGGTATGGCCCCGCCGGCAAAGCTGTTCCGCAAACCGGCGGGCGGTCACGGTGGTGCCGTTATTGCCGCTGTCAAACTGGTCGATTACCAGAACGATCTTCATCCCGCCGCCTCTCTTTCCATCCTCCGGGCCGGTGAGCCCTCGATCATTTCGGTCATCAGCGCACGGATCATTTCGAGATCCTGTTCGCCCTCCAGCAGAAGGTCGCCGACGCCGTTTACCACCACCCGCACATAGCGCTCCGGAAAGGGCAGCGACAGCTCTCCCTTCGCCACGCCTTCCTTCGCAATCTCCGTCAGCCGGCGGGAAACAATGGCTTTGATCCGGACGCTCATCTGCCCGATGATCGCGCTTTCTCTCAGCAGATCGGTCCACTTTTTGTTCTGTACAAACTCCCGATAAGCGGTAAAGCAGGCGTCCAAAAACGCCTCAAACCGTTTATGAAAGTCCCCCTTCACGGAGGAAACAAAGCGGCAGAGTTCCTCCTCAAACCGATCGGTCAGACGGACGATCACCGCCTCCACAATTTCTTTTTTGGAATGGAAATAATAATAATACAATCCCTGAGCGACGCCCACCCGCTTCACAATCTGCTGCACGCTGGTGGCCTCGATCCCCTGCTCATAAAAGAGCGCCTGAGCCGCGTCCAGAAATTCTTCCCGCCGCTCCTCCGGCCGTTTGCTGATCCGCATTTTGCGCCCCCTTTTCTTTTTCGACAGCGTTCTGTTTTCCGCAGCAGACGGACGCTGTGGCCCTATGGCCTTTATAACCCCGTTTCTTTTCAGTATGTGCGCCGTCCGGCCGAATACTTTGCCAACGCTTTCCTGTATCCTCGGGATATAAAATTTTCGGGGCAGAAACATCCGCCGTCTGCGTTATCCCTGATGCCGGGCGTTAGCCCGCCAAAGACGAAAACGCCGCCCGTCCTCTTCCCGCTTGCGGGTATTATAGCATTTCACTGACTGACTGTCAATCGATACCCAAAAGCAACGGAGAGTAATTTAAAGGCATAAATTACTCTCCGTTGCTTTTGCTTTGCGTTTTCCATGGATTTTGATACAAAAACGCGTTTCCGGATTTTCCCTCTCGTTGAATCGAACCGATTCCATACAAAACGTATACTATCTTCCTCGCCCGATCCGTTCGTACGCGCAAAGCTTTCGCCAGATCGGCGGTGGTAAAGGGTTCCGGAAGACCGGCGGGCAAGAGGGCGGCGAAATCCGCCGGGGCGGAAAAGCTCTCCTCCCCGGCCAACGCGGTGGGGATGCGTTCCATCCGGCAGGACCCTTTTTTCCGGTCCCGGCTCCAGCCGTTGAGCAGCTTGTATTCGTCCATGTCGAGGTATACCAGCCGCACCGTCAGGCGGGGGCCGCGCAGATAATCGCGGATATAATACAGTTCGGGAAAAACGTCCCACGCCGTCCCGGTCTTGGGTGATTTCCGGGGCGGAGACATCTCCCCGCTCTCCGGATCCACCCAGATCAACCGTTTATTCCGGGGGATGGGAAAAACAACGGTCACGGGATAGTCCGGCAGCATCCGCGCCAGCTTGGGCCGCAGCTTGCTGAAATTCCGGGTCTGGATTTCGGTGATCCGCTCGCCGTCATACACGTCGGCAACCAGACGGCAGGGGAGCGAAACCTCATGATGGCTTTCCTCGGGATCCACCCAATACTTCAGCACGGCGTGAAGGCTCCGTTCCCGCAGGGTACCGATACCGGGACGTTCCTGCAAAGCGGCGAGCCCCCTCAGCCGGGCTTCCTCAAATCGATCCATTGTTCTGTGCTTTCTTCGGCGCGGATCCTTCCGTTGCAATCCGCGCTTCGAAGCACCGCCGGCCGTCCGGAAGGTCGCCAACCACCCAACCGGCATAACCCGGCTGCTCCTCTCCCTCCGTGCCTGCAAAAAGGGACAGCACATTCCCCTCCATCGCCTCGTGCACGAAAGCGATGGAGGCTTCTGCAATCCGTTTTCCCTCCATACCGCCGGGAAGATGATCGCAGGCGATGTCGGCATACACCGTGTTGTTCAGATGACCGTTGCAGTCGATGTCCGACCAGTGCACGGTCCGTTCTCCGGCGGCGGCAAGGCCGGCCGGCGGCCGGAGCTTCGCGGGATCGCCGCAGTTTCCCCGACGGTCCGGCTGCTCCGCCAGACCGAACTGTTCAAAAACGGTCGGGCGCAGCAGCTTATGGTCTTTTACATCCACCAGCGCAAACGCCGTAACGCTGTCGATCAGCGTCCGGCCCTCCTGATCGAGAAACTGGTAGCAGCGAAAGAACTGAGCCCTCTTGGAATCCCGATGCCAGGTCCGCAGACGGACCTGCTCCCCCAGCAGCGGCGCACGATGGATTACCGTGTGCAGGCGGGTCAGCACAAACGCCATCCCATGCCGGTACAGCTCGTCATAGCTCAGCCCGCCGGCGGAAAGATGCAGCTCCCCCACCTCCTGCTGAAGCTTGAGCTGATTGGATAAACGAAGGCGGCGATCAGGGCCGACCTCAAAGGAATTGATTCGGATATTCCAGGTATAATCCGGCGCAACGGTATAACCGGTCATGTTGTTCTTCCTCCTAAGTATAATTTTATATAATTATACTTGTTGTTTACAAACATCCACCCAGCCCCTGCTGTGAGAATAGCGCTCCAGTTCATCCGGCGTAAGCCGGATGGCGGAATTGCTGCTGCCGCAGGCAGGGTAGATCACTTCCTTATCCTTTAGGGAGCCGTCGAGGTACACCGGCACATTTTCCGGCAGCGCGAAAGGGCAGACGCCGCCGACCGCATGACCGGTCAGTTCCAGCGCCCGGTCGGGAGGAAGCATCTTCGCCTTCATGCCGAAAGCCTCCTTGAATTTCGGGTTATCGATCCGGGCGTTTCCGGCGGCCACGACCAAAAGGCACCCTTCCCCATTCACAAAGGACAGGGTTTTGGCAATCTGCTCCGGCGCGGTATGGAGCGCTTCGGCGGCCAGTTCCACCGTCGCACTGGATACTGGAAATTCCAGCACGTCCTTGTCCCGCCCCCATTGAGACAAATACTCTTTTACCGCTTCAATCGACATTGTATATTTCCCTCTTTCCTGTTCATTGCTCTTCCGCGCCGGGAGAATCCTCCCGGCGGGCGAAGGGCGATCTTTTCCACAGCTTCCGGGGAAACAGTGGAAAAGGCGGGCGTTTTCGCCCGCCCGGAGAATTATTCCTTTTCGGGTGCCAGATCGTTGGCGAGCATCCGCAGATCGTCCTGCGAATAAAACTCGATTTGCAGCGTGCCGCCCTTTTTCCCTTCGCTCACCTTAACCCGACGGCCCAGATGCTCGGTCAGGGAAAGCTCCACTTCGTCGTAAAAGCTGTTGCGGGAAAAGCCGCTCTCGTTGGCGTTCGCTTTGGGATCCTTTACGGTTTTGGCGTTTCTGGCCCGTTTCTCCAGTTCCCGTACGGAAAGGTTTCCCTGTATCGCCGCCTGCGCGGCAGCGACCTGCTCTTCCTCCCCGGGGAACGCGAGCACAGCGCGGGCATGGCCGGCGGACAGCCGTCCCTCCGATACCAGCTCCGCCACCGGGCGCGGCAGCCGGAGCAGCCGGAGAGCGTTCGCCACCGCCGGGCGGGATTTATTCACAGCCTGCGCGGTTTCTTCCTGCGTAAGCCCGTAGTTTTCCATCAGCGTCTGAAAGCCGAGCGCTTCCTCCATCGGGTTGAGGTCCTCCCGCTGCAGGTTCTCGATCAGCGCCAGCTCGGCGGCTTCCTGATCCGTCATCTCCCGCACCACTACCGGCACCTCGGTCAGCCCCGCCATTCGGGAAGCGCGCCACCGGCGTTCCCCGGCGACCAACTGATAATTTCCGCCGCTCAGCGGCCGAACCAGCAGCGGCTGCAGCACACCATGCTGCGCAATGGAGGCCGCCAGCTCGGCCAGCGCGTCTTCATCAAACTGTTTGCGGGGCTGCGCGCGGTTCGGTTCAATCTCCGCAATCCGCAGGGAGACGGTCTTCCCCTGCTCCTCTACGGCATTTTCGGCGAACAGCGCCTCCAGACCCTTGCCCAAGCCGCCCTTTTTTGCTGCCATATCGAAAAACTCCTTTTATCGTTTACATTGACGCCTTATTCCGCCGACGGCTGTATCACCGCCGCGTCATCGCCTGCGCATAAACTCCTCCGCCAGCGCGTCGTATGCCTGTGCGCCCCGGGATGCGCGGTCGTAATAATTGATCGGTTTGCCGAAGCTGGGCGCCTCAGACAACCGCACGCTGCGGGGAATGGCGGTCGCAAACACCTTGCGGGGAAAGAACTTTTTCACTTCCTCCACCACCTGCTGGGTCAGGTTGAGCCGTCCGTCGTACATGGTGAGAAGCACGCCCTCCAGCTCCAGCTGGGCGTTGTACAGCCGTTTCACCTGCCGAACGGTCGCCATCAGCTGAGAAAGCCCCTCGAGCGCATAATACTCACACTGAATCGGCACCAGCAGTGTATCCGCCGCGCAGAGCGCGTTCAGCGTCAGCAGCCCCAAAGAGGGGGGGCAGTCAATGAAAATATAATCATACCGGTCCCGCAGCGGAGCCAACGCGGCGGTCAGCCGGCTTTCCCGCCGGTTCAGATCCACCATTTCAATTTCCGCGCCCGCCAGCCGGATACCGGAGGGCAGAACGTCCACCTGCGGAAAGGCGGTATGGACCAGCACGGCATCCGGTTCCGCCGTGCCGATCAGCAGTTCATAGGTGGATTGAGCGACGTTTCGCTTGTCCACTCCCAAGCCGCTGGTTGCATTCCCCTGGGGATCCACATCCACCAGAAGGCAGCGCTTTCCCCGCGCGCCGATCGCCGACGTGAGGTTAACGGTGGTGGTGGTCTTCCCCACTCCGCCCTTTTGATTGACCACCGCGACGATCTTTCCCATGCTTTCACACACTCCCATAAACGTTTGGACATCCCGACCGGGTTCTGTGCCAGCCTTCTTCGGCGGCGCAATCGAAAATACCTGCGGGCATTTTCTCGCTGTTGCTATTATAGCATAAAGCGTCGATGGGGGAAAGGGAAAACATAAAATTCCTTTCCCAAGCCCCTCTCCTGTCCCCTTAACGGATAAGAAACGCCCTTTCTATGTTTCACATGAAACAAAACCGACTGCAGCAAACTTGGCTGCAGCCGGTTTTGTTCTTATTAATTAAATAAGTCCCAATTCCCTTTTGTGTTTCCGGAGTTGGGTTAGATTAAGCTAATGTGGATTTATTCATTAGGGGACATAAAAAGAGACTCCACCAGGGATAGTGGAGTCTCTTGGACCTTATTGTCTATTGGCAAATGAAAAGGAGCAAGGCATATTTCGACCGCGCTCTTTTTAGACAGTTCAACAAACTGCTGTTTTTCTATTTGCTCTGTATCAACTTTAAGAATTTCTTATCGTTGAATTGTTCATTAGTTAAAAACTCGCCATTATAAAACATTGCATAAGAAGTACAAGGGCTTGGTACTGCCTGTGCCTGTTCTTTTGTCTCAATACGGATTGCCCTGAATGGGATATTGTTTTCTACCGCTGTCTGCTCAACTATCGGAACATACTTGCCGTTAAACGGACATTGGTTGGTATAATATAAAACATAACCTTGTTCTTCAATATGTGGGTGCTTGGCTGCTTCTGTAAATCTTGGAACAACCGCATTTTCGTCAAACGGGAGATGCATAAGATTGATTCCTACATCGGATGTATCTGCAACTCTAAATCCCTTACAAATCAAATGCTTAGGGTCCGAAAGAAATGGCTTCTTCTTCGCAGACGAAAGAATGCAAAGTCCCACTTTTCCTTTTACCTTACTGTCCTCAATACACTTATTTAACAAATCATTTGAATAGCCGTGTCCTTTGAATGAACCAGACACCCAGAAGCAGTCAATATACATATAGTTTTCTGCAATGATAGGAACCCAAGCATTTTCAGCAGGAATGTACTCAATAAAGCATTTACCTCTTTCTACACTTTTCAAAAAAACAAGTCCGTCATTAAAGCATTTCATCATCCAATCTTTTTTTGAAGACACTTGGATATCTTTGTTGTTAGAAATCGCACAACAAATATGCTCTTTTTCGATATTCTCCTTTGTTACTTGTATATATTCCATTCCTTTTTTCTCCGTCAAATTCTAATTTGTCTTTATCCATATAGACGCAAAATCTTTGTAAATGTTTCACATCTATAACTATACAATATTTTCGTGTCTGTTTCAATGTCGGCAATAAAACAGCCCTTCTCTTACCGAGAAGGACTATTCGAGTATTTATTCAGTGATTTCACGTTTTATTCAGCCTATTTCATCGGGAACACTTAGTCGAATTGGGACTTAAATAAAAAGCATCCCCGCAGGATTTATCCGCCGTTTTCTTTCCAGCATTTATGCCGTACAGTTCGCCTTCTGCCGAATGCTGACCGGCGGCTGTCTTTCCGAAAGGGAACGCAGCGGATAGGCCGCCTGTCGGGAAATCCGGACGCGGTATTCAATAAACTCCTCTGTTTCGGTCTTCTCCGCGCTGGCTTCAATACCGGAGCGCCGCATGGTGTCCACCGCATGGTTTACCGTGTTGAGAAAAAGCCGTACATCCCGCACCAACGGCATCGGCCTCTGCCGCTGAAGCTTCTCCGGCGGCGTATCCTCTCCCCCGCGCAGCAGATCATCCACTAACCGGTCACTCTGCGCGGCATTCAGCCGTTCCTCTTCCATTTGCTTTCTGGCAAAAGCCCGAAGTTCCGGATCGTTCAGCCGAATCAGGGCGCGGGCATGCCGTTCGGTCAATCCGGCCGCCAGAATCGCCCGTCTTTCCTCCGGCGGAAGACGAAGCAGTCTCAGCCGGTTGGCGATCGTGGACTGCGCGCAGCCCAGCCGGGTAGCCGCGTCCTCCTGCGTCAAGCCGTGGAGTTCAATCAGCCGGCGGATTCCCTCGGCTTCTTCAAAGCAGTTCATGTCCTCCCTCTGCAGGTTCTCCACCAACGCCAGAAGAGCGGACTGCGCGCTTTCCGCCGCCATTTCGATACAGGGAACCTCCCGGATACCGGCAATCTTCGCGGCGCGCAGCCGCCGCTCGCCGGCAATCAGGACCGGCTTGTCCTCCTGAAAACGAATGGTCAGCGGGTGGATCATCCCATTCTCCCCAATACTCTGAGCCAGCTCCAGCAATTTTTCAAGATTAAACTCCCTGCGGGGTTGATCGGGATTCGGACAGATCTCCTTTGTGGGAATCATCAGTATCTGACCACGGCTTTGATACTTCGTCTTTTTTTTCCCGTTTCTCCACATAACCGGACACGTCCTTTCTCGGTTTTGCGCAAAAAAGCCGCCCGCTTGACGGGATATGCACTTTTCAGCATTTCTTTGTGCCTAGTATATCATGGGAGTCTTTACCAGTTTTGTCGAATACCGTTGTCGCTTTTTCCTTTTTACAGGGGTTGTTTGACGATTTTTGTTGAAACACGGGGATAAGCCGGGGGGGTTGGGGCAACTTTGTCGACAGAAATCAGCAGCCGTTCCAGCGGTTCTTCGGCCCCTTCCCCCAATAACCGGATCTTTTTCGGCTCGCCAAAGCTTCCGCCAAGCAATGCCGCCGCTTTTTCCGCCTTCCGGCGTTCCTCTTCCCCGTCCGGTCCTTTCATGGCCAGAAACACCCCGCCCGGCCGGACAAAGGGCAGACAGTATTCGCAGAGCGCCGGAAGGGCCGCTACCGCCCGGGCCGTCGCCACATCGAAGCGTTCCCGCAGCTCCGGCTTTCTTCCGGCCTCCTCCGCCCGGGCGTGGATCAGCGTCACCGGGACGGAAAGCTCTTCACACACCGCTTTCAGAAAAATCAGCCGTTTATTCAGACTGTCCAGCAGCGTTAAACGAATGTCCGGCCGGGCAATCGCCAGCGCGACGCCGGGAAATCCCGCGCCCGTGCCCACATCGATCAGGGACAGCTCCCCTTCCGGCAGGCAGGAAAGGAGGGTCAGGCTGTCCACAAAATGCTTCCGGACAATCTCCCGCGGCTCGGTAATGGCAGTGAGATTCATTTTTTCGTTCCACTCTGTTAACAGCGCGGCATACCGGTCGTATTGCTCCAGCATCCGCTCCGTCAGCGCCGCGCCCTGTTCCGCCGCCTGCCTCCGGAGGCTCTCCCGGTCAATTTTTCCTGTCATGTCCGTCATGCGCGTTTCTCCCCCGCTTTATCCTTTTCCTTATCCGTGTGGCTGCTCAGCCAAATCAACAGCACCGAAATATCCGCCGGACTGACGCCGCTGATCCGGGACGCCTGTCCGATACTGCGGGGCCGCACCTTCGACAGCTTCTCCTGCGCTTCCTTTCGAAGCCCGGCAATGCCGGTATATTCCACGTCCCCGGGCAGAAACCGCCCTTCCAGCCGCCGCATTTCGTCGATTGCCGCCTGCTGACGGCGGATGTAGCCTTCATATTTCAGCTCGACCTCCACCTGCTCCACCACCAGCGGATCGAGCGCAGGACGGCCGGCGTCCACGGATTCCAGCGCCGCATAATCCAACTGCGGCCGCTTGAGCAGCTCTTCCAGCCGGACGCCGCTCGCCACCGGCGTTGTTTCATGTGAAACAAGCAGCGCGTTCAGTTCCTCCGTCGGAGAAAGCACCGTCTCCCGCAGCCGTTTCCGTTCCTCCTGCTTCTGCTCCTGCCGGCAGAGGAAATGCTCCCAGCGGCGGTCGTCCACCAGCCCCATCTCCCGGCCGACAGGCGTCAGCCGCTCGTCCGCGTTATCCTGACGCAGAATCAGGCGGTATTCAGAACGGGAGGTCATCATCCGATAGGGATCGGTGCAGCCCTTGGTCACCAGATCATCCACCAGCGTACCGATATAGCTCGAGGCACGGTCCAGCCGCATGGAGGATTCCCCCCGCACCTTCCGGGCGGCGTTGACTCCCGCGACCAGCCCCTGCGCCGCCGCCTCCTCATAGCCGGAACTGCCGTTGAACTGTCCCGCCCCGTACAGGCCGGGAAGATCCAGAAATTCCAGCGTGGAATCAAGCTGCAAGGGATCACAGCAATCGTATTCAATCGCATAGGCGGGCCGCATCACCTTCACCTGCTCCAAACCGGGAATGGTGTGCAGAACCGCCAGCTGCACATCCACCGGAAGGGAAGAGGACAGCCCCTGCAAATACATTTCCTCGGTTTTCAGCCCGCACGGCTCGATAAAGACCTGATGCCGCTCCTTATCGGCGAATCGGACGATCTTGTCCTCAATGCTGGGGCAATAGCGGGGACCCACCCCCTCGATTTTTCCGCCATACAGCGGCGAACGGTGCAGATTCTCCAGAATCACCCGCTTGGTCTCCGCCGTGGTCCAGGTGATGTGACAGACCTCCTGATTTTCCAGAATTCCTTCCGTTTCAAAGGAGAAGGGCACCACCGGGTCCTCCCCTTCCTGCCGCTCCATCCGGGAAAAATCGATGCTGGATTTCAGCACCCGCGCCGGGGTGCCGGTCTTGAACCGGCGGAGGGCCACTCCCAAAGCCCGCAGCGAACCGGTCAGCCCGGTCGCCGCGAACATGCCGTCCGGACCGCCGTCGTAGGAAACGTCGCCCACAAAAATTTTTCCCTGCAGGAAGGTGCCGGAAGCGATAATCACCGTGCGGGAAAGATAAACCTCCTCCAGCCGGGTAACAAGCTTCCACCCCTCCCCTTCGCGGGAAAGGGAAACGACCTCCCCCTGATGGATATCCAACCCCGGCGTGGTTTCCAGACGCCGCTTCATATAGGTGGAGTATTCCCGCCGGTCAATCTGCGCCCGCAGGGAATGCACCGCCGGGCCCTTCCCCCGGTTCAGCATCCGGGACTGCAGAAACGTCGCGTCCGCCGCGCGGCCCATCTCGCCGCCCAGCGCATCCACCTCCCGAACCAGATGGCCCTTCGCCGTCCCGCCGATCGAGGGATTACAGGGCATGTTCCCCACCCAATCCAGATTTATGGTGAATACCGCGGCCGAACAGCCCATCCGGGCGGCGGCAAGAGCCGCTTCGATTCCGGCGTGTCCCGCGCCGATCACCGCCACATCGTAATTTCCCGCAAAGAATTCCATGGTCAGACCAGTCCTTTTTCTGTAGATCAACACATTGTTATATTGTCCGCGCCAAAAGCGTAAACCGCCTTTTTATTTTCCCACGCAGAAACGGGCGAACACCTCATCCACCACCGCTTCGGTGGCGCGCTCGCCGGTCAGTTCCAGAATCGCGGAAATCGCCCCGTCGATACTGACCTCCACCGCGTCCAGCGTCATCCCCGCCTTCAGCGCATCCAGTCCTTCATTCAAACAGTCGAGACAGAGCGCGGCACAGCGGCGTTGACGTTCGTTGGCCAGCAGCGGTTCGGTTCCATCCATCCCCTGAAGACCCACCGCGTCCCGTACCGCGTCTTGCAGCGCCGCCAACCCATCCCCAGCCTTCGCCGCGGTAATTACAACCCGTGGAAACAGCGACGATATATACTCTTCGTTTATTTTTAGACCCAAATCCGATTTGTTGATAATGGCAATGGCATTCGGCCCGGCCGCTTCCTCCGCCATCCGACGGTCGTCCGCCGTCAGCGGACGAGAACCGTCAAATACCGCGAGAACCAGTGCGGCGGTCTCCATCCGGGATTTTGCCCGGCGCACCCCGATGCTTTCCACCTCGTCGTTGGTGGAGCGGATGCCCGCGGTATCCGCCAGTCGGAGCAGAACATCGCCCAGCCGGATGGTTTCCTCCACGATATCCCGGGTGGTCCCGGCAATGGGGGTCACAATGCTCCGCTCACAGCCCGCGAGCAGATTCATTAGGGTGGATTTTCCCACGTTCGGGCTTCCCACGATCACCGTGTCGATCCCTTCCCGGATCACCCGGCCCGCGTCAAAGGTGGCGAGCAGTCCCTCCACGCTGTCCCGCGCGGCGGCAAGCTGGGAGCCGAGCGCCTCCGGCGTCAGCTCGGGAATATCCTCGTCCGGGTAATCCACAAACGCGGACAGATTGGCCGCCGCCCCCAGAAGGACACCCCGCACCTCCTCCAGCTTCCGGTAAACCGCCCCCTCCCGGGCGGCGAGGGCGGTCTTGGCCGCCAGCCTTCCGTTGGCGGCAATCAAATCCATCACCGCTTCGGCCCGGGTGAGATCCAGCTTCCCGTTGATAAAGGCGCGGCGGGTGAATTCCCCGGCTTCGGCCGGCCGGGCCCCCGCGTCCAGCACCGCCCGCAGGGTACGGCGCAGAAGGTACAGCCCGCCGTGACAGGAAAGCTCCACAACCTCTTCCCCCGTATAACTGTGGGGGGCGCGGAATACCAGCGCCACGCACTCGTCAATATCCCCTTCCGCGTCGTACACCGTACCATAGAGCGCCGTGTAGCCCGGCAGGGCGCTGAGCGACTTGCCCCGCCCGGCCGGACGAAACACCCGGTCGGCCAGCCCCGCCGCCCCCTCGCCGGAAAGGCGGATCACCCCCAGCCCGGCCGGGGCCAGCGGGGTGGAAATCGCCGCAATCACGGAAGAAGCATTGCTCATTGTATATTCACCTCTATATATTGCAAATCGTATTTTTTGTATCCAAACCCGGCTCTTCAAAAGAAGCTGCTGCAAAATGCGCCACGGTGCATTCTGCAACAGCTTCTCTGTCTCTCCGATGGTGCACGGCCCGTCGGAATTTAGTCTTCCTCGTCCTCCTCCGGACGGTCCCAGTTATGCCATACGCTCTGCACATCGTCGTTGTCGTCCAGCATATCCAGCAGTTTCTCCATTTTTTTGACCGCTTCGGGGTCCTCGATCTGATTGTACACATCGGGAACCTGCTCGATCTCGGCCGAAACAAAGGCATACCCCTTTGCCTCCAGATCGTCCCGCACGCCGGAAAAATCGGCGGGATCGGCGGCGATTTCAAACACGTCGCCGTCGGTAGAAAAATCGGCGGCGCCGGCTTCCAGCGCGTCCTCCATCACCTTGTCCTCGTCCAGCCCCTCGGCTTCGATCACGAGAACGCCCTTCTGCTGGAACATATAGCCCACGCAGCCGGTCATCCCGAGGTTTCCGCCGCATTTGTCAAAATAATGGCGCAGATCGCCCGCCGTGCGGTTGCGGTTATCGGTCAGCGTTTCCACGATCACCGCGATGCCGCTCGGGCCGTATCCCTCATACTGGATCGCTTCGTAATTGTCCGCGTTTCCTTCGCCAACCGCCTTTTTAATAATCCGTTCGATGTTATCGTTCGGCACATTGTTGGCCTTCGCTTTGGCAATCGCGTCCTTCAGCTTGGAATTGCTGGCCGGATCCCCGCTGCCGCCCTCTTTCACGGCGACGGCGATTTCACGGCCCATCTTGGTGAAAATCTTAGCCTTCTGGCCGTCGGTTTTCTCCTTTTTTCGCTTGATATTATTCCACTTGGAATGTCCCGACATGGAGATTAACAGCCCTTTCGTCTTAAAATATCCCGGGAGCGGCCTAACAGGCCGCCGCCTTTTCAGCGGAAAGCCTTTTTAGTGTAGCACAATCCCTGTGTCTTGGCAAGGCGGGGAGCGCCTTTTTTCGGGGAAACCGGTCCGGACGCACTCCGCCGGCCCCCCTTTCCCGCAAAGCCGCTTACCCGTTGCCGGATGTCTTCTGCATTCTTTTCCGCAGGGAACGCTTCAGCCGGCGGCCCTCCTCCTGCGGAGGAAGCCCTCCCTCGTCGGCGAATATCGCCGCGCCCGAAAGATCGTAGGTCGGCTCCTTGGAAAGGGAGCGCTGGAATTCTCTCTTTTTCAGATCAGCCCGTTCCAGCAGCCAGGCGGGGATCATAAATACCGGCACCAGCGCCATTCCCGCGTGCCTCCAGATCATTTTCCAGGTGCTCAGCCCCGGATCGGTATCATAGGAAGATATCCGCACCGGGAAGGCGCGGCTGAGGTCCAGAGCAATCACCACAATGGCCACCGCGGCGACCAGCGCGGCCGCGATGCCGATATAGCGGCGCTTTTTCCATACGGCAAACAGCACGACGGCCAAAATCATCAGCAGCGTGACGCAGAGCAGCGGCAGGATGCTGTAAACCTCATCCGCCCGCCCGGCGGCGATCAGGCTGGTATTGTTTCCGGTCTGGATCCCATAAATCGCCATCACCTGAAAAAAGGCGTATATCACCAGAGTGACCCACATCCCTATTTTACAGATCGTTGAACCTGTGCGCATCGTTGGTTCCTCCGTTTCCCGCAACAAGCGTTATGCCTCGCCGCCGTCGGGTTCTCCCGATGCGGAAGCGTCTGCCGCTGTTTCATCCGTAACGCCGGGCTCTTCCACGGCGCCGGTTTCTTCTCCGTCCGGCGCTGCTTCTTCCCCGACCGTATCCTCTTCCTCCTCATGCGGCGCGCGGGCAAGGGACACGATCCGGGAACCTTCCTCCACCCGCATGACCCGGACGCCCTTGGAGGGACGGCGGCAGAGGCGAACCTCGTCCGCGCTGGTCCGGATAATAATGCCGTCGGAGGCGATCAGGATGATGTCGTCCCCTTCGTCCACTACCTTGATTGCGGCCACATCCCCGAACTGCTCGGTGTGGTAATTGGTCAGGCCCTTGCCGCCGCGGGACTGGATGCGGTAATCGGTGAGCTCGCTCCGCCGGCCGTATCCGGTTTCGGTCACGGTCAGCAGCAGACCGTTCTCACGGCAGACCGACATGCCGATGACCTCATCCCCCTCGTCGAGGGTGAGCGCTTTCACGCCGCGGGCGGTGCGCCCCACCACCCGGGCGTCGTTTTCGTCAAAGCGGATAGCCATCCCCTTACGGGTCCCGACAATCAGCGTCTGATAGCCGTCGGTCATCCGCACCCAGGCCAGCTCATCCCCCTCGTCGAGGTCAATGGCGATCAGGCCGCTCTTGCGGGCGTTGGAATAGGCGTCCAGCCGGGTCCGCTTAATAATACCCTTGCGGGTAACCATGCAGAGGTACTGGTCTCCTTCAAATTCGGAAACCCGGATCATGGCGGTCACCCGCTCCTCCGGCGCCAGAGGCAGGAGGTTCACCACGTTCATTCCCTTGGCGGTGCGCCCGCCCTCCGGCACCTCGTAGCATTTCAGGCGGTACACCCGGCCCATGGAGGTAAAGAACATGATGTAATCGTGGCTGGAGCAGATGAACATGGTCTCGGCAAAGTCCTCATCCCGGGTGGACATCCCCATGATTCCCCGGCCGCCGCGGCGCTGGGACTTGTACACGTCCACCGCCTGCCGCTTGATATAACCGAAGCGGGTCATGGTCAGCACGCAGTCCTCCACCGGGATCAGGTCCTCGATATCCACCTCGCCGGATACGGCGGAGATATCGGTACGGCGTTCGTCGCCGTACTTGTCCCGCATCTTGAGGCATTCTTCCTTCACAATGGCCTTGACCTTATGCTCGTCGGCCAGAATTTCCTCCAGCTCGGCGATCCGGATGCGCAGGGCCTCCAGTTCATCTTCGATCTTCTGCCGTTCCAGACCGGACAACTGGCCGAGACGCATCTTGACGATAGCGTCCGCCTGCACGTCGTCGAAGGAGAAGCGTTCCATCAGCCGTTCCTTCGCCATGGGGGTATCCTTGGACGAGCGGATAATCGCAATCACTTCGTCGATAAAATCGCAGGCGGTTTTCAGCGCTTCCCAGATATGGGCGCGCTCCTTCGCCTTCCGCAGTTCGAACAGGGTGCGGCGGGTGATAACGTCGCACTGGAATTTGATATATTCCTCCAGCATCTGCTTGAGGGTGAGGATGCGGGGCACCCCGTCCACCAGCGAAAGCATAATCACACCGAAGGTGGTCTGCATCTGGGTGAAGGAGAAGAGCTGATTCAGCACAACCTGAGGATTCGCGTCCTTTTTCAGGTCGATAACCACCCGCATTCCCTCGCGGCTGGAGTGGTCCACCACATCCGCAATGCCTTCAATGCGTTTTTCATCCGAAAGCTCGATAATGGATTTCACCAGATTCAGCTTGTTTACCTGATACGGAATCTCCGAAATCACGATACGGAAGCGGCCGTTGTGGTGCTCCTCAATTTCGGTGCGGGCTCGCACAATGATGCGGCCGCGGCCGGTTGCGTAAGCGGCGCGGATTCCCGCGTAGCCCATAATCACGCCGCCGGTCGGGAAATCCGGCCCCTTGATCTTTTCCATGATCTCGGCCATGTCCGCGTCGGGGTTATCGATCAGCAGGCAGATGCCGTCCACCACCTCACAAAGGTTGTGGGGCGGGATATTGGTGGCCATACCGACCGCGATACCGCTCGATCCGTTCACCAGAAGATTCGGAAAACGGGAAGGCAGCACCACCGGCTCCTGCAGACGGTCGTCATAGTTGGAGGTGAAATCCACGGTTTCCTTTTCGATGTCCGTCAGCATGTCGAGGGACATCTTGCTCATTCTCGCCTCGGTGTACCGGTAAGCGGCGGCGGGATGGCCGTCCACCGAACCGAAGTTTCCGTGGCCGTCGATCAGCGGATACCGCAGGGAAAAATCCTGTGCCATTCGGACCATGGCGTCGTATACCGACGCGTCGCCGTGCGGATGATACCGCCCCAGCACCGAACCAACGGTGTCCGCGCACTTGCGGTACGCCTTGTCCGGCGTCAGGTTGTTTTCATGCATGGTGTACAGAATCCGGCGGTGAACCGGCTTCAGCCCGTCCCGCACGTCCGGCAGCGCCCGGGCGACGATTACCGACATGGAATATTCGAGAAAGCTTTTCTTCATCTCTTTTTCCAAGTCGACAGGGATTACCTTGTTCGGTGTATTATTGATTTGCTCTTCCATGGTCAGCCCCATTTCTCCGCAGACATTGTATTGCTGTCAGCTTTTTTCCGGGCGGCGTTGCCGCGGATCGTCCGCCCGGTTTTCCTCTGTGTTTTTCCGTTTACGGATCCTGTCGCGCCCCTATTGCAGAAATTTTTCCAGCAGGGCGGGCGAAGCCTCCTCCGCCGTAAGGGTGGCGACCCACTCTCTCCGCTTTTCCGTACAGGCCCAGATTTCCACGCCCTTCCGGGTTTTCCGGACCAGCCCTTCATTCCGGGGAAGCCGTATCATATACCGCAGGTTCCCGATCAGACAGGATGCGTCCGTCAAACCAACGCGGAGCGGCAGCGTCCCTTCCCTTATCTGCCGCGTCTTTCTTCCCCGCAGAACGACGGCCAAAAAAACCGTCATAAACAGGCCGGAGCCGGCCAGAACCATCAGCGCGAACAACAGCGCGTCCGCTATGTAGCTGGGCGTCATCCAGTATTCGTCGGCAAAGCCCGTCCCAATCATCAGCCCCAGGGAAGCGAACAGCGGCAGTGAAGACAATAACTGGGGAATGTATTCCCGCAGCCGGGTGATTCCCCGCACAGTGGAAACCGGCTCCATCGGGATTTCCCATTCAAAAACCGGAATGGGCCGCGGTTTTTGCAGCCGGGGAAGCAGATAGCCCTTCCACTCCTTCCGGCCGCCCACCAGCCGGGGCCAGACAAGCTCCCTTACCCTCTGGGCGTCAAACGGGGTCAAGTCCGCCGCGCGCAGAGCGATAAAGCGGCCTTCGCGGTCAAAAAACAGGAACATTTCCGGTGTTTCCAGCGCCCTGAGAATCTGGGAAAAGAAAATCGTTATTCGCCGGTCGGCTGAAACCGATACCATCCGGTCGGCGTAGATTTCCACCGCCCGTTCCTCGCTTTCCCCCTCGTTGAAGCGGATCGCCCTTTCAAGGATACGGCGCTGCTGCCATTGAAACAAAGTCATACCGCTTCCGAAAATCAGCGCGGCAATCAGCAGCAGAATCCCTCCTTCGGGAAAATACCGGCTTTCAGACAAATTAATCAGCATAACAAGAGCAATAAATCCCGCCAGAACGGAGGCAAGAACGCACATAACCGTCCCTGTCCCCCGCAGGATTTTCCGAACGCTCCACTGCTCCGCTCCGGTCAGCCGCCGGCCGCCCAGTACGGAAAGCGGCTGGTTCGGCATCGGCGCCACGGAAACGGGCGGGCTTCCGGCATAAGGCGTCCCCCCCGCCGGCGGAACGGCCGGACCGCTTGGATTGGGATACACGGGAGTGGTCTGCAGCATCAGGATTCCCCTTTCGTTGGACTGAAAAAATCTTTCTTCGGGCGTCTCACCGGCCAGTCATGCGCTGGTTCCGCCGTATTATTTCCGGCCTTTTTCAGGCCGGACGTGCGCGTCCACCAGCGCCCGCAGCTCTTCCATTTGGGGAATGCAGCGCTTGGGAATACGCAGAAAAGAGGTCGGCGTATAAAATTCCACGCTGTCCGGCCTTTCCACCGCCCGGTCGATCGCTTTCCAGACAAAGCGGAGGGTTTCCCCCGGCCGGGCCGAACGGATTGTCAGCCCCTGTTCGGAAAACCCGACCCGGATCTGTTCGCTCCCTTCCGGCATAACGTCATAGGAGCGGACCGCTTTCCCCCGCGCGGTCAGGACGTTCAGGGCAAACAGCACGCCGGAAATCAACAGAAAAGACGCAATGCCGACGCCCAGTCCGTTCATCAGGCCGAAAATCAGGCCCGCGAGCAGCGCCAATCCGCTGTAAATCGGCAAAACCTTCAGATAGGACCGCAGCGCGGTATCGGTAACAATCTTTACAAACTCTTCTTTGGTATAGTCCACATCCAGCGCGAAAATCTCGGTTTCCTGTTCCTCCGTTCCCCGTTCCTCCGGCGCGGAAATGGGCCGGTCGGCCAGAGGAATCATCCGCCCGGTCAGTCTCTGCCGCTGAAGGGGCACCCCGGGGAGCACCGCTCGGCGCACCCCGTCCGCATTCTCCGGGGTCAGACAGCGGGCGGTCAGAACGATGGCCGGGGTATTCGGCGCAAGCAGAATCATCATATCCCGGGTTTCAATATATGCCGCGTTTTCCCGGAAGAAAATCGTCGTCCGGTTTTTTCCTTCCTTCACCAATCGGTCGGGATACACCCGCACCAAGCCATAATAGGAATACCCGTTCAGCACGCTCTGTTCATACGCTTTTTCGGCGTTTTTCCGCACATAACGGGGCATTCCGTAGAAAAGCAGAACCCCGGACGCAGCAAGAAAGAGAATCAGCAGTACCAGCACCGGGTCCACCGTGCGGGCCAGCACGCCGTCCAGAATCATCATCCCCAGACTGAGGACCGCCATCACGGCGAACAGGATAATCTGTCCCTTTCGAAAGCGGAGCAGTCCCGACGTCCGGGATACCTCCTCGTTGAAGCGGATATATTCCTCCCGGTTCAAATCCGCCGGGAAGGCGGCCAGACAGCCGTCGTCCGGCATGCGGTCCCCCACCGGAGCGTCGTCGGAAAACGGTGGAGGGACCGCCGGCGCTTCTTCCGCGGAAACCGGTTCCGTCGGATAAGGATCGGCCGTTTCCGCGTGATAATCCGCTTTCGGCTCTTTATTCGTCATCGGTTCCAACTCATCAAATGGATTCTTCCGGTTCCTGTCGTCCATATGCCGTCCTCCTTTCCCGCAAAGGGCTTTCCCCGCGCGGCGCTCATCTTTCCATGGTTTTATTTTCTTATTCCGACCGTTTTCTCCGGCAGAAGAGAACGCAGCCGCTCCTCCTGTCCCGGCTCAAGCAGCCGTTTGGGAATCGCAAAGCGGAATTCCCGTCCGTAAGTAATCAAAAACAGGGACGGGGTTTCCGTCCATTCCGTAATACAGCGGAGAGGGAGGTTTCCTTCCATCCGGCCGTTTTTCACCATCACTGTTCCTTCCGCCTTCCCTGAAAACCGGTAGGCGGTAGCAAAACGGAGATCCTCGTTCCGGTCATATTCCCGGGCGGCGGCCGCCCGGCTGAACATCGGTGCAAAAACGCCGTTGTAGCAAACCAGAAAAATTCCCAGCACAATCAGGCTGAACGCCGCTGAAAAGGAAAGGGATATCCGCCCGCCAAAGAAAACGCCGGCAATTCCGAGCGCTGTCAGTACGGCGCCGGCGGCGAGCAGGGCGTTCCCCTGTCCCCGGCTGACCGCACGCCGATGCTCCGCGGCTGCTTCGCAGTATTCCTCTCTTGTCACCAGCACGCTCAGGGTAAGCTCCGTTGTCGGTTCCATCCGGGTCTCTCCTTTCCGTATTGTCCGCGCATCCTTTTTCACCGGTCAGAAAATCCAGCTTCGCATCACCCGGCGGCGGCGGACGAAGGTCGTGCGCAGAAATTCCAGCAATTCTTCCCGCCGTTCCGGCGGCAGACAGCGCTTGGGAAGGATGAGCAGCCGGTCCGATTCTCGTATAAATACAAGCAGCTCCGGCGTTTCAATACATTCCCCGATCAGCGCGTACTGGTCGTGAAGAGAAAGCGACGGGGTTTTTGTCACCGCATAATCGGCGTAAAGCCACAGCTCGGCGTCCTCCATCAGAGCATGGTAGGTTTCATAATCCTTCGCAGCACGGCGGCGGATGCGCTGCGGCTCCAGCCGGAAGATATACAGCAGCATCGCCGGACAGCACAAACAGAGAAACAACGGCGTCACCGCCGAAAAAAAGCTAAGGCGGCTCCAGTCAAAAAAACACAGGCCGAGGGCCAGCAGAACGGCGGCTCCCACCGCGAAAAAGGGAAGCCCCCGCAGGGAACCCTTCCGCCGGGCGGCCAGCAGCGCGGCGGCCGTATATTCCTCCGCCGTTACCGGCAGGGCAAAGCGCGCCTTCGGTTCATTTTCCCGGGACATCGATGCATCCTCCCGTCAAAGGGCAATCCCGCATTCAGTGAATGCGCGGCGTTGCCCGGAATTTGTCATTTGGCTTTTTTTATTTCCGGCCGGAACTTTTCCATCAGAAGAGCCCATCCCCTGTCGTCGGTCGACCGGCGGGGAATGCCGATCAGCTCTCCGCCGATCTCCAGCACCAACAGCGTATCGTCCGCGGTTGCCCGGCATTCGCCGTAGGATACGGCGCTTTGCCGTTCCCGGCCGAAAACCGCTTCTTCCGCATACAGCGCCAGATGGATTTCGTCCCCCCGTTCCGCGAGCAGCCCGGCCTCGTGCTTCATCCGGAAGGGCGGCGTTATCCAGATTGCCGCCAGAACCAGCAGCGCGGCTGCGGCAATCCCCAAAGGCGCGGGGTCCTTTTTTTCATCCAACACGAACGCAGCAACGCAGTTTACCGCGACGAGAAGCAGAAGCGCCGACTGGATTCCGTTGCGCAGCCTTCCCGCCCGGCGGGTTCCCCGCATCAGACAGGCATAAATCTCCGGTTTTTCCAGCCGTACCCGCAGCTGGAGAAGAGGCGCTTCGCTATGCTCGTCCATTGGCCGTCCGGTCTCCTTAAATATCCAGATTCATCACATATTTGGCGTTTTTCTCGATAAATTCCTTCCGGGGCTCCACCTTATCCCCCATCAGGATGGTGAAGGCTTCGTCCGCGGCGGCGGCGTCCTCCAGCTCCACCCGCAGCATGGTGCGGAAGGCGGGGTCCATCGTGGTTTCCCACAACTGCTCCGGATCCATTTCACCAAGGCCCTTATATCGCTGGATATCGGCGTTTCCGCTGAATTCCGCGATATATTTATCCCGCTCTTCGTCCGAGAAAGCGTACCGCACCTGTTTTCCCTTGGATACCTTGAACAGGGGAGGCTGTGCGATATACACATGCCCCTCGTCCACCAGCGGCCGCATATACCGGAAGAAGAAGGTCAGCAGCAGGGTACGGATATGGGAGCCGTCCACATCGGCATCGGCCATGATAATGACCTTGCCGTACCGGAGTTTGGAAATGTCGAAATCATCCCCGATGCCGCATCCCAGCGCGATCACGATCGGCACCAGCTTTTCATTGCCGTATACCTTGTCCAGCCGGGCCTTTTCCACATTCAGCATCTTGCCCCACAGGGGAAGGATCGCCTGAAAGTTCCGGTCCCGTCCCTGAATGGCGGAACCGCCTGCCGAGTCGCCCTCGACGATATACAGCTCGGTGCGTTCGCTGTCGTTCCAGATGCAGTCGGCCAGCTTTTCCGGCATCCGGGTGGAGGCAAGGCCGCTCTTTTTCCGGGCGAGTTCCCGCGCGCGCTGGGCGGCCTCTCTTACCCGGGCGGCGTTGATGGATTTTTCCAGCACGCCGCGGGCCACCTGAGGATTTTCCTCCAGGAAAGGAACCAGCTTTTCGTTCATCAGCGTATTGACCAGAGTTCCTATCGCGGTATTTCCCAGCTTGGCCTTGGTCTGCCCTTCAAACTGCGCGTCTTTGAGCTTAACGCTGATGACCGCCGTCAGTCCCTCCCGCACGTCGTCGCCCTTCAGGCTGGCGTCGCTGTCCTTCAGCATTCCATGCTTCCGGGCATAGTCGTTGAAAATACGGGTGATTGCCGTCTTAAAAGCGGTCTCATGGGTTCCGCCGTCCACCGTATGGATGTTGTTTGCAAATGAAACGATATTTTCGTTGTAGCTGTCGTTATACTGCAGGGCCACCTCCGCGATGGAATCCCCGTCCTTCAGCGCGATGTGCACCACCTCCGGATGGAGAACGGCGTGACCGCGCGTCTTGTTCATGAATTCCACAAAGGAGGAAATGCCGCCTTCATAGCAATACTTCTCCCGTACAGGGGCTTCCTCATTGCGCAGGTCGTTGAGATTGATGGTCAGGCCCGCGTTTAGGAAAGCCTGTTCCCTCAGCCGTTTCTGGAGAACGTCGTATTCGTATTCGGTGGTTTCGGTAAAGATTTCGGCGTCCGCCTTAAAGCGAATCAGGGTGCCGTCATGGTCGGAAGTCCCGATCACGGTCAGATCGTTTACCGGCACGCCCCGTTCAAACCGCTGAGCAAACACCTTGCCTTCGCGGGAAATCTCGACCTCCATCCATTCGGACAGCGCGTTCACCACGGAGGAACCGACGCCGTGCAGGCCGCCGGAAACCTTATAGCCGCTGCCGCCGAACTTACCGCCGGCGTGCAGCACGGTCAGCACCACCGTTACGGCGGGGAGTCCCAGCTTTTCATTCATATCCACCGGGATGCCGCGTCCGTTATCCCTTACCGAAACAATCTCCCCGGGCAGGATATCCACGTCGATATCGGTGCAGTAGCCGGCCAGCGCCTCGTCGATGGAGTTATCCACGATTTCATACACCAGATGGTGCAGGCCCTTTGGCCCGGTAGAGCCAATATACATACCCGGGCGTTTGCGGACGGCCTCCAAACCCTCCAGAACCTGAATCTGATTCCCGTCGTAGGGGGTGGTTTCATCCACGACCGACGCCTGTTCAATTTCATTTTTCAGGAGTTCCTTCTCCCGGCTTTCACTGATCGTTTCGTTGTTCGCGCCGTTTACGCCATTTTCCTTTTCAATCGACACAGCCTATAACCTCCGTCCGCTTTTTCCAATACCTGTTCTATCCGCCCCGAATACCGGCGGGTCAATCCCGCCGATAGGAAATTCCGTTCATAAACCCGGCCCGCTTCCGAAGCGTCGCCGAAGAAATCTGCGAAATGTAAACCGTCTCCGTCCCTTCTCCGTCGACGCAGACCACATAGGATTTGGGCAGCTCTTCCGACACGTTGAATACCCGTCCTCCCTTTTCCGCATCCGCCAGAAACTGCCTTGAATGCTTGGAGATGGTGGACTTGTCCATATCGAAGATACCAACCACCTCGTCCAGCCGCACGACGGTTTCCTGTCCCAGATGAAGGTACATCGCTTCCCATCCTTTCGTCTCCGCCCTTTTCTAGGCGATGGTTTCTTCGGTGATCCGGCCCGCCTCCACATGAAAGGCGCGGCCGGCTGAAAGCCGCATCACGGCGGAAGGGTCGCAGCAGGTGAGAAAAACCTGCCAGCCGTGGATGTGGTTGAGAATATAGTCCTGCCGGGAAATGTCCAGCTCGCTCATCACGTCGTCCAGAAGGGCGACCGGCTGTTCGCCCGTCACCTCCCGCAGAACCGACGCTTCCGCCAGCTTGAGGGCGAGGACGGCCGAGCGCTGCTGTCCCTGGGAAGCGTAAACCCGCGCCGACAGCCCGCTGATTTCCACCGAAAGGTCGTCCCGGTGGGGGCCGACGGTGGTAAAACCCGCCGCCAGATCGGCCGCGTGACTGGTCCGCAGCTTTTCATACAGCCGGTCCCTCGCCTCGGCGGGGGACGTTCCATCCTCTCCCGCCGTGGATTCGTACCGCAGGGCAAAGCCCTCTTTCCCGCCGGAAAGGCCGGAATAGATATCGCCGGCCGGCCCGGAAAGACGGCGGATATACGCCGCCCGCGCGGCGAACACCTGCGCGCCGGTCTGCGCCAGCCGTTCATCCCAAACGGAAAGAAGCCTGTCGTCCCCCAGCCCGGCGCGCAATTCCTTGAGCAGCGCGTTCCTCTGGGTCAAGGTCCGCTGGAAATCGGTAAGCACCCGGACATACCCGGGGCGAAGCTGGCAGTAAGCGGCGTCCAGAAACCGCCGCCGCCCTTCCGGCCCGTCCTTGATGAGGGAAAGATGGGCGGGCGAAAACACCACGGCGCAGAACTGTCCCGCCAGCCGGGACGCCGCCGGCTGCGGCACGCCGTTCAAAACGGCGCTCCGCCGGCGGGCGATCGATATCTCGGCCTCCTGATCCCGCCCGGCGGCATAGAATTCCAGCTTCAGGGAAGCTTTTTCCGCCCCGAAGGCTACGGTTTCCCCATCCTTCGATCCCCGAAAGCTGCGCCCTCCGGTAAAAAACCAAAAAGCTTCGAGAAGATTGGTCTTTCCCTGGGCATTGCTGCCATATACTATATTGACCCCCGGGACAGGCCGGACGGACCCGTCCTTGAGATTACGGAAATTTTCAAAATCCAGCCGGGTTACCAACATCCGGCGTCACCGCCTTCCGGCTTTTCCAGTCCTCCCGGACCGGCCCGTTTATTCATCCCGGGTCTGTTCCGCCGGGCCGACCGTATACGCCGCGTCGTCCCCCTCCAGAGCAACCGTGTCTCCGGGCCGCAGCTTTTTCCCCCGCTGTACGCAGGGTTCGCCGTTTACGCGGACCATTCCCTCCTGAATACAGGCCTTCGCCTGCCCGCCGGTCGGTACGGCGCCGACTAGCTTCAGAAACGCATCCAGCCGGATAAATTCGGTCGAGATATTCCAGACGGTATTTTTTTCCTGCCTCATTTTTTCAGCCTCACAGGCAGAACAAGAAAGAGAAAGCCTTCCCCGGAGACAGGGAGAATCTTCATGGGGGAAAGCGGGCCGCCCAGTTCAATGCGGACCTCGTCGGTCTCGGTGTTTTTCAGCGCTTCCAGCAGAAACCGGCTGTTAAAGCCCATTTCCTCTTCGTTCCCCTCGATGGAAGCGTCGATCACGTCGCTGGCGCTGCCGAGCGGGGTGGTGCAGGATACCTTGATTTTCCCGTCCTTGAACTCGCAGAGCAGGGGGGATTTGATCCGGTCGTTGATAACCAGAGAAGCGCGTTCCACCGCGTCGATCAGGTCGCGGGTTTTTATCCGCACCGTGGTGGTGATATTCTGGGGGATCGCCTTGCGGTAAGGAAGAAATTCGCCGTCCAGCAGACGGGAAATTACGGCATAGCCGCCGATTTCCAGAACGATATGGCGGCGGCCCACCGCCATCGACATGGGAGTGTCCTCGTCCGAAAGCAGCTTGAGCACTTCGCTCAGCGTCTTCCCCGGAACAACGAAGGTCATGGTTTCCTTGGTCTGAAGCGGCTCGCACCGCATCGCCAGCCGGGAGCCGTCCACTGAGACCAGCCGGAGGTCTTCCCCCTCCATCTCAAATTGAGTGCCGGTGTGGACGGGGCGGTTATCGGTCTGCGCTACGGCAAAAAGGGTCTGCCGGATCATGCTTTTCAGCGTATTCTGCGGAACGGTGAAGCCGACGCCGTCCCCAACCGACGGAATTTCAGGGTATTCGTTTGCCGAAATCCCGATAATGGTAAATTCCGTCAGCCCGCTCCGGATAACGGTGTTCAGCTTTTCGTCGGTGGTCAGGGAAACGGCGTCGTCCGGAAGCCGGCGGACAATATCTCCAAAAAGCTTTGCCGTCAGCACGATTTCTCCCGGTTCCCGCACCTCCGCTTCGATGGTGGTGGTGATGCCGAGATCGAGATCATACCCCGCGAGAAAAAGAGAGGAACCCGTCGCTTTCAGGAGGATTCCTTCCAGCGCCGGGAGGGTGGATTTTCCCGAGACAGCGCGCTGCACGTTGCCGACGGCGTCGATCAGCGCCTGTTTGTTGCAGTAGATGTTCATGAGCGATTTCCTTTCTGAAGAGAAATTCCGGTGAGAAGCTTCCGGCTTCGAGTCTGAAAGATGGAGTTCGGCGGCAATGCCGTCGAAAAACGGAACGAAAAAGAAAAAAAATCTTTCTTTTCGTAGTCTATAGTAGGGGTGGTGGAAATCGTGGAAAACCCCTCTCCCTCCGCTGTGTACAAGGCTTTTCTGACGTCCCCTTTTCGTGAAAAGCCGGTCGGGAAAACGGCGGAAAAGTGAAAAGCGTTTTTTTCTTTCCCCGGCGCTGTGGAATTTTGTCGGAGGAAAGGGGAGAAACCGGTGGAGAAATGGACAGAAAAACCGGGCGCGGGTGTTTTTTCTTTTCACCGATTGTGGTGGATAAGTGAAGAAAAGGGGAAAAGTACGGACGGAAACCCGGTGGAAATTCGGCGGAAAAACCGGGCGCGAAAAACTTTCCACCGCTCTGTTGAAGTTCTGTAAAAGAGAAAAAGCCGGGCAGCGCTATGTATTCCTATATAACATTAAGGATAAATAAACAGAGAGAGGAAAACCCGCCGCCCGCGGATTCCGATTGGCGCGCAAGCGCCTTATTTTTCGCTGATGTTTTTGATGATGTCCATTACCATGCCCTTAAAGGACGGGTCCTTTGTCATGCGGGTTTCCACCTTCTGGATCGCGTAGACGATGGTGGAGTGGTCGCGGGTGCCGAATTCCTCTCCGATGGATTTCATCGGCAGGCCGGTAATATCCCTTACAACGTATTCCGCCACCTGCCGCGCTTGGGAAATAGGGGCGGAGCGCTTGGTGGAGCGGATGTCCTCCGGCGTGACGTTCATGGTGCGGGCGACCTCGGTGATGATTCGTTCCACCGTAATCGGCACCGGCTGGGAATCGTTGCGAATATCCCGGATGGCGTTCTGTGCGGTGATAATCGAAGGCTGTTCCCCGCCGAGCAGGTATTGTGCCCGCATCCGTTTCACCGCGCCCTCCAGCTGGCGGACGTTGTTTTTGAGCTGGTTGGCGATATATTCCGAGACATTGTCGCTGATGTTGAGATCAAGCAGCTGCGCTTTGCGCTTGATAATGGCGATTCGGGTCTCCAGATCCGGCGGCTGGATATCGGCCAGAAGGCCCATTTCAAACCGGGTACGGAGCCGTTCCTCCAGCGTAGCAATTTCCTTCGGCGGCCGGTCGGAGGTCAGCACAATTTGTTTGTTGGCCTGATGCAGCGCGTCAAAGGTGTGGAAGAATTCCTCCTGTGTGGAGACCTTGCCGGCGATGAATTGAATATCGTCCACCAGCAGCACGTCCACCTGACGGTATTTTGCCCGGAATTCCGGCGTGGTGCCCGAACCGATGGCTTCGATCAGTTCGTTCGCAATGTATTCGCCTTTGGTATAGATGATTTTCACCGAGGGCGAATTTTTCCGGATCTCGTTGCAGATCGCGTAAAGAAGGTGGGTCTTGCCCAATCCCGAGCCGCCGTAGATGAACAGCGGGTTGTAATATCCCGCCGGCTTGCTCGCCACCGCCTGAGAGGCGGCGTGGGCGAATTTGTTGGAGGAACCCACAATAAAATTTTCAAAGGAATACTCGTAGTCGGAGCTTTTCTGGCCGAAGAGATTGCCCGGATCGGGCTGGGTTTCGGAAAATTCCGGGGTTTCTCTGGCGGAAACCTCTTCGCCGGAAAGAATTTTCAGCCCGAGCGGAATGCCGAGCACCTGTTCGAACGCTTCCCGGAGCTTTCCGGCGTAATGCTCGCTCACAATTTTTTTCTGGAAGTTGGTGTGGACGAACACCACCACCTCCCCATCCTCAATGGAACGGGGTTCGATACAGCTGATCCAGACATTGTAGGCGACCTCGCTGATATCCTCCTGATTATGCAGATACTCCAGAATCCCTGACCAGACTTCCTTGATGGTTTCCATGGTTCCAAACTCCTTAAAGCATTTGAAATGTATCCCGTATGTCCCGGTTTATTCAGATGGGGCGCACGGTTCCCGCCCCTATGACGGAAAAATGAGCGTCCACGCCGGAAAAAAGCGCGCTGCCTGCCGTTTGAAACGAAAAATACCGGCATTTCGCGGCGAAGGGCCGCGAAAGAGGGGAAACGCCGGCTTCGGGAAACGCGCAAAATGGGGCGCAGAAGCCCCTTATAATGGCTTACAGTCTATTGTAGCATAGTTTTTCCCGGTTTTCAACGAAAGAAAATGCGGGAATTTTTTATTTCTTTTAACACCGCCGGGTTCTTTCCGGCGTAACCACAATATTTTGGGGTTGTGGTTATCTTAAAACACCATTTTGGAAAAAAATCGAATGATCCGGAATTCCGAACGGAGAAAAAACGGAAAAACCGCCTGTCAGGCGGGCGGGGGACGGCGGACGGAACAAAAATAGCTGTTGACTTTTCCGCCGCATCTGGTATATAATAAATCCTCGCAAAGGATTCTATAGTTCGCAGAGGATTCCCTTTCGCGGGGCGCCTGCTCCCGCAAAGGGTTTTGCTGATTTGGATTCCGGAAAAGGCAACGGCCGGTTCCCGGCCGTCCGAAAGGAGGGTGACGCATGCTTCGTACGTATCAGCCCAAGAAACGGCACCGCAAAATGGAACATGGCTTCCGTAAGAGAATGGCAACCGCCAACGGCCGCAAGGTGCTTGCTCGCAGAAGGGCGAAAGGAAGAAAGCGTCTCACCTACTAAAAAGGGCCACCATTGTGTGGCTTTTTTTAATATGCAGAGATGCGTCCGGCGGCAGAAACACGGGACGGACCCCGAAGGAGACAGGATGTCGATATGACGCGTTTTGCCGTGCTCAACCGCAACGGGGATTTCCGCGCCCTGTATCATCGCGGAAAATCACAGGTGAATGCCGCACTGGTCACTTACGTCCGCAGAAGCCGGACAGGCTTTCCCCGCGCGGGCATTACCACCGGAAAAAAAATCGGCTGCGCCGTTCGGCGGAACCGCAGCCGCCGGGTCATCCGGGAAGCTTACCGCGCCCTTCTCCCCCGCATTCAGGGGGGGTGGGATATCGTGTTCGTCGCGCGCCGCCGCACCGGTGAAATAAAAAGCACCAAATTGCAACAGATTATGGAGTCCCAGCTCAAAGCGCTGGGCGTTCTGGATGCCGTCGGGAAAGAGAACGGCCGTTCCGCGTCCGCCCGGACGGCTCCGGCAGAGAAAAAAACGACATGAAAAAGCTGTTGATTTCGCTGATCCGGCTGTATCAGCACACCATTTCGGCGAAGACGCCGCCGGTCTGCCGGTTTACGCCCACCTGTTCCGCCTATGCGATTGAGGCGATCGAGCGGTTTGGCGTGATCCGCGGGTCCGGTCTCGCCATTTGGCGCATTCTGCGATGCAATCCCTTCGGAAAATACGGTTACGACCCCGTGCCGGAAAAGCCGGAGAAAAGGGGCGGAAAACACAGCCGGGCGGAAAAGAATAAGACCGGGAAACCCCAAAAGGCGCAAAAAACGGAATGGCAGGATGAGCCTGCGTTGAAAGCGCCCGGAGCGGTTAAGGAACCGCCGAAAGCCGGGCGTGATGGAAACCACAGAAAACTGGAGAAATAACAGCGGTCCGCGGGGCGGAACGCTGTGTTTGTATTTGCAGAAAACGGACGGAGGAAACTGCCGATGATACCTGGAATGGACATACTGGCCATCCCGCTGGGGTGGGTCCTGTGGTTTATCTACAATCTGGTCAGCAATTATTTTATCGCGATTTTCCTGTTTACGCTGATCGTGCGCGCCGCGACCTTCCCGCTGTCGCTGAAATCCCAGAAGGCGCAGGCCGACCGGGCAAAGCTCGCCCCCCGGCTGGAACGGCTGCAGAAAAAATATGCCAAGGATCCCCAGAAGCTGCAGCAAAAGCAGATGGACCTGTACGAAAAGGAAGGTATCAGCATGACCGGCGGCTGTCTGCCGATGGTCATCCAGATGATTGTGCTGTTCGGCGTTATTGCCGTCATTTACTCCCCCCTCACCCATCTTGCCCGGATTCCGAGCGCGGTGGTGAACGCGAGCGTTACGGCGGTTTCGCAGGAACTGGATGAAAACGACAAGGAAATCCCTGATCCCAACAAGCTGAGCGTGAACGACCGCAAAGGCTATTATAAGGAACTCCGCCTTCTGATGGTGATGGAAAAGGAAGAAAACGCCTCCGCCATCAAGGAAAGCATCGCCGCGCTTTCCGATACCGACCGCAAAAACAAAACCGCGGACGAATATTTTGCGGAAATGCAGCATATTCGCAAGGATTTCGCCTTCTTTGGCGGTACCCTGCTGGAAAACCCCTGGAACGATCAGGGGATCAAGGGAATCAATATTCTGTGGCTGATCCCGCTGCTTTCCTGGCTGACGGCCCTTGCATCCAGCATAGTCTCCATGCACTATACCAAGATGGCCACCTCGGCGGAGAAACAGCCGGGTCAGGGCTGCAGCAACGTGATGCTGATCGTGCTGATGCCGCTCTTCTCCCTGTATATTACCTTTATTGTGCCGGGCGGCGTCGGCATTTACTGGATCTGCTCGAATATCATCGCCGTCATTCAGACCGTCCTGCTCAACAAGATCTATAATCCGGCCAAGATCCGCGCGCAGGCGGAAGTGGAATACGAGGAACGCCGCAAGCGCCGCGCCGAGGATAAAAAGCGTCTGGCGGAAGCCCGCGCCCGCGAAGAGGAGGAGGCCCGCCGTCAGGCGGCCGAGGAAAAGAAGCTCCTCGAAGAGAAAAAGAAAGCGGCGAACGCCCCGAAGCAGCCGCCCGCTTCCAAAAATCCGAATAAGCGTAAGCGCCGGGAGAATGACGAGTCCGCCGCTTCGGAGGAAGAGTTGCCGGTCAATCCGCAGCCGGAGGAAGAACCGGCGGGGGAAAGCGGCCCGGCCGGTGAAGCCGGCACGGCGGAGAACGCCGACGAGGAAAAATAATACGGGGGGTTCCCGTTTTCGAAAGGATGAGAAACGTGCTGAAGGAAGCGATCAAGGAAGCCGCCACCATTGAAGAAGCGAAGGCGGCGGCGGCGCGGGAACTGGGCGTGCCGGAGGAAAAAGCGCAGTTCGAGGTTCTGCAGGCGCCCCAGAAGAAGACCCTGGGCCTGTTCGGCGGATGCCCGGCGCGGGTGCGCGCTTATCGGGAGGTTACTCCCGCGTCCCGCGCGGCGGAGTATCTGAAAGAAATTCTCCGCGGGCTGGGCGTGGAATCGCCCGCTATCGAAGTCAGAGAAGAAGAGAACGGCTGTGTTTTGATGCTGTCCGGCGATGATCTCGGATTTATCATCGGCCGCCGGGGGGAGACGCTGGACGCGCTTCAGTACCTCACCGGACTGGTGGCGAATCGGGTGGACAACGCCTATTACCGCGTGACGCTGGATATCGGCAACTACCGCGAAAAACGGGAGCAGTCTTTGGCCGGTCTGGCCCGGAAAATCGCGGGGCAGGCCGCCCGCACCGGCCACAAAACCTCGCTGGAGCCGATGAATCCCTACGAGCGCCGGATTATCCATACCGCGGTGCAGGAGATTAAGGGCGCGACCTCGTGGAGCGTGGGAAGCGAGCCCAACCGTCATGTCGTGATCGGCCCGTCCGACGACAATCCCGTGAAAAACCGGTCCCGGAGCGGCGGCCGTCCCCGCGGAAAAGGCGGCCGTCAGGCCGGCGAGTATCCTGCGGGCGATCGCCCGGCCGATGAGGCGGGACGCCCCGTCCGGCCGGAAAGAGCACCCCGCTCCCCCCGTTCGGATGTGATCGAAAAACCGGAACGGGAGATTCGGCCGTTTGTGCCGCGCAGCAATCCCCTCCCCACCGCCGATGGGGCGACCCCGCCCTCCAAAACCCAGTCGGAGAAAGAAAATTCTTCGGTGCTGTACGGGCGGATTGATCTGTAAAAAGCCGAAAACTCCCTGTGCGATCAACAACGCACAGGGAGTTTTTTCAACATTCTCCAGACAAAACGGGGAAAACTTTCCGGCCTGTCTGTTCGGATCCGTTCCGGGCCGTTTAGATGCAGTAATCGGGCGGGTTTTTTTCATGATACCGCTCCCGGAGATCGGCGAGGGTAATGGAATCCACCACCTGATCGATCGCGTCCTTCAGTTTCCGCCATACTTCAATGGTTACGCAGGTTTCCGCCATCCCGCAGGAGGGCGCGTCCCCCGCTACACAGTCCACCGGCGCCAGAGAGCCCTCCATCGTCCGGAGCACGTCCCCCACCGTAATGGATTCCGCCGGACGGGCCAGCATATAGCCGCCCTGAGAGCCCCGCACACTGCGCACCAGCCCCGCCCGGTTAAGCAGCATCATGATCTGCTCAAGATATTTTTCCGAAATTTCCTGGCGGGCCGAGATATCCCGCAGGGGAACCAGCCCGGAATCGCAATGAACAGCCAGATCCAGCATCAGCCGGAGACCATACCGGCCCTTGGTCGAAATTTTCAACCGAATTCACTCCTTTGGTGGAAAACGGCGTTCCGTTTTATTTCCATATCCGGATGGAACCCTGATCCTGCAATTGTTTGAGGATCATGACCGTTACCGGGAACAAAAGCATTCCGGGCAGCCCCATCGCCTGCAAACCGAGGTACATGAAAAACAGCGTCACCAGCGGATTCAGCCCGATCTGGCGGCTGACCAGCTTGGGTTCAAGGAAGTTGCGCAGCACCGTGATGACCACATACAGCAGCGCCAGCCCGACAAACATCCGGAAATCCCCCAGAATCGCGGAAATCAGCGCCCAAGGAATCAACACCGTTCCGGTACCCAGCACCGGCAGAATATCCACCACCGCAATAAGCGCCGCCACCAGCAGGGAGGAAGGCACCCGGAGGACGGTCAGCCCTATGCTGAGCTCCGCAAAGGTAATCAGCATCAGCAGCGCGTAGGCTTTCACCAGCTTGAACAGGGTGTTGGTGCACAGGTCGCGCACGGTATGCGCCAGAGCAGTGTGCCGTTCCGGCACCTGCCGCATGAAGAAGGAAAGAACCTTCTGATAATCGATGGTCAGGAAAATCGAGGCGATTACCCAGATAATGAAGCTGACCAGCAGGGACGGCAGGCGGCTGGTCATGGAAAGCGCCCAGCCCGCCGCGCCGGTGAACGCACCGGAAACCAGGCTGATTAGGGTGTCGGTCAGACTGTCGATTGTCCCCTGAAGGGAGGCCAGCATTTCGGGCGATAGCATGTTGGAGAAATTGGTAATCAGATCCTGAATGCTGACCGATACGCTTTCCACCGTGGTTTCAATCAGCCGGATATTTTCGTTGTTGGAAAAGAATTTCACCACGCTTGCGGCCAACTGTCCGCCGATGAGGGCCACCGCCGTTGCCAACAGCAGGATGACCAGCACCACCAGCACCACCGAAAAGAATTTTTTGCTCACCCGGGTTTTCTTTACCAGCCAGCGGAGAGGCCGCTGCAGAACCGCCGCGACCAGAAAGGCGAATACAAAGGGAAGCATCCAGACGAACAGGGTCCGCACCGCCAGAATGGCGATGGCGAGCAATACCCCGAAATACAGCAGGTTAATCAGGAACCCCCGGCGTTTTTCCACTTTTTCCGGGCCGTGCGGCAGGGAATCGGGCGAAGGGGCGGAATCGGAGGGCGGACTGGGGATCGGCGTCGGTTCTTCCAAGACGATCCTTCCTTTCTTGTTATGATAACCGGGCAGCTGGCCCGACAGCCGTTTTTTGATAAATCCGGCCTTGCCGGATAACCGCCCCTGACCGCCGTGCGCAGAAGGGGGAAAAACGGAGGTGTCGCGAAGCGACAGGAAGGGCCGCCCGCCCGACAACCGTTTTTGGATGAATCCGGCCTTGCCGGATT
>CAJJLZ010000014.1 GCA_905192745.1 uncultured Oscillospiraceae bacterium
AACCCCCGACCTGCTGATTACAAATCAGCTGCTCTACCAACTGAGCTATACCAGCGGATAAACCGGTTTCCCGATATCTCCGTGGGCGTTATTATAGCATACCGCCGTGAGCGGTGTCAAGCGGCGAAGGACGAAAACAGGCGGCGCGGGGCCCCTCACTTCCCCGGAGGCGTCGCTCCAGTCTGTGGAAGATCACCGAGCCGCGTCCGGCTGGAATGTACGATCGGCTTCCAGGTGGTTTTCGGCCGGAAAAGCGCAACCAGCGCCATCCCGCTCATGGAGAAAACGAAGAGGGGAAACAGGAACACGGCCCCCAACAGAGGACGAAGCGGCTGGCGGTCCACCAGCAGCGTCAGCATCGCGCCGGCCGACAGCCCGGCCCAGGAGAGAAACGGCATAGCCAGCGCCGCCGTATGGAGAACCAGTTGAGAGGGCGGACTGAACAGAAGCGCCAGCACGCCGAATACGGTGGCGATCAGGCCGATTCCTACCGCCGGGATCAACAGCAGATAAGCGATCACATCCAGCGCCGCGAACCGGGACGACCCATCCGTTCCGCGGCCCCCGCGAAGAGCCCGCAGCGCGTCCGGCAGGCAGTATTTCACGCACTGGACACAGCCCACCGTCCAGCGGAACCGCTGACGAAGCGAAACAGCAAAGGAATCCGGCTGTTCGTCGTAATAAACCGCGTCGCTGACCGGAACGATGACGCGTCCCCGGCAAATCTGCTGCATGGAAAATTCGCAGTCCTCCACCATCGACCGGGTACTCCAGCCCTCCCCCCGAAGCAGCGACGCTTTGAAGGCAAAGCCTGTTCCATCCACAAAGCAGGACAACCCCCGGTTGGCCCGGGCGCGATGGAAGAAATGCATCATACTCCGCCAATAAATCGCGTAGCTTCCGCTGACCCAGGAATCGCCGGGATTGGAGGCGTGGCGGCTCCCTTTGGCCACGTCCGCGCCAGCGCAGAGGGCGTCGTTCATCCGGCGGAGAAACCCGGGGGTCGCCAGATTGTCCGCGTCGAACACGGCAACCGCGTCGTACTCCTCCGGATGTTCCTCCCGGATGCGCTCCAGAAGCCAGCGCAGAGCGAAGCCCTTGCCGACATGCTCCCGGTCGAAACGTTCATATACACAGGCGTGATGCCGCCGCGCCTCCGCCGCCGTCCCGTCGGTACAGTTATCCGCCGCCACATACAGAGTAAACAGATCGCGGGGATAATCCTGCGCATACAGGCTGTCCAGCAGCTTGCCGATCACCGCCTGCTCATTGCGGGCGCAGACCACCACGGCAAAACGATGCGGTTTCTCCGTTCGCTTCGCGGCCGGAATTTTCCGCCGGTCGGGCAGCAGACCGAATACCCCGACCGCCGCCTGCCAGAGCAGAACCGGCATAGTCAGAATGGTTAACACCAGCGATATTCCCCAGAAAATGGCCGCGACGCCCTGCATGGCGCTTCCTCCTTCGCCGTCCGACGGCAGTTTTTTGTTCTTCGTTTTTTACTATATCGAAGAAATGTAAAGTGCAGACGATAAATTATCCGCAGATATCCTTAAGAACAGCGAAAGCCGCCGGGAATTCCCTTAAGAATTTCCGGCGGCGCGGGGCCGTTGAAAAATTACAAACGGTTATTGGGGGAAAATCCCGGAAAAATCTTCTTGATTTTTTGAAAAGGTGTGCTATACTTATGTTGTAATAATTCCAAAATTAAAATTGATTTGGAGGTTGTCAATCATGGATCTGAAAGGGACCAAAACCGAAAGCAATCTGATGACCGCATTTGCCGGCGAAAGTCAGGCCCGTGTCAAATACTCCTATTACGCCTCCCGTGCAAAAAAGGACGGCTATGAGCAGATCGCGGCGCTGTTCACGGAAACCTCGGACAATGAAAAGGAGCACGCCAAGCTGTGGTTTAAGCTGCTCCACGGCGGCGAGGTGCCGGGAACCGCGGAAAATCTGAAGGACGCGGCGGCCGGCGAAAACTACGAGTGGACCGATATGTACGCCACGTTTGCCAAGGAAGCCCGCGAAGAGGGCTTTGATGAGATCGCCCGGATGTTCGATTTCGTCGGCGGGGTTGAAAAGCACCATGAGGAACGGTACCGCAAGCTGCTGGCGAACATCGAAAACGGCGAGGTATTCCGCCATGAGGATATCGTGGTGTGGAAATGCCGGAACTGCGGCTACATCCATGTAGGCAAGGAAGCGCCGGAGCTTTGCCCCACCTGCAAGCATCCGAAGGCGTATTTCGAACTGCTGGCGGAGAATTATTGATTTTTTCTGTTTTTCTATTCTTCTCTTTTTTCCTCTTTCTCTGTTTCCGTATAGGACGACGAGGCCGGGAGTTTATTCTCCCGGCCTCGTTTTTTATCTGACAAAGAGGATACGCCGCCCGGATCACGTCTGCCGGGCTGTTTCCCCCGGGGCCGGGGAAAACAGCCCGTATTTCCGTTTGATCCGCTCCAGCTTTTCCCCGATCGGTTTGGTAAGCAGCAGCAAAAACACCACATTGGACACGGCGTATTCGACGGTAAAGGGGACCGCCGTAATAAGCGCCGCCATATATCGTCCCAAATGAAACGTGCCGTCCGCCCACAGGGTGGTCCAGACGTCCATAAGGAAGGAAAAAAGCACCCCTGCCAGTACCCCGTAAAGGACCAGCCAGATTTTCCGGCGCTTCAGCGGACCGGCCAGCGCGCCGGCCAGGAAGCCCAGAAAACCCCAGGCAAACATCTGAAAAGGAGTCCAGGGGCCCTGCCCAAAATAAAAATTGGAGACCACGGCCGACAGTGAACCCACCACGAATCCCGCCTCCCCGCCCAGATACAGGGCGGCGATTACCGTGACGGCGGTAACCGGCTTGAAGCCGGGCACCCAGGCGAAAACAAACCGACCGGCGGCGGAGAGCGCGACCAGCACGGCCAGCACGATCAGCTCCCGGGCCGAAGACTCTTTCCTCTCAAAACAAAAGAACAACGGGAGGCAGGAAAACACCGCCACACACAGGGCGATCCAGGCGTAATGCTTCTCCTGAAACAGCAGCGCGCCGCCCACCACCACGGCCGGGATCAGCAGAAGCAGCAATCCGGCGGTCAGCCGCCGGCGCAGGGAAACGGCGGGTTTACGCATGGGCGGCCTCGCTTTCCCGCCGCCCCGCCTTCCTGTTGAGACGGCACAGCGCGACGACCTCTTCGCAGGAAACGGCATCCCGGTACAGATGCCGGGCGATCCGGTTAGCCGCGGTGGTATAAAAATTGTTGTTGGCGAAAAAGGCCGCCGGCGTATCAACGGAGATGATCTCCCCGTCGAAGAACAGCGCACAGCGGTCGGCGCCGGCGGCGGCGAATTCCACGTCATGGGTGACGATGACGATGGTGATCCCCTCCGCCTTCAGTTCCCGCAGGATGGAGAGCAGATTCCTCTTGGAATAGGCGTCAACGCCCTTGGTCGGTTCGTCCAGCAGCAGAATTTTCGGCTTCAGCAGAAGAACTTTCGCCAGAGCCGCCTTCTGCTGTTCTCCGCCGCTCAGGTCGTAGGGATGCTTATCAAGCAGCCGGGTGATCCCCAGCTTGCCGGCGATTTCTTCGATCAGCGCCGTCCGCTCCTCTTCCCCGTATTCCATCACCCGGGCGATCTCCTGAAAATCCTCCCGCACCGTCTTTTTGAGGAACACCGTCTGAGGATTCTGGGGCAGCAGAGCCACATTATGGCGGTACAGCGTATTCCCCTTATATTCACCGATTTTTTTGCCGCCGATCAGCACCCTGCCCCGGTAAGCCCGGTTCAGCCCCGCCAAAACGCTCAGAGCGGTGGTTTTTCCCGTGCCGTTTCCCCCGAGGATGCAGAAGGTTTCTCCTTCATAAGCCGCAAAGGTAACGCCCCGCAGCACATCGGGCAGATCCCGCTCGTACCGGAACCAGACGTTTTTCATTTCCAGCGCGATTTTCTCCCGTCGGGCAACCGGCGGCCGTTCCCCCTGTCCGGCGGCGAGGAAATGCTCCGAAAGAAAATCCCGCCCCTCTTTCACCGTCAGCGGGCAGGGGGCGTCCACTTCCAGCGCCTGAAAAATCCGCACCGCGCTGGGCAGTCCCGCCAGCATGGGATGGTCGGCGCGGAGTTCCCGCAGACGGGCGCCCACGGCCTCCGGCCGGTCGTAAAGCAGAATCCTCCCCTGCTCCATCATCATCACCCGGTCGGCAAGAGGGAATACCTCCTCCAGCCGGTGCTCCACCAGCAGGATGGTCAGCCCCAGCTCCCGGTTAAGCTTCCGGAGGGTGCCGATAAAATCCGACGCCGCGATGGGGTCCAGCTGGGAGGTGGGCTCGTCGAGAATCAGTACCTGCGGCTGCATCACCATGACGGAGGCCAGATTGAGCATCTGCTTCTGGCCGCCGGACAGCTCGCCGGTATTCTGCCGGAACCAAGTCTGGATGCCGAAATAGCTGGCCATTTCCGCCACCCGCCGGCGGATCGTTCCGGTGGGGAAGCCTAGGCTTTCCAGTCCAAAGGCCAGTTCATGCCACACCTTGTCGGTCACCACCTGGTTCTCCGGATTTTGCAGAACATAACCGATATCGCAGGCCGCCGTCCGGTCGTCCAGCGCCGCCTGCTCCACGCCGTTATACACAATGCGGCCGCTCTTTTCCCCATGAGGGGACAGCTCCCGCTTGAGCATTTTCAGCAGCGTGGTTTTGCCGCAGCCGGATTCCCCGCAGAGAACCACGAATTCCCCGGCGCGCACATGGAAGGATACGCCGTCCAGCGCGTCTTTTTCCGCGTCGGGATACCGGAAGCGCAGGTTTTCGATCTGTAAGATATCCATTTACGCTTGCCGTCCTTTCCGCTCTTCCGGCGTTTTTGGTTCTTCCGGCCCTTCCCGGCGCGCTCCGGCTACCCGGATTCCTCTGCCGGGTATACGGGACATCCGCGCTTTCCACCGTAGGTTTTCCGCCGTTTCAAAGAGAAAGGGCAGGAAGGCCAGCCCGCCGAAGGCGGTATAGGCGGCAAGCGCCGGCAGCGTAAGCCGAAGGGGCGTAAGCTGGGGATAAAAGGAAAACGCGGTTTCCTTCCACGCGAGGCCGGGCAGGACAAAAGCCATCAGCAGCGCCGCCGCGCCCAGCAGCAGGCCGTCCCGCCGGGTGAAACGGAAAAGGGAGAAATGGCTCCTTCCCGGGAGGCCGTAGCCCCGCGCTTTCATGGAATCCCCGGTTTCCACGGCGTTTTCCAGCGCCCAGGTCAGCACGGAGGAAAACACCCGGAGAGCCCCGCGCAGCTTATCCACCATCCCCCGGCCGGAATACAGCCCCATGGCCTTCTGCGCCTGATGGACCTTTTTGATCTGCGCTTTGAGGAGGGGGACGAACCGCAGAGCCGCGGACAGCAGCAGAGAAAGCCGGGGAACCGCCCGCCCGAACAGAAACAGGAGCTTTTCGCTGGTCATGATATGGCTGCAGCATTTGAACCAGTACATCACCGCCACCAGCATGGCCGCGATATCCAACCCGTACAAAACCGCCTCCAGCGTCACCGGGTTGCCGTTGAGGAAAAAGAGGGGCGTCGCCCCGTTGTGGGAAAACAGCGGATTGGTGACCGCGATCATCAGAAACAGCGGAACATAAAACGCCATATTGCGCAGGAAATCCTTCGGCCGTTCCAGCAGGGTGCAGAAGCTCACGCCCCCCAGCAGCGCCAGAGCAAGCAGCACGGGATTCTGCGTAAACATGGCCACCGGCAGCACCGCGAGGAAATACAGCAGCAGCACCGCCGGATGGCAGGAGGAAAAAGCATTCATCGTCGTTTTCTCAGCCTTTCCGGTTTATCACGGACGCGCCGTCTCCGCCGTCCGTCCACAGGCAGCCCACATCTTTGCCCAGATCACAGGTGTACAGCCATTCGACCGCATCCCCGTCCTCCAATTCATATTTGGAACAGCCGTAGCCGGGGAATTTCCCGTTGACCCGATACATCCAGCCGGACAGAGGACCGCAGGAAAATTCGTACAGATAATGGATGCCCTGAACGTAGACGCTGCCGAAGCTGTTCTTATCCGCCCCCTGATATTCCATCTGGATGCGGTTATACCGCACCGCCCGATCCAGAATATCGAAGACGGTATCCCCGGGGCGCAGCACATATTCGGTTTCCGCCAGAATCACCCCGTCCGGCGGGACGAATTCCTCCGACCGCAGGGATGCGTCCAGATCGCCGTAGTTTTCCAGCACGGTGTCGCAGCGGATGCTGATGGTCACTGTCTCGCTGTCCTCCGTGATGTCGTCGATATGGGTCAGATAATATTCGTCCACCGATTGGATATGGGTGCCGTTCACCGCCGCCGCAATCAGCAGGATGACAAACAGCACCGCCAGCAGGTCTTTTTTCATCGCGCTTCCTCGCTTGCTCAGGGTTCGTTTTCGTCCTCATCCGCGTACTGCGCCGCCAGCTCCTCCATCGCCCGCCGTCCGCTAAGGCGGCGCTTCCGGAGACGCAGCGTGACGACGACAGCGATACCGGCCGCCGCCGCGGCCAGCGCTGCGGCGATGAGAATCCCCCGCAGGAGATTATCGATCTTAGTCTTGGTTCTGACCACGTCTTCCCACCGGTCGATTTTCGCCCGGTCATATTTGCTCAGCGCATTGTAGCGGCGTACAAGCCCGTCGACCATCGCCTTATCGCTCAGAGAGAGGGCGTCGAAGGGATACAGCTTTTCCCGGATTTCGGCGTTCATGGCGTCGATTTCCGCCTGAAGGGCGGCGACCGCGTCCCGGGCGGCCGTCAGTTTCCGGCGGTACGCCTCTTTCCCGTCAAAATCCGGAGCGTTCTCCAGCTTTTCCAACAGCTTGGTCACCGTAACATACTGCTCGGTAGTAAGCATCTGGGGCAGGGAATCCGCCGCCTGCCGATCGGCGGCGGTAAAGGAAGAGGATACCGGGCCGTTTTCCCCGTCGTCCGGGCTTTCCACGACATCGGTGGAAGCGGCGACCGCCTCCACGTCCACTCCCGCAGCCCGCGCCGCATCGGACAGCGTCCAATAGTTTTGCACCGCGTCCCGTTCATCCTCCGGCAGGGAGTAGTAGGCGGAAAGCAGGCTTTCCATCGTCGCCTTCGGCGTGGAGCCGTCCACCGCCTCAATCCCATCCTCCAGTCCGGCGATTCGCCGCTTCAGCGCCGCGCTCCGCTCCGGCCGGAAGTCGTACAGGGTACGCATTCCCTTCTGCCGCCGCCAGAGGGCCGCCATGGTATACAGCGCCTGTTCGCCGGCCATGGTGTTGGACTGGTCCGGCAGGGCGGTGGGGTTTTCCGGATCATAGAGAAAGGAATGCACAAAGCCGCCGTCCGCCATGCGATAAAGCAGAATTCCGTCCAGCAGGGTGTTTCCGTTTTTGATAAACCGGGGATCGGTCAGCGGGTCAATCCCCAGCGCGCAGAGGGCGACCGCTACCTGACAGGTGCTTTCCACGTTGCGGGTTCCCCAGCTGCTGAAATCCCCCGTGTCGTGCTGAAGGGCGGACAGCCCCGTCACCGCTTCGTCCACCGCCTGACGGACGGTCCGGGATACTTCCCCCTCCGCCCGCCGGCAGGAATAGCTTTTTTCGCTGTTATAATACGGAGCCAGCGCCTGCAGCGCCATGGCGGTCATATCCGGATCGGCCGTATCGCCGCTCAGGGCAAAGCCGCCGTCCGCCAGTTGGCGGCTCAGAATCTCGGTGATGATATCGTCCCGGGAGTTATACGCTCCCTCCGGCACCTCATACCGCCGGGAATCCAGCGCGATCAGTCCCCATATCCAGCCGTTAATCCCCTGTCTGCCCAGCGAAACGGTCCGGCCCCGGTCGTATACGCCGTCCGCGATCAGGTTGATGGGGCGGCCGTCCCCGTCGGTTCCGATGTCGGTGGGGTCGCCGCCCATGGCCAGAACCGCCAGCGAAATCCGGTGCCATTCGGTGGCCTTGACGGAGCTCAGCTTCTCCGGCTCCCGGTATCGTTCCTGCACCACGTCCTTGATGACCGCCAGATATCCCTCGTAGTCGTCCTGAATTCCCAGCCGTCCCAGACCGATGGGATACCAGTCGCCTGCCGTGGTTCCGGCCTGCTCCAGAAAAGCCTCGTTTATCAGAAAGCCGTCGGCCGCCGATCCGTTATCCCGTTTTTTCCATTCGACGATTCCCTGCGCAATAGACAGAAAGCTGTCGGCCGCATCCTCTCCGCCGTCAGCCGCCGTCGGTGGAGAGAAGAGCAGCAGAAGCGCCGCCGCCGCAGAAATCATCCGGATGGGATGAATGCGCAATGCCATTGTTTGCCTCCTTACCTGCCTGCTGCACGGGATCGGCTGGTGTTATTCCCGCCGTTCCTTTTCACGGTCCCGGGCGGGACCGGCGGGCATGGAGAATATACAGGGCGGCCGCGCATACGAGCAGGCCGCCGACCAGCCAGAATATCCATCCCGGGCCGCCGGATCGGCCGGACGTCGGCCGGAGCGAGCCGGTGGAAGCCGCGGACGAGGCGGACAGAGCCGTTCCCCCGCCGCTTTTCTGCGTTTCTCCGCCGGTTCCGCCGCTTTCGCTTTCCTGTCCTTCCCCGCTGTACCGGCTTTCTTCCCCGTTCCCGCCGGACGGGGAGGAGTTCCCCGTCCGGCCGGTTTCATCGGAAGTCGGAGAATCCCCTGTTGCCGGGCCGGCCGTGGTGCGGCCGGAGGATGCGGAGGGGACGGCGGTACGGCTCGGCCCGGCGGCGGACGAGGAGACGGCCGCCTTGTCCAGCGCGGCGCGCAGGGCGGCATACGCGGCGTCCACCCGGCTCTGGGAGGCGTCGAGCGACATCGCCGCCTCCTCCGCCGTCCGGCAGGCGTTCCGCACACCGGAAGTAGAACCGGCCGGAGAACGGAGCGCCTGCGCCAGCAGCGCGGTCAGGCGATCCTTATTCGCAATGGTGTAATAGCTGCCGGTGCCTCCGCCGACGCCCGGCGTCCCGCCGGAGGCGCTGGCGCCGCCGATGTCGTGCCCATAGGACAGCGTGAACTGTACCCGTACCACGTCGCCGTCCGACAGATAGGTATCCGAAAAGCTGACGTTGGGAAACACATGGTTAACGCTGTATGTCCAGCCGGAGCCGTTGCAGATAACGAATTCTCCGAGGAATCCCTTTGAACTGTTCCGGTAATCCTCCGGGTCGTAATACTCCAGCTGATGGGTTTCCACCAGCTTCCGCAGCGTTCCGTCCAGAACGGCGGGAACCCGCGGATTCGGATCCAGTGTCCGGGGCGACGGGGGCGCGCCGTACGCATTCCGGGAATTGGTATAGCCGTTGTATTTTTTCCGGGTCTGCGCACCGTCCCCGACATACGCCAGATAAAAGGATTTCTGCGGGGTTCCGCCGTAATAGCCCACATATCCGCAGCCGTGCAGAAGGCAGAGAAGCTGCTCGGCGGCGTTCTCCCCTTCCCGGATATCCATTTCCACCGGTTCCACCAGATAGCCGCAGCCGATGGTGAAAAGCTCCACGCTCCACACTGCCTGACCAATGATCTCCCCTTCCTCCGCCTTTTGATAGAAGAGCTGATAGGTGACGGAGGCAGTTTGGCCGCCGGAAGCGGCCCGGACAGTGACGGTATTCCGTCCCTCCCGGGTGAAAAGCAGGGTAAAGCTGGTTTTATCCGAATCGTCCCAGGTGGGAGACACCGTTTCGCCGTTGAGGGTAACGGAGGATGCGATTTTGTTCCCCTCCCCGTCCCTCGCCCAGACATCGAAGGTTTTCCGGCTGCCCTTCTGAACCGCCCCGTCGGTCAGCGTCGTGCGGATAGTCGGTTCGGAAGCGGCCAAAGCCGCCAGTCCGCCGTCCGGGAGACACAACGTAAAAAACGCCAGCAGCGCTCCGATCAGAAAAAAGCGGGCCAGCCGGTTCCGCCGGTCCGCCGCGGAAATTCGTCCTTCGCGGGTCATACGTCACCTCCGTGCCGCCGGCGGCATCCGTTTTCGGGAACGCCGCCGGCCGGCTGTTTCTGCTTTTACACGTTTTTCTTTTTGCGGGAAACCGCCGCCAGAACGGCCGCCGCCCCGCAGACGAGGAGCGCGGCGCAGGGGTGGGCAGGGCCCGTCGCCGGATTTTCCTTCTCCGTCGGATTCGTCGGCTTCTGCGCCTCCTCTTCCGCCGTCAGCTGCGCGTCGGTCCGGACGGCATCCGCCGCCGCCTTTGCCACCGCCAACGCTTCGTTCACGCCCGCCATTTCCGCCGCCGCGTCGATCGCCGCTTTGCCGCCCGCGATCACCTGCGCCAGTTCGGCCTGCTGCGCTTCGCGGTAATCGTCCGCGTTTTTATAGCTTTCCAGCTCCGCTTTCGCGTCCGCCTTCGCTTTCGCCAGCGCCGCGGCGGCCGCCTCCTGATCGGGATTGAGGATGCGGGCGGCATCGGTCATATCGTACAGGGCGTTTTCCTTCCTGACAAAGCGGTCGTAAGCCACCAGCGCCAGAATGCCCTGGTCGGTTGCCATGTCGTTGTACGCGCCGTTCAGCAAATGCTTGAAGCCGCCGTCCTCCAGCGCGTACAGCAGAAGGGCGGAAACAGTGTTGCCGTTCTCCTTGACAAAGCGGGAATCGGTCATGGGATCGACGCCCAGCGCGGTCAGCGCGATAATCACCTGCGCCGTGCTTTCCGCGCATACGCCGTCCACGCTGCCGAAACGCCCGTACGCATCCTGACTGTTTGACAGCACGGTCAGTGCGCGGTCGATAAAGGGCTTCACATCGGCGCGGTCCTGATACGGCGCCAGCGCCTGCAGCGCCATAGCGGTAATATCCGCGTCCGGCGACGAACCGAACAGCGCCCAGCCGCCGCCCTCGATCTCCTTTTCCAGAATCGTCCGGATCAGCGCGTCCCGCGTGACCGGCTCCTGCGCGTCCGCGTTCTCCGCCACGGCATACGCGCCGCTGTCCAGCGCGAGAAGGGCAAAGATCGGGCCGTTAATGCCCTGCGCGGAAACCTTCTTCATATCGGTAAGCATTGCCGGCATATCGTAGCCGGCAATATCCGCCGGGTCGTAGCCTATGGCCGTAAAGGCCAGAATCACGCGGGAATATTCCGTATACTTCACGGTGCTCAGGACGCCTTCGTTATCCTTCAGTTCCTGCGCGACCCGGCCGTAATACCCGGCGAAATATTCCGAAGGCACCGGATAACCAGCGCGGGCCAGAGCCATAACCGACCACTCGCCGCCGGTGGTTCCCAGACCGGGAGAGGGAACGTTTTTCAGCAGGGCTGCCAGATGCCCGTTCAGCGTCTGCTCCACGCCCTCCGGACCCCAGACGGCATACAGCGTCCGGTCGCCCTTGGCGATCCGGAAGGTTTCGCCGGGGAGGATATTGGTACCGCTGCCGTCCTTACTGGTGTTCCACGCGATGAAGCGCTTGCCCTCGGGCGCGGTCATACCCGCCGCGCTCGCGGCTGCCACTTCGGCGTTGATGGCATACAGTCCGCCGTCCGCCGGCGCGTTCTCCCCGCCGTTGGCGTCGTAAAGCACGCTGTTGGCGGACCAGCGGGCATACAGGGTGATGTTCTCGCTGCCGACTACGATCTTTTCCGAAAGGTCGTAGTCGATGCCGGAGCCGTCCTTTCTGGTATTCCACCGCCGGAATTCCACGCCCGCTTTGGTCGGCGCGGCGGCGGGCAGAGTGAGTGTATCGCCTTCAAAATATTTCGTGCTGTTCACCACGTCGCTGCCGCCGTTGGTGTCGTAGGTAACCGTATACTGCGGCGCGTAGACGGCGTACAGGGTGAGCTCCTTCAGGCCGTCCTCCAGGAAAGCCGAAAGATCCAGCCCTTTCCCCGGCACCACGCCGACGCCGCTGCCGTCGGCCTTCGTATTCCACTCCTTCAGGCCCGTTCCCTCGGGGGCCGTGACGCCGGTTCCTTTGTCGGTATAGTGGTACGACGCTTTATAGCCGCCATAGAGGGTACCCACCGTCGGCGCCGTGCCGCTGCCGCCGTTCAAATCGTATTTCAGCGCCATTCCGTCCCGGTAAACGGCGTATACCGTAACGTCCTCGTTCGGGAAGCTGGTGATTTTGATATCCGCCAGTTCCGGCTTCGCAGGGTCGGTGGTCCAGCCTACCCACACCTGCCCGGCGGGAGGGGTGGGTAGTTTGGACGAGCTGAACTCCAGATACACATACTCGCCGGCTTTATACAGCTTGGTGTTGACCGGCTGGTAGCCCGTGCCGCCGTTCAGGTCGTAGGTCAGGGTATGCCCGGGGGTATAAATGGCATACAGGGTTATATCCTCTTCGCCCCCGAAGGTGAAGCTGGACTTGTAGCTGGTTCCGGTTCCGTACCGGTTGGAATTCCATTCCTTGAACAGCAGCCCTTCCGGCGGTGTGACGGAGGACGAGCTCTTCAGGGAAACATTCTTGCCGTCATAATACCGGTTGGCGTCGGTTACCGACCCGGCGCCGCCGTTCAGGTCGTACAGAACGCGGTACCCCGTGGTATATGTGGCGTACAGGGTGACGTTTTCGGTCCCGATTACGATCGACCCGCCTGACGGGTAAGCGTCGCCGGTGCCGTCCGCTTTCGTGTTCCATTCCTTGAACACCTGATTCTCGCCCTTGGTCAGGCTGCCGCCGTTCTTGGCGGAAGCCTTTTCCCCTTCCAGATACGTCTTGGTATCCGCGGGGGCGGAGCCGGTACCGCCGTTCGCATCATAGGAGACCGTATAGGTGTCTCCATAAACGGCGTACAAGGTAACGCCGCCTTCCGGCATGGCGAGTTTGTCATAGGCCTTGCAGGCGTCGCCGGTGCCGTCTGCTTTTGTGTTCCATTCCTTAAATTTCTGGGTATCCTTGTACAGGGCGGACGCGGATCTTGCGGAAACCAACGCGCCGGGAAGATACCAGGAGGCGTCGTTCGGCGCAGTTCCCTTGGTGGCGCCGTTGGCGTCATAAGTGATCCGGCAGCCGTCCGCCCAGATGGCGTACAGGGTAATATCCGAGCCTCCCATGGTCATTTTATCCCCCACGGCATAGGATTCGCCGGTGCCGTCCGCCTTTGTGTTCCATTCCAGAAACACTTTCCCCGTATCCGGCTTCGAGGAGGAAATCCGGCTCAGCGTCACCTTTCGTCCGGGGAAATAGCGGTTCTTGTCCACCGGCGGGGTGGACGCGCCGCCGCCGTTTTCCGCGTTCACGTCATAGGTGACGGCATACTGGTTGTCCCAGATGGCGTACAGCGTAACGTCTTCGTCCTGAAACCGGAGGGAAGCGCCCTCCAGATAGGCTCTGCCGGTGCCGTCCGCCTTTGTGTTCCAGTTGGAGAAAAATTTGTCCTCCGGGCAGTTGAGGGGGCGGCTGGACTGGAGCACCGCCACGTCGCCGCTGCGGTACAGGGTATCGTCCGTGATTTTCCCCTGCGCGCCGTTGGAATCATAGGTCAGCGTATGCTCCTCGGACTGAGGGAGCGCCGCGGTCAGCACTTCGCAGGCCTGATTGATTTCGCTTTCGGAGCGGGTCAGGTCGGTCAGAACCTCGTAGGCGTGATCGTAGGCCGCTTTGATCGCGGCGTCCGCCAGCAGCTCTTCTTTGTTTTCCGCGCTGTTGACAACGGCCACCTTCGTCATCAGCGGCCCTCTGTCCACAGCGGTGGTATTGTCCACGTCCGAGGAGCCGGGGCCGTTGATATCGCCCATATACACCGTGTACTGTACGCGGATTACCATACCCTCTTCCAGCTTGCAGGCGCTCAGGCCGTAATTGGCAAACCAGTTGTTCCGGGTATAGGTCCAGCCGGAGCCCGTCGTATAGTCGAATTCTCCCAGCCAGTCGGCGTCCCTGCGGCCGCCGATGCTGTCCCCCAGATGATCCTTCACATACTGCGGCGGATCGATGGAGCGGGGATCAGGGTCCTTGATATGGCTGAGATAGGAGATATTCTGCCCCGCTGTGCCAACCACCCTGTTATCCTTAAAATTCCCGGTGCCCAGCACCCGGGACAGAACAATGCCGGCGGTTTCATCCTCGTAAAAGGGAACCAGCTCCGGCTCGCGGATATAGCCCAGACCGAGGGTGAATTTCTCAACGGAAAGGACGATATAGCCCTGCGGCGATTCCTCTGCGGACGCCATAAGCGCCGTGGGAAACGTCAGAATCAGAAGCGCCAGAGTTAAAACCGTGGCCAGAATGCGTTGGGGTATGGCCTTAAGTGCCTTCTTCTCAGACATCATTTCACACACTCCTCATAAACAAAAAGTCATTAAAGGGTCCTCTTTTTCTCTTTTCCGGATACCACTGTCGTTGGATGACGTGTCCCCCTTTCCGGAGAGCGCCGGTGACCGTATCAAAAAAGCTCCCCTTCACACACAAAGTATGAAGGAGAGCTTTTCGTTTTTTATCGTTCAGTCAATCCACGCGGCGGAGCGCGCACGGGGCCCGTCGGCGCATGGAAACGCGGCACGCTCTCCAATTGCCCAAGAGCGTTTTCCATCATACGGGTTACGGCAGGTCTCCTGACTTATGACTTACGGTAAACCGATAACCGGATAAACCGGGAAAAGCGCCTTCTCAAGGCCGGGGCCTCAATGGCTGCCGCTTTTCCGTCGTCAATTACAGTAATGGCTGTTGTGCCGGACTTTCACCGGGCTTCCCTTTTCATCCGCCTGTCCGGGCGGACACCATAACGGTAGCTTCTGTTGTCAATGTGCGGAATATAAAAGCACTGTCATTATAACACCGCGCCCACAAAACACAAGACAAAAATATTTTGATTTTTGGGAGAATCTTGTGATTTTATCGGTGAATTCTGCAAAACGGGGCCATGCGGGAGCATCTTCCCCCCGCATGGCCCCGTTGTTGATCGAACGTTTTCCATAAGAAGCGCGGACCGCGTTCAGCGGACGATATACGACTCGATTTTCGTCACGAATTCATCGGTCTCCTCACAATCGGCCTGCAGCTCCACCGGCTTGGAAAGATCCAGGCTGAACAGCCCCATGATCGACTTGCCGTCGATCACATACCGGCCCGACATCAGATCCACATCGAAAGGCACGCTGTTGCAGACATTCACGAACTTCTTCGCGTCCACCACCGTGTCGAACCGTACCATCGCTTTATACATTCCGAGCCCCTCCCCTCGTGCGGGCGCCGAATTGGAAAAGGCGGCTCCCGTCCAAATCACAGCCGGCGGATAGGGTGCGTCCGGCTTTACCGGACTTATTATATTCTTTTCTCTGTGAAAAATCAACAGGGGGATTCCACTAACTGTGTGTTGAAATCCGCAGGGGTTTTGAGTATAATGTGGGAAGAAATCCCGTCGTCCCGTCAAGCCTCTTTGGATCTGTTTTCCGCCATTCCCGCTCCGGCCGTTTCCGGAAAAGGAGGCGCATGGACGACGGACGACAGGACACGGCCTCCACGCCCGGCGTGGAAGCGATGAAGGAACAGGGAGACGTAGGAGCGCATGACGGTATATTTTCATACTCTCGGCTGCAAGGTCAATCAATATGAAACGCAGGCCATGCGGGTGCTGATGGAAGCCGAAGGCTACGCCACCTCGGAAGAGCTGTTTAACGGTATCCCCGAGGTGTGGGCTTCCATGCAGGATGTGGCGATCGTTATCAACTCCTGCACCGTTACGGAGGAAAGCGACCGCAAGCTGCGTCAGCTTCTCCGCCGGTGCCGGCGGGAATATCCCCATGCCGTGCTGATTCTGACCGGCTGTATGCCTCAGGCCTTTCCGGAAATCGCGGAGGGTTTCGGGGAAGCCGATATCGTGCTGGGCAACGCGGCCAGACGGCAGCTTCCTCGCCATCTGCACGATTTTCTGATCCACCGGCAGCGAATCGTGGATATCCCCCCGCATGAAAAGGCCTTCGAACCGCTGGCGATCGACGAATTTCAGGGACGAACCCGCGCTTTTGTCAAAATTGAGGACGGCTGCGACCGGTTCTGCTCCTACTGCATCATCCCCTATGCCCGGGGACGGGTCCGCTCCAAGCCGCTGGACGAGCTGGAAACGGAGCTGCGGGGGTTGGCGAAAAAAGGATACGTCGAAGTCGTGCTGGTCGGCATTAATCTGACGGCTTACGGACAGGATCTGGGACGGAACCTCTGCGACGCGGTGGAAATCGCCTGCGGCGTGGAGGGAATCCATCGGGTGCGGCTGGGGTCGCTGGAACCGGATATGCTCACCCCCGCAGTGATTGACCGGCTGGCCGCTCAGAAAAAGCTCTGCCCCCAGTTCCATCTTTCCCTCCAGAGCGGCTGTGCCGCCACCCTGAAACGGATGAACCGGCATTATACGCCCGAGGAGTATCTGGCTGTCTGCGCCGCGCTGCGGGAACGCTTTCCCGACTGCGCCCTGACCACCGACGTGATGGTCGGTTTTCCGGGCGAGACCCCGGCCGAATTCGAGGAATCGCTGTCCTTTGTGAAAAAAGCCGGCTTCTCCCGCGCTCATGTGTTCGCGTATTCCATCCGTCCCGGCACCGTGGCCGCCAAGGCCGAAGGGCAGATTTCCGGCGGGGAAAAAGCGAAACGGAGCCGGGCGATGATCGCCGCCTGCGACCGCCTGCGGGACGCCTATCTCGACCGGTGGGTCGGCCGGGAAACCGAGGTGCTGCTCGAAACCCGCGCCAGCGGCGGGCGGCTGGAGGGATACACCCCCACCTATTTTTCCACCCTCGTACCGGTGCCGGATGGTGTCGCCGGGCCCGGCGACACCGTGCGGGTGCGGATTACCGGCCATAAAGACGGCGTATGCGCCGCCGTGATACTCGGAACAGTCTGAAAAAAGGACGCGCCGCGAAAAAATCGCGGCGCGTCCTTTTTTACATAACGGCAGCTTCGGTCCTTTTGCCTTGCCGGGAGAAGCGCGGCGGCCATGTGCCGGCGGCTTTCTCCTTTACCGGAGACGAACGGACGGAAGGGGCCCTTACCGGTTGTTCAGCTCCGCGACGTCCAGAATATCCCGGCAGAGGAAGGCAATCAGAGCGGCGGCCGCCGCGCACCAGGCCGTCATGACCGCCATCGCGGCGAATACGCCGGCCGCCATCCCCAGCACTGCTCCCGCGATCACGCCGGGGAGCGCCAGCAGGATCATTGCCAGGAAAAACAGGCCGATAATCAGCCCCTTGTTCATCATCTGGCCGAACAGCCGCTCGACCAGAATATTCCCGGCCATAAACAGCAGAGCAAAGCCGAACCGCGCCAGCGCGCAGCCGAGAATATCCAGCGGGGACGCACCGACCACCAAGCCGACCGGCACCATCACGATCACCGCCTCCGCCGCCGATTGAAGGATGCTCTCCCGGCAGACCCCCACCAGCTTTTTGAAGGGCGGTTCCGGCAGCATATAAATGTACGGCATCAGCAGTTCCCGCAGCCAACGGCCGGTACTGGAGGAAAACACCTGCATATAGGTGGCGAACACAAAAACCGGTACGATCCCCTCGTCCCGCATGAAAAAGGCAAACAGAACACACGCGCCCGCCCACACCAGCGTCAGGGTGTCCAGCAGAAAAATACGGGAGCGGCGGCGTTCCAGCCGGTGTTTATAGAAAAACACGCCGGCGCCCCGTCCCGCGCCAATACCGGTTTTCCCCACCTTGACGTTCGCGGGAACCGGCTCTGCCATCTTCCCCTCCTTGGAGGCGGTGACGGCCGAAAATGAAATTTCGGTCGCCTTCAGCACGTCCTCATAAAAATCCGGATGGGTCCGGGTAATCAGCAGCACCAGCGCGGCGATATACGCCGCCGTCCCGCCAAGGCCAAGAACGAGCGGAAGCGGTTCCCCGCCGATCGCGCCGCCGGCCGCCGCCTTCAGCCAGCCCGCAACCGGGAAAAAGGTCAATACCGGGCCGTCCGCAGCGGCCGTTATCGCCGCCAGCTTATCCTCCGCCCGCAGAGCGGGGAGGCCCGCCAGCAGTACGGCGGATGCCGCCAGCGCATACAGCGTGTATTTCACGGCTTTCCGCTTTCGTTCATCCCCGCTGGTGAACGCGTACACCACCATGGAGGTCAACTGTGCGCAGAACACCGTCAGGCAATATCCCAGCATGATCACGAGCAGGCTGGGAAAGGACAGACCGTACAGGCTGTTCACCCAGGAATACTGAAACAGGAGGAAAAAGCCCAGCAGGGCGGAGGTTCCCAACTGCCGGAACAGGCCGTAAAAGAGGATGCGCTGCTGCCGGAGAGGGGTGGCGAACAGCAGGTTGACATCCGCCATGGAGTAGAAGCTCGCCCCTGAGGACAGGCCGTTGTGGCAGAGCATCAGAAACATGACCGCATACAACGCGAGCATCATCGCCCGCAGCTCCGCCATCGGGCGAAGCGCCTGCGGCTCGCCGGAGGGCAGGCCGGCGGACACCACTACCAGCACCAGCATCGCGGCGAAGAGCAGAACCAGAATCAACTGAGAGGGATGCTTCCGAAGCTCTTTGATCCGGTTCTTCAGCGTGGTGAAAAAAAGATAAGGCAGCGCTTTCATGCCTGCGACCCATCCTTTCCCGTGGCGGCGGACGGCCTTTCGGTGATTTCGAAAAACAGCTCTTCCAGCGTTTTCTCCCCCTGCGCGGCCGGTTCGTTCCTCATGGTGGCGGCAAAGGAACCGTTCATCATAATATGCGCGATATCCCAGTAATCCTCCACGCTGTCGATCATGTGGGTGCTGATGAGCACCGACGCGCCGTCCCGCTTCAGCTCCCGGAACATCTCCTTCAGCTCCTTGATCGCGTGGGGATCCAGCCCGACCAGCGGCTCGTCGAAGATTACGACCTTCGGACGATGGAGCAGCGCGCAGCAGATGCTCAGCTTTTGCTGCATCCCCTTGGACAGTTCCTTGCCGAGCTTATCCTTTTTGTCGTCCAGCTCAAATCGTTCCAAAAGGGAGGCGGCATAGTCCTCCCATCCGGTCAGCGAATAGGCCCGGGCAATGAATTCCAGATGCTCCCCGACCGTCAGCAGGTCGTAGACCGCGGGCATCTCCGGGATATAGCCCAGCAGGCGCTTCGCCTCCAGAGATTTGTTGGGATATCCGCCGATATCGATCGTCCCATCAAACCGGAGCAGTCCGGCAATGCATTTGATGATGGTGGACTTTCCCGCACCGTTCGGGCCAAGGAGGATGGCAATCTGCCCGTCCTCCACCCCGAAGCTGATATCCCTGTTCGCCGTCAGCTTGCCGTACCGTTTGGTGACATGGTTTACCGTAAACATAGTTTCCTCCATTCCGCCGGGCGGACGGACCGCCTCCAGCGCCGCGATTGATGGAATTTCCATTACCCACAATACGGTGCGGCCGAAGGGTTGTCAAGAGTTGTCAAGAAAAGATTTCCTGAATTTCATTTTGTCCGGGCTTTTCCGCCACTTTGCTGTTGAATTATGGACAGACTTTCGGTATAATTAAAAGCTGTTAGTTTTTCCTATTTTATTTAAAAGGAGAGTCCATGTTGGAGATACTGGAACATTTTCAATTTCTCTATGACGGCGCGGCCTTCTTCTTCAGTGCGGAAGGCTGGAAAAACCTTGTCATGATCCTGATCGGCGGGCTGCTGATCTATCTGGCTCTGGCCAAAGACTTTGAACCCGCTCTGCTGATGCCGATGGGCTTCGGCGCGATTCTGGTCAACATCCCGTGGTCCGGCGCAATCGGAACCGCCGCGGACGGGTCCACCGGCATTGTCCAGTGGCTGTTTCAGGTGGGGATTGAGGCATCGGAAGCCATGCCGCTGCTGCTGTTCATCGGCATCGGCGCCATGATCGATTTCGGGCCGCTTCTGTCCAACCCGAAAATGCTTCTGTTCGGCGCGGCCGCCCAGTTCGGCATTTTCCTGACCGTGTTCCTCGCCTCCTTCATCTTCCCGTTCAAGGAAGCGGCGGCGATCGGCGTCATCGGCGCGGCCGACGGCCCCACCTCTATCCTTGTGGCGAAGATTTTCCAATCGGAAAACATGGGCGCGATCGCTGTGGCGGCGTATTCCTATATGGCGCTGGTGCCGATCATCCAGCCCGCCGCCATCCGGATGGTCACTACCAAGAAGGAACGGATGATCCGGATGCCGTATAACCCGCAGTCGGTTTCCCGTCTGACCCGGATCCTGTTCCCCATCATCGTGACCATCATTGCCGGGCTGGTCGCTCCCGCCTCGGTATCTCTGGTCGGTATGCTGATGTTCGGCAACCTGCTGCGGGAGTGCCTGAAGCTGGACAGCCTGTCCCAGACCGCGCAGACCACTCTGGCCAACCTGATTACCATTCTGCTTGGCCTGACCATTTCCTTCACCATGCGGGCGGAACAGTTCCTGACGGTGGCAACCATCGTGATTATGGCGCTCGGCCTGGTGGCCTTTGTGTTCGACACCATCGGCGGCGTGCTGTTTGCCAAGCTGATGAACCTCTTCCTGCCGGAAGGGAAAAAGATCAACCCGATGGTCGGCGGCGCGGGTATTTCCGCGTTCCCGATGTCGGCGCGGGTCATCCAGAAGATGGCGCTCAAGGAAGACAACCAGAACCACCTGCTCATGCACGCCGTGGGCGCGAACGTTGCGGGCCAGATCGGCTCGGTCGTCGCGGGCGGCATTATCCTGACGGTGGTTCCCCGCCTGATCGGCGCCTGACGCAACGGACAGAGAAAGGACGAATGGCTTTATGCATATTGAATTTCAGGGAATGGCGAATTTCAGCGACGCCCTGCTGCTGATGCTGCTGGGCATGGTCGGCATTTTCGTGGTCATGGTGCTGCTGCTCGGCGTGATCGTGCTGCTGAATAAGACCACGGAGGAAAAAAAGGACGACGACTCCCAAGCCGACAGGAAATAGAGACCCTCTGCAACCCGGATTCGGCGGGGACGCCCCGCCCGCGAAAGGAAGTCAGACAATGGCCGACAATAAAAAGATGGTGGAAGCCATCACCTCCATGGACGAGGATTTCGCCCAATGGTATACCGACGTTGTGAAAAAAGCCGAGCTCGCCGACTATTCCGGCGTGCGGGGCTGCATGATCGTGCGCCCCTACGGCACCGCCCTGTGGGAAAATATCCGGAACGATCTGGACGCCCGCTTCAAGGCGCTGGGGCATGAGAATATCATGCTCCCGATGTTTATCCCCGAAAGCCTGCTGCAGCGGGAAAAGGACCATGTGGAAGGCTTCGCGCCCGAGGTGGCGTGGGTTACCCACGGCGGAACGGAAGAACTGCCGGAGCGGCTCTGCGTCCGCCCGACCTCCGAAACCCTGTTCTGCGACCACTACGCGAATATCATCCACTCCTACCGCGACCTGCCCAAGCTGTATAACCAGTGGTGCTCGGTCGTGCGGTGGGAAAAGACCACCCGTCCCTTCCTGCGCACCACCGAATTCTTCTGGCAGGAAGGCCACACCATGCACGAAACGGCGGAGGAAGCCATGGCTGAAACCGAGCGGATGCTCGGCGTGTACGCCGACTTCTGCGAAGAATCGCTCGCCATCCCGGTCCTCAAGGGCCGGAAAACCGACAAGGAAAAGTTCGCCGGGGCGGAAGCCACCTACACCATCGAAGCGATGATGCACGACGGCAAGGCGCTCCAGAGCGGTACCAGCCACTATTTCGGGGACGGCTTTGCCCGCGCGTTCGGAATCCAGTTCACCGGGCGGGACAACACCCTGCAGCATCCCTTCCAGACCTCCTGGGGAATGTCCACCCGGATTATCGGCGCGATCATCATGACCCACGGCGACGACAACGGGCTGGTGATGCCCCCCGCCGTCGCGCCGGTTCAGGTCGTGATCGTCCCGGTCGCCCAGCACAAGCCCGGCGTGCTCGAAAAAGCCGCCGAACTGCGGGACCGCCTGCAGAAGGTCGTCCGGGTGAAGATGGACGATTCGGACAATTCCCCCGGCTGGAAATACGCCGAGTATGAGATGAAGGGCGTGCCCCTGCGGCTGGAGATCGGCCCGAAGGACATCGAGAAAAACCAGTGCGTGCTGGTCCGCCGGGACAACCGGGAAAAGACCTTTGTTCCGCTGGACGAACTGGAGGAAACCCTGCCGAAACTGCTGAAAGCCGTACACGACGGCTTGTATCAGAAGGCGCTCGCGCGCCGTGAGACGATGACCTATTCCGCCGCCGGCATGGAGGAAATGAAGGATCTGGCCGATAACAAGCCCGGCTTTATCAAAGCCATGTGGTGCGGCGATCTGGAATGCGAAATGGCGCTCAAGGAGCAGGCCGGCGTTACCAGCCGCTGTATGCCCTTTGAGCAGGAGCACATCGCCGACACCTGCGTCTGCTGCGGCAAGCCCGCGAAACACATGGTGGTTTGGGGGAAAGCGTATTGATTGCTTTCGCAATCCATACGTCACTCGCCGGTTCTTCCGCAGATTATTCCGGGTATAGTATACTGAAAGTTTAGAAAGGAGCCGATCATGAATCAGCTCGACCGGCCCGTCAAGGGCGAAACCGTCGCGGTCATGCACACCAGCATGGGCGCTATCGCTATCCGGCTTTTTCCGGAAAAGACCCCGAAAACCTTTGAGAACTTCACCACCCACGCGAAAAACGGCTATTATAACGGCCTGATCTTCCACCGCGTAATCAAGGATTTTATGATTCAGGGCGGCGACCCGCAGGGGACCGGCACCGGCGGTGAAAGCATCTGGGGCCGCTCTTTTGAGGACGAGCCTGACATCGAACTGCGGAATTACCGCGGCGCGCTTTCCATGGCGAACGCCGGACCGAACACCAACGGCAGCCAGTTCTTCATCGTTCAGGCGGCCGACTGCCCGGCGCAGATGCTTGCCCAGATGCCCGCGCTGGCCGACCGCGGTTTCCCGAAAGAGGTTGCGGAAAACTACGCGGCGGTGGGCGGCACCCCGTGGCTGGACTTTAAGCACACGGTATTCGGCCAAGTATACGACGGCATGGACGTGGTGGACGCGATCGCCGGAGTGGCGGTTGGGATGAACGACAAGCCGAAGGCGGACGTAACCATTCAGTCCATTGAAATCAAGGAATACGACGCGTAATGGCCCGTATATATTTTACCGGAAGTATTGATTATAGGAAAATATACCGTTTGTTTGATGAGTCCGCCGTCGGAGCGGTTACTCCCCTGACGGCGGACTGCGGTACGGTTTGCGGCGGGGCCTGCTGCCGGGACCTTTCCGCCGGATGCGGAGACGCCGTCTCTCCGTCCGGAATGCTGCTTTTTCCCCACGAAGGCGAGGAAAGCGCCCCGATCAGGGAGAACTGGCCGGAAGCACAGATTTTCCCGGCCGGACAGGATTCGCTTTTTGTCTGCGGCGGACACTGCCCCCGGGAAAAACGCCCCCTCGCCTGCCGCCTCTTTCCCCTCTTCCCCTACTATGGGGAGGACGGACGCATTCGGGCGGTATACGATCCCCGTGCCTGGCGGGTTTGTCCGCTGGTGCGGGAACGCGCGCATGTGCCGCTTCGCCGGGACTTTGTCCGTGCGGTTTGCCGTACCGGACGGCTGGTCGCCCGAACGGAGGAAGGGCGCGGTTTTTTAAAGCGGCAGTCAGAGGAAATCGACGAGATCAACCGTTTTCTCCGGCTGGACAGGGAACGCGCCCCGATCTGCCGGAAATCACTCCGCGGCGATCCCGCCGCAGAAAGGATGAATAACGCAGAATGAAAAATACCCGAAAGAAGGCTCGGATTGGGGCTGCTCTTACAGCGGCTCTGCTTGGGATTGCGCTGCTCGGCGGCTGCACCAAAAAGGAGGAAACCCCGAAAAACGACGTAGGGACCGCCTATCCGGATAAGACGGTCGGCTTTCAGTTGGAAAAGCCAGCCGTGGGCGATACGGTGGCAATCATGCACACCAGCATGGGGGATATCTCCATCCTCTTTTTCCCCGAAGCTGCGCCCAAGGCGGTAGAAAATTTCACCACTCATGCAAAGAACGGCTATTACGACGGCCTGATCTTTCACCGGGTGATTAAGGACTTTATGATCCAAGGCGGCGATCCGGAGGGGGACGGTACCGGCGGAAAAAGCATCTGGGGCGATTCGTTCGAGGATGAGTTCGATCAGAAGCTGATTAATCTTACCGGCGCGCTTTCGATGGCGAATTCCGGCGTGAATACCAATGGCAGCCAGTTCTTCATTAACAATACGCCCGCTGTGGACTTTTCCGCTTATGAAGATGCCTTTGAGAAACAGAAGGCGGACCTAAAAAAAGCCGACATCACCAACTGGAAACAGTTCTACGGCGCTCTGCTCCAGCAGAATATGGGCATCGGCTTTTACGGGGAAGCGATCCCCGACGCGGTGTTCGATCTTTACGCCCAGCACGGCGGCAACATTCATCTGGACGGCGCGTGGCGGACCAGCGGCGGGCATACGGTGTTTGGTCAGGTGTTCGACGGCATGGACGTGGTAGACGCCATCTCCAAGGTGGAGGTTTCCAACAGCAAGCCGGTGACCGACGTGGTCATCAACAGCATTGAAGTGACCGAATACGCGGGATAAACCCGCAAGGGAAATAAGGAAGGCTTGGCTCACGCAAAAAATCAGACCGGACCCCTGTGGGGTTCGGTCTGATTTTTATTTTGCTCCATTTTGCTCCAGCCTTCAGTCTTCAACCAAAATTTCAAACAGCCGCGCCGTATAGTTCTTCGGCATCTGCACGGTAAGATGCCCGCTGTTCGCATTATATCGCCATTTGGCATCGCGGATATGAGTGGGAAAGCGCTGGGCTATCGACACCGTTTTCCCCGCCAAGCCCAGATCCATCTCAAAAACATCATCCGCCGCACCGTTGCGCCAGACCGCCAGCAGCATTCGCCGGGAGGCTTCATCCTCCAACGCCGCCGCCTGCCAGGATTGCAGATCTCCCACAGGCACATGGGGCGCCACCACTCGAGGATAAGCGCCGGCAAGAAAGGCGCGGTTTTGTTTGAACATCTCCACGCCTTCGCGCAATACGGTCAGGTTCGCCTCATCCATGCAATCAATACGCCCGGAAAGATACATCAGTCCGCACATGCCGTTGATCACATTATACACGGTCTGTTCCGTATCAGCCATAGCGCGGCGATATTCCTCCGAGCAAAGATAGGCCGTGCAATCCACATTTTCAAAGGGAGCCGGCCAGGGATAACACCACACCCCCAGCTGTTCCGGTAAGATATTGCACAGGCACCCGGTGATGACGGACGGGCAACGGCGATAATCCACTTGATCGGAAAAACTGTTGATATCCACATGCTGCAACGTTTTATAATCGCCGCGCATGCCGCCGGAAGCACATCCCTCCAACGTTACCTCCGGATGAGCAAGGCGTACCTCGTCCAACAACATATAAAAGGCGTCAATATTCCTCCGCAAGCCTTCGGCCGCGGAATCGGCCAGGTTGTCGGCGCCGATTCCCGTGCTCAGGTTATAGTCATTTTTGAAAAAGGTAACGCCCATACCGATCAGCCGTTCCAACACGTTCCGGATATGTACACGCACCTGCGGATCGGTAAAATTCAGGAAGGTGCGCATACCGCCCTCTACCCGTTTCCCGTTGCGCATCAAAAAGCAACTGTCCGGCTTGGCATACCACCGGGCCGTATCGCTGCATACCTCGATCTCCGTCCAGAGGCCGGCCCGCATCCCCTTCCTGCGGATCTGATCCAAAATTCCTTGCAGGGTCATCTCACCGAAGCGGCGCTCTCCGGGCAGCCAGTCGCCGAAATCTCCCGACCAGTGCCGCCCTGGCTCAGTAAACCATCCGGAATCAATGCAGAACACCTCCGCACCCAGCTCCGCGGCCCGGTCAATAAGGGGAAGCAATAATTCATCGGTAGGGGCGCCCCAGATACAATTCATATAATCATTGAACACCAAAGGGCGAGGGCCGGCGGGAGCCAGTGTGCGGCGATATCTGGTCAACTCCCGCAACACATCATTCCAGCTTCCCTGCAGGCATCCCACGGCAGCGCAGTCTGCCGTGTAGCGTTCTCCGGGCTGCAGCGTATGATGCCAGCCCCCTACGTTTTCATCCGCGGCATCGGCCAGCAGATACAGCCCGCCCTTCTGATAATTCCCGCTGTATCCCAGCTCCAGGCTCCAGCTTCCCGCTGTCTCCAACTGCACATACCAGAAGGAATTGCTCTCGGTGTCTTCAATAACCATTACAGGGGCAAAGCAGGAAGTGGGGAAGCTGCCCACTGACTGGATGGAGGCACTGCATCCGCACCAGATCACAGAGCCCTTATACAGCCCCATTTCCTCAAGCGAAGAGGTTTGCCACTGTCCCTCTCCATGCCAGGTCTGACGGCAGTAATGCACCCTGATTCTTTGCGGGTCGAATACATCCCGCAGACCGCCCAGACATAAACCCTGCAAAAAAGCGCTGGACAGGAAGCGGATATCCACCGGCTCTCCGCCGATATTTTCCGCCGCAGTATGTACCCGCAGCACCGCCGTCTCAGGCACAGCCTCTACGGTGACCGCCAGACGCAGCTTTTTCCGCGGCAAAACATAGGTGGCGACCAGCCGCAAATTCTCCTGCACAAGATGTTCCAGCTTCAGTTCCGACATCAGGGCATAAGAGGCGTGCGTCGTGGTATGCAAACCGCCGGCCGCTTCTCCCGATACAGCCAGATTGACCAGCGGGCGGGCAATGTGCTCCCCTTCCAACGGTATCGAAGACGGCTGGAAGGCACAAAGGGCGAACTGATCCTCTGTCCGCAAAAAATGCAGCGTCATTTGATGATGTTCCAAAGTGTATGTGTTTTCGCAAGTCATCGGAGTGTTCATCTTTTTCCTCACTCTTCAATTTTGTTGGTATATTCCGGTGAATAGAAAACCCGCATATTGTCGTTGGCTTCATTGGTGCGGTATTCACGAGGGGTGACATTCATCATCCGTTTAAACATATAAGCAAAATTCTGGCGGTTGTTGAAGCCTGATTCTGCCGCGATCTTCTCAATGGACAATTCCGAATTCAGCAGAAGGTAGCAGGCCCGCTCGATCCGCACCTTATTTACATAGCTCATCAGTGAAAAGCCGATATTCTCTTTAAAAATCCGCTGAAGATAGCTGCAGTGAATGCCGGCGTAATCGGCAATTTCCTCCACCGTAATATCGTTGCAGAAATGAGCGTCGATATATTCCAGCGCCCTTTTCACATAGGAATACAGCGAACCGGATTGGCGGCGCTCTTTATAGCAGCGGCCGACGGCGATCCAAAACTGTGCCAGAAGCAGATTGCGCATATACCCGCTCTCGGTATCCTGCCGCACCTCGGACAACTGCAATTCCTGATGGATGGAATGGATAATCTTCTGCACGTCGTGGTTATCCACAATTTTCAGATACGGCTGAGCATCTTTCATCATGCGGGTAAGCCCCTCGCTGACCGCACATAGCTGCCCCATATTAAATGTGGTCATATTGTCGTGGTTGACTTCCATCTCCAGATTGAGAATGCGCGCCTCCCCGCCGGCGGGAATCAGCAAGGAATGCGGCGCTTCGGAATCGATCACAATCATTTCTCCCAGCCGGATCGGCATCGCTTTCCACTTTTCCTTACAGCGCATCTCGATGAAAAAACTGCCGGATACGGCATACATCACCTCAATGCGTTTATGCGAATGGCGCTTCATCCGGTAAGAAGGAAAGTTTTCCGCATAATAACCCTGCAGCGTAAACCAGGACGTTTTGCCCACGGTACTGTATAACGAAAGACTCGACATGCGTTTCTCCTCCTGCCGTACTGAGCGGATCAGCCGTGCCGCGTTTGTTCCAGAGCCTTCCCCAGCCGGATACGCACCTCTTCAAAGTGATCCTCATCGGTATTGTATTCGGTTAGGGATGTCGTCACCCGGCCAATGATGTCGTCTACAAAATCACGGCCCAGCCGTTCTTCCGCCATTTTTAAATATTCGAAATCTTCAATTCCATCCCGCACGCATTCCAGCCGGAAGGAGGGCAGCGGCCCTTCCGGCCCCGGGTAAAAGAGCGAACCGTCTCCGTAGAGATCCGGGTCAATCTCCTTGACCGTGGCCATATCCGTCCAAGGATTCGACGTGCCGGTTTCTTTGACCCACCAGTCGGTTGACCAGTACAAAAGACCTTCCACATGCTTTTGCATCTGCTGCCAGAACAGCAGCCGGTGCTGGATGCCTTCCATGGTGATGTGCAGATTGCAATAGGGCGCCCGCGGTCCGCAGCACACATACCACCACACGGTTTCACCGACCGCCTGCCGCGCCCTCATTTTAGTCCCCAGCGAGTTGTCCGGCCCGCGGCCAATCTTATCCCACGCGTTGAGATCGTCCCATGTGTTGGATTCCGGGCACCATATCCGCACCTTGCCGGTCATGCTCTCCACCGCATGCAGCCGGATATCAAACTGCGGATTCATATAAAAGGGAATCACTTGCCGGAAGTTGGGTTCCAAACGGTTCAGTCGGGCGCTGATCTGTTCCATCCTCTCATAAGACGCCTTACCGCTGGGTTCGTCCAGCGCATAAAAATACGCTTTGGAAAACCACTCCCGCTTCTGCCGCAGTTTACCAAAATATTGATTGAGCTCCTCATCGGTTTCCGCCAGCGGAATCCTAAATCCGGTCACCCGGGGATCGTCCATATAGGCGTCCGCCTTGTCGGAGCGGATATCCTCCGGCAGCTCATATGCGGAGATTTTATGGGCAAGCAGCGACTCGTAATATTTCGCATACATAGCGCGGCTCTCGGCAGAATCCTTTTCTAAACCGTAAAACTCCTCCAGCACATCCTGCCGAAGCCCAAAAGCGGTCTGGCAGCTGGGCGCGGCCGGAAGCACGAAATCCCATACCGTGACTGTCAGCGGGTACACAAGCTTCGCGCCGTCCTCCGCCGCCACTTCCGCGCTTCCCGCGTATTCTCCGGGCGCGTTTTCCGCTTCTGTATGAATACGCCATAGCAGCGCTTTGGCCTCCCCCGCCTTGAGCTGCAGGGTGCCCCCCGCCGGACGAAGGGGGTCCGCCCATACGCCATGGCTCCCCGCCTGCAGGTACAGCACCTCAAATACATCCGCTTTCAATGCTTCGCCGGCCGCGTTGACTACCGGCGAAAAATTCAGCCTCACGGTACTGTCTGCTTCCGCCCGGAGCACCAACTGGCACGCCTCTCCTTCCCGTCTGGCCGCATAAATATGCGCCGCCGGACGCTGACAGGGCGTCTCGTCCGGAAATACCTTGTGTATGCTTTTTTCAAACCATCCCTGAATAACCATACTTCTTCCTCCTTTGGTTTTTTCTCTTTTTTCTTTCTCTTTGTCCCGCCGCATGGCGTTCCGCCAAGAATTCTGCTTTTGGATCCATATCAACCGCACCGTTCGCTTTTCCGGCCCATTTTTGACTTTCCTTCTGTGCCGATTATTCCACAATGCCGCTGCGTTCGATACTGGCCATAAATTTACGCTGCATAAACAGATAGAATATCAGCAGCGGCAGGGTCGCCAGCGCCGTGCCCGCCATGACTACACCCTCATGATAGGTAAACTGCATCTCCGCCATCCAAGGCTGGTCGGAAGTCGCCAGAGACTGAATCAGGGAATACATGGACGGCAGCGACTGTGGCAGCAGCCACTCCGACTGGCGGGAAATATAGATAGAGGATTCAAAAAATTCATTCCAATGCCACACCACTGACAGCACCATGCATACCACGATGGTGGCGCCGGCCGTAGGCAGCGCTATGCGGAAAAAAGTACGGATTGGCCCGCAGCCGTCGATTTCCGCCGCCTCCTCCAGCACCCGCGGCAATTTGATAAACTGCTGGCGGAACAGGAAGATGAACAACCCGCCCCGCAGGCCATAGCCAAGAAAAGTGGGCAATAAAATTGGCCAGTAGGAATCCGCCATATTGAGGTTGACCCAGGTGATATACTGCGGGACAATCAGCGTTTGTACCGGCACCACAATGGACAGGACCACCACGGCGAACATCAGGCTGCGGCCCGCAAAACGAAACCGGGCAAAGCCGTAGGCCACAAAAGAACAAACGAGCACATGACCGATCGTACCGACCCCCGCTACAAAAATCGTGTTCAGGCCACTGTGTACAAAGTCCAGCGCCTGCGCCGCCAAGCGATAGTTTTCCGGCGAAAAATCCTTGGGAAACCACTTGACCGTAGGATTGATCAGGTCATTATAAGACTTGAAAGAGGTAGACAGCATATAAAGATAGGGATACAAGAACACAAAAGCCAGACCAAAAAGCAGTACATAGACGAACAGCGCATACAGTCCATGATTTGCTTTTGCGAACCAGTGCGCGGAGTGCGTCTGCTTTTTCATTGTCATCATCCTTTCGCAAAGCCTGCCTGTATTCAGCTTTTTTCGCTGACGTTGCTGACAAAATGCCGCATGATCAAAAAGATCAGCCCAACCAACAAAATGACAAACAGGAAATAGAACCAACTCATCGCCGAAGCAAATTCAAATTGTGAGGGACCTTCAAAGCCAATCTGATAAATATACGCAACAACGGGGTTGGAAGCATCGGTAAAAGAATCCACCACCGTATAAATCAAATTAAGCAGAATAATCGGCGCCATCATCGGCAGTGTGATCAGCCAGAAAATCTCCCATTCGGTTGCCGAATCCACCCGTGCCGCCTCATACAGCGAGTTGGAAATACTTTGCAGGCCGGCCAGATAAATAATGATCTGTACACCGGATTTCCATAAAATGATGGTGATCTTGCTCAAAAAGTTCTGAATAAAGCCAGTGACAGAAGGACCGAGATACAACGTAAGCTGATCCGGAAGAAGGAGGCCGCGTGCCACCTCCATCGCATCGGCGTCCACTTTTTGCCCCAGCAGCTGCTGCATAATAAAACCGGTGCCAAGCATTACCGGCAGGAAAAAGGTGGCGCGGAATAAGCCACGGCAGCGGATATCCCGGTTGAGCAGCAACGCAATATACATGGCGAACACATTGATCAGCGGCGTGTTCAGCAGTGTTTCCCGGATCGTCTCCAAATAGGTCGGCACAAAGGTGACATCCTCCATCAACGCGCGCACATAGTTGGCCAGGCCTACAAACTGCAGTTTGTTTTCCGTTACGTTGATAATTTCGGAAAAGCTGATCACAATCGAATACAGAATCGGATAGGCAAAAACCAGCACCGTGCCGACCAGCCATGGGGCGATAAACACATAGCCATAAAAGCCCTTTCTGCGTGTAAGCGAAAGGCCCCGCCGGTTCCCTGAACGTAATGTCACGGTTAATCCCCCTTTCATCGCTGTGTCCCGTCCGGGAGACACACCGTATAATCCTGCGGAGCAACGGTCACGCCGTCCACCTCGCGCGGCACGGTATCGTAGTTGACATACACACGGGAGTTGTCCGCATAAACCACTTTTTTCAGCATATCATCCACAGAAATATGTTCCCGGATTTCCTGATTCCACAGGCCATCCATTTTCCGGCTATATTCCTCAACCGCCTTGTGCATCGATTCCTTCAGGCCTTCATAGCGGGAGGAAAACACCGTAGTCACATAAGAATCCTTCAGTTTCACCGGGTCGCCGCCGGTCACAAGATAGTAGGGTACGCTGCCGTATTCGGCCCAGCGGAGCTGCTGCGCCCGTTCATCGCAGGACATATTCGCGGCAATATGCGAACAATAGGGGATGCTGCCATGCACCACCAATTGATAAAAGGGAATGGCTTCGTCAAGCAGCGGATCACCGGAGCCGGAATCCGCCACATTAAAGAGAAAATCCGCACAGGAAAGCAGGTATGCGTTGCCGTTTTGTACGGCGGCTATTCCCATCTGCTCTTTCACCGCCTCGGTTATCTGCACATAGGCAGCCATGGTATCCATACGGGTCATATTGCCGGTCTTGCTGTAATCATCATAAAGAAAACGCCCCAGTTCCTCCAGCGCAAGACCGGACCCCCAGTCCTTATATTTCGGAAGCAATTGTTGGGTGAGCTTTGTCAGCTGGCTGTAGGCATTGAGAAAATATTCTTCTCCCAGCTTATCCGCCACCGGCAGTCCATCCGCGCTGTAAACAGATTCCTTGTTTTTGGAGAAGCCCCCCACGCCTTCAAATCCACGGGTAAAATTTTCGGACAGCAGAAGATGGATTCCGTTCTCGGAAGAAAACCGGTTCAGCTCCTCCAGCCCTTTGGCACCGCCCACGCTTCCGGAGGGCGCGCTGTGGGCAGGATATTGGCCGTAGCCCTCTTTCTGCCAGCCCAGCAGACTGGCAATCAGTCTCACATTCTCCGTCTGAAGATCCTCCATAATCGAACGGCAGGTCTTAAAATCCGTCATCACGACCTCGTTTTCCCACAGCATGGTCTGCTCGCGCGCCTCAACCAGAATCTCGGTGTATACCGGCGCCGTTTCCTCCTCCAGCAGCGGAGAGGCCGAAAGGCGGCCGCTGCTTTTCAGGTAGCGGCGGATAGCTCCGGCCATACCGGAATAGTCCGCATCTTCTCCCTGCAGGAAAAAATACTTGACCTGCAGATCACCGGTACGCCGCTCCTGCTCAATGGCAAATTCCTCCGAGCCGTCGGGCGTCTGAAAGCTGTAGGTTTTCCGATAGGTGATGCCCGCATTCAGGCTGTTTACCAGATAACCATACCCACTGGGCAGAAGCTGGATATACCCATTATCGTCCCCCTGACTGACATAGCCCACCAGAGCGTTCTGCCCCTTTACCACGCCAAATGCAGGCAGCGAAATATTTTTGTGTCCCTGTGCTACGCTGGAAGTGACGTCCGCATAATCCAAAAGCACCGGGCTGTAAATATCTTTATGGATCTGCTTGGGAATATCCGATACCGATTCTTTGTACCGGTAAATCATGCCGGATCCATCCGGATATACCATATATCCCTCTTCGCTGTTATCGGCCGCGCCCAGCATCGGCAGGAGATCCGCCGACACCAGCCGGTATCCCCCTGTTTCCTCCAGCCCGTCCTGCGGAATCCGGGCGTTGAGTCCCTCTCCATCCAGCCAGATTTCAACGGTCATTGCCATCGCAATATCCGGAAAGGAAGCATGCAGGCTGACACCGTTCTCCAATTTCTCCGCCCGGATATTCACCCCCTCATCATGGGAACGGACAGTACTGGTGATTCCTTCCGCATCGGTATACACGATTTGAAAAAGGGTGGCCAGACCGCGGGCAAGAGCCTCGTCCGCCTCATAGGCGTAAGCGGATGGATCAAAAGCCGAAGACCATATAAAATCGTTGTGTTTATCCCGGATCTGTACCGCCACAGCTGCCGGATCGTACAGCAGCTCCAATTGATCGTTTGCGCCAACTGCTGTCAGCGCTTCCTCCTGAATTTCTTCCCCCGTATAGACCGGCGCGGCCTCCGGGCAATAGACATCCTTCAGCGCCCCTTCGGGGATGCGTACCGATGAACCCGGGATTACCCACAGCAGCACCGCCAACACGGCGGCTGCCGCTGCTCCGGCACCGACCGCGATCCAGCGTTTCCTTCCCTTCACGATTTCGGACACTCCTTTCGCGCCGCTCATAGGCGAAGTTCTTTAACGATTTCCACTGCAAAATTGACTACCTGACTGATCAGCGCCACTACCAGCATCACCGCCGCTGCCAGAATCAGCATCAGCATCACGCTGAGCAGGGCAATAAACAGAGCGCGTCCCAAATGGATATCGTTAAGGCTTTTGAGGGCAGTAAACAGCAGCAGAAGCACCCAGATCAGCACAATCATAGACAGGGTGTCGAACAGCGCCGCCTCTCCCGTGGACACCATATGGGACAGGGCCGTCAACAGCGGTGTAATCACAATATACGGCACCAGACAATAGCTGCAGGCCGTCAAATTTTCCGTCAGCTTGGTTTCGCCGCTCATAATGGACAGGATGGCATAGCTGCACAATACCCATGCCAGAAAAGGCACCAGCAAAATGCCTGTTTCATACAGCAGATTGGCATCCTGCGGCCGTATGCTTGCCACCGTAAAACTGGTCGTGTACACACCCGCAACCCGAACCAGCAGAGCCAACCCGACCAAAATCAACACGGGAAGCGGACGAAAGCCGTCACGCCGGCGCTTAATCAGCGCACAGGCTTTCACCGGATAAAAGAACATCAATACCCCAAGCTTTAAATCATCCATACATTGTCTCCTTTTACCACAAGCCATCGGCTTCCAAAAATTCACCGACGCTTCTTTTTTCCGGAGCGGGGTTCCCGCACAATGCCGTACAGATCGTTCTCATACTGCAGCGCTTTTCGCCGGAAATGTATCAGCAAATACACAAGAAGCGCAGCCGCTGCCGCCAGCCCGCATACCACCCAGGAAAAATATTTCTGCAAAAACAGATAGCGGCTTTTTTCAAAAGCAAGTCCGTAATCCTCACGGGCATTCACTGCGTAGAAATTTTCCTTGGCCGCTTCATAATCCTTTTGCTTATACTGGATTTTGCCGATGCTTTTTCTCGCCAGCGGATAGTTGGAAACCATGGACATAACCTTCTCCCACTTGTCGGCGGATTCGGTATAATGGCCGTCCAGATACAGAGCGTTGGCCTCCTGCACCATGCGAATCATCTGCGTCGGCTCAAGGATTTGAATGGTATTGTGCGAAGAATCCAGCACATAAAGGCGTCCTTGCGAATCCTGCGCGATGCTGGAGATCACGTCAAACTGCCCGGCCAGCGTTCCCTTCCCGCCAAAGACCGCCAGCAGATTCCCTTCGCTGTCATATTGATACAAATGCGCGGAGTTCTGCTCCGCCACGGTAATAATCCCGTTTCCCACCGTAATATCGGAAAACAGCGGGTATACGGCCGTTCCGGTCTCGTCAAAGCTCATCTCACCATAAAAGCCGTCCGGATAGACGTTGTTGCCCACGGTGTTGATCGCACGGATCTGATTGCTTTCGGCATTGGAAACCGCATACAACAGGCCGTCCTTATACAACTGGAAATTGTTGTAGGGCGACGGCTCCTTTTTCCCCACCTGCATCTTCTGCTCATCGCTGGCAAACACACGATAGAGAAAATCCCGCAGATTAAAGCCCACCTGACTGGCACCGATATAGCCTCTGAACTGGTTGTACGCATCCAGCGTCATAAAATGCTTGCCCTGCAATACATAGAGATAGCCGGTATTTTCGCTGATTGCCACCTTGTTCGGCTCAAACTGGTCGGAATCATATAAAAGCTCCGATTCCGGCTGCACAAAGGCTTCCACGAATTCGCCTTTGTCATTCAAGTGCACCACGCGGGCATTCCCGGTATCGGCAATGAAAATATGGCCGTACTCATCCACAAAGCAGCCCATAGGCTCATAAAAAGAGATTCCGTCCGCTTCGGTATATTCCGCCGTCAGTTTCCCGTCCTCCAGCTTTATCACACGGCTGTTGCCCGTGTCGCAAACGTATACCTCATCCTCGGAGGTAATAAAAATATCCTGCGGATTGCTGAAATAGGGGTAATCGCCGCCAATATTGCCGATCAGGCCGACAGGCACATAAGGGGCCGGGATGGAGAGCCGGGACTCGCCGCTCTCATCCAGTACATAGGCCTCCCCCTCATGCACATAGGCGCTTGCCGGGAAAGCCGGCAGCAGAAGAAGCAGACACAGCACCGACAGCCGTTTGATTCTTTTCCTCATACCGCTTCCTCCCTCATTCCTTGATGCCCGAATAGGCCATGGTTTCGATAACGCGGCCCTGCATAATGGTAAAAATAACGATTGTCGGCAGCGTGGTCAGGAACGTTGCCGCCGCCATGGCGCCGGCGCGCGCCACATTGCCCGATTCGCCAATAGTGGAAAGGGCCAAAGGCAGCGTTTTGAGCGCTTCGTCCTGAATATATACCAAGGGCGAAAAATAATCGTTCCAGTTGCTGACAAAGGAGAACACAATCAGGGTGGCCCAAGCCGGCGTCAGAAAAGGAAACACGATTTTGCGAAAGATAGTCCATTCGCTGGCACCGTCGATCCGCGCAGCCTCCAGAATAGGATTCGGAAGCTGTTCGCAGAACTGCTTCATAAGGAACATATTGTAGGCCACGGCGATCTTGGGGACGACCAGCGCAAGATGAGAGTTCATCATCCCCAGATGAGACACTACCAAATAGCTGGGGATCGTCGTCACCGCTCCGGGGAACATCAGCGCCATAATGATGATGGTAAAAAGTACTTTTCCGCCGGGAACGCGTTGCTTGACCAGCGCATAAGCGCCCATGGAGGAAACGATCACCGTCAGGAAGACCGTGGCCGCCGTGGTCACAACGCTGTTATAAACATAGCGCAAAAAGGGCACGGAAGAGCCGCTGAGGGCCACCACCAGATCCTCAAAATTATTGAGTGTAGGACGCCGCACGAAAAATTGCGGCGGGAATTTCATGATCTCATCATAAGGCTTAAAGGCCGTGCTGATTACATAAATCAGCGGAAGCGCTGTAAACGCCACCAAACAGATCATCACCGCATACAGCAGGATGTCCTTTATGCCGACACGGGCAATACGATCCCGGAACCGGATTCTTATCCCTCGGCTGACAGCCATATTCCATCCCTCCCTAATCTTTATCCTGCAGCAGACGCATAACTATCTGCCCGCAGGCAAACGAGATCAGGAACAGCACCACCGCCACCGCGGAGGCGTAGCCCATCTCAAAACGAATAAACGCGTAGTCATACATATGGGCCACAATTGTGTGCGCCGCATAGTTGGGGCTGGGCATCCCGGCAAAGCTCACCGCTACATCAAATACACCAAAAGCACCGGTTATGGCGTTAATGGCGCCAAACAGAAGCTGCGGTTTCATCTGGGGCAGGATGATATATACCAGTTCCTGAAATCGGTTTTTCACACCGTCGATAAGGCCCGCCTCGCTGATATCTCTGGAAAGATTCTGCAGGCCGGCCAAAAACACCAGAAAGCCGGTGCCCATGCTCATCCAGATTTGGATCAGAATCACCACCGGCAAAATGGTGGATGAATCCTGATTCCAGAGGATCGGCGTCTGTATAAGCCCCAGATCCAACAGGCAGTTATTAATCAGACCGTGACGATCCGGCGAAAAGAAATACAGCCATACCGTAGTCATGGCCACGCTGCTGGTAATGGAGGGCGCATAGAACGCCAGAGCAAACAGCTTCCGCATTCCCAGTTGGTTGATGACCCAAGCCATGAAAAAGGAGGCCAGATAGCCGACAGGACCGGAAACCACCGCAAAGATCATGGTGTTTTTCAAAGCGGTCAAAAAAATCTCATCATCCAGAAACAACTGCTTGTAATTCTCTAATCCCACAAACTGCGGAGTCTGCAGCATATCGTAATTTGTCAGACTCATGCCAATGGATATCAGCACCGGAAACACCACAAAGACAAAAAAGAGAACGCACATCGGCGTAAAAAACAGAATACCGATCCCATATTTGCTCCAGAACGCCGCCAACGGAGAGCGCCGTGCAGAGAGCGGCGAATGTTGTTTCATCGGTTTTTCCTCCCTACTACCATACTGCATCAGGCTATTGACGTGACGGCTGGGTATATTTTTGCTGGCTGTCCTGCCGGCGCCGCAGTTCCACATTGATCTGTTCCACCATTTCTTCCATGGAATCGCGGACAGGCTGATTGCTGACAATACAACGGTTAAGCGCATTGGTAAGATGACGGCTGGTAAAATATCCCCCCAGCACGATAGGCTGCTCCGTGGTAAAGGAGAACGCTTTGTTGATGACTTCCTTGTCCGCGCGGCTGAAGCCCAGCGTATCAAAGGCCTCTTTGTTGGCGGACAGCCAGCGGGCAGACGTACCGATACGCGCTTCCACCTGAGCGGCGAACTCGGTCTGTGTTTCCGTGCTGTTCCACCACTTGAGGAATTCCCATGCCGCCTCCTGCTTATCGGACTGGGAAATAATCACATCCGCATCCGCAGCCATACCGCCGGTGGAACGATCTATCACCCCATCCCGCCATGTGCCGGGGATGGGAGCCATCGCCCATTTTCCTTTCAGCTCCGGCGCACCATAGGAAAGCGTCATGTAAAAGCCCAGACTATCGATACCGACAGGCATCTCGCCGGTGCGGAACCGGTTCAGGAAGTTGGCGGACACCGGCACGCCCAGATGCGTGTATAGCTCGACCAGTTCCTTAAAAGCCGTATAGGCCTCGGTGGTATCCAGCGCGGATTGCCGTCCGTCCTCGGTGTAATACTGGCCGCCGTTCTGGTACAGGAACATATCGTAGGACTGGGGAACGTATATCTCCATATTCTGCTGATAGAGAGCCGGCATAAGGGTATCCCGCACATCGTCCCATGTATCGGGCAGTTCCAGTCCATATTCCTCAAAAACATCGGTACGGTAATAAATCACTTTGGTATTCATGGTTTCGGGCAAGGCGTATACTTTGTTCTCATAAGTAAAGGGGATGAGGATATCCTCATAGAACCGCTCTCTTACCACCTCAAAGCCCGGCATGGAAGAGAGATCCACCAGAGCGTTGCGGATGGCGTATTCCACCGGCTGATTGGAGGCGATACCCATTCCGATATCCGGCGCCGTACCGGAATTTATGGATAAAAGCAAGGGGTTGGCGCCCGTACCAATGGAGCCAGAGGGCATGATGTTGAGGCGGATCTGGATACCCGTCTCGGAGGTAAACGACGAATCGGTCAGCTCCTTGAGAATTTCGCCCCACTCTTTTCCTTTGGTAATCCACACATCCAGCGTCTCCGTCACCGGCATATCGCCGGAGAAGCTGCCGATGGAGTTATAATCCTTGAAGAAGGAGGCGAAGAAGTTCTGCATGGTGGCAATAAATTTGTCCCAGAAATTGGACTGCGGATTATCCACCTCCGCATCCGGCGGCAGGAAGGCAAAGTGATCCACCATATATGGCTGTTCGATTACCGTGTTGAGCAGCTCGCCCATGGTGGTCAGCGCATTGTTGAGGTCATCCAGACGGCGGGGGATATTGTCCGGATTGCGGAGTATGGCCTTGATTTGGCTTTGGATTTCTTCAAAGCTGTTGATCACCGAAGGGCGGCGGTTGGAAACGGCCAGCAGCTTTTCCGCAGTCCGCCCCAACCCATCGTGAAGCCGCTGCAAATCATCCATCAAGGAGGGGATCGCTTTATCCAGTTCATAGTCATAGTTGACGTCCGGATCCGAGCCGGTGATCATGACGATTTTATGTACGATTTCGGAAAGAAGCAGGATATTGTCGTTGACCTCTTCAAAAACCTGTGCAATCACCCCCAGCTGCACCGTCATCGTCAGTTCGTGCCAGCCCTCGCTCAGATACAGCAGATAGGGATCCCCGCCCGCATCCTCCAGCGCGGCGGTATAGGAACCACGGTCATAGGGGAAGCGGTATTCCAGAAATTCCTCGAAGGGAACCGTATGGTCGATCTCGATACGGCGCACCGAGGGAACGCCGTCATTCCAGAACTGCGCGCCGCGCAGCGCCAATTTATACAGGCCGCTCTCCTTGACCTCGAAGCGCCAGGTGATTGCCTGTCCGCCGTTCTTCCAGGTATAACCGCCCATCACGTTCATACGCGTATGCGTAACGCCCTTGGGCTGCGCATAGATGTCACCGTCGCCATACATGGTAATGGAAAAGTCGTTTTTTTCGGTTAACTGCGGCCCCTCCGCCTCAAAAGTAATTTTTTGAGAGGCGTTCCGGCAGCCTGAAGCCTTCCAGTCCGCCAGCACCTCGCTGTAAGGCCGTATTTCCTCAGAGGCACACAGGCGGATGGACGCAATAGCCACCGGCTGATCCACATACTCCAGCCGCAGGGTGTTCTCCCCGGCCTCCAGCGCAAATTTCAGCGGCGTACTGTATTTACCCATGCTGTCATACAGCCGGGCAGAAACCCATTTTTCTACGGATACGTCCACAGGCCGCACCTCATCGCCCAGAGAATTTACCCGGGGCTCTCCATCATGGGCAAACAGTCGGTACATATTCAGCGACGATGCCTCTTGATAGGGCTGTTCGCCATTTATGAAAACCGAGCGGGAAACAGGCATTCGGCCCCCGCCGGTATAATATTCGATTTCCAGCTCATAAAGCCCTTTTTCCGGGGCATCCACGGTCCATTCTACATAGCTGTTGTCTTCGGAAATATAGAGAACGCCCGTTTTTCCGGCGTATTCCTCCGGCTTTTCAGGGAGGACACCGCCGGCGCTGCTGTAATTCACCGCAGACAGTTCGATATCTGCCGCAGCATCGGTATACTGCTCCTGCTCACGGGCAGCAAGCCATTCGGCATAGGTCGGGATTTCCCCGGCAGAGCTCTCCTCTGCCGGGGCATCCCCATTAAAACGATCCGCCAGGGTCTCCGACGCACCAGCCGGCAGGCAGGCTGAACCCGTAACAGACAGGGCCAACAGGAATATCAAGCCGTTTTTCCATATGCTTTTCATACTCTTCATGCTCTTCAAATCTTTCACGCCTCCCTGCCCCCGGCGCCTTCAGAAAAGGCGCCGGGGAACTCTTGCCGTCACAAAAGGCGCCGGAGCGCCGTACCATATAAGTGGTCATCTACCGGATAACGATCACTCTGCGTATAAAGGGAAAGGAATCGCTCAGCGACTCTTACGGGTCTTCAGCGCCACTGCTCCGGCGACTCCGGCTGTCAGCAGCAGGGCCGGGATTATGGGATTGGTTACGCCGGTGTCCGGGTTGTCGCTTTCATTTCCGGGATCTTCAGAGGGATTGGTCGTCGTGGGATTTTCGCCGGGATCCTCGCCGGGATCCTCGCCGGGATCCTCAGGATCATCCGTAGGAGGCGTGGGGAGCTCCTCGTCCTTGGCGCCGAAAGCTTCCTTGACCGCCTCGATGCTGGTATAGAAGGCAAAATCATCGTACAGAGCCGCCAGACCGTCGGTGCCCTCGCCCGTCGGATTGTAGGTGATATTCAGCTGATTGCTGAACCAGGGCTCAAATTCGATGTCCCCGGGGGCGTCGTTGCCCCAACCGCGTACAAAGCTGTCAAAGGGGATAAACACCCAGCCTTCAAATCCGGGCAGCGCAGGGGCGCCGTAGCATTCCCTATATACACCGTCCTTGTCAATGGTGTAATACGCGGTGTCGGCATTGAAACCATAGCACACACGATAGTATTTGCCGTCGATCTCTTTCTCTTCGAAATAGTTCAGACCGGGGTTGCCGCTGGATTCCAGCGGCGCTTTATACCAGTAGCAGAGACCGGTATACTCGCCGTTCTGCGCTTTCTCGGCCAAGGCGTCGGGGATGGTGATCCGCGGGTTGACCTCAAAAGACGTGCAATCCTTCGGCGGGGTGATGGACAAGCCGCTGCCGTCGGGGGACGCGGCGGTCTTTTCACACTTGGCAACGCCGCTGTCCCAAAGAATTCCATCGTCGATGTTCTCGCCGTCAAAGCCGCCGATGACCCACATTTCCTTGTTCTCTTCGGTGTTCTGCACAGGCTCGTCGGGTTCTTCCGGAACGGGCTGTTCCGGGGTTAAACTGGCAATCAGCGCGTCCTGATCGGTGTAGAAGCCGAAGCTGTCCAGATAGAACACGGTGCCGAGGAAATAACTGGGATCCCAGTTGAACTGAATGGATGCCATTTCGGCCGGATTGAACGCATCCGAGAAGCAGGCTTTGGGCAGGATTACCCAGCCGGTAAAGTCGGCCGGCACCTTCACGTTGCCTGTAGCTGCCACTTCCGTTCTGGTGCCGTCCTCGGCGATAAGGACTTCTGTGTAACTCTGGCTCAGTGCGCCGCAGCCATAGTCCAGCGTCATGTTGAAATCGACATCCTTCTCCCCGGTTTTCGCCCAGAAGGCCATGCCGGCGATCCCCTCATTGGAGGCTACGCTGCCGCTTTTCCCAAGGCTAAAGTTGGGGTACTGACCCGCTTCCGTCGGGTTGGTGATCTTGACCGCCTTGCCCAGAGGAGAAACGCCGTCGGCAATCTCCTGAGAGCCTGCCGCCGCACCGAAGTTCCAGCCCTTTACGGCGTCATCTTCAGCGTTGATGACAATGGTCATAGCGGGGTTGAGGGCTTCCTCTTCTGCCGAAGCAGCCATACCGACCGACAGGGTGGACAGCATCAACAGGGCGGACGAAACAATGGCCAAAAACCGTTTGCTAGTCATAGTATTCTCTCCTTTGATTTTATTTTTGAAAGACCCGTCCCGGTAAACGGATCACTTCAACTGTTTCTTCACGCGGTTATACGCGGACCGATAGGGAGCGATATACTTATCAACGCCCTTGAGAGTCATATCCTTGAGATATACGGAGTCGTATTCGCTCATAGAGCGGGTTCCCTCCATAAAGCCCTGCGCTTTGGACAGGTCGTCGCCGAAATACGGCTGGTATTTATTAATCTGTTTGATTTCGCTCGCCGTGAACTGCATAGCGGGCAGACCATAGACCTTCTGCTTGCCATAGGCCGTTTTGGCAGCCGTCTCAAACTCCTTAGACAGCTTCGCCGCGCTGGAAAGAGCGGCGGACTCCTTCACTCCCAGAGACGTCATGCTGACCTCCAGACCAGGCAGACCGTAGCCGGGCGCGTCCTTGGAGGTATCCGCGCTAGTGTTGTCGCGCAGGGTATACACGCCGTTGGAATAATCGTAATACTTGTAACCCGGATCCGCATACTGCTTCATCAGCGCGCCCTCGGTGGTGTAGAAGTAATCGTACCAGCGCAGGGCGGTAGCCAAGTCGGCGCTGCCTTTATCCCCCGAATTGCACTGCTTGGTAAAGAATATCGTGTTCTTGCCGATACCGGCGCCGTACAGCGCCACGCCGGTTTGCAGATTGCCGGCATACTTGCTGTCCGGAATGGGGAGCACTGCATAGTCTTTAGCCAGTTCTTCGCCCAGAGCGGTTACCGGCCAGCTCCAGATGAAGATGCCCACTTTGCCGCCGGCCAGAATCTTCTGATATTCGGTATAATCCGTATTAAGCGCCTTCTTGCCGATCAGATCCTCTTTATACGCCTTGGCCCAGAACTCAACGGCCGCCTTGAAATTGGGGGTCTGGAAGCCATAAACGACCTCGTCGTTCTTGTTGAGAATCATGCCGTTGGAGCCGAAGGTGAGCGGCACACCCCATGGGCTGAAAATGCTGGGATGCCAGCACCACATGGCGAAGGGAATCTGGTTTCTGATGTTGTCCCCATCCGGATTACCGGTCTTGAAGCGCTTCATGACGTTGTAGAGCTCGGCGGTGGTCTTCGGGATCTGCAGACCCAGATTGTTGAGCCACTTCTTGTTGATAAACCAGTAATGGTTCGAGGGGCCCTCGTCGCGGATAAGCGGCAGGGAATAAATCTGGCCCTCCGGCATCGTGACCGCCGCTTTGGTGTAGGGATTCTTGTCGATCCACGACTTAGCGTTGGGCGCCCATTTGGCCAGTTTGCCGCTGATATCCAGAAACACGCCCTCGCTGCTGTAACGGTTGACATCGGAGGGGGTGACGATATCGCCGAACAGGGTCATGATATGCGGCAGATTGCCGGAGCGGAGCGCCAGCTCCTTTTTCTCCACCTGCTGTCCCTCGGGAACCATCATCCACTGTACTTTAACGTTGGTCTTCTCCTCCATCACCGAAGAGAAGCGCATGTCGTCATAGTCGCTGTGATAGCCCTTGACCGCCATAACCTTCAGCGTTACCTTTTCTTTGACAATGGGATATCCGCTGACATAGACGTTGCCTTCCAGCTTGGCGGTTTGCTGGGTGCCGCTGCTGTTATTGTTACCGCTGCTGCCGCTGTTGTTGCTGTTGTTGCCGCTGCTGCCGCTGTTGTTGCTGCCGCTGCCGCTGTTGTTGCTGCCGTCGCTGCTGGTGTCTTCCGTGTTCGAACTGTCTTCCGCCTGAGAAGCATCGTCGCCGCCCGTGGGATCGGTCAGACCGAGGGAGGATTCCTCGCGATCCCCGGAGGAAACCACCGCGCTCTCGCCCATTTCGCTGGACGACCCCTTGCCTTTGGCACAGCCCGCCGTCAGACCGACGGTCATCACGGCCGCCAGCAGTAACGAAATACCCTTGATAGCCTTCATCTGTTCTCCTCCTTTTTATTTTCCAATGGTTTTGCCGGTGCAGATGCCGCGGCCAACCTCTTGGATTCGATCAAACAGCTTGGTCCATCTGTCCTTCCTGTCGGATTTCAGCATGTCTCCCAAACCGATGTTGCCGATGGATTCGGTCTCGCTCAGACCGACGGAGTAGGAATATCCCATGATGCCGCCGGGATTCTTCTGCTTCTTGAGCAGTTCCAGTACTCCGTTCAAAAAGGTAATGGAATTTTGTTCCGTCATCCGTCCGCCGTAATTCATCACCGGCGGAATGTACCAAACCCGCACATCACTGCGATTGCCCAGACGGGTCAGCATTTTGTCGGTAAGCTCCTGAAAATTCTTTTTGGTCGCGTCCGTCCAGGTCCCGTATACATCAAAGGCCGCGTCCGTGATGTATTTGCCGGTCTCGGGGGTGATGGGCGGGCTTGCCGTTTCCGTCGTCCACTGCTCCGGCGCAATGCCGGCGAGAGAGAAACAGATAAACACCCGCTTCTTATTGCCGGTAGCCTCCCGCATATACTTGGTGGCCTTCAGCAGATCCTGATGGGTCACGCCGGCCAGCAGCGGCTCATCCATATAAAATCCTGCGAAGGCATCATAAGCGCCGGTGTTTTTGGCCGTCTCAATGATCTTATCGATTTCCTCCTGATACCGGTCGATCAGCTTGGCCGTCCCGCCGTAATAACGCCAAAGGGTGCCTCCCACACCGACAAAAAGTTGGGAATTGTGCTTTTTGGCCTTTGGCAGCGCTTCTTTCAGATCTCCCGAATCAACGAAAAAAGTATTGCACCAGTCGCTCTGAATGAAATCGTCAAAGGTGGTGGTCCATCCGTCGTCCGGCGCCACGCCATACATACCGAAGCCGATCGAAGAGGTTTTCGATTTGGAAGGATAGTCGGGTTCCTTTTGGGCGGTGGTCGTCGTTTTTCTGGCGGTCGTGGTGGTTTTCCTGGCAGTGGTGGTGGTCTTGTGGACGGTGGTGGTCGTCAGATCGGTCGCCGTCGTCGTTTCCGCTGCCGCCGTGGTTTCCGTTGCTGCTTCGCCGGAGGAAACGGTCGTAGCTTCCGCCGTGGGAACGGCGGAAGCTGTCCCCGACGTCTCCGGCCCGGAGTCCGGCCTGCTCGGGGAAGAGCAGGCCGTCGTCATGCTTCCGATGCTGATGCAGGCCAGCAGCGCCAGCAAGCGCGTTCCTTTGCCATGCTTCATAAAAAGGGTTCCCTCCTGTTCTTTTTTGATTTCCGACCTTTTCGGTCATGGAATCACCCGTTTACAATCTCCCTGCCAATCTGCAGAAGTCTCTCTTCCAATGTAGTCCAGGCGTCCTCCTTTCTATCCCGCAGTTCCCGATAACCGATATTTTCGACCTCTCCGTCATGATCGGCAATATCGTAGGCATAGCACATTAGTCCGCCGGGATGGCTTTCCTCCCGGAGAAACTGATACATGGCTTCCAAATGCGCCAGCGCGTACGCCTCGTCACTGGCACCGTGATAGCTCATGATGCAGGGCACATACCAGATATGCACATCCTCACGTCCCAGCCGCTTTTTCAGATCCGCATTGACTTTTTTGTAGGGTTCAATGCCGCCGTCCCGCACATCCCAATACATGTCATAACCCGCATCGGTCAGGTAGCGCGTGGTTTCGGGGTCCAGCGGGTGATCGTCACCGGAAGACCATACGTCCGGTGAAATGGCATTGGTGGCAAAGATGGCGAATACCCGCAGCCCCGGCCAGGTCTCCCGCAGATGCCGGGTCACATCCCGGAAATCCTCCTTCCGGATACCGCACAGCATCGGTTCGTCAAAGTAAAAGCCCAGCATAGTGTCCAGAAGGCCCTCTGACGCAAGCGTATCCATCATGGTTTTCAGGTGATCCTTCCAACCCTCCACAATTTGCACCGGCCGGGTGAATACAAATACCGTCTCGGCAATCCCGACCCAGACTCTACCGCCCCGTTTCCGAATTTTCTGCAGCACAGCCACCGTATCCTGAAAGTAACCGGGCGCCATGCCGGTGATGTATGTATTGATATGTCCCTTGGAAAATTCCTCGTCCAGCGCCTCCAAAAGCCCGGTTTCGACGCTGCCCATGCGATAATACCCAAAGCCGGCTCCGTTCTGTTGATTCATGGATATCCTCCCCCCGCTCATTTCTTCATTTTTATCGTCTCGCTGCCCACATAAAGCAGCCAGTCCTCCAAAGTTGTCCAGGGATTCTTCTCCCGCTCCCGCAGTTCCCGGAACCCGATATTGCCGATGCCGTCCCGGTTGGAAATGTCGTAGGCATAGCACATTAATCCGCCGGGATTCTTTTCTTCCCTGAGAAAGCTGAACATGGCCTCCAAATGATCGATGGCGTATTTCTGATCGGTAGAACCGTGATAGCTCATGATGCAGGGCACATACCAGATACGCACGTCGTCGCGGCCCAGGCGCGTTTTCAGATCCGCATTGACTTTCCGATAGGTATTAATCGCGTCGCCGGCCACACTTCCGTACATGTCATAGCCCGCGTCCGTCAGGTACTGCGTCGTATCGTGGTCCAGAAGCTGATCGTTGCCGGAAGACCATACATCCGGCGAAATGGCATTGACTGCGAAAACGGTCATCACCCGCAGCTCCGGCCAGCGCTCCCTCAGATACCGGGTCACGTCCCGAAACTCCGGTTTTTTGATACCGCACAGCATCGGCTCGTCAAAGTAGAAGCCCAGCACGCTGTCCATAAGCCCTTCCTGCTCAATGGTATCCATCATGGTCTGCAGATTCTGTTTCCAGTTCTCAATCAATTGGACCGGTTGGGTAAAAAGGAAGGCGGTCTCCGCAATCCCCAGCCATGTCATGCCGCCTACTTCTTTTACCTTGTGCAGCATAATCAGAGCATTATTGAAGTTATAGGGGGCCATCCCGGTCATGTAGGTGTTGATATGCCCTTTCGCCGCCTCTTCCTCAATCGCTTCCAGCAAGCCGTCTTCTATGCTTCCCATGCGGTAAAAGCCAAAGCCCACCTGATCCCGCTTCTGCGCCGCCGTCATCGGAGCTGCGGTAACCGGCGTTTTCGTTGTCGCCGCCGTGGGAGCCGGCCGGGACACGGACGCCGCAGACGGAGCGGTCGTCGTCTGTGTCGGGCGGGTACCGGACGGCAGTGTTGTGGTTTCCGCCGTGGTTGAGCCGGAGGCGCTCCCTTCCGTCTCGCTGCTTATCGTGGCGGCCGCTCCGCCTGTCTGTCCGCTGGAAGCCGCAATCCCGACGGGAGCCTCTCCGGATTCCCCATTCGAAGCCGTGCCTCCCGCCGCACAAGCCGCGAGGCACAGGCAGACAGCCGACAGAAGTGCTGTGAGAGATATTCTATATTTTTTCATCGAACCTCTCCTTTTCAATTGATACTATATAATATCATTTGTTACAAAGCAACTAACATTTGCAAAATATATTTTGTATTTGTTGCATTATGTAAAAAATTCTACTATTTTCTTTCAAATATCGTCCCATCTTCGCCTCAGTTCCTCCGATTTTTTCAACGTCCTGCAGAACCGGGAAAAGAAAAAATATCGCAGGGAGGATGTTTCGGGACCGCGGCAAGACGGAAATATCATGGCGGCCTGTAAGGCGATACACAAAAAAACGCCCTGAAACAGGCAGATTTTCTCTGTTTCAGGGCGTCCTTTTGTTCAATTTATCTATAGGCGGCAATCTGTGAAGGCCGCCTTCCGTAACATCCCGGGGCTTTTGAAGGAAAACGCCCCGGGGAACCGACGACGCTTTTCCACGGAAAGCGCCGGAGATACGGCCGAAAAAGGCCGTCCATATTCTTGCGCGTTCCGCGCTTTTTTCTGACGAAAATTCTCCTGCCGGCGGCCCTCCGCCCGTGGCAAAACACAAGGGAAGGAATCGAGCAAATACTGATAGAATGCACGTCCAAGCCAATCACCCTTTATCAAGACATAGCAGAGCATCCCCAGCCAGGCAAGAAAATAATCACACAATAATCCAGATAAGCAAGAATAATGCATTGTTTTTTGCAAGGGGATTCCTATAATGGAATCAGAAGAAAAACCGCACGGCCGTCCCACGGTGCTGTTCCGCTTGCCCGGCTTCCATTTCAGGGAGCAAAGCGGAAATGGATCATCCGTTCCGGAATAAACGGCTTGTGCCTGAAAGTCAAATTGACAGGATTGCAGCCAGTTACAGAAACACAAGGTTTTAACTGAAAGTACAATAAAAGGAGTTTTGGACATGAAAGCAAAAGCGGCGGTATTTATGGGGGAAAAGAGACCTTTCGAAATCCGGGAGTTTGAAATCACCGAGCCGCCGAAGGGCTATGCACAGTTGGAACTGATTGCAAGCGGGATCTGCGGGACGGATATCCACATGCACAACGGCAAGCTGGCCGTGGCCGCTCCCAGTATTATCGGACATGAGTTTATCGGCCGGATATCTGCCGCTGACCCCGAAGAGGCGGCTTCCTTTGGATTGCAAATCGGGGATAACGTCATTGCGGACATCGCGGTCCCGTGCGGGGAATGCCTGCTGTGCAAATCCGGGGATGACGCCAACTGCGTGAATATGAAGGTCACCAACGGCGGGTCGATTGATGAAGCCCCGTATCTCTATGGCGGATATACGGAAGTGAACTACACGCCGCTTACGAATCTTATCCGCGTTCCCGATGACGTTGATCCGAAAGTTGCAGCTATTTTTGCCTGCCCCGGACCGACGGCCATGCACGCTTTTCAACTGGCGCGGCAGGCCGGCATAGATTTTGCCAAAATCAAATCGGCCGTTGTTCAGGGGCTGGGTCCTGTCGGCTGCTTTTCGGTTATGTATCTGCACGCCATCGGAGTGGAATCCGTCTACGCTGTCACGGCGGGAAATAACGAAAGCCGTGAGGCGCTGGCGAAACAGCTCGGGGCAAAAGAAGTCCTGAACCTCACCTCTCTGGGTACGGAGGCTGTCACGGAGAGGCTGCAAAAGGAAAACGGCGGATTGGGCGCCGACCTTTGCGTCGAGGCATCCGGAGCGCCGGATGCGGTTCCGCAGGGGATGGATATTCTCCGGAACCGCGGCGTTTATCTCGTTCCGGGGCAGTACAGCAACAGCGGCGGAATAACCATTCAGCCGCAAATGATTACATTCAAGGCTCTTCACATTATTGGTTCCTCCCAGTACTCTGCGTGCGACGTTGAAAAATATCTGGAATTCCTGAAACAAAACCCGGGACTCCATTCTACCATTGGAAAGCTCGGCAGGAAATATCCGATCGACGGCGTTAACGAAGCTTTTGCCGATGCTAAGATGGGAAGCAATATAAAGACGCTTCTGGTAAAAAGCAATGGATAAATTCATAGACATCCTCCTATTCGGAGGTCAAAGCAATATGCAGGGGCAGTCGGAGGCCCTGACAGACACCCGCCCGGTGGAGCATTCCTATGAATACCGGTTCCTGTCCGACAGCATGGTTCCTTTGAAAAACCCCGTGGGAGAGGATATCACCTATAATAAAACAGCCGGAAAAGCCGTTACAGAAAAAACGGATCTCGGGGTATGGCTTAAGGAACACGCTGCAGGCAGTTCATGTTATGGCAACACCAATCTGGTTCCCGCATTCTGTAAAGCCTATACGAAATGGACGCAAACCGATGCGCTTGCAGTGCATACGGCAAAGGGGAGCACGCAAATAGCCGATTGGGTACCGGGAACTCCGGGATATTCCATGATTTTGGAAAAAGGGAAAGCGGCCGTTTTAAAAGCAGAAACGCAGTATACCGTCCGCCATATTTTCTTCGTGTGGCTTCAGGGCGAAAGCGACGCAATCGCCGGGACGCCGAAAAGCCTCTATAAAGAAAAAATTGCCTCTCTCGCCGCCGCACTTGAGAAAGATTTGAGCATCGAAAAATTCGGTATTATCCGTGTGGGACAGTTTACGAATGACGAAAGGGATGAGGAAATCATCGCGGCGCAGAGCGAAATAGGCGAAGAAAATAACCGCTTTCTGATACTGACTGAAAAGGCCGTTGAGTTAAATAAAATACCGGAATATAGGAACCCCCAAATTGACGGGCATTTCAGCGCCAAGGGACTTGAACGGTTGGGCCGGCTGGCCGGAGAGGCGCTCGGGAAATTTGCCGCGCAGAGGTGTTAAAGTCTGCTGCCCAGCGGATTCATTCAACCATAACAATACGGACGGGAGGCGATGGCATCCCGTCCGTATTGTTATGGTTGAATGTTGTCAGGGAAAAACGCGGCAGCGTTTTTCATTGCGCCGCCGAAAAGGGCTGGCATAGAATCCGGCCGGGCGGCGCTATGGTATACGAATTAATTCCAGCTCATAATCCCCCGGAGCCTGGCGGTCAATTCATCCGCCATGCGGCGGTGGGTTTTCAGGGAGGGATGCCAGCCGGTCCCCCCCTTCCTCATTGGCAGTCGCGGCAAAGGTCATGGCATAGATCTTTTTATCCCCGGCATTGTTCCGCGCCGCTGCCTGCGCTTTAATCAAAGAAAATCGTTCCCGTTTCCTGAAAGTCGTCCAGAGAATAGGCATACAATCCATCGCTCTCCGCCACATAAAAGGTATCGCCGATATACAGGCCGCGGATCCGATACGGATCCGCGCCGATTGGCAGTTCCGCCCGCAGATAGAAGCCGCGGACTTCGGAATACCCGTAGATCCGATACCCTGCATCGGTCGGAAACCCGATCAGGTTACGTTCAGCCGAGATCAGGAACGCTTTATGGTTATAGGAGGCCTCCGACCAGCCGTAACCAAGCGGGAGGGTATGCTTCTCGCTCACATCCGTCGGATCGGACACGTCGAACATAGAGAGCTTCAACCCTTCGGTTATGCCGGTTTCGGGGTCGGCCGACTGTCCGAAGCCGAACAGCAGGCCATCCTGATAGGGATGGAGATAGTCGGAAAAGCCGGGAATTTTCAGCGTGCTGAGGACACGGGGAGATTCCGGATCGGTCAGATCCACGGCAAAGAGCGGGTCCACCTGCCGGAAGGTCACCAAATAGCCGATCGGTCCGTCAAACCGAACGGAATACACCCGTTCGCCGGGGGCCAAATTTTCCAGCCGCCCCAGCACCTTCAGTTCTTCATCCAGCGTATACAGGCAGTTGGTGGACTCGCCGGGGGTATAGGCCGTTACGCCGTCTTCCTCCGTTTCGGTTCCTCCGTACACGGTGGTAACCACCCGGAACACACCCTGATACTCATCCATCGAAAACTGATTGAGCGTCGTCCCCGGCACGAAACCGGAGGCGGCGAGCTCCACTGCCCCCTCCTTCAGAGAAAAACGGAGCAGATTGGTCCGCTGCGTATTCCAGCCGTTTTCCAGTTTCACCGTCTGCGGCGAGGCAATCAGCAGGTTCTCCGCATTGGCGTACAGGTTTTGGCCGCAGCCAAATACCGATTTGGCGGAGGCGTGCCCGGTCGGGTTCCGGATATCCGTCGCCGTGATTACGATATACTGCCGGCCGGATGGAGAGGCGGCGATCCAGATATCGTCCGCCGCCATCGCCGCTTTTTCATTTCCCTCATAAAGGCAAGGAATATAGGTTTCCGGCCGGGATTTTCTGACCGTCTCACTCAGGGTATAGGTGGACAGGAGATACAGAGAATCCCCCACCAGACGGGAGGAGAGACAAGCGCCGCTTTGCCCCAGTTGGTTCAGCTTTTTCGGGTTGCTTCGGTCCGCGATATCATACACGGTAAGGGTAGTATTTTCGTTAAGCGCCGCGTCGTAGCCGCCCCAGCCGGAACTGGAATACACGCTTTGCAGAACCGCCAGCCGGTCGCCGGACACATAAAACTCCCGTGCTTCGGTGAAAGAGCCGCCCTGCTCCAGAGGGATTTCCGCCGTCTGTTCCATCGTCCCTCCATCCGCCCGGACGATGACGATTCGGCTGTTGTTCGACAGGATATAGATATACGCGCCGTCGGTTTTCACTATGTCGGCTTCGTCCACGCCATCCACCTGTACGTTGGTTTCGGAATAACCTCCGCCCGTGTTCGCGGCGGCTCCCGCATCTTCGGCATCGGTCAAAGCGGCCGATTCATTCCGAATCCCTCCAAAGTTAAAGAATCCCTTCTTCGGCTCCAGAGATTTTACCAGCGCATACAAGTCGTTGTAGTCGGATACCACCGACGCCTTGGTGGTATCCGGCGCCGGAAGAGGGCGATTCCGCCAGCCGAAATAACCGGTGCCGGCGGCAAACAGCACGGCCGCGCAGGATACCAGCGCCGTTGTCATCCTCGTCCAGCGGCGCCGGGGCTTTTTATCCGCAGGACGCTCCTGTTCGGCGTCCCGCATTTGCACCTCCAAATGGCGAAGCAGCGCTTCGTCCGGTTGGATTCGGTCATTATCCCGGCGATATGCGTCTTCAAACATCAATGATCGCTTCTCCTTTCAGCGTATCACGCAGCAGGTTCCGGGCGCGGTGGAGACGGGTTTTCACCGTCGCTTCCTTACAGCCCAGAAGGCCGCCGATCTCCGCCACGGAATATCCCTCATAATAATACAGATGCACCACCGTGCGATAGGCTTTCGGCAGCCGCAGAACAGCGTCGTACACCTCGCCGGTTTCCCGCATTTCGGCAACCAGCGTATCGTCCAGCGGAACAGTCTTTCGGAACCAGGCGGACATCAGCAGCGTTTTGCTGCAATTCACGGTTGTCCGGATCAGCCAGGCGCGGCAATGCTCCTCCTCCTGAAAGTCCGGTGCGCTGCGGATATAACGGAGAAAAACCTCCTGCAGGATATCGTCTGCATCGTACCGGCTTTTGGTACGTGCGAAGGCAAGACGGTACACCATATCGGCATACCGGGACAGGACTGCGGCCGCAGAATCCATGGTCACACCCTCCAATCCGCCTTTCGGCGGCAATGCTCGGGAAGGGGCCGGCCCCTCCCTTCACATAGATAACACTCGTCAAACAGCGAAAAGGTTTCAGGATATATGAAAAATTTTTTGGATGGCGGCGGACGCTGCCAAAGGAAAAGGGCCGCATGGCGGTTGCCCGTCATGCGGCCCTGGATCCCAAAGGTGAAAAATACCGGTCGGTGAAATTACTTCAGTTCGACCTTCGCGCCGGCTTCTTCCAGCTTCTTCTTGATGTCCTCGGCGTCGTCCTTGGAAGCGGCTTCCTTGACAGCCTTCGGAGCGCCGTCGACCAATTCCTTGGCTTCCTTCAGGCCCAGACCGGTAACCTCACGGACAACCTTGATGACAGCGATCTTGTTCGCGCCGACTTCCGCCAGCACAACGTCGAACTCCGTCTTCTCTTCCGCAGCGGCGGCGCCGGCAGCGGGAGCAGCGGCAGCGGCAACAGCGACAGGAGCGGCGGCGGAAACGCCGAACTCCTCTTCGAGAGCCTTCACGAGCTCGGACAGCTCGAGAACGGTCAGGGCCTTCACATCTTCAATCAGCTTCAAAACCTTATCAGACATAGTGGTAATCCTCCATTTTCTTTTTATTGCGCTGTGCGCATTTTATGTCGGTTCATCCGAACCGGAGTTTGCCGGGAACCGGAAAAATAACGGGAACGAAGAAACCGTTCCGGTCGTTTCCTATGCCCCCTGCTTTTCGGCGATCGCGTTCAGGGCGACCACCAGACCGCGGAGATTGGCGTTGAGTACGCAGACGAAGCCGGAAATCGGGGCGTTCAGGCCGCCGAGAGCCTTGGCCACGAGGACTTCCTTCGGCGGCATTTTCGCCAGTTCGGAAACGGCGGCCGCATCCACGACCTCGCCTTCCACAAATCCGGCCTTCACTTCGAGGGCCTTATTCGTTTCGGCAAATTTGCTGAGGATTTTGGCGGCGGCCACATGGTCGGACTCGCTCAGTGCCAGAGCGGTAGAGCCCTCCAGCACGGAATCCAGCCCGGACAGGCCGGCCTTTTCCGCAGCGCGGCGGAGCATGGTGTTCTTCACCACGGCGTAATGTACGCCGGCTTCCCGCAGTTCACGGCGAAGCTTGGTGTCGTCGGCCACATTGATTCCCTTGTAGCTGACCACAACGCCGGCCACGGAATTTTTCAGCTTTTCCGCCAGTTGATCGACATACTCCTGCTTCTGCTGCAAAATCTTCTCGCTGGGCAATTCATTTCACCTCCGGATGACGTATTGCTGACTTGCTGGCCTTCTCCGGAACAAAAAAACTTCCCGTGGCGTAAACCACAGGAAGATTTCAGACATTGTTGCATTTCCCCCGAACGGTTTCTTCTGAAACCGGGAAAAATGGTTCATGCCCTCGTCCTCGGCAGGCGGCGGATGCCTTTACATCGGAAAACCGATACCTGCTGTCTGTGGAAGAACAGCAAAAAATATTTTATCAGAGGACAGGGACCTTGTCAACCCCTGTCCTCCGAATAAAACCGAAAAAACGATTTTCCGCTTTTCCGAAGAAAAAACCGTGCGAAAATTACGCGCCGAACTTATTCGGATTGATCCGCACGCCGGGGCCCATGGTGGTGGCAACCACGCAGGAGCGGATATACTGGCCCTTCGCCGCAGCCGGCTTTGCACGAACAATCGCGCCCAGCAGGGTGCTGAAGTTCTCCTGCAGTTTCTCCGCGCCAAAGGACACCTTGCCGATCGGGCAGTGGATGATGTTGGTCTTGTCCAAGCGGTACTCGATCTTACCGGCCTTGGCTTCGGTGACAGCCTTTGCCACATCCGGGGTAACGGTGCCGGCCTTCGGGTTGGGCATCAGGCCGCGCGGACCGAGCACTTTACCGAGACGGCCGACCAGACCCATCATATCCGGGCTGGCGATAACCACGTCGAAATCCATCCAGCCGCCCTGCACCTTGGCGACCATATCCTCCGCACCGACATATTCCGCACCGGCGTCCAACGCCGCCTGCGCCTTGTCGGCCTTGGCGAACACCAGAACGCGGACGGATTTACCGGTGCCGTGGGGCAGCACGATCGCGCCGCGAACCTGCTGATCGGCGTGACGGCTGTCAACGCCCAGCTTCACATGCACTTCCACCGTCTCGTCAAACTTGGCCTTGCCGGTTTTGACGGCGATATCCAGCGCTTCGTTCACATCATAGAAAGTTGCGCGGTCGAACAGCTTGGCGCTGTCGACATATTTCTTACCGTGTTTCATTCACATATCCTCCCTGTTGAGTGGTAAAATCGGAATTCCGCTGTGTGGCCGCCTGTGAAACGCATATTCCACAACGGCCGGGGAAAACGGGGGGAATTGCGGAGCAATTCCGAAACCGAAAGGTTTCGCCGTTTTCCAGCGTGAAACGTCAGCGCTTCACGCCATCCTCCCACCCGGAACAGACTCCTTAGTCGACAACCTCGATGCCCATGCTGCGCGCCGTGCCGGCAATCATGCTCATCGCCGATTCGACGCTGGCGGCATTAAGGTCAGGCATTTTGGTTTCCGCGATTTTCCGGACCTGTTCCTTCGTAATCTTCGCGACCTTGGTCTTGTTCGGCGTGCCGGACGCGGTTTCAATGCCGCAGGCTTTCTTAATCAGGACGGCCGCAGGGGGCGTCTTGGTGATGAACGTGAAGGAGCGGTCCGCATAGACCGTAATCACGACCGGGATAATGAGACCCACGTCGTTCTTCGTGCGTTCGTTGAATTCCTTGGTGAAAGCCATGATGTTCACGCCGTGCTGACCGAGAGCCGGACCAACAGGGGGCGCCGGCGTAGCCTTGCCCGCCGGAATCTGCAGTTTAATATAGCCGGTTACTTTCTGAGCCATTTTTTACTTGCACCTCCAAAAATCGTGGTAGATGGCGGAGCGGCAGAGAGCCGCTCCTCCCACAGCCGGACGTTCGTCCGGGCGCCGAGCGGCCGCCCGGCAGGGGCTTTGCGACGGATGCCTTAATCCATCCGTTCCGCCTGATCCAGCTCCAGTTCCACCGGGGTTTCCCGGCCGAACATGGAGATGGTAACGCGAACCTTGTTCTTTTCGAGATCGATTTCGTCCACCACGCCGGTGAAATTCTCCAGCGGGCCGTCCACGATGTGGACGGTGTCGCCCACGGTGTAGTTGACCTCGATCTCCCGCTTCTCCACTCCCAGAGCAGTGACCTCTTCCTCCGTCAGGGGGATGGGCTTGCCGTTGGGGCCGACAAAGCCGGTGCAGCCGCGGGTGTTCCGCACGACGTACCAGGAGTCGTCCGTCATCACCATCTTGACGAGCACATAGCCCGGGAAGATCTTCCGTTCCACCTCGCGCTTTTTGTTGTCCTTGATTTCCACAACGGTTTCGGTGGGGACGCGGATCTCATGAATCCAATCCTGGAGCTTGCGGTTCTCGACAATCGTTTCGAGATTGGTGGCCACTTTGTTTTCGTAGCCGGAATAGGTATGCACCACATACCATTTTGCCTCTTCAGACATCAACGCATCCTCCTTGCTTATGCGGGCAGGGGATTACCGGGCCGCCATCAAACCATCAGCTTGATTAAAGCGCCCAGGCCGAAATCAAAAAGGCAGATAGCAATGCCAAGCACCGCGCACATCGCCAGCGTGACGCCGGTGTTGCGCACGACCGTCGGCAGGGTCGGCCAGATGATCTTCTTGAACTCGCCCCTGGCATCGCGGAAATACTTCCCGGCCTTCTTGCCGAACCCGGGTTTCTTCTCCTTGGCGGGCTTCGCGTCCTTCTCCGCTTTGGAAGCCTTTCCTTCGGTCTCCTCCGCGGCGGCAAGCTTTTTCTCGTCAGCCATTAACGAACCCTTCCTTTCCTCGCCGGCGGGAAATCTTCCCAATAGCCGGCCATGCTGCGAAGCAGGCGGCGCCTTACTTCGTTTCGCGATGGAGCGTGTGCTTCCGGCAGAACCGGCAGTACTTGTTCATCTCCAGTCTGTCGGGGTCGTTCTTCTTGTTCTTCATGGTGTTGTAGTTGCGCTGCTTGCACTCCGTGCAGGCCAGGGTGATTTTGACTCTCATAACGGCACCTCCAATGATTCGGAATATCGTGGGCTTGCTCCTGCGGGCGGCACGCCGCCCTTCCCGGCAAGCTCTGGCCTCCCTCGGTCGCGGGGCCTTGTCCCGCCGAAAAACGGGCACAAAAAAAGAACCCCCAATGAGGTACTATCTACTATAGCACACTCTTTTTCACCGGTCAAGGGGGTCCTTCTGAAATTTTTGCTTTTTTATGCCAGTATGCCAGCCGGGATATTCTGCCGGTCGGTTCTTACCCAAGGAAGTGATCCTTGAGCTCTTCCCGGGAATAGGCGCGGGTGTAGGCGCAGCGGCCCTGCTCATCGGTGATGGAGACACGGAAGTAGGCAGCCCGTCCCGGCATGCATCCGTCAAACCAGCCGCGCAGATGGAAGGCCGCCTCCGTCAGCGGCTCTCCGTCAGCATTCGCAACCAACACCCAACGGCGCTCGGTGAGCAGCCGAATCTGGCGGCAGGGCGTGCAGGTCACGCGGAGCGTATCCCCTTCCAACGTCAGGCTGTGGATTTCCGCCCCGTTCGAGGCGTAAAAATCCCCCTGCTCCAGCGCCCGGATAACGGCGGCATATTCCAGCTTCGGCGCGGCAATCATCACATAGCCGATAAACATATGCGTGTCGTGACAGTCGTCGGTGGCCAGCGGGAAGACCGGCTTGCCCTGACGCAGCATTTCCTCAAAAACATGTGGCTGATTCTCTTCAAAGCCCTCCCGGCAGGAAATACCGTTGATGATTTCGACGCCCCAGAGTCCCTCCAGTCCCGCGTAATCCTCGGATGTCTGCAGCGACCATTTCGGATGGTTCAGCGCCACCAGAAACCCCGCTTCCCCGCCCGCGCGGATGATCGCGTTGAGCGTCTCCGTATCATACGGCCGGAGACGGTGCCCGTCGTGTACGACCTGATCCATATACGCCGTTGCATTCCTCCACACATAATCCGGATGATAAAAGACCTGCTTCCGGTTGTGCGGCTCTTTGGCGATAAAATTCAAATGGCAAACACGCGCATAGCTTCCGTATTGGCTCTCCATCGGCTCCACAACGCTTAGCTCATAGCCGGTCAGCGCCAGAAAACTTTCGTCCGTCAGATCGGAATGGTCCAGACACACCTCATGATCGGTAAACGCAACGATCTGATAACCGTGCGCCCTATAAGCGTCTTTGATCTCCTCAACGGTACAGTCTCCGTCAGAACAGGTGCTGTGCGTGTGCAAATTGGCTTTGTAAAACGAACCGTTTTCCGGCAGAAGATGCCGGAGTTTGAGGGGCATGCCGCTCTGCATCGGTATACATCTCCTTTTTTCGTTTTTTCATTGACAAGAACACCGCCGCTGTCTATAATTATATTTCAATTTATAATTATATATCAGAATATAATTCCATCAATTATTATAGAATACCCGTTGTGCCGTGTCAAGCAGAACATAAAAGAACAAGGAAAAAATTTATGCTGACGCTGAAAGACGGAATGGAGGTTTTTTATGGAAGAAAAGAAATCCTGTTTGTTGGAAATCCAGACGAAATATGCCGTTCTGACCGCTGTGGAGCGAACTGTTGCGGATTATATTCTCCGCAACAGCGAAAGCGTGGTGCGGATGTCGGTGGCGAAATTGGCGGCGAACGCCGGCACCGTTAGCTCCGCCGTGATCCGCTGCTGCAAGTCGCTGGGATTTACCGGCTATTCCGAACTGAAGCTGTCGCTGGCCGCCGAGCTTGCCAGAAACCGTCAGCTCAATTACGTCCCCTATATTTCCCCCGAGGACGACACGGGCGCTATTCTCGATAAGGTGTTCGCGGCCGGCGTAAAAGTGCTGCACGACACGGCGGAAAAAATAAACCGTCAGGCGCTGCAAACGGTCGTCGATCTGATTGGAAAGGCCCGCGCCGTTTACATCTACGGAATTGCCACCTCCGCCGGAATTGCGAGGGATTTTCAATATCGCGTCATGCAGTTGGGCTATACCGTCTTCGTCTTTACCGATATTGTGGAGATGAAGGTTTCCACAATGAATATCCGTCCGGGAGACGCAGCCATCGGCATCTCGCATTCCGGACGGACCGTCGCCACGATCGAAGCGCTGCGGCTTGCAAAAGAAGCCGGCGCCGTGACCGCCTGCATCACCAGCTATCCCCAAAGCCGGATCACCCGGATATGCGACCACTCGATTGAAATTTATGCGGACGAGATTCGGTATCCGGCCGAAGCAATATCCGCCCGGATGGCGCATATCGGCGTCATTGACGCCATCATCATCGCCCTTTCCATGAACGACCGGGAGGCGGCGGCGGAACGCTCCAAACGCACGCACGAGTTCGCCAATTCCATCCGATACGAGGAACGCCGAAAAGCGTAGGCCGGTGCGGCCCGGCATCGTTTTCCGCCGTTGAAAGGCGCGCCGGCTTTGCAGGCAAGGTATCCATAAACCGTAAAACAATAAAAAGGAATCAAACTATGAAACGCCCAAAAAACGGCTTTTTCTTTCCCCTTTGTTACGTCGCCTATATGTCCATTTATATTGCCCGCCTGAATCTGTCCACGGCGTCTCCCGGGCTGATTCAGCTGGGAATTCTGGATTCCGCGCAGATTGGGCTGCTCGGCAGCACGTTCTCGGTCGTTTACGCGTCGGGCCGGCTGATTAACGGTATCCTGAGCGACAGCCGCCCGCCGTGGGTCATGATCTCCTCCGGCCTGCTGACCGCGGCGGTGAGCAACCTCACTATCGGCTTTTTTCCGCCGTATATCGGAATGCTGCTGCTCTGGAACACCAACGCCTTCGCCCAGTCCATGCTGTGGAGCTCTATATTGAGCGTGATCGCAGGAACCTATGACGAGCAAACCGCGCGGCGCAAAAACTCGATCATGGTAACGTCGGTCGCTTCGGGAAACATTCTTGGGATTCTTCTCAACACAGCCGTGATTACCCGGTTCGGGCTTCGCTATGCCTTCGTGATCCCCGGCGGTTTGACCCTGCTGTGCGGTCTGGCCGTTCTGCTGACCATGCGGAATGTCCGCGCCGCCAAATCCGACGAAAAAAAGCATATACCGCTTTATCATCTGCTGCGCGAGCGGGAAATCCGGCTTGCGCTCGCCCCCGCCGTACTGCACGGCATGATTAAGGATAATATCACCCTCTGGGTAACGGTATACTTCGTGAGCAAATTCGGTATCGATCTGCAGGGGTCGGCGTATTTTGTCCTGCTCGTCCCCGTGGTCGGCCTTTTCGGGAGACTGCTTCACCCCGTCTGTTATCAGTTGTGCGGCGAGCGGGAGCATCGGCTGTCGCTCTATGCGTTCCTGATCTGCGCGGCGGCGGCAATCCCGCTTTGCTTCGACCCCATCCTTCCCGTAGCGGCCGCCGTGTGTCTCGGACTTATTTATGCCGCCGTCTCAATCATCAACACGTCTCTTCTGTCTGTTTTCCCCGTCCGGTTTCAGGCCACCGGCAACATCGCCTCGGTCGGCGGAGTCATGGATTTTGCTGCCTACCTCGGCGCCGGCATCGGCTCGCTGGTTTACGGCGTGACGATCGAGCACTTCGGCTATCTGCCGATGTATGCGTCCTGGGCGGTCATCTCCCTGATATCCATCCTTTTTCTTTATCGTCTGAATCGTCTGACCCGGGCAGAAGCGAAAATAGAAACGGAAGCCTAAGCACCGTGCCCTTTTCCGGAAAAGCCGTTGCCTTCCGATACTTCATATGGTATTATATTGTATTATAAAATTTACAGCGTCTGTCAAAACATAATTTTACGGGAACCGGCATAGTCTCCGATACGGGCTTTCCGGCGCGGCGCCGGCTATTGCCGTTCAGGATATCAATCGAAAGGGGGCGGCCCCCATGGATAATCGGCCGATCGGTGTTTTCGATTCCGGCCTCGGCGGATTGACCGTGATGCGGCAGCTGATCCGCCGTCTGCCCAGCGAGGACATTATTTATTTCGGCGATACCGCCCGGGTGCCCTATGGCAACCGGAGCCGGGAAACCATTGAAAAATACGCGCGGCAGGACTGCCGTTTTCTGCTTTCAAAGGATGTAAAGCTGATTATCGCCGCCTGCGGCACGGTCAGCTCGACCGCTCCCCATGTGCTCAGGGAGCTGCCGGTTGACGCGACCGGCGTGGTGGAGCTGACGGCGGACGCGGCGGTGCGAACCACCCGGAACCGGCGGATCGGCGTTCTCGGTACCGCCGCCACCATCCATTCCGGCGCCTTTCAGCGGCGGATCCGGGAGCAGCTTCCGTCGGCGGAGGTTTTCCCCCAGGCCTGCCCGCTCTTCGTCCCGCTGGCGGAAAACGGCTGGATTGCGCGGGACGACGAAGTGACCATCCTCACCGCCCGGCGGTATCTCGCCCCGCTGAAGGAAGCGGGGGTGGATACCCTGATCCTCGGCTGCACCCATTATCCTCTGCTGGCCCCGATCATTGGGGACATCATGGGAGAGGGCGTCGCTCTGGTCGATTCCGGCCGAGCCGCCGCGGACGACTGCGAACGCCGCCTGCGGGAGAGGAACGCGCTGAACCTGACCAGAAAAGCGGGAGAACATCACTTTTACGTCAGCGACCGGCCGGAAGACTTCACCAACGTCGCGGAGCTGTTTCTCGGCTGCGCGGTGAACAAGAACATCCACACGCTGGATATCGAACGGGTCGATCAGGCCGTTCCGTCCGTTCCCGGCGGGCGACGATAACGGAACACAAAGCCGAAAACGGAGGAAGCAATATGCCGCAAACCGAAAAAAACGTCTGGATCTCCATTAAGGGCGTACAGCATGTGGACGGAGAAAGCGACACCATTGAACTGAGCACCGTTGGAAAAATGGAACGGACCGACGGCGGCTATCTCCTGACCTATGACGAAAGCGTCTCCACCGGGATGGAGGGCGTCGTCACCCGGATGTCGGTACGGCCCGATATGGTGACGCTGGAACGGCAGGGAGCGATGAATTCCCTTCTGGTGCTGCAGAAGGGCCGCCGCACCCTGTGCGATTACGACACCGGCTGCGGCCGCCTGACCATGGGGGTATATGCCCGCGCCATCCATGCGAATCTCGCCGACCGGGGCGGGACACTGGATTTTCATTACACGCTGGACATCAACTCCGATATGGCCTCCTCCCACGATATCTACATCACCGTAAAGGAAGCCGGACCCCGGAGTTGACGGACGTACTCAAAAGAATAAGGAAAACGGGGGGCTGCTCGGACAGGCCCGCCGACAGAAAGGTTGATTCCCATGTCAAAAATCGTTGCGCTGGCGGAAAGTCAGCTTAAAGAAGCGATCCTGTCCGCCCTCGGCAAAGCCGTCGCGGCGGCGGAGCTGCCTGCCGAATCCATCCCGGCTTTTGGGGTGGAGATTCCGGGAGACCGCGCCCACGGCGACCTCTCCGCCAACGCGGCGATGGTGTCGACCCGGGCTTTCCGCCTCCCGCCCCGCAAAATCGCGGAGATCATCGAAAAGCATCTCGTGCTGGAGGGCACCTTCTTTGAAAAGGCGGAGGTGGCCGGTCCCGGCTTTCTGAATTTCTTCCTCTCCCCCGCCTTCTACGCGGCGGTGGTGGCCGACGTGCTGGAGCAGGGCGACCGCTACGGCCGTTCGGATTTCGGCCAGGGCAAAAAGGTGATGGTGGAATTTGTTTCCGCCAACCCGACCGGCCCCATGCATATGGGCAACGCCCGGGGCGGCGCGCTGGGCGACTGTCTGGCGGCTGTGCTGGACGCGGCCGGCTACGACGTGTGGCGGGAGTTCTACGTCAACGACGCGGGCAATCAGATCGAGAAATTCGGTCTTTCCCTTGAGGTGCGGTACATCCAGCACCTGAAAGGCGAGGATGCGGCGGAGCTTCCCGAGGACGCTTACCACGGGGACGACATCAAGGAACACGCCGCGGGCTTTGCCGCCCTGTACGGGGACAAATACCTCGACGTTCCGGCGGAGGAACGCCGCGCCGCGCTGGTGAAGTACGCCCTGCCCCTGAATATTGAGCGGATGCACCGCGATCTGGAAAAATACCGCATCACCTACGACCGCTGGTTTCTGGAGTCCTCCCTGCACGAAAGCGGCGAGGTGAAGGACGTGGTCGATTTGCTGACCGGGAAGGGCCTGACCTATGAAAAGGACGGCGCGGTCTGGTACAAGGCGAGCGAAAACGGCGGGGAAAAGGACGAGGTGCTGATCCGCGCCAACGGCAATCCGACCTATTTCGCGGCGGATATCGCGTATCATCGGAACAAGTTCGCCCGCGGCTTCGACACCTGCATCGACGTGTGGGGCGCCGACCACCACGGCCACGTCGCCCGGATGAAGGGCGCCATGGACGCGGTCGGTCTGGACGGCTCCAGATTGCAGGTGGTCCTGATCCAGCTTGTCCGCCTGATGCAGGGGGGCGAGGTGGTCCGGATGTCCAAGCGTTCCGGCAAGGCCATCCAGCTCTCCGACCTGCTGGACGAGGTGCCGGTGGACGCGGCCCGCTTCTTCTTCAATATGCGGGAAGCCAACACCCGGATGGATTTTGACCTTGATCTCGCGGTAGAGCAGTCCTCCTCCAATCCCGTGTACTATGTGCAGTACGCCCACGCGCGGATTTGCTCAATCTTCAAAAACCTTGCGGCGGACGGCATCGCCCCCCGCGTCTGCGAGGCGGCGGAGCTGGCCCGGCTGACCGCGCCGGAGGAAAAGGAGCTGATCCGGCACCTCGCCGCGTATACCGAGGAAATCGTCACCGCGGCGAAAACCTATGAGCCGGCCCGGATTACCCGGTACTGTCTGGAGCTGGCGACCCTGTTCCACAAATTCTACAACACCTGCCGTGTCAAAGGGGAGGAAGACTCCCTGATGCAGGCCCGGCTGGCGCTCTGTGCCGCGACCCGGAACACCCTGAAAAACGCCCTGACCCTGCTGAAAATCGACGCGCCCGAATCCATGTAACTGTTGCGTTGCCCCCACGGCTTCTATACCAACCTTATCTTGCAACGCAATCGAGAATGCCATCCGGCATTCTCCCACACGGCAGAGCACGGGAGATTTGCGGCTTCTATATTAATCTTGTCAGACATTCTCTCTGCCGTCCGTGCGGACGGCCTGAAACAGAAAGGATTGTGTTTTTTCCTTATGGAACTGCCCTGTAGTCTGCCCCTGCTTCTGGACGGAGCGACCGGCACCCAGCTCATGGCGGCGGGGATGCCGGCGGACGCCTGTCCGGAACTGTGGGCGCTCGAGCATCCCGCCGTTGTGACCGAGCTGCAGCGCCGGTATATCCTGGCGGGCAGCGACGTGCTGTATGCGCCCACCTTTGGCGCTAACCGGGCGCGGCTCGCCCCCTTCGGGCTGGCTGACCGGACGGCGGAATTCAACCGCCGTCTGGTGGCCCTGAGCCGGGAGGCGGCCGCCTCCTGCCCGAAAAGCCGCTGCCGGATCGCGGGAGTGCTTTCCCCCACCGGCCTGTGGGCCGAATCATCCGCGGAAGCGCCGTTTGACGAATGGACGGCCGTCTATGCCGAACAGGCCGCCGCGCTGAAGGAAGCCGGCGCAGATCTGCTGGTATGCGAAACCATGACCAGCCTCGGCGAAGCGAGGGCGGCGCTGCTGGCGGCGAGAGAAACCGGCCTGCCGGTAATCGTGACCCTCACGGTGAACGGAGAGGGAGAAACCCTGTCCGGCGCCCGGCTGCTGCCCGCGGTAATCACGCTGCAGGCGCTGGGGGCGGCGGCCGTGGGTCTGAACTGCTCTGTCGGACCGGACTGCATGGCCGAACCGGTCGCGGAAGCTCTTCCCTACGCGTCGGTTCCTCTGGTCGTCAAGCCCAGCGTCATGGCGGAGGGCGGCGGCGCGCTTTCTCCGCTGCAATTTGGGGAAGCCGTCCGACGGCTGATGGACGCGGGCGCGACGGTGGTGGGCGGCTGCTGCGGCGCGTCGCCGGAACATATCGCCGTCCTGCGGGGGATCGTGGACCGGCATCCCACCATAGCCCCGCGGGAAATCGACACCGACGCCTGCGCGGTGGAAAGCGAAGCGCTTTTTCTGGCGGACGATCTGGAATACGGCGCCCCCCTGCCCTGCGACAGCGATCTGGCCGACCGCCTGATCGAAGCGGAGGGAGAAGGCAACGCCGCATTGGTGGAACTGACCGGTCCGGGCGATCTGGCCAACCTGCTGGAGTTCGGCGGGATGAGCCGTCTGCCGATCGCGCTGCACGCCGACCATCCCCTGCTGCTGGACGAAGCGCTCCGCCGCTTTCCCGGCCGTCTGCTGGTGGATTCCCTGTGCGAAATCGAGCGGCCGCTTCTGGAAGATATCGCGGCGCGGTACGGCGCGGTGGTTTTTTAAAATCAAAAAGCGGGAGGAGTCTTGGAAAATCCATTGACTCCTCCCGCTTTTTATGAGGTATTGCCCTGCTTTCTCACGGTTTCGCCGTTTTGTGGTTTTGCCGCTATCGCTTCGCCAAAGTTCTCCGACCGCCTTTTCCCCGACTAAAGAAGACTCCATTTCACCCGGTTTTCCAGAGTTTCATCCAGCAGCTCATCCAGGGAAATATGATAATACTGCGCCAATTCTTTTAACAGCATCACGCTGGGAAGTGTTTTTCCGGTTTCATAATAGGCATATGTTGAGCGGGTCATATGCAGGACCCGGCAGAGCATTTCCTGCGTCAGGCCATGTTTCTGCCGATAATAAACCATATTCCAGCCAATATAGGGGGGGATTTCCCTCTTACCTTTCATACGATATCGTCCTCCGTACCTTCCCCGGTAAGGCAGCCGCGCCGCCGGGGGAACCATCTGAGTCCAAATTTACAAGCCAACGATCCGGGACCGGCAGCCGCTGCTCCGGCTGTCGGCAAAAAAGCGATAACGGGGCTCGGGTCGGCGGGCGCGTTTCCCCCGCCATGGAATCGCTGAGCGACAAAATCGTGGGATTGCGGAATCGCCGGACCAAAGAAATCAAAAACCATCTCCTTTCAGGACCAACCATTGTTTTGGACAAAGTTTTGGACAAACCCGGTTTGCCGGGAATCCGATTCCTCTTTCCCGCGGCAATCCTGACGATCCTAACGGTCACGACGGTCCTGACGAACGATACTCTTATCAGAATTGCCGCGACATGACGCAAAAACAAGGAAGGGAATCGTTTTACCTGTTGGCAAAGCATTCCTCTTCCCCCAACAATGCGGTTTCTTTTTTCGGCGGGCTTCCCGGGCAAAAAGACAAGATTCCACACAACAGAAGAATATGTACCATAAAAGCTTCAGATATACGCGGATGCCGTTGTGATATTATGACATTTACTCCCGAACATGTCAAGCATTCTGAAAACGGTATCCATCAAACGGTGTAGGAGTACAATAGATATTGGACAGGTGGGCATAAAAAGGATGAAGGATAA
>CAJJLZ010000015.1 GCA_905192745.1 uncultured Oscillospiraceae bacterium
AGGAAGGGCCGCCCGCCCGACAACCGTTTTTGGATGAATCCGGCCTTGCCGGATTCATTATAACCGGTTTCCTACTAAAAAACAAGGATATCGGACGATAACCGAAAAAACCGAAAAAACAAGCAGGCCCTTCTCCCATCCGAAAAATAGACCGTCTCCCGAAATACGGGCTGGCGAACAACGACGGAAGGCCGTGCGCCGTCTTTAAAAAATTCGTACAAAAGGGATAAAATCCCCCCGCAGGGCCGTTTCCTCTTGAATCGTCCGCCAAAGGGTGGTATAGTGTATTTCACAGCAACACACAAGTGCGTGGGTGGTGGACAGAATGCCGGTCAGAATAACGGAAAATGAACAGCGTTCCGACGCGGCGGCCCTGCCCGCTTCTCCGGCGGAAAGCGGCGCGCGGTTCCTGCTGGTGGACGCGGCCGTCCTGCCGGAGGTGTTCGTCCGGGTGGTGGACGCCAAACGGCTTCTGGCCACCGGCCGGGCGGCTTCCTCGGCGGAAGCGGCCCGGCTGGCGGGGATTTCCCGCAGCGCGTTTTATAAGTATAAAGACGCGGTGTTCCCCTACGACGAAGAGAAGGCGGGACGGATTCTGACCGTGCACGCCGTGCTCCGGGATCAGCCGGGCATCCTGTCCAGCGTGCTGACCGCCTTTGCCGAGGCGGGGGCGAATATTCTGACGGTGAACCAGAACATCCCCGCGGGCGGAACCGCTTCGGTTTCCATTTCCGCCCGGACCGACCGGCTCCAGCTGCCGGTGGACGGATTCATCCATGCCCTTTCCGCGCTGGAAGGGGTGGAACGGATTGTCCGCATCAGCGGGACTTTGCCGGCCGGCGGCCGGTCCTGAAAAGGGAAGCGTTCCGCCGGGATGCCGCGGCGCGCATGGTGCATACCGCGCGCAGAGCGTATTATATAGAGTATGAAGAGTTCCGTAGAGAAATATACGGGTCGGAAAGGAAGAGACACAGCAATGATACAGATTGCCATCATAGGGCACGGGGTGGTCGGTTCGGGCGTCACCGAGGTACTGCTGAAAAACGCCAAAAGCATCGCCCATAAAGCCGGGGAGGAGATCCGGATCAAACGGATACTCGATCTGCGGGAGTTCCCCGACAGCCCGCTGGCCGACCGGTTTACCAGAGATTTTGAGGATATCGAAAACGACCCGGAAATCCGGATTGTGGTGGAAACCATGGGCGGGCTGAAACCGGCCTACGATTTTGTAAAGCGCTGCCTGCTCGCGGGAAAGAGCGTCGTTACCTCCAATAAGGAGCTGGTCGCGGCGAAAGGCGACGAGCTGCTGGAGATCGCCCGGGATCACAACCTGAATTTTCTGTTTGAGGCGAGCGTGGGCGGCGGTATCCCGATCCTCCGCCCGCTGGACCAGTGCCTCGCCGCGAACGAGGTGTATGAGATCGCCGGGATTCTGAACGGCACCACCAACTTTGTGCTGACCAAAATGATCCATGAGGATATGTCCTTTGAGGACGCGCTGGCGCTGGCCCAGCGTCTGGGCTATGCGGAGCGGGACCCCTCCGCCGACGTGGACGGCCACGACGCCTGCCGGAAAATCTGCATTCTCGCCTCCCTTGCGTTTGGACGGCATGTCTATCCCGAGCAGGTGCATACCGAGGGCATCGCCTCCATCACGCTGGATGATGTAAAATACGCGGACGCGTGGGGCGGCGTGATTAAGCTGATCGGTCAGGCCCACAAACGGCCGGACGGGCGGCTGGATTGTCTGGTGGCCCCGATGCTTCTTCCCGGTTCAAGCCAGTTGGCCGAGGTGAACGACGTGTTCAACGGCATTCTGGTCCGCGGGGACGCGATCGGAGACGTGGTCTTTTACGGCCGGGGCGCGGGTAAGCTTCCCACGGCCAGCGCGGTAGTTGCCGACGTGATCGATGAGGTTAAGCACCTCAAGGCCCGCAAATACCTTTTCTGGGAGCGCGGGATGGAAGGCTATGTCGCCGATTACCGGGAGACCGAAGCCCCCATGTTCCTGCGGCTTTGCTGCGGCGACCCCCGTTCCACCCTTTCGTCGCTGGAAAAGGCGCTCGGCCGCTGCACCCGGATTGCCGTGAAAAGCGCGCCGGATAACGAACTCGGTCTGGTCACTCCGCCGGTCTCCGCCGCCGCGCTGGATAAGGCGCTGCTTTCCCTCACCAACGTCGCGGTGGAAAGCCGCCTGCGGGTCGCGGATTTTTAGAGTGTGGGAGTGTGAACGCGCACTGATCGGTTCCGCTTTGCTCGAAAGGAACGCTTTGTATGATCAAAATTACCGTCCCGGCGTCCAGCGCCAATCTCGGCGCAGGCTTTGACGCGCTGGGCATCGCCCTGACCCTGTATAACCGGGTGTGGATGGAGGAGGCGGACGGAACGCCGGCTTCACCGGTCTGCCGCATCGAATCAACGGACGCCGTCCCCGTCCCGACCGACGAAAGCAATATGATCTATCAGACGGCCAAAGGGCTGTTTGAGCGGTGCGGCCGTCCCTTTCGGGGGCTGCATATCCGACAGGAAAACAATATTCCGATGACCCGGGGGCTGGGCAGTTCTTCCGCCTGTCTGGTGGCGGGGCTGCTGGGCGCCAACACTCTGCTGGGCAGTCCCCTCTCCCCCGCCGACCTGGCCGATCTGGCCGCGGAGCTGGAGGGCCACCCCGACAACACCGCGCCCGCACTGCTGGGCGGGCTGGTTACCGCCGTGATGGACGGGGGCCGGGTTCATACCGTGAGCGTGCCGGTGTCGGAACGGATTCGCTTTGCGCTTTTCATCCCGGATTTCGAACTGAAAACCGAGGTTGCCCGCCGGGTTCTTCCGGCGGAGGTTTCCCGCGCCGACGCGGTCTATAATCTCTCCCGCACCGCGCTGATGACCGCCTCCCTCTTTTCCGGCAGTCTGGAAAACCTCCGGGTGGCGGTGCAGGACCGGCTGCATCAGCCCTATCGCTTCCCGCTGATCGAGGGGGCGGAGCGGGTATTCTACACCGCCTATGGGCTGGGGGCCTATGCGGCCGCCATCAGCGGAGCGGGCCCCTCCATTCTCGCCATTATCGACCGGGAGGATTCCCAAGCGGAAGGAAAACCGGATTTTGCCGTCCGCGCGAAGGCGGCGCTGGAAAGGGAGGGCCTTTCCGGCTGGCAGGTGCGGGTGCTTGGCTGCGACCCGCACGGTGCCCGGGTGGAGTTCGAATAAGCGGATCCGGATGGAAAAAGAGGACAGCCGCGCCGGCCGGGAGAAACCGGCGCCGGCCGGGTCCAACAACAATGGAAAGGTTTGATACGGGAATGCTGGTAGTACAGAAATTCGGCGGCAGCTCGGTAGCGAATGCCGAAAGGGTATTCAACGTGGCGGGGATCGTCACCGACAAGTATAAGGAAGACAACGACGTGGTGGTGGTGGTTTCCGCTCAGGGCGATACCACCGACGACCTGATCGACAAGGCCAATGAAATCAACCCTCAGGCCTCCCGCCGGGAAAAGGATATGCTCCTCGCGGCGGGCGAGCAGATATCCATCGCCCTGCTGGCGATGGCCATTGAAAAGCTGGGATACCCGGTGGTTTCCCTTCTCGGCTGGCAGGCGGGCTTCCAGACCAACTCCAACTACGGCGCTGCGCGGATCAAACGGATTCTGCCGGAACGCATTCAGGCGGAGCTGGATAAAAAGAAAATTGTGGTGGTCGCCGGCTTCCAGGGCTTGAACCGGTATGGGGATGTCACTACTCTTGGCCGGGGCGGCTCGGATACCAGCGCGGTAGCGATCGCCGCCGCCATGCACGCCGATATCTGCCAGATATACACCGATGTGGAGGGCGTATATACCGCCGATCCCCGGAAAGTGGAGAATACCCGCAAGCTCGAGGAAATTACCTATGACGAAATGCTGGAGTTGGCCACCCTCGGCGCCCAGGTGCTGAATAACCGCTCGGTGGAGATGGCGAAAAAATACAATGTCGAGCTGGAAGTCCTGTCCAGTCTAAAACGGGTGCCCGGCACCAAGGTCAAGGAGGCTGTCAAAATGGAAGAAATGCTGGTAAAAAGCGTTGCCAAGGATTGTAATGTTGCACGGGTGATGCTGGTCGGAATTCCCGACGAGCCGGGCATGGCGTTTAAGATTTTCTCCCGCGTCGCCAAGGCGCACATCAATGTGGATATCATCCTGCAGTCGGTGGGCCGCGACGGCACCAAGGATATCACCTTCACCGTCCCCGCCGATAAAGGGGACGAGGCGGTGGCCGTGCTGCAGGAATACTGCGACCACGTCGGGGCGAAGAGTTTGTCCTACGATACCGGGGTGGCCAAGGTCTCGGTGGTCGGCGCGGGGATGGAAACCCACGAAGGGGTCGCCGCCCGGATGTTCGAGGCGCTGGCCGACGCGAATATTAACATCCAGATGATTTCCACCAGCGAGATCAAGGTGTCGGTCCTGATCGCGCGGGAGGATGCCGACCGCGCGGTGTCGATCGTTCACTCCGCCTTCTTCGACGATTCCATGCGCCTGTAAGCCGGGATAAAGGGATGTTTTGCCGGGCCGGGTTCCCCGCAGGGTACCCGGCCCGGAATTTTTCAAAATTTCCGCCGTTTCGGGGTTGACAGCCGGAAAACGTCGTGCTATAATACCCAAGCAGTCCAAAAACGGCAGAAAATGCGGCCTTAGCTCATCTGGTAGAGCGCCACCTTGCCAAGGTGGAGGTAGCGAGTTCGAGCCTCGTAGGCCGCTCCAGAAAAAGAACGAAGATCCATGGATCTTCGTTCTTTTTATTTGCCCAGAGTTTCTTTTTCGGCGGGAGGGCTTGTCTTTCCAGTCTTTGGGGTGTATAATAAAAACAGAAAGAAGCGCGCCGGAGCGGGCGCGCTTCCATGGTCTGGGGCCTCTTTTGCGAGAAAGACAGTCCCTTTTATTTTTCAGGGGGTTATCCTAGTGGCAAGCGACCTACATTGTCATACGAAAATATCGGACGGTTCCATGGGAATCGAGGAGCTGGTTGCCATTGCGAAACGCCGTGGCCTTTCCGCTATTTCGGTGACGGATCACGATACCACCGCCGGTGCGACGCGGGCGGTTATTATCGGCAAGCGGCAGCAGGTGCAAGTGATCCACGGGGTGGAATTTTCCACCATGGATACGAAACGGGGCAGGAAAGCACACCTTCTCTGCTATTTGTGCGACACCCCCGACCGGTTGGAAGGCATGTGCCGCCGAACCGGGGAAAGCCGGAAAAAAGCCGCAATGGAGATGGTCCGCAAGGTAATGCGGTATTATCCGATCACCCCGGAGCTGATCGTAAAATGCGCCACCGGCAGCACCAATATTTATAAACAGCATATCATGCACGCACTGATGGATGCCGGGTATGCCGATTCTGTCTACGGCGAGCTGTATGATAAGCTGTTCGCCCCGGGGCACGGCCTCGCGCTGGTGGAGCCGGAATATCCCGAAACCCGTGAGGTGCTGGAGCTGATCCACAGCGCGGGCGGGGTTGCGGTTCTGGCCCATCCGCCGGTGTATCAAAGCGACGATCTTCTGGAAGAGCTGGCGGACAACGGGCTGGACGGCGTGGAGGTCTGGCATCCCCGTCATACCGATGCGGACGTGCAGAAGTATACCGCCTTCGCCAAACAGCGCGGCCTGCTGATGACCGGCGGCTCCGATTTCCACGGAATGTATACCGCGCAGTCCCGGCCTTTGGGAAGCACGGCGGCGCCGGACGAATGCACACAGGCGCTGCTGGCTTATAAAAACAAAATGAAAAAGCTGAATGCCTGAAACAGGACGGTCGGCCCGCTGCGAAACGCGGCGCCGGGCCGTATGGAGGTTTTCCCATGGCGTATCAATACCGGCCCCGGGGCGTCTGCTCTCAGGGAATCACTTTTGAACTCGAGGACGGACGGGTAAAAAACGTCCGCTTTGTCGGCGGCTGCAGCGGCAATACTCAGGGGGTGTCCCGTCTGGTGGAGGGAATGCCGGCGGAGGAAGCCGTGCGCCGGCTCTCCGGTATCCGCTGCGGCATGAAAGCGACTTCCTGCCCCGATCAGCTCGCCAGAGCGATCCGGGAGGCGATGGCGGAAGCCGCTTCCCCCGCGGAAAGCGGAGCCGGCAGGGAATAAACGGCGAAAATCGGCGATCAACCCGGAACACGGATTTGCATGGATGGGTGGGTTAACGAATGCGAAACGACGACAGTGATATGAAGATCGTGGGCGAGAAATTGGATCCCCCGGCGGAAAGGGACGATACCCATGAAACGGCCCTGCAGCTGGAGCGGGAGAAGGCCAACGGCAATCTGGCCCGCGCCCGGCGGCTGGGAGCCATGATGGCGGAGGAGGTTTCCGCTATCGAGGGGGGCTCCCCCGCCTGTGAACCGGCGCCGCTGACCCAGCGGCGTATTCTTCTGGCCTTTGCGGTGGAAGTGGGATTTGAGGCGTTTTTGCCGAACAGCATCCTCACCGAAACGGCGCAGAGCGTCTTTTATGAGACGCTTCGGCAGGATGCGCCTGCGCTTTTTGAGGATCTGCAGGGTTCCGGCGCATATTCCTTCTATTTCCTCTGTGTGCGGGAGGGCCGCGATGTGGAGAAGAAGGTGGGCGAAACCTATGCCTCCCTCTGCGGCCGGCCAAAAGATACGGCGCTTGCCGGAGAGGGCAGCGAGCTGTACGTCCGGTTTATCGGGCAGGTACAGAAGTTTGTAAACGATATGGGCTTTCAGTGGTAACGCGGCGGGGCAGACAAAGCACACGGAAGCCCGAAACCGGCGATTACGCACGATAAACAGAAAACAAACAGCCGCCGCCAACGTTTTCCTTTTGTTGGCGGCGGCCGCTTTGTTGACGCCGTTTTTCTGTTTTACCGGGCGGAAATTTCCGATGCGCTTTCCCACGGCCGGTTCCGCGGGCTTAGAACTCCGCCGTTTCTTCGGAGAGAACACGGCGGCCCTTTTTCTGCCGCTGGGTGCGGCGCTGTTCGTATTGCTCCGACGCGGCCTTTTCCACTGAGCGGAGGATTTCCGACTGGGAATCCTTGTTCAGGTAACGAAAGGCCATAATCAGCTTCTGCTCCGACTCGCGGAGAGACCATTCTCCGCTGATCGCTTTCTGCAGAGAAGGCGCGTAGGAGGAGGCGGAGGAGTCCCGCAGCTGGGAATCAGGGGAATCCGCATCCAGCAGATAGTCCGTGGTGACATTGAAAAGATGCGCCAGCCGTACGACGGTAGAAAAATCCGGACAGGTTTTTCCCGTTTCATAATACGCATAAGTAGAGCGAACAATATTCAAGCTTTTAGCAACCTGTTCCTGTGTCATATCCATCCGTTTGCGCTGCTCGCGCAGACGGTCGCAAAACCGCATATAATGACACCTCCCATTATTGATAGTATAACACTCAAGAGGGTGTATTTTCTTCACTGTGTGTTCAATGTTCACCATTTGTGACAATTATTCTCGGTACTCGATATTATACACAATATTTTGTTTGGCTTTTGTGGGATTACTTGGTATGGCTGGTCTATCTATGGTCTGGATTGGGTTTATGCCCTGTTATGGAAGGGATTGGATCGGTTAAAGAGGAAGAGAAAAGCCCACATTTTGTGTATAAAAAGCGCAATGCTTTCCGTTTTGTATAGTGAGTCCCAAAGGACCATGTCCGGACGAATCCGGGACATAACGGGACGTTCCGGCCATAAAGCGGCGGAATCGCCGCTTTATGGCCGGAAATTTGGGGGAATCCACAATAACCGGCAGCGAGATAAGGTACAATAAATTGCTTGAATACTGAATCAAAAAGAAAAACACCTGTTGATGTCCAAACCCAAGGGGTTCAGATTTCAACAGATGTTTCACCTGTTCATAAAAATTTTCTTATATCTAGGGCTAATTGGCCTTCAAGGTTTATAAGTCTTTTAGTAATGTCCTTGGATTTTTCATCTGCTGCAGCATATTGATTAAGGTATTTATTAAGTGATTTAACACCCATATTGCAGCCGTCGGTCATAAGATCGGCAATGGTGTTATCGGTTTCATTCATTTGCAGCTTCATTTCGGTTTTCATTTTTGCCATTTTTTCTGCAATAAAGTTTGGATCTTTGCCGTCATCCTCATATTGGCCAAGCAGTTGTTGAAGCTCTTTGTCCAGCTTATCGTGTTCATCTTTACAATTATTCAGCAGTTGCTTCAAATCGGTATTTTTTACACGATCCAAGACATCGCCTATAGACTTAACACCCAAAATGCCGCGGTCAGGGCGTCCGCCTGGTTTGCCTTGAAATACACCGTCCATTTGGGCGGATCCGTGCCGGGGTCTTTTTCAATGTGATAGCGGACCTCATGCTTTTTGGCGATCCGTTCAAAAGAGCGAATCCGTCCGGTCACTTCAATGGTACTGGCGCCGGGGTCCCTGGCGGTCAGCCGCTTCATGCTGTTGCGGCCAACTTTCGGGGTATTGCGGCTATGCTCCATCTTTTGAAGCGCGGCGGCAATGGCCGCTTTCAGCACCCGCCCGGACAGCTTTGCCGCCTGGACCGTGACCGACATGGTTCTTTGTTCAATATCTTCCTGCACCTGCATCCTCCTTCCTGAAAAAATATAGTCTGTTCATTACCGTGCCTCACTTAGTACCTGCTGGCGCGGGGCGTGTTCGTGGGCTTTTTTCGCCTGTTCGATCTGAATCCGGGCGTGCCGAAGGAGCGTCTTAATCATGGAAGCCGGTTCTTTCACTTCCGAAAGGTGCTCCGTCATGCCTTTGCACTTGTCCGGCAGATAATCCGCCATTGCTTTACAGGCATCTTCCAGACTTCCGATGAATCCCCAGCAGCTATCCGACAGCTCGCCGTTTTTATACAGCTCAAAGCCATAACACTCACCCCGGAGATAGGCGTCATACTCGGCAACCTCGCCCCTAAGCAAATCCTCGGCTTTTTTTCGGAGGGCGCCGGTCATTTTCTCCCCGCCGAACTCTTTCAGCACATCCTCTTTGGAAACATACACCCAACCTACCTGCCCGCTGTCCCAGGGATCGTGGAAACTCTCTGTCTGCATGGCAAGGCCGCTGTGGTCCAGAAGGTACAGGGGCATCACAATGTATTTTTCAGAGATCACCCGGAGCATGGCATCATCCACGGCGCGGGGGTCGGGGTGGTCGCCGGTCATTTTCCGGCTCCAGACCATATTTACCATGCGCTCATAGCGTTCCATGCCGCGCTCATTGTTGCCAACGGTGTTTAAGTACATTTCCCGCAGAAAATCGTCCTTGTCAATATAGTTGTGGTGATCGCCCAGGGCATAGCGGGGGTGGAAGCATACCATTGTCCCGAAGTTGTCATTAACTTCACGAGGGCTGATCAGCATATCGTCCGGCTGCACCATTAAGGCATAGGGTTCCTGTTCTGCCATCAGCATAAGCCATCAGCTCCTTTCCGGTTCTTTCTTTTTCTCCGGCGTCTTAGGTTCTGCCTTTGCCGCCTGTTTCTTAGCGTCGTCAAGCTGCTCCCGCAGCGACACATCCCGCTTTGCCTCCGGCTGCCGGGCGCCGCCCAAAAAATCCGGCACTTCCTTAAACCCAATGCTGTCCACATAGTAGGCGGTGTCGCTGCCTTTTCCGTGGAGCACTACTACATCAGAGACAGAAAGGGAATGCCCCTTAAAATCCTCCGGGTGGTCGATGTTAAAGCGGGTATAAATATCTTCCAGTGTTTCGCCGGGCGAAAGCTCCGCCGCATAGACCATCTGGTAATTGTCCCTGTCTACCGGGAGCCCTTTCTTTTCCAGCCAATCAAGGGACATAAAGCGCAGGTCATCGGTGCTGTCCGATAAGTCAAGCTGGTAAATGGAGTAGGCGCTGATCCCGTATTCTTTTTCATAGGCGGCAATGCGATCCAGCAGCGGTCCGGCCTCGCCGTCCAGGTGTTCCTCCTGAATGACAGTTGCCATCCTCATGCGTATCTTTCCGGTCTGCCCGGAAAGCAGTTCGTCCGCCATGCGTTCTTTTTCCTCATGGAAATCGGGGTGCATATCCGCATAAGCGTCACTGTACTGCCGCAGGAACACATCCAGGTCAAAGGCCAGGTCCGTGGAATCGTCCAGCCGCATTTCTTCCCGCTGCGCCTCCTGTGCGGCCATCTGCGCCTGTTGTGCCTCCTGTTCTTCAGGGGAAGGGACCGGCTGCTTGACTGCCAGGATTTTCCCGGCAATGCGGACAAACTGCTCCGGGTGCTCAAACTGCTGCCGGTATTTCTCCATAAGGTCTGCGGGAAGGTCTGTAAAATCTTCCTCGCCAAGCCCGCTGAGAAAGAAATTCCCTGCAACAATATCATAGATATTGCCCTCGTCATCACGGAGAGCACGGTTCAGGGGAAGCCCCATGTATTTGCCTTCCTCGTTACAGATCAAGGCAACCGGGTCATCGTAAGGGTAAACAGCCTGAATGTCCCCGCCGACAGCGGCCTGCAATGCCTCCAGACCTTCGCCAATATCCACCGCATAGGGGACTTTCCCAGGCTCTACCATTAAAACTTTCATAACTGCATATCCTCCTTCTTTTTATTCGGCTTTGCCTGCCGCCTGCCTTCTTCCCGTTCTTTCCCTGGCTGCGTTTTGGAAGCGGTAAGCCTGCTTACGACAGAACCCTTCGCCGCATTCTCCGCCTCAATCTCTTTTGCGGACATCCTGCGAAAACTGTCTGTGTCCGGGATAAGGGCAAGCCCGCTGCCATTGTCCCATTTCACATGAATCTGAGACTGGTCATCCACATAGTTAACCGTTCCCCTCATTCCTGCCGGAATCGGTGCAAACGGATCATCCATCCCAATCAGTTCCAGCCTTGTACCGGGAGGGTATGACTGCCGGTAAGATTCTGCCATGCGCCGGTTCTTTTCCCACTCATTCATAAGCTGCTCCTTTCTTCTGACTGATATTTTTCTCCCTGTCGGACCGGCTGCCCGGATTCTTTTGCGTCCAGCTTCGCCGTCGCCAGTTTCCCCAGCACGGAAGGCTTTTCCAACTTTTCGGGCAAAGAAATACCGCCCTCCGAAACCTCGGCGGCGGTGTGCTCTGCCTTGACCGGCTCTTGGCCCTCTACGGTATAACCGGGAAGGAGGGCGCCGTGAACGGTAAAGTGGCGTTCATATTCTTTTGGAATCTGCGGAGAGATTTCTGAAAACAGGTGGGAGTAGGCTTTCTTGCGCCCATCCAGGTATTTCATAGCGGCGGCTTTGTCGGTATAGCGTTTCTGGTTCTGCCCGGCGATCTTTTCCCCATATCCCTCCTTCGGGGAATTCACATACACATCCCATGTCACATACCAGGCAACCGGGACGCTTTGCTTCGTTTCCCGGTCATATTTGGTATCTTCCCAAACGCTGCATGTCATCTTATAGACACGGTTGCTGATTTCCTCGGCGTCCCGCCAGTTACCGGTTTTGCGCCATTCATTTCCCGTATGCGCAACCTCCGGGGTCCGCAGATATTCCAGCGCACGGTTCAATTTCTGTGTGACCGCCGCCTGCTGTTCCCATTGTTTTGCCGCCGCCTGCACGATTGAAAGGGCTTTCTGCTCGCCGTCTATGCTGTCCTGGCGCAATGCCTCCAGTGCATCCGCACTTTGTGTAATCAGGGAGGAAATATCCACGTCCTCGCAATATACGCTGTGATCCAGTTTGAGCTGGCTGCCTTCCGTCAGATAATCAAAACGGTAAACCTGGTAATCCTTGTTTTCTTCCAATGTTCCACCTCCTTAAATCTCCGGCGCATGGGACTTCTTAGGAGCCGTCTGCGCCGGCGTACTTCTTTCTGCCGGTCTTGCCGCCGCAAGTTGCCCGATCACCGAAGGGCGTTCCATCGTAAATATGGTAATCTGCTCATTTTCAGCCAACGGTACAGCCTGCACCGCAAGGGGCAGCGTTGTTTCCGCATGGGTAAGGGTGTGCTGCAATTTCAAATCTGCCACGATCTCGTCAAACACCGCGTTGATCGCCCTGCGTTCCTCACCCTGGGGATAGGCTTTCAAAACCTCTGTTTCCCCGGATTTATCCATGACAAGGGCTACCGCGCAATCCGCATGGCCGGCCAGATAATCAGAAGCATAGGGCAGCTTATCCTTGATATAACAGGCAAAAGCCCTGGCCGTCATTTCCGTGTTGCTGTCCCAATAGCCGCCGTCTTTCTCGCATTCTTTTCCCATTTTTACGGAATTGCGGTAGTAGTCGGTCTCTGTCCGCCCGATCTGCGGGGTTTCCTGTTCCTGCATCCTGTGAAGCATCCGCTCGAACATTTCCAAACGGTCACGATCACTTTTGGGAATCACATGGCCGCTGACGGATTTCTTTAAGGCGCTGATCTGATCCACAGAACCGACCTCCCCGGAAAGGAAAGCGTCTTTTAATGCCACATACTGTTCCAGCGTACTTTCATTGCCGTACCGCTTCAAGGAGCCAAGCACCGCCGAATCCAGCCAGCTTGCCGCGTTTTTCTTTGTCCGGCTGTTCTGTGCCTCGGTGCGTTTGGCCGCCTGCTCCGGCGTCTCCGGTTTGTACTTCATGGTATCAATGAGCTTTTGGAACAATGGGTAAAGGCGGGGCTGTTCTGAGAGCATCCCTTTCGCGCCCATCTTTGCCCCCAGATAGTCGTCAAAGCCGTGCCACCATTCATGCGCCAGGGAACCGGCCCCGTGCATCTTCGTAAGGTTGATGACCTTGCGGAGCGGTTCATAATGGGCCGCGGCGTTGCCGCTGCCCCTGGCACCGAAAGCGATAGCAAGCGTGCCACCAAAGGCAATATCCTGATCGCTGATCTGTAAGGCAGCCGCCAGGTCTTTCAGTGCTTCAAATCCCATGTTCAGGGACGCCTGCCGGTCATTCTGGTTCATCCAGTTTCCAAATTCGCCGCCCCGGAAGCCGAAAGTGTCAAGATAATGCTGTCCGGTGATCTCCTGGCCGCTCCGGTAGTCCGGCCCGGTCCGTCTCACATGCGCAAGCTGCGGAGGGGTAAACCGGACCTTTCCGCCTTTGCTCCGCTGCCGGGCAAAATCCTGTACCCATTTCAGGGCTGCCTCACTGGATTCCAAATTTGTCTGCAAAATGGAATAGCCTTTCGTCACATAATAGGTGCCGGGTTTCCAGTCGTAATTTCTGGAATAGGTGTTTTTCCCGTCATTGAAGCGGATCGCATAGCCCTTTGGCACCTTCTGGTCTTTGGAAACGCCAAACTGTTCCTGCTGCGCCTTCTGCGTGAAATCCCGGTCAAAGTGAGAAGCGGAGCGGATATGTAAGGTCTGCACCAGCTTATTGGTAATGACCGGGTTATCCAGGGCTTTCTTCGTAGCGCGGTAATGGGTTCCGCTGGCCCAGCCCTGCACCTGCTCTACATATCCATTTTGTATCAGAAAGCGGTCATAGGCTTGCATAGCGTCATCCAGTGTGCGCACATCCTCGATCATGGCCTGTAGCTGCCGGACGGTCTCAATATATTCCTCCTGCCTGGCACGCCTGAGCTCCGGGGTTTTGTCACTGTACCGGTATTGGGGAGAAGCCCCCAGGCTGTCCCGTGCCTTTTTGATGAAATAGACAACACCGAGGGGAACACCATCGTCAAGCATGGCCTGATAGTCCGGCTTTTTCCAGACGTTATCCTTCTTGACGAATTTCTCTGCCTCCCGCTCATTCATGCTGCCCAGGTCATCTACATACAGGCCGCGGTCTTTCCAGAGGTCTTTTTTCGCGCCTCCGATCTTTTCCCCAAAATCTTCATGCTGTAAATTTTCTGCCAAACATTATCACCTCCAGTCTGTGTAAAAATAGGGATGAGCAAAACTCCGATTTGCTCATGAGCCAATACAACAAATAGTGCCATCTGACGTGCTTGAAATCTATATATTGTGACTTGACTTTGCAAAACTCGCGTTTTGCTCAACCCTATGTAAAAATTTACCGTTCCGGCATGGAACGGTTTTTCTCTGATTGATGAAGTTTCAGGCGGTTCCCTGTGAGCCGGTCCGTTTCCCTGCGTACCAGGGCATCAACCGCGCCCAAATCCTCCGGGGCAACAGCAAATTCCCGGTAGTTCTCATACCACAAGCCTGCCCGGACCGCCGCAATAGGGGGCATCTTTTCCGGGCCGGAAGGGAGAAGCCGGTAAACCGGCGCCTCATCATAAAGAAGCATCTGCCGGGCCGTTCCCAGCGGTATGCGGTACATGTCTGTATCGGGGTTCTGTGCCGCCTCCATATAGCCGGCGTTCAGAAGTTCCTCCAAATCCTGGGCCATGTAGGAAAACGCCTGCTCTTTCCACCGGCCGAACATGCCGGAATAGTGGTGCTGCCATTCTGTGACCTGCTCCGGCCTGTAGCAGAACCCCCAGCTTTTCAGTGCGTCTTTTTCGCAGAGCTCCATAGAGTGCCATTTTTCAAGGCTGACGGTTTCCATGCGTCCATTTGGGTGATATACGTCAACACCATAAGGGGAGAAGGTATTTCTTTTCACATCCTGGCGTAGCGTATCTAAGTCCAGCATCATAACATCACCGTACAGGCGGCCATCCTCTTTCCGGTCCATGTGGAACAGGAAAGCCCTTGCCCCGATATATTCCGTTGTAAAAATCATCTGGTGGAGGTCTGCCGTGGAACTGTAGGCGTACAGGGCATCCGACAGCCACATGTGGTTTTTTCCCATAATGGCAATCGAATCTGCCCCGGTATTTGTCACCAGGGAATGGATATTAAATTCTGATTCCCGCAGGAAGTCACCCGCGAAGATATGGAGCTCATAAGCAAACGTAATAAGGTCCGTGTCGCGGATCAAATGAATCTGCGGAAGCGGTTCATTGTTCAATCAAGTTCCTCCCATCTGCCGGGTGCTGTCCGCCGGCGATCTTGCTCACGATTTCCGGCCCGGTTTCATAAATTTGCATCAGGCGCTTGGCCGTGCCGCTGGGCTGGACGGCGCCGCTGGTCCAGAGACGGACGGTGGAGGGTGTAACGTTCATCAGAAGCGCAAAACCCTTTTCGTTCATATCCAATTTTTCCATCAAAGCCTTAACCATATCGGGGCCATATTCCGGGCACCGGGCAGCCTCGGCGATCATCTGCAAAGCGGTATTTTCTGTTTTTGCCATAGTGAAAACCTCCTGTTATTCTGACCCCGCTGTTAAGCCGGGGCAAAACTGATTTTGTTGTGTTCCATCCTCCGGGCAAATTCACGGAGGGAATATTGCACGCCGTCTATCTCCGCATGGGTCTGATCCAGGCGCCGGCAAAGAGAAAAATGCCGGTCCCCATTCCCATAAAACAGACAGAGAAGGCTGTTATCAGGAATCAAAAACAGCGCCTTTCCTGCACTGTCCGTAAAGCAAATCTGCTGTGTTCCGTTCATACCAAAATCCCCCTTAGATTGAAACTGCCGCCTGTTTCTGGCGGCATTGTAGTTGGCGCTCCCTGATCTGTTCCTTGGTATATAGCAGCTTTTCGTTATAGTCCTTTCCGATGCGGGGCGGATTGATGCCCACCCGGATATGCTTAAAACGCTGATCCTTATGGAGCATGGTTTTGATTTTCCGGGCATTGGTAAGGCCGCCAAGATCATTGTCCATGTAAAGCGTGACCCGCTTTATTTCCGGGTGGCGTTCCAGAAATGCGGTCAGCGCCACATGGGAAGTGCCTCCCAGGGATAAGCGGTAGCCATCCCATTTCCAGCCTTCAAGCTCCTGCAGCGTGGCATGGGAAAGGGCATCAATGGGAGCCTCAAAAACAGCCAAATGACGGCTGCCCGGATTCCGCGGCGGGTAGCAGAAGCTAAATTCCTTGTCGCTGCCGTAAACATCCTTTCTGAGATTGCCGGTGATACTGCGCATACAGGCAAACTTCGCTTTCCCCGCGTTGTCCTTACCGACAAACACACAGACCGGTTCTCCATGATACCGGGCTTCATAGAAAAGCCCGTTCCGAAAGCACCGGCTGATCACGTCCGAGCTGATCCCGCGCCGCTGCAAATACGAGACCGCGGCGGTAGCACACCGTCTGGCCCAGGGCAGCGTAAACGGTTTCTTTTCCGGCTCTTTCCGCGCCTGCTTTGCCGCCGCGCTTTGGTAAGCCGGCATCTGCCGGATTTCTCCGCCTGCCAGTGTTTGAACCGCATCCACCAGACCATAGCCCCGAATCTGGATCAGGTAATCCAGGGCGTTAATACTCCGGCCCCGGCTGTTCCAGTACCAGTACCGTTTCCCGGTCACATAGACCAGGCTGTCATGCTCCTTGTGCCGGTAATTGGGGCCGTCCCGTTTGAGCACGCCGGGCTCATGGGATTGCAGCCAGGCGAACAGGTCCGCCTCCCGTGCAGCCTGAATCTGCTCTTTGGTTACACCGGGCATGGTGTCGGCACAGATTTTCGTTTCATCGTGCTTTGCCTCCTTCCTGTGATGATATGAAAAAAGACGTCTGAAAGCGCCTAACAGCCGTACAGGTCATGGTTGACCTCCGCACGGTAATAGCTATCCATTGTTGCCGGTGCGTTATACAGCGCTGCCAGCAGATAAGCCTTGATGTTGTTGACCTTCGTAACGTTCTTGTCAATACAGTCAAAAACATATTCCAAGTGGCCGGAATTGATCTTTAAGAACCGGCTCATGACAACCTCCCGTGGGAAGTCGTCTCCGGCAATGCGGATATAGGGCCGTCTTGACAGCACCGTTTCCAGCATAAGCTCCACAGTTTCGTCCATGCGTTCCTGCCCATAGCGGGGAACCAGGAAGTCATACTCAATATTCTCTTTGATAATTTCACGGTATGCTTCTGCCATATCCATCCTATCAATCCCATCCTGACAGCCTGCCGTTTCCGGCTCTGCCGGATAGATTGATTGATGTGTCCTTGATATATCCGTTTTTGATTTTTTAGTTTTTTGTGGATTAGTATTTAATTGTGCGGGATTTTCCTGTTCAGGTTCCGCCTGTTCAGGTTTTGCCTGTCTTGGATTTGCCTGTCTTGGATTTTCCCGTTTAGGTGAAACACCTTGTTTTACGCCGGTTACAGGCTTTTCGTGGATCGTGTACTCAATATCGCCGAGCTGTCCGTTCTCATTGCGGAGGCGCTGCCTGGTGAGATACCCGTGCCGTTCCAGCTCCTTCAGGGCGGTGGTAATGGAATCCACGCCATCCCTGCAAATGTGGGCCAGCCCCTTTGTGGTATAATCCCAATCTTCCGGCAGCGACAGCATAAGGGAAAGAAGCCCCTTCGCCTTTAAGGACAGTTCCGTATTGCGCAGGTGGTGATTGCTCATAACCGTAAAGTCCTTCGTTTTCTCTACACGGAATACAGCCATTTCACAGCCTCCTTTCTTCGGTTATTCCGTTACAAAGCGCGGTCCCTGCAGTCATAATGGAGATGGCCGCCTGAGACCTTCGCATGATTTTTCAGTTTGACTTCGCCCCGTTCCTGGCTCTCTAAGAATTTCTGATAGCCGGCCTCCGTAAGAAACAGGCGCATCATATCACCCTTATCCCCAACAGGGGAATCATAGGACAGCACATCAAAGACGATCATGTGCTTAACCTCCGGGTCAAAGCGTTCCAGCCCCATGATGTCATGCCCCTTTAATTTCTCCGCGCCGGACTGCTGCCTGGCCTCGGCGATCCTTTCCCCGATAGTCCGGGGCGGGTGGGGCAGCCGGTAATTCTTCTGAATGTCCCGCACCAAATCCATGCACTCACGGTCCGACAGAACACGCACCTTTGCCATAAGGCTTTCCGCCGCCTCCCGCAGCTCGGAATTGTTTGAATATCGCACGGTCATGTAAAGCTCATTCAGAACCTTTGCCTGACAGTCTCCTTCGACCTGAAAGAGCATCTTTTTTTCCATTTCGTTTAGTTCCATGTGTGGCTCCTTTCTTCTAAAAATCTGCATGAAAAAAGGGCGTCCACCTGATAAGATGAAACGCCCACGGCAATCAGCGGCCAGGCAAAATGCCGGACCGCTGGCGCTATTCAGTTTTGTCGTTAATGTAACAGCCTCCTTTTTTCGTCAATTTTTTCGCCATATTTCAACTTGGGAAAAGGAATTGAATACACGGCGACAAACGCTGAAACCCCTTGAAAATCAAGGCTTTTTCCGTTTGTCGTTATTATACCGTAATGGCACACGGCGGCCACCAATATGCACCAGCTCACCGGCGATTTTTATACTGTCGGTGAGATTTTGGGGCATACGCTGAAAGGCATCGGTATGTCGCTGGGTATCTCGACCAACTTTGACGCGGTGACAGCGCAGTATGTCGATGTGCGGCTTGATCGAAAAAAGACGGTGCTGGAAACCTACCATAAGGCACTGCACCCGCAAAAGGAAGCGGCGGCAGCGAAAAAACCCGGCAGAAAGAAAAGCAGCGAAATGGAGCTTTAGGGACGTATCTTCTTAAATCTCCACGCTGCTTTTTATAGCGTTTTAGGAAATCCGGGCATCAAACGGGCATCACACCATACATTTTGCCTGTATATTCTGTCGTCGCTCAAAAAGCCCAAAGGCGGGCGGGCATCAAAATCCGGGCAGCATTGGGCATCACCAAGCGGCGAAACGAAGAATCGGGCATCACGCAGAGATAGAGAAAGCCCCCGAAAACGTAGTGTTTTCGGGGGCTTGTGGCGGAGCGGGTGGGATTCGAACCCACGGACGGTTGCCCGTCAACTGATTTCGAGTCAGTCCCGTTATGACCACTTCGATACCGCTCCATATTCGATTTATTGCATAAACGGCGACTCTCTATTCACTATAACATGATTTCGAGTCGAGGCCGTTATGACCACTTCGATACTTCTCCCTTTATAGCATTCCGTCCCCCGGGAACGGAATGCCTGTTTATTATAGGGCAGAAAGCCCCGCTTTGTCAACCTTTTCGCCGGATTTTCCCCTCCCTCCTCCCCTTCTTTTCAGCATTGCTCCTCCCGGGGAAAGAAAAATCGCCGCGCATGGCTCGACATCGCCGTCCGGGTGTGATATGATACCGCTTGAAAGACGCGGCGTCAGGGTTGTTCGCCCTTTCGCCGGCGGCGAGACTGTGCCGCCGTGCGCGGTATTTCATTGTGCGGAACGCGTTGGGGTCATTCTATTTGTGCCGCCTGTATGGGCGGGATGGAGGGGTATTAATGAAGCTGCAATATCTGGGAACCGCTGCTGCGGAAGCGATCCCCGCCGTATTTTGCCATTGCGACACCTGCCGCCGCGCCCGGGAGGCGGGCGGAAAGGATATCCGCGGCCGGTCCGGGCTGGTGGTGGACGATACGGCGTTGATCGATTTCCCGCCGGATATCTACATGACCTCCCTTCGCTTTGGGATTGATCTCGGCAATATCCGGGATATTTTCGTCACCCATTCCCATGGCGATCATTTTGATATGGAAGAATTGGGGATGCGGCTGAACGGCGTGTTCTGCCACCTTGGCGAGCACGACGACGCGCCGGGCATTCAGGTATATGGAAACGATGGCGCCGCCCGCGTGACGAAGGCCTATGCCGGGAGCAACAGCACGGAATTTATGACCTTTACCGAGACGCGGTTCGGCGGCAGATACCGGGCGGAAAACGGCACGGTTTTCACCTTCCTTCCTGCCCGGCACATGGAAAGTGAAAACAGCGGTTTTTATATGCTGGAATCCGCCGCGGGGGATAAACGGGCGCTCTATGCGCACGATACCGGCGTTTTCCCCGAGGAGACATACCGCCTGCTGGAGGGAAAACGGTTTGACCTCATCAGTTTGGACTGCTGTTTCGGCCGCTTGTCCGGGGGAATCAGCGGCCATATGGGTCTGCCGGAAAACCGGCAGACCGTCGCCCGCCTGCGGCAGATGGGCTGTGTGGACGAACGAACCGTTATTGTTATCCACCATTTTTCCCACAACTGTGGACAACTCCAGGAGGAACTGGAGCGGGAGGTAGCGGAAGACGGATATCTGGTCGCGTACGACGGGATGACCCTCACCATCTGAGGAGGGCGTCCCGAAGGAAAGGAGCGCGTAGTTTTGGACAGGCTGGAGCCGGGAGAATGCCGGGACCGGGAAATCGTTGGAAAAGACGCGGAACAGCGGATTGCTGAAGCGGTTCGGGAAGAGGAGGACGTCCGGGGCCTGTGGCTCTCCGGGGCGGAAATCCGGCTGGATACGCTTCATTCGCTGACGTTTGGAGGCTGCCGGTTTCGGAACTGCCGCTTCACCGGTACGGCCGACGGAAAGCTGGCGCTGGTGGAAACCACGCTGGAGGATTGTGACCTGTCGAATGCCGACCTGTCCTCCGCACTGCTTCGCCGGGTGGATTTCCGCCGGTGTCGGGCGACCGGCCTGCTGCTGGCGCGGGCGCTGGCTAATCGTGTCCGGATGGAAGACTGCGTCTGCCGCTATCTGAACCTCAGCGCGTCGGACTGGAAATCCGCCATTTTTCAGGATTGCGACCTGTCCGGCGCCAGCATACGGGAAACCCGCCTGAAAAAGGTAGCTTTTACCAACTGCAATCTGACAGGGGCGGAGCTGTTCCATACGTCGCTGGAGGGAATCGATCTGACCAGCGACAATATCGAAGGATTGCTGCTGGCCGGCGGTGAACTCCGGGGCGCGGTAGTGACGCCTTATCAGGCCTGTGAGCTGGCCCGCCTTCTGGGGGTCGTGATCCGGAATCCGGCGGAATGAAGATGGTAAAGATCAAAAGCGCCCGTCCGGAAAAGGACTCCGGCGGACAATAAGAACGCGGAAAAATATCCCCGCGGCCGTTGTGACGCAACACAGCGGCCGCGGGGATTGTGGTCTCGGTATGTCAGGAGCGCGTCCCTGTTCCCGCAGACATAGCGGGGGCTCGTGTTCCGGGAAAGCGGCCTGCGGGCCTTAAACCCGCCGTGCGGCGGCTTTTTCCGCGAACCGGTCCCGTTTAACGGTGCAGCGTTCGTGGGTGCCTTCCCCGATCAGGCCCGCCTCGTCCCAAACGGAAACCTTGAAGAGAAACCGTCGGTCGTCCGCCTCCACGATTTCCGCTTCGGCCCGGACGGTCGCTCCTTCCGGCGTGGGGCAGAGATGACGGACATTGACGGAGGTTCCCACCGTGGTAATCCCCTCCGGCAGGAAGGGCTGCACCAGCGCCAGCGAGGTATATTCCATCAGTGCAATCATATAGGGAGTGGCGAACACGTCCACCGTGCCGCTTTTTAATGAACTGGCAAGAAGCTCTTTGGTTACGACCCACTCCTGCGTTCCCTTTTTTCCAATCAGTTCGTTTTTCATACGTTTCCCTCTTTTGATTCTGAATTGGCAGCGCCGCCCAGCCGGATTCTGTGCGAGCCTTTTACGGCGGCGCAATAAAAAACGCTGTCGCGTTTTTCCCTGACAACATTATACCATATTCTTACGGAAAGCCCAAGAGAAAAACAGGGCGGCTCAACGGGCCGCATATGGAAAATTTCCGGTTTGGCGGTGGAAGAAACAAGAAAAGAGTGGTACAATACAAAAAAGCACCTCAATAACAGGAAGAAAGGTTTATTCGCAATGGAAGTACACCTCCGAGACGACGCGCCTCTCCAGTCCCCGCCTCAGGCCGCTTTCGGCACCCGCCGCATTCACTTTATGGACGAGGTGCGGGGGTTCGATATAATCCTCATGGTATTGTTTCACGGATTTTATACCATTGGTTATTTGTTTGATCTTGCCTGGGGACGGGCGCTTTTTCTCTTCTTTCAGCCAGTGGAAGCTTTTTTTGCGGGGATTTTTATTTTTATCTGCGGCATTTCCTGCCGTCTCTCGCACAGCAATTGGAAGCGCGGCGGGCTGCTCCTTCTCATTGCCGCAGGCATATCGGTTGTCCTGTGGCTCTTTATGCGGGAAGAAATGATCTGGTTTGGAATTCTTCATTTTTTGGCCGCAGCGATTCTTCTGTTCGCGCTGTTCCGTCCGTTGCTGGACCGGGTGCCGCCGCTGGCGGGTTTGCTGGTCTGCGCCCTGCTTTTTCTGATAACCTGGTGGGTGCCGGGATACCGCGACGGCGTATTTGGCATTCCGGGGGTGCTTTCCTTCCCGGTGCCGGACGCTTTGACAGAGATACTGTGGCTGTATCCGCTGGGGCTGAGCTATCTTCCCTCTTCGGATTATTTCCCGATTCTCCCTTGGATTTTTTGCTTCCTCGGCGGAAGCTTTGTCGGCGTTTGGGCCGTGCAGGGACGTTTCCCGGCCTTTATGTATCGACGGCGCGTTCCTTTTTTCTCTTGGATCGGCAAACATACGCTGATTATTTATATCCTTCATCAGCCGGTCATCTATGGAATATGTTTGGGGATTTCCCTGCTGGCCCGGCAATAAGGAAAAGAGGAAACCGGCGGCGGGGATTTCTGGAAAAGCGCAGGAAATGTTGACAACGCCCCGGACAGGCTGTACAGTAAAAGCAGTGCCGGTGTGAAAGACGGCAGAAGCCCTACGGGCAGGACGGAGGAAAGGCAGGGATATTCGTGAAAAAAGTAAGACGGTTTGCCGCGGCGGTTCTCAGCGCGGCGCTTTTGCCGCTTCTTCCCCCGGGGACGGGCCTTTCCGCCGGGTGGACGGCAGCGGCCGAAACGGCGGACTCCGGGTCTCTGGAGGATCTGCAGCGGCAGCTGGATCAGCTGCAGGTCAAGGAAGCGGAACTGCGCAGGGAAGCGGACGCGGCCCGGGCCGGTCTTTCGGAAAAAGAGGACTACAAGGAAAGCCTTGACGGACAGATAGAGAATGTGGTCGAGCAGATCGCGCTGCTTGGCCGTCAGGCGGACGCGATGGACAGGGAAATTGGGAAAAAGGAAACGGCGATTGCCGAACACGAAACCGCGATTCAGGAAAAGGAGGCGGCCAACGCCGGCCGTTTCAGGGAACTTCAGCAGCGGCTGCGCGCAATTTCCAAGAGCGGGAACTTTTCGATGCTTCAGATGCTGTTGGATACCGAATCGTTTACCGACTACCTGATTAAATCCAAGATGATGAAAACCGTCGCCGACAACGATCAGCGGCTGATGGACGAGCTGGAAACAGAAATTCAGGCAATACATACCGAAAAAGAGAAGCTGAACGGCGAGAAAAACGAGCTGCAAAAACAAAAGGATGAGCTGACCGCCGTTCAGAAGCGTTCCCATGATAAAAAGAAGGAACTGGACGAGCTGAGCAGGGAAGCCGCCGTCCTGATCGGCGAGCTGGAGAAGGACGTCGATTATTATACCGCCAGTCTGGAGGAAACCCGCCGGCAGGAAGCGGCGATGGATCAGTTGATCGAGGACCTGCTGAACAATATTCCGCCGGCGACGACCACTACCGCGCCGCCCACGACCACCACGACCACTGCGGCGACTACCACTACCACTACCACGACCACCGCTTCGGAACCGACGACACCGCCCGGTTCCTCCGTCCCCACCTCTCCCCCGACACAGAAACCGACCACTACGACCACTACCACAGCGACCGCCGCGCCGACCAATCCGGACGGGACGATTCCCACCACGCCGGGCGGTCTGTACGACAGCGGAACCATGTACTGGCCGGTTCCCACGGTAAAATACCTCAGCGACACCTTCGGCGGATCCCGGAACCATAAGGGCATTGACATTGCCAACAGCCCCACGACGCCGGTATACGGCGAAAATATCGTCGCCGCGCGGGACGGCGTGGTGATTTATGCCAACTATATCCGGAATCCCGATCTGCCGGAGTACAAACAGGGCGGCGGATACGGTTTTTACTGCATTGTGGATCACGGTCTGGATTCCAGCGGCAAACGGATTATCACCCTGTATGCGCACGCGTCCGTCATGTACGCCCGGGTGGGCGATGTGGTGAAGGGCGGGCAGACCGTGCTGGCGCAGGCGGGAAAGACCGGCAACGTCACCGGTCCCCACCTCCATTTTGAGGTGCGGGAGAATAACGTCTGTGTGGATCCGTTTAAAAACGGCTATCTGATCCGCAAGTGATCCGGCGGCTCCTGCTTTGGAGGCTTTGGAAAAGGGAAAAAACAGCCGCTGTCCGGAAAGCACCGGACAGCGGCTGTTTGATATAACCGCGTATTTTTACCGACGGCATGACGACGGCGGGTTTCTGTGGAATCAAAGGCCGAGGGACTTCAGATACTCCCGGCTGATACGGGCGGCCTCGAGAGTGGGCCGGTCGGGGGACGCATCCTGTTCCACTACCACGATATCGGTTCCGGCGTCTTCCGCCGCCGCCAGAATGGCCGGGAAATCCTGAATACCCCGGCCGAGCGGCTGGAAGCGGAAATCATTCGCCGCCTCTTCGCTCTGTGCCGTTTCGCCGGCGTTGCCCTCGTTGTCAATCAGGGCGTAGACCGGGCCGCTCTTCAGACGGGAACTGGTGAAGTCCTTGAGATGGACAACCGGGCTGCGTCCGGCATACCGGCGCAGATACGCGGCGGGATCTTCCCCCGCATATCGTACCCAGCAGGTGTCGATTTCGGTTTGCAGCACGTTGGCCGGGAGGGATTCATACAGCCAGTCCAGCTTATACTTGCCGTCCACGGTTTCGAATTCAAAGTCGTGGTTATGGTAGAGAAGCTGTATCCCCGCGGCTTTCAGCGTCCGGCTTACCTCCTCAAAGTCCCGGAGGGTCTGCCCGAAAGCGTCGCTGCCCTTGTGGCCTTCCGGCCCCATCCACGGCACGGCGCAGTATTGGGCGCCTATGGTTTTCAGGAACGCGGCCTCCGCCTCCCCGTTTTTCAGGAAAACCTCGTAACCCTGATGGACGGAGACGCATTCCAGGCCGATCGTATCCAGCATCCGGCGGACCTCCTCCGCCGGATGGCCGCAATACCCGGCGAACTCCACATAATCGTACCCCATCGCCTTGACGGCGCGGAGGGCGCTCTCCATATCCTTTTCCATCTCATCACGCACAGAGTACAACTGGAGGGCTACTTTAAATTTTTTCATCTGTCCCTATACTCCTTCCTGCTGCGCCGTCCTTTGCCGGCGGCGGATTATCCCGCAAAAAGGCGGGATGATGAAAACGCCTGTCGGCATTTTCTTTAGCATAGTATATCATGGAAACAAGAGGAAAACGATCATCCAATCCGCCGGGTTTTCTAAACTATTTTTCACTGAAAACGGCCCGGCTACTCTGCACAGCGGATCGCGGCCTTGATGTAGCCTCTGGGCTTGCGCTCCATTTCCTCGTTGGCGCGGTCGAACTCCTCCATGGAGTAGATATGGTTGGTTACCCCTTTGAAGTCCCACCTGCCGGAGGAGAGAAGCTCTACGGCGTTTCGGCAGCAGTCGGTCTGAAAATCATTGCGGCGTTCATGCGCGTTCAGCGCGGTCATCGCCTTCACATTCCAGAGCGTGAAATCCACGCTGCGGGGGCCGTCGTTGTGATAGCCGCCCACGCAGAGCAGACCGTGGGCGCTCACCATCTCCCCCGCAAGGCGGAGCGCGCTTTCGGTGCCGGCGAACTCCATCACATTGCGGAAGCCCAGCTCAAAGATGTGGTTGTCCGCCACACTGCGGGTTAAATCCTCGTCCCCCCAGTTTTTCCAGTTCAGGATATAGTCGGCGGGAAGCTCTTCCGGCGCGTACGCCTCCGTCGCGCCGAAACGCAGCGCGTTTTCCCGGGCTTCCTCCCGCGGGTCCACCGCGACGATTTTTCCCGCGCCCTTGAGCTTGAAGAGAGAGATCATCCCCAGCCCCATGTAACCCGCCCCCACCACGGCCACCGGGTCGCCGGGAACCAGGATCGGCATTTTACTTGCGGCGCTCAGCAGACAGGAGAGGGGCTCGGCGATGGCATCTTCGTCCGACAGGTTATCGGGAACGTGTACGGTACAGCGGGGGTTCATCAGGATGTATTCCGCATACCCGCCGCCCAGGCCGGTAACACGGTCCCCGACGCGGAAGCCGGTGACGTTTTTCCCCACCTCGGCCACCACGCCTACCGGCTCATGGCCAAAGAGCTGTCCCTTAAACGCGGTGGACCACGGATACCATTCCGAGTGGCACATGCCGGTATAGGTTACTTTCACCAGCAGCTGGTCGTCGTTGGGCTTTGGAATATCCATTTCCACAACCCGGCTCCTGCGCGGACCTTCCATAACAATACGCTTCATAATCGCTGCCTCCTGTGCTGTAATGGTTGTTTTTTCAACGCCTATGCGGGCCCGTTTCAGGGCTCGGTTAAACGTTTTCTCTTCGGGCGGTATTCCAATCCGTCGGGGGAAGCGACGGAGAATCCCCATTTTTCTCCATTCTATCATCCGGCAGGGAAAAAGGGAATCGAGCAAAGCGACTTTGGGATGGACAAAAACGATTTTTATGGTACAATGACGTTTGGGAGAAATGCAGGAGCATTTCTCAATTGCGCCGCCGGAAAACTCAGGTGTAAATCCCGGCGCTTTCAAGGGGGGATCCGCCATGGAAATCAAGCTGATCGGCGCCGCTTCCAGTCTGATGACGCGGGCGCCACGGCATCAGCACAACGACTGGGAGGTCGTGCTGTATTTGGAGGGACAGGCCGTCCATACCATAGGAGAAACGGACTTCAACGTCTTTCCCGGCATGATTCTCTGTCAGCCGCCCGGCATCCCGCATGGAACGGTGTCGGAGGAAGGGTTCCGGGATATGTACTTTCAGGCGGAGGGGTTTCTTCCCCCCGGCGAGGAGGCGGTTCCGGCCTTTCTGGATGATACAGAAGGGAGGTTTCGCACGCTTTTTTCCTATGCGTATAACGCGTTTCATCAGCAGGAGGCCAACTGCGCGGCGCTGGTGAACGCATTAGGGGAGGCAATGCTCCAGCTACTGGTGGGATGGTCCGCCGTGCCGGAGCCTGATCCGGAAGTGGCGGCGTTTGAGAATCTGTTGACGGAGAACCTCACCAACCCCGGCTTCCGGATGGGCGACGCAATGGAGAAAACCGGCTATTGCGCGGATTACTTCCGCCGCCGGTTTCGGCGGGTGACCGGCGTAACGCCGACGGCCTATCTTACCGATCTGAGGGTGCAGTACGCTAAAAAGCTGCTTGGCCAGCAGAGCGTGTCCGGGCTCACCACCCGGGAAATCGCGCATATGGCGGGCTTCCCCGACCCCTACTATTTTTCCCGTGTGTTCAAAAAGAAGACCGGCGTCAGCCCGACCGGATACGCCGGAAGCACCGGCGGCAAGTAAAAAATACGACTGCCGGTTTTCGCCTGCGGCGGCATCTGGCTGCGCCGCCGTCTATGGCGCGCAAGGGCTTTTTCAAAGGAACGGCCGGACAATGCTTCGCATTATCCGGCCGTTCCCCTTTAGCGGTATTTTTTTACTTTTTTCATCCGATTGCGGCGACGGCGGCGGTTGTGGATGATGTTCAGGATAATGTACCCGACCAGCAGTACGCCGAGCAGGGCCAAGCCCCCGTAAAACCAGGGGGAAGACAGGAACTTCTGCACATCCGCCCAAAGGGAGAGGACTTGGCTGCGTTCCACCGACTCGCTGGCGACCAGGTTTACCTCCCCGATCTTTTGATCCACGTTGATGAACAGTTCCACCTTGCCGTATACCTCGCCCTTGGTAACGGGCGCGTCCACCGCGTCCACGGTGAGGGTTTCCTTTTTCAGAATAGTGGACGGGTCCAGATCATTAGCCACCGTGGTGGAGAAATTGGTTTCCGGCACCAGCGTCACGCTGTCCCGGTTCCAGGCCAGACGGACCGGCAGCTGGGTCACCGGCTCGTTTTTGCTCAGCAGGGTCTTATAGGTGAAATTGTTGAAGGCCCAGCGGTAGAGCGTTTTGCTGTCCCGAAAATGGACGCCGCTTTCCCCTTCGCTGTTCTTTTCCGGACAGCCGATCACCACCACGAGATACTCATATCCGCTGTCCCGCGCGACCGAGGCGAGGCACCGCCCCGCCGAATCGGTGTATCCGGTGGTCCCGAAGGCCAGCGGCTCATAGTAATATTTGGTGGACTGCCGGAGTATGTCGTTGGAGCTGGGGAGAGAGCGGTCGCCTTCCCCGCCGCTGACCGGGGTGGCCGTATACTGGGAGGCGGAGAACAGCGGTTCAAATTCCGGAAAATCCATGGCATACCGCATAATGCGGTAGATATCCCGGGCGGTGGTGTATTGGTTGATGTGGTCGATACCGGTTACATTGGCGAACGAGGTGTTCTCACAGCCGATTTTCTTAGCGGTGGCGTTCATTTCGGCCACGAACTGCTCCTCGCTTCCGGCGAGAGTGATGGCCAGAGTCATGCACGCGTCGGCCGCCGTGCGGATGGAGGATATGGACAGAAGATCCCGGATCGTCCAGGTTTCCCCGAATTTCATGTTCGCGTCGGTCAGCCCGGTGCCGGCGAAGCGGTTGAAAGCCTCGATGGTATAGGTCCCGGTCGCCGTGTCGATATCGATATTTTTATCCCGGATCATCTGGATGGAGACGGCCGCGACCATAAATTTAATCAGCGCGGCGGGAGATTTCATGGCGTCCGCGTCCCGTTCATACAGCACGGTGTCGTCGGCCTGCGTGGGGCCAAGCCCCACAACCAGCGCCGCCTGCGCGTTGATGGAAACATCGGCGGGCAGTTCATAAACGGCCGCCGCGCTCAGCGGAGCGCCGAACAGGGCGAGCAGCAGGGCCGCGGCAAACGCCAGCGCGGAAATCCGGATTTTCTTTGTTCTGTTCATAGACAATCCCCAATGTTCTGATATAATATAGAGGAGGGAAGGGCGTCCCTTCCCGGCGGATGGGCTGGACGGAAAATCCATCCGCATTTCCCGTTCTCTTTACAAGTATAGCAAATCCACCGCAATTTTTCAGTAACAATATTGTCATCTTCCACGCGTATAGACAACGGGCCGCCGCCCGCGCTTCTCCGCGCGGGAACGGCAGAGAAGAATAAACAGGAGACATATTCGGAAAGGCAGGTCCGCTTATGGTTTATATTACCGGAGACACCCACGGGGATTATTCCCGGTTCACCTCCCCCGCCGCCCGCCGCCTGAAAAAGGGCGATACCCTGATTGTCTGCGGGGATTTCGGCTTTCTGTGGGACGGAGGCAAGAAGGAACGCGCGCTGCTCAAAAAGATAGCCCGGCTCCCCTACACCGTGCTGTTTCTGGACGGGCGGCACGAAAATTACGATCTTTTAAAGGAATATCCCATTGTCGAATGGAACGGCGGAAAGGCGCAGGCGATCGGGGAAAACCTGCTGCACCTTCTGCGGGGGGAGCTTTACACCATTGAATACGAAACCTATTTCGTGTTCGGCGGCGGCGAGACGCCCGACCCCAATCTCCGTACCGACGCCAAAACCTGGTGGGAGGAAGAGATGCCGACCGGCGAGGAAATGCTTGCCGGCCGCCGCCGGCTGGAGGAAGCGGGCAACCGGGTGGATTTCATCCTCACCCACGAACCCTCCGGCAAAGCCCGCGGCTACATGAGCGGAAAGGGCGACCGGATTGACGGGGTGAATATTTATCTGAACACCATCGAGGACAGCGTGGAGTTCGGCCGGTGGTTTTTCGGCTGTCTCCATCTCGACAAGCCGATGAGCAAACGGCATCTGGCCGTTTTCCGCGAGATCGTGCCGGTTCACGAAAAGACCGGCACGCGCCGGTGATGGCCGGTAAAGGCCGGGAAACCGGCGGAAAGCCGGCGGGGATACCACCGCTCACCGACGAACAGAACCGCTTTCTCGCGGACTGTATCCGGGAACTGCTGGAAGAGGTCCCGCTCGACCGGATGGAGTCGTTCCTCCAGCACGGGGATACCTCCTGCCTTCGGCACTGCGTGTCGGTCGCCTGGCTCAGCTACCGGATGAGCCGTCGGTTCCGCCGCCCCTGCGATGCCCGCAGCCTGATCCGGGGCGCGATGCTGCATGACTTTTTTCTTTATGACTGGCACGAACGACACGGCGGCCACCGTTGGCACGGTTTTACCCATCCCGGTACGGCGCTGGAAAACGCCCGGCTGCTGCTGGCCCTCAATCCGGTGGAGCGGAATATCATCCTGCGGCATATGTGGCCGCTGACGCCGATTCCTCCCCGCTGCCGGGAGGCGTGGCTGGTCTGTCTGGCGGATAAGATTTGCTCGCTCAGGGAAACCGCGCGGCTCCGGCCCTATGCGCTGAAGCCGCTGTACGCCGCATCCGGGATTACCGCCCGGCTGGCGCGTCGGGAGACGCGGCCGGTATAAGCGCCGGCCGGAAGACGCCGGCCTTTTTAAAGTTTCGGCGCGTCGTCCCCTTCCGGGTATACCAGCGTGGTGTGGGTGCATACCTGTTCGATCTTGTCCCGCAGAGCGAGAAAATCGGCAAAAGCGTCCGGCTTCTGGTTCGGATTGCGGAGAAGGGCGGCGGGATGCAGCGTCCCCATCATCAGCGTGCCGTTTTTTTCAAAAAACTGCCCGTGCTGCCGGGTCACTTTGAAATCCGGAGAGATCAGCCGGCAGGCCGCCACCCGGCCGAGGCAGACCACGATTTTCGGCCGGATCAGCCGGAACTGCTCCCGCAGCCAGCCGATACAGGCTTCTTGTTCTTCCGGCTGGGGATCGCGGTTTTTCGGGGGGCGGCATTTTACGATGTTGGCAATGTAGATGTTCTGCCGACGGGACAATCCCACGGCGGCGAGCATTTTGTCCAGCAGCTGCCCGCCCCGGCCGACGAAGGGTTCGCCCTGCAGGTCCTCGTTTTCTCCCGGCCCCTCCCCGACAAAGAGTACCTCCGCGTCGGCCTTTCCCACGCCGAACACCACGTTGGTGCGGGTGGAAGCCAGGCCGCAGGCCGTGCAGTTCCGGCATTCCGCCGCCAGAGTATCCCAATCCCGTTGTTCCATTCCTGTTATCCTGCCTTTTCTTTCAAGATAAAAAATACCGGCCGCATTTTCCCTGACGACATTATACCATAACATCGCTTGAAAAAACAGAGCGGGCGCGGTACAATAGAGAAAGAATTCGGAAAGGGATGTTAAAGCTATGAAAAATCAAGTGTTGGTGGAAACCTCCGCCCGGCACGTCCACCTCTCTCAGAAGGATCTGGATACCCTCTTCGGCGAAGGCTATCAGCTCACCAATAAAAAGGATCTGTCCCAGCCCGGGCAGTTCGCCTGCACCGAGCGGGTGGACGTGGTCGGCGCAAAGAAAACGCTGGCCGGCGTCACCATCCTCGGCCCGGTCCGCCCCGACACTCAGGTGGAGCTGTCGCTGACCGATGCGCGCGCCATCGGCGTGGACGCGCCGATCCGCGAATCCGGCGACGTTGCCGGCTCCGGCTCCTGCCGGCTGGTCGGCCCCAAGGGCGAGATCGAACTGACGCAGGGTGTGATCGCCGCGAAACGCCACATCCACATGACCCCGGCCGACGCCGGGGAGTTCGGGCTGAAGGATAAGGATATCGTCAGCGTGAAGATTGACAGCGACGGCCGCGCGCTGGTGTTCGGCGACGTGGTGGTGCGGGTGAGCAGCAAATACGCGCTGGCCATGCACATCGATACCGACGAGTCCAACGCCGCCGGCGTCAAGCCCGGCATGATGGGCGAAGTGCTGAAATAACGGGAAATTCAAAAGAGCGAAAGAAATCCGGGGAACGTTGAGCGTTCCCCGGATTTACTTTTACCCGCGTTCAGGGGCCTCCGCCGGCTGTTTGAACTGGATCAGAACATCGCATACGCTGTTGGAGGCGGGCGGTGAAAGAAGCCCCTTTTCCTGCGCCATATCGCATACGGCCGTAGCGTAAAGAGTAAGGAACAGATAATGACAGGCGCGGGTAACCGAATCTTTGAGATGGGAAGGAAACAACCTCCGGTATCCGGATACATAGGCAGAAACCGCGTCCGTGTAAGCGCCGATGGCAGGGGCAAAAGCCTGTTCGGCCAGCCGGTCGAAGGCTTCCTTTTGCATTTTTGTGAACGCCGGAACGGCAACGAAGAATTCCCCGTCGGCTTTTCTGGCGACATATCCCTTTGCAATGGCCGAGGCGGCGGCATCCCTGTCCGTGATTTCTTTTCCCGTGAGAATCTCTTCGCAGATGTTGATTTCCCTGTCCGTCATCATCCGGCGGTATGCGAATCCGCCGAAATGATAGGTGAAATGGCTGTAACAGCCGCGGCTTCCCCGGTTTAGCGAGGCCTCCCGCCCGAGCCCGCGCACGGGAGAGGAGCCGGAGGTTATCCGATGCGCGTGATAGCTCCAGCGGCAGCCGTCGTACCGCACCGGATGGTCGATATAGCCGACGGGATTGGCGGTTTTGCTCAGATGCTCCAAAGCCAGCATACCGTAAAGATAAATCCGTTCGTCCTCCGGCTTTCCGGCGGTATATATGCCGAGCCCGTCGGCTTTTTCCGCCAGCGTTTTCATGACCGGAACAAAACGGTCGATTACCGGATCAAAGAGATCCCGGGCCTTTTCCATGTATTCGTTTGCCTTGCCGGAGTAAATCAGAAATTCGGTTTGATAGCGGCCTCTGGAAGGCGCGGAAACCGCTTCGCGGCGAACGAGATTATCCAGACGGTCTTCAATATAATAGGCCGGAACGCCGCAAAGCTTCGCCAATTCTTCCACGCTTCTGGGGCTTTCGTAGCAGTAATACAGAATATTTTGCGAAAGCGCGTCGTTGATATAAACATAGGGAAAGGGGCGGGTGGTTCCGTTGTAGTCCCCCTCGCCGTTGATCCGGATGTCCAGCTTTACCGGTCTTAAAGCGGTCTCGTTCATGGTTTCGCACTCCTTTTTCAGTTTTTTCCGGGCTTCGGAAAGCCGCCATGTGACGGTGCCTTCCGGAATGTCCAGCCTTCGGGAAATTTGCTTTGTGGAAAGGCCGTCGTAATAGTAGAGAAGGATGATATCCCGGTAAGCGGCAGAGAGCATGGCAATTCTGGCGCGGAGGGAAGCATAGAGTTCTTCGTTTTCAAGCGTGTCGGCTTCTTCGTCCCGGTATTCCCTGTTCTCCAGCGCATCCAGCGTGTCATAGGAATATATGGCGCGCTGTTTTCCCTTGTAGCGGCGGAATACCTTCAAAAGGTTGTTGGCAATTCCCCACAGCCAGGGTTCAAATCGGGCGGCGTCCCGGAGCTTCGGCAGTTCCTTTACGGCGGTAAACAGAATTTCCTGCGCGAGTTCATCCGCTTCTTCGCGCGATTGGGTGCGGTTCAGCGCGAAGGCGTAAACCCTGTCGGCATAGCGTTCGATGCTGTCCGTATTCAATCTCCTCACCTCCTTTCGCTTATAAAGTGCGAATCCCGGCCGTTTCATTGGCAATCATGGGCTTATTGCGTTTATTTTATCATGGAAATTCATGGTTGGGGGAAATTTAATGCCGTTCCCTTGACAAATAAACCGTCTTCCTGTATAGTAACAGAGTTTGTGCCGCTGTCGCTCTTTGCACAAGCGCTGTCCCCCATGTATAAAAAAATTAGGAGATGTTTCCATTGGGTTTCTATGACGTTGTTATCGTAGGCGCCGGCCCGGCAGGAATTTTTACCGCGCTGGAGCTGAAGGAAAAGGCGCCTTCCCGCACCATCCTGCTGGTGGATGAAGGGCCCGGCATCGACCGGCGGGCCTGCCCGTCCCGTCAGACGGGGCGCTGCGTCCACTGCAAGCCCTGCAATATTATGAGCGGCTGGGCCGGAGCCGGCGCGTTTTCGGACGGTAAGCTCTCCCTTTCGGAGGAAGTGGGCGGCAATATCACCGAATATATGTCCCGGGAAGAAGCGCGGGAGCTGATCGCCTACGCCGATTCGATCTATACCCGCTTCGGCGCGCCGGAGCAGGTACACGGCCTGAACGATAAAAAGGTGGAGGAAATCGACTACGAATGCAGCCGGCATAACATCCACCTCATCCATTGTCCCGTCCGTCATATGGGGACGGAGTACAGCTTTGAGACCCTGCGGGGAATGTATCGCTGGCTGGAAAAGCAGGAGGGCTTCACCTTCCGCGAACGGACCCGGGCCGAGTCGCTGGTGGTGGAGGACGGCCGGGTGACCGGTGTGCGGCTGGCTTCCCCCGGCGGCGAAGCCGAAACCGTGGGCGCGGGCGCGGTGGTCGCCGCTCCCGGCCGGGGCGGCGCGGGCTGGCTCAGTCAGATCGCCCGGGATAATGGCCTGGATACCCGGAACAACGAAGTGGACATCGGGGTGCGGGTGGAAGTTCCCAACGCGGTGATGGATCATCTGACCCGGTATCTGTACGAGGCCAAACTGGTGTATTACAGCGACACCTTTGAGAATAAGGTGCGTACCTTCTGCATGAATCCCGGCGGTATTGTCAGCGAGGAGCATTACGACGGCAATATCGCGGTGGTCAACGGCCATTCCTATGCGGAGGAGAACCGGCGGACCGGCAACACCAATTTTGCCATGCTGGTTTCCTCCCGTTTTACCGAGCCGTTTGACCGCCCGATCGAATACGGGAAATATATCGCCCAACTCGGGAATATGCTCACCGGCGGCGGGATTATGGTCCAGCGGCTGGGCGACCTGCTGCAGGGCCGCCGCACCGACGCCGCCCGGCTCAGCCGTTCCACCACCATCCCCACCCTGAAAACTGCGGTGCCGGGGGATTTGTCTTTCGTGCTCCCCCATCGCCACCTCACCAGCATTATTGAAGCCCTGCGTGCCTTTGATAAGGTTGCGCCGGGGATGTATTCGAAGAACACCCTGCTGTACGGCGTGGAGGTCAAGTTTTATTCCTCCAGGGTGTCGGTGGACAGCCGTTTTATGACCGCTCTGCCCGGACTGTACGCGATTGGGGACGGGGCCGGCGTCACCCGCGGCCTGATGCAGGCGAGCGTCACCGGCGTAGTGGTCGCCCGCGATATTGCGGGAAAATACTAATTGCCTTCAGACGGACCGTCCGACGGGGATGGTCCGCCTGTTTTATAAAAGACCGTGCGAAAAAACCACACATTCTGAAAAATTTGGGAGTCCCGGATTGTGTTCTCAATAGAGAGACCGGGAGCAATCAAGCGATCAAAGCACACGGTTGTGGGCGGTCGGGGGTATCGTCCGCGGCCGCGGGGAGATTTGTTGAAGAGAGGGAAATCTATGCAAGAGACCGTAACCGACCGGGACGCCCTGCGGCGGCAGATCGGCCGGTATTCCGGAACCCTGCTGCGGGTGGCGTTCGCTTATGTGAAAAATACCGCCGATGCGGAGGATATTGTTCAGGATGTGTTTCTCACCCTGTTTGCCAATCCGCCGGAGTTTGCCGACGAGGAGCATGAGAAGGCCTGGCTGATCCGCTGCACCATCAACCGGAGCAAAAATGTGATGAAATCGGCATGGCTTCGCAAACGGGCGCCTCTGGAGGAAGCGTTCGGCATTCTTGCGCAGGAGGATAGAGGCCTGCTGTCGGCAGTTCTGGCACTGCCGGAAAACTACCGCGCCGCCATTCACCTGCATTATTATGAAAATTACAGTATTCAGGAGATCGCGGTGATTTTGGGCCGGAAGCCCGCCACGGTGGGCACCTGGCTTGCCCGCGGCCGCGAACGCCTGCGGAACACTCTGAAAGGAGGGCTTGACGATGAATAATACCTTTTCGGCCCGATACCGCCGGGCGGCGGAGCTTCTTCCCTTCCGTGCCGATTTTGAGGAACGGGTGCTGGAGCGGGCTTCCGCCGGTGAAAAGCCGCGGCGTCTGTCGCCTTCGGCGCGGATACCGGTAAAGATCCGGCGGGCGGCGGAGATCGCGGGGCTGGCGGCCTGTCTTGTGCTGGCGGTGCTTTGTATCAGTACGCTGTTCCGCGGCGGGGCGGTGAAGCTGCCCCATTCCACCGGCAGCGTGTCGGTCCGGGTAGTGGGAAATCCCGACCTGCCCGTCCGCGTTCCGATGACGTGGGAAGAGGCGGAAGAACAGGCGCTGTTTGATGAAGCGGACGCCGTTTTCTCCGGCCGGGTGCAGAAGCTGGAAACGCTGGAGTTGGACGTGGGCGGCGAGCTGACCTACCGTTCCCGCGTGACCGTGCTGGTGGACCGGACATGGAAGGGCGAGGCGGCGGCCGGGGAGACGGTCAGCCTCCTTCTGCCCTACGCCGTCCATGGTGAAAGCGGGGAGACGGAGATCATCAACCGGCTGTCGGAAGGGATGAAGGCGCTCTTCCTCGCACAGACACACACGGAGGAGGACGTTCTCTCCAACGACAAGGGAACGCTGGCGCTGATGGATACGGCGGCATATGGCCTGAAGGACGACCGGTATCTCATCCTGCGGGGAGCGGAGGGCGAAGCGGTGCTCTGTCCGGGAGCGTATCCTTCCCTGCCGGAGAGGTCGTCCTACGCCGAGGCGGAAGCCCTTGCCGACAGGCTGACCCGGCAGAAGCTGACGGTGGCGACCATCTCCGCCTCCGCGTCGGCGACGACCACAAGCACAGCGGCCGAAACCACCACAACAATGTCGGTTTCATCCACTGCCATCACAGCAACTTCCTGGAAACCGGCGGTTATAACGACGTCGCCAGCCAAAACTCCAACGACAACAACTGTTGGATTCGCTTCGCATCTTACCAGAGAGGAAAACGAACTGTTAAATGATTATAATGATGGCCTTGCGATTACATGGAATAAAAATGGAAACGGCGGAGCGGCAGGCGGCTATTATTTTGGAGTCTTTGACGAAACCGGAAGTTATTACTACTATAAAGACTTTTCGGTGACACCGTCTGCTTATTATTTGAGGACTCATTTGTATGGATACAGCAGTGAAAATGGAGAAAATACGAGAGAACACTTGGGAGAGTTTTGGGATGGAAAACAGCGGTATCTATATGATATGGGTACGAAAACCGTGACAACAGGCATACCAAGAAAAGACAAAAGCATTGAGACTTTGGTCTTTCCGCTTCGTAGCTATTTGAACCCGTCTGAGGTGGTCCATGTCACATTAAAGGAAACATGTCCTGAAAATGAAGCGGTTGAACCAGATGACCCAAACTTTTTTGCTACCTATGTGAGGGCAATATCGATAGAATTGAAACCGTCGGATGCCCTGCTGGAAACGTTAAGCACGATTGTGGAACGGTCGGTATCTATGGATACCTATGAATTGGTCGTTATGCAGAGAAAAGACGGAAGTATTCGCCGCGATGGGATAAATGGGAAAATAAGGATTGACCGGACACAAGATGGTTTAGGCTGGGTTGAAGCCTCGTTTGAGGAAGAAAGCGTCGTGAGTCCTACTGATACCGTGAGTTCTCCTTCATGGCTTAAAAATTGACAACACATATAAAGCAAAAAGCCCGCAGGAGTAACTCTGCGGGCTTTTTACTTTGCCGCACTGGGGAAAACGACGGGTTTCTTGCAATTTTTCGATTTTTTTATATAATTTAAATTAACATGAATAAATTTATGGGTTCTCGATTGTATACAGAGTGTAAGAAGGAGGGAATGCGGTATGACCCTGGCCGGACAGGAAACCATTACGCGCCTGATCAGCGCGCATTACTACAGTCTGCTTCGCCTTGCCTTTGCCTATACAGGCAACGAAGCGGAGGCGGAGGATGTCGTACAGGATGTTTTTCTCAGCCTGGTAAGCCGGGAAGTCTCGTTTGAAAGCGAGGCTCATGAAAAAGCCTGGCTGATCCGCTGCACCGTCAACCGGAGCAAAAATGTGATGAAATCGGCATGGCTTCGCAAACGGGCGCCTCTGGATGAGACGCTCAGCTATCTTCCCTCGGAGGAAAGCGAAGTCCTTTCCGCCATTTTGCAGCTCCCGGAAAATTATCGGACAACGCTGCATCTGCATTATTACGAAAAGTATACCATCGAAGAAATCGCCTCGATCCTCGGCCGAAAGCCCGCAACCGTCGGCACATGGCTGACTCGTGGGCGGGAACGCCTGAGGACGGCTCTGGAAGGAGGGCCTAAGGAATGAATGAGACAATCTATTGTCAGGCGATGGAACATATCCGGTTCCGGCCGGACGGCGAGCAGGAACTGCTTCGCCGGGTTCATGCCGGTGAAAAGCCGCGGCGTCTGTCGCCTTCGGCGCGGATACCGGTAAAGATCCGGCGGGCGGCGGAGATCGCGGGGCTGGCGGCCTGTCTTGTGCTGGCGGTGCTTTGTATCAGTACGCTGTTCCGCGGCGGGGCGGTGAAGCTGCCCCATTCCACCGGCAGCGTGTCGGTCCGGGTAGTGGGAAATCCCGACCTGCCCGTCCGCGTTCCGATGACGTGGGAAGAGGCGGAAGAACAGGCGCTGTTTGATGAAGCGGACGCCGTTTTCTCCGGCCGGGTGCAGAAGCTGGAAACGCTGGAGTTGGACGTGGGCGGCGAGCTGACCTACCGTTCCCGCGTGACCGTGCTGGTGGACCGGACATGGAAGGGCGAGGCGGCGGCCGGGGAGACGGTCAGCCTCCTTCTGCCCTACGCCGTCCATGGTGAAAGCGGGGAGACGGAGATCATCAACCGGCTGTCGGAAGGGATGAAGGCGCTCTTCCTCGCACAGACACACACGGAGGAGGACGTTCTCTCCAACGACAAGGGAACGCTGGCGCTGATGGATACGGCGGCATATGGCCTGAAGGACGACCGGTATCTCATCCTGCGGGGAGCGGAGGGCGAAGCGGTGCTCTGTCCGGGAGCGTATCCTTCCCTGCCGGAGAGGTCGTCCTACGCCGAGGCGGAAGCCCTTGCCGACAGGCTGACCCGGCAGAAGCTGACGGTGGCGACCATCTCCGCCTCCACGTCGGCGACGACCACAAGCACAGCGGCCGAAACCACCACAACGATCGGCGTCGCAACGACCACCCGGTCAAAGACAACGGCGGCAACTACACCGACCACACAGCCCGTTGTCAGCGATATGGCTGACAAGTACTATTATTATACTGATTTGACAAAAGGCCGCTTTAATCGGATTGATGATGCCGGTCTGATCCAAGAAGTAACGTTTGATTTCCTGCCGGGTTCGCGTTATCAGACATGGAGCGATGGGCAGTGGATTTATTATGTGGCTGGTTGTTTTAAAGCGGGCGATGAAGAGGGACTCTGTCGATCCCGAGCGGATGGCAGCGGCGGTGAATGGGTAATGCGTGGCAATTTTAGCAGTGCTGTTTTTTATATCAATAAAGATTATGAGAAGTTGGTTTTTTCTTCAGGCAGCACAGAAAACGGTAAACCGTTTTCTGGTTTTACTAAGTCCCTATATGTAATGGATAAGGATGGAAAAAACCTGAAAGAGCTTTGCGCTAATCCATATAAAAAGATCGTGGCTGATGCCGATGCTCTATACGCGTTTTCGTCAAACGCCGAAGGTTATCAGTTGTATCGAATATCCATTGAGGACGGGAAACAAACGCTTCTATATTCTCAACCGTCCGGGACAGAAGAAATAAAGTGTGAGGAATTTTATGAGCCGCTGGTTCATGAAGGCTGGATATATTATTATGAATCCTATTATGCGGGGGGGATAAAAGATGATTCTTATAACAATCCGGATCGTCTGGTAAGAATCCGTACAGATGGAACCGATAAAATGATTATCCACCAGGATACCAATTCGGGGGATATCGGAACAGACGGAAATTGCTTGTATTTTAACCAGTATAAAAAGGAATGGGTAATATATGGAGAATTCTATCGGAATTATTTGAAAGTGGATTTATATTCTGTGCCGTTGGACAATATTACCGCTGAGCCAACCGCAATTAAGCTGCCGGCGGGTCACCCGGATGCGCGGGATCTTGACCGTTCTGAATTTTTCAGCATCAAAAATGGCTGGATATATTACTCTTACGGCGATGTGGGACCGGAAAACAGTTACCTTTGTACAAGGCGTATCCGTGTTGATGGCAGCGAACAGCAGGAGCTTGTCTACAAAAAGCCGTTTTGACCTGTTAACAGAAAAATCCGGAGCATAACAAAGGGAGCGCTTTCGAGGATATCGAAAGCGCTCCCTTTGTTATGCTGTCCTTACTCCATCCCTTTCACCGGACGGCAGCGCCAGATTTTTTCGGCGTAGTCGCGGATGGCGCGGTCGGAGGCGAAGATTCCGCTTTCCGCTGTATTCATCAGCGCCATGCGGGCCCATTTCCGCCGGTCGGCGTAGGCCTGCGCGGAAAGCGCCTGCGCGCGGGCGTAGTCCTCGAAGTCGGCCAATACCATATACGGGTCGGCGTTGGCGAGGGAACCGGCCACCTCGCTGTAGGCCCGGCCGCCGAAGCCCTGAAACATCGCGTCGATCGCGCGGTGGATGTGGGGGTTGCCGGTATACAGCGCCTGCGGGTTATAGCCGCCCCGCTTCTTAAGCTCCTCCACCTCCTGCGCGGTCATGCCGAAGATGAAGATGTTGTCCGAGCCGACCGCATTGTGAATCTCCACGTTCGCGCCGTCCATGGTGCCGAGAGTGACCGCGCCGTTCATCATCAGCTTCATGTTGCCGGTGCCGCTCGCCTCGGTCCCTGCAAGGGAAATCTGCTCGCTGATATCGGCCGCCGGCATCAGCAGCTCGGCCAGCGTCACGCGGTAGTCCTCGAGATAGACCACCTTCAGCTTATCCCGTACCCCCGGGTCGCTGTCAATCTCCTTCCCCAGCGCGCAGATGAAGCGGATGATCTCCTTGGCAAGGTAATACCCGGGGGCGGATTTCGCGCCGAACAGATAGGTGCGGGGGACAAAATCCATGTTCGGATTATCCTTAAGGGTGAGATAGGTGTGCAGGATGTGCAGCGCGTTCAGGTGCTGGCGCTTATACTCGTGCAGGCGCTTAACCTGTACGTCGAAGATCGAGTCCGGATCCACCGTTACCCCGTTGTTCTCCCGGATATACTCCGCCAGCCGGACCTTGTTTTCCCGCTTGATTTTCAGAAAATCGTCCAGCGCGGCGGGATCGCCGGCATAGGGACGAAGCTTCGACAGCTCCGCCGCATCCAGCACGAAGCCGTCCCCGATTTTGTCCGTAATAAAACGGGTCAGGCCGGGATTGGCCTGGCAGAGCCAGCGGCGGTGGGCAATGCCGTTGGTTACGTTGCCGAACTTCTCCGGCATCATGGAATACTGGTCACGGAACACGTCGTTTTTCAGGATTTCGCTGTGCAGCTTGGAAACGCCGTTCACCGAATGGGCGGCCGCCACGCAGAGGTTGGCCATCTTGATTACGCCATAGCTGATGATCGCCATCCGGCCGGTCTTTTCCCTGTCTCCGCCGGTCTCCCGCATCATCCGTTCGCTGAAACGGTTGTTGATTTCGCAGACGATCTGATAAATGCGGGGCAGACGTTGGCGGAAGAGATCCTCCGGCCAGCATTCCAGCGCCTCGGCCATGACGGTGTGGTTGGTATAGGCCACCGTGCGGGTGACGATGTCCCACGCCGGGTCCCAGCCGTAGCCGCATTCGTCCAGCAGAATCCGCATCAGTTCGGGGATGGCGAGGGTGGGATGGGTGTCGTTGATATGGATGGCGGTCATCTCGGGCAGGGTATCCATCGAGCCGTATTCCTCGAGATGGCGGCGTACGATATCCTGTACCGAAGCGGATACCAGAAAATACTGCTGGGAAAGCCGCAGGGATTTGCCCTCCCGGTGATTGTCGGCCGGATACAGCACTTGGGTAATGACCTCGGCCATGGCTTTCTGCTCCATGGCGCGCATATAGTCGCCCTGATTGAACAGGGACATATCCATCCCCGGCGCGGTGGAACGCCACAGGCGGAGGGTGGAAACGCCCTTCCCATCCTTGCCGGCAACCATCAGATCATAGGGCTGGGCGATGACGACGTTGGCGTTTTCATGCTCCACATGATGATAGCCGCCGTCCCACCATTCCCGGATTTCGCCGTCGAATTTTACCTGCTTGGCCAGTTCCGGCCGGGGAAGCAGCCAGCTTTCCCCGCCCGGCAGCCAGAAGTCGGGCAGCTCGGTCTGCCAGCCGTCCACCAGCTTCTGGCGGAAGATGCCGTATTCATACAGCAGGGAATACCCGATCGCCGGGATGGATTCGGTGGCCAGCCCGTCCAGAAAGCAGGCCGCCAGTCGTCCCAGTCCGCCGTTGCCCAGCCCCGCGTCCGGTTCCAGTTCATACAGCGCGTCCAGCTTCACGTCGTATTTCGCCAGAACGCGGCGGGCCTCCTCGGTCAGGTTGAGGTTGTACAGCGTGTTTTTCAGGGAACGGCCCATCAGAAATTCCATGCATAGGTAATACACCTGCCGGGAATTCTGCTTGTGAGCCTTGGCAATATACTCCACCCGTTCGCTGCGCATCAGGTCGCGGAGAACCAACACCAGCGCGTTATAAAAGTTTTCGTCGGTCGCGCCTTCCGGCTGAACCGAAAAATTGTGCAGCAGCTTGGCGGACAGCTTTTCCGAAAGCTCCGCTTCCGTCAGCGCGGGCCGCCCTGCGGCGGGGACGGAGGGAGCGGCCGGGGCGGCGCCTGCCGTCTTCGGGGCGGCCGCCTTCTTTCCTCTGTTCGTTTTTTCAGCCATAATGACCCGTTCCTTTCCTTCTTACCGGATTTCTTGATTTCAAACGCTTGCCGACCGTTTTCCGGAAGGCCGACCGCGCCTCATTTTTCGAATAATCTCTGCGGAATTTCATTATATAGTATATGCGTTAAATTTGCAATAGTTCAGATGATTCCCATAAACAATTTCCACATAATCGGAATTTAAGCATATTATTTTGACGTAATAAACAAAAAACAGCCGTTTTAAAGGCGTAAGGGAGATAGAGGGCCGATGCGGAGGACAAACTTTAATAAAAAAAGTAACTTGACAAAATAAACTGAATATGATAGAATAAAACCAACGATAGAATTCCGTCGGCGGCGGGGCGCGGGTTCTCCCCCGCTTTTTTCCCGGCAATCCCGGCGGCGGGGCGTTGCCCCCGTAAAGGAAAGCAGGTCGCATCGGATGAAAAACGCGTATTCCCTCCCCTGTAATATCGCCCAGACGCTTAATTTGATCGGGGATAAATGGTCCCTGCTGATCCTCCATCGGCTGCTGACCGGCTGCGGCACCTATAAGGAGCTGCGGGAAAGTCTGGACGGCATCCCCAGCAACCTCCTTTCGGAGCGGCTGAAAACGCTGGAAGGGGACGGCCTGATTTCCAGCGAGCTGTATCAGGAGCATCCGCCCCGCTACCGGTATTCCCTCACCGGACAGGGGGCGGATCTGGAGGATGTGTTCAACGCGCTGGTTCTCTGGGGGGAAAAGCATCTGACCACCTGCTATAAAAAACTGGTGCATGAATCCTGCGGCCACCCGGTGGAGCATCGGTATTACTGCCCCCATTGCCGGAGTATGGTGGACGGCGGCGAGCTCGGCGTCCGCGAAGCGGCCGGGCCGGGGGCGGAAGGGCCGGCGGAACCCGGGAAGCCCGGAGGAAAGGAGACGGAAGCCCATGGATAAGAAAACCGATATTCTGGTCATCGGCGCGGGCCCGGCGGGGCTGTCCGCCGCTATCAACGCCATCGCCCGGGGAAAGACGGTGCGGGTCCTCTCCGGCGAGCATACCGTACTCGCCCGGGCGGAACGGATCGACAATTATCTCGGTCTGTACCATCTCACCGGTTCCGAGATGATGAAAGCGTTCGAGGAACACGCCGCCGCCATGGGCGTTGTCCCGGAAAAAGGGCGGGTCTCCAATATCCTGCCCTTTAATGGGGCGTTTATGGCGAATTTCAGCGGTCGGATTGTGGAGGCCCGCACGGTAATCCTGACCACCGGGGTGGCCAAGGCAAAGCCCGCACCGGGGGAAACGGCGTTCCTCGGCCATGGGGTCAGCTACTGTGCCACCTGTGACGGCATGCTGTACCGGGGGAAAAAAGCCGTGGTGTGGGGGCTGGCGCCCGATGCGGCGGAGGAAGCGGATTTCCTGCGGGGCATCGGCGTGCAGGTGACCTATGTCGCCCGGGGTGAGCGCCCCGACGGGCTGGAAAAATCCATCCCCTTCCTTTCCGGGCGGCTGGCCGCCGTGGAGGGAGAGGACGGCCGGGTGACAGCCGCCCGGATTGAAACCTCTCCGGGGGAGACTTCCCTTCTGGAGACGGAGGTGGTCTTTATCCTCCGCTCCGCCATCGCGCCGGCGGCCCTGATCGACGGGCTGGCCATGACCGACGGCTTTGTGGAGGTTAACCGGCAGATGGAAACCAACATTCCGGGCCTGTTCGCCGCGGGGGACTGTGTGGGCGCGCCGCTCCAGATTGCCAACGCGGTGGGGGACGGCCTGATTGCCGCCCAGCAGGCCGCCCGGTACCTCGACCAGCTTGGACAGGAGTGACCGGAGTGACGGAAAGACGCGCCGCTCTTTAACCTTCGAGAGGAAGAATTCCTTTCATTATAATGCAGAAAGAAGGATTTTGTATGTCAACAGCCATTGTACATCCGAATGTCACCGAATTCGACGCGCTGCTTGGGGGGGATCTGCCGGTGCTGGTGGATTTCTGGGCCGAGTGGTGCATGCCCTGCCGGATGCTTGCCCCGGTGATTGAGCAGCTGGGCGAGCAGTATGCCGGCCGCCTGTCGGTTGCCAAGGTAAACGTGGACGAGCAGCCGGAGCTGGCGGAACGGTACCGTATCCAGTCCATCCCCACCGTTATGCTGTTCAGCAAGGGCAAAGCGGTCCACACCGAAATCGGCCTGCGTCCCATCGACTCCTACACCCGCGTGATCGACGGCCTGCTGGGGTAACGGACTGAAACGGACCGAAACAGACTGAACCGGAATCAACAAAATCGGAAAAAGCCCACGGAACCATGAAAAATCGGTTCCGTGGGCTTTTTACAGCGCGCGTTACGTCCGGTTTTCGGAAAGCGGCGTTTCCGGCAGCCGCTGATAATACCGGCAGATGGCCTCTTTGCTGTTGATCCCGAATGTCTGCGGCGCGGCGGTCTCGGAGAAATCTACGTCCGGCGTCCCGTCCGCGGCGATATACCGCTTGTTCATCATTTTCTGGCTCCAGCGGATCACCTCGTCCATGCACGGCGTCGGCAGGCCGAGAGCATAGGCAAAGCCTTTGAGAACGCAAAGGCCGAAAGGCACGTCCTCCGTAAAATACCGGGAGGTAAAGTCCGGCGCATAGCCGCCCGGCACGGCCTTCATCGGCGCGTCGATATCCGCGAGGGAGCGGATGCCGGTCAGCTTGGCCGTCATTGCCTCCGGCGTATCAGACTCGTAATGGGTGGTGACCGGGATTACCTCGCTCAGGTCGATTTCCTCCAGCGCGCGGCAGACGCTCTGCAGCTCTTCGTCCAGACGAATCAACGTTTCGGATGCCGCCAGCGTCCATTCCCGGTAGAATTTGAATTTCCGCGGATAAACCAGACCCTCCCGGTAATCGGAGAAGAGGGTATAGCTTCTGGCGGGATGCAGGATCGGGTTGGAAGGGGTAAAGGTGATGGTCAGATAGTTCCGAAGCGGCAGACAGCGGACGTCCAGAATCTGCTCGCAGATGCCGCACAGCTCTCCGGTTTTTTCCCCGGGGATGGCGGCAACCCGAACCGACGGCTTCTTGGAGAGCGATACCGCCCGTCCGTACTGCTCCAATCGGGAGACGTACGGCACCCGGTCCAGTCCGAAGAAGGTGTGGCCGCTTTCCAGAAGCGGGCCGGCGAAAAATTCCGCGCCCCCCGTGCCGGGGAAAACGCCGATCCGGGAAGGGGCCTCCAGCGTATCCCGGATTTGGAGCAGGATGTCCCGTATCATAAAGGAGGGATAGGTGACGCAGATCACGTCGGCCCCGGAGAGCGCCCGCTTCAGATCGTTGGTGGCGAAATCGATCGCCGCGGAAAACCCTTCGCCGGTGGTGGGATCAGTCGCCCGCAGAACCGGTTGGAATTCCGCGGGCCGGGAGGCGAAAATACGCACGCGGTGGCCGTTTTTGGCCGCGCAGGCGGCAATGCCTGTCCCGATATTTCCCCCGCCGATAATACAAACGTTCATCTGCTTCTCCCCCGTCGTTTTATCGCTTGCCTGTCCGCACAAATGCCGGCAAAACGCATGAAATCCACATTGAAATATCGATTTCAGATTAAAATTATTATCTATAACTTTATAGCAGAACGGCGTTTTCGTCAAGCTTTTTCCGGATTACAATACGGCAATTTCCGGGAATCGGCTTATTTTTTTATCAATCGTCACTTCCATGAAATATCCCGAAAAAGCCAAGAATAATTCCCCCAATAATTAGGCACAGACTAAAACAGCTGAAAAACAGATCATCCGCAAAATTAAGATTTTCAGTCAACACCTGTGCCAGTTTTATGACGCAGCCACTAAGTAATAAAAAACCGCCGAAAATTGTCTTCTTCAAAATCCGTTCCTCCCGATTAAGATTCCTCTTCGCAGTCTTTAACATAAACCAAAATATCGTCTACTTGGCAATCCAGAATTTCACAGAGAGTGTCCAGCGTTTTTGTGCTGATTGGTTTGCCGTGCTTCATCCGATGCAAAATATTCGCGGAAAACCCCTGCTTATTGATAAGATAATATTCTGTTATACTTTTACGAAATAATGTTTCATAGAACGGGGCATAGCTGATCCTAAGGCTCACCTCAAAGACAGCGTAGCATGCTTCACAGATTGGCTATGACCAATATATTGAGTATAATGTGAATATCTGTTTATTACAGGAGGAAAAATGTATGCCCCCCTTACTGCGTGAAATCCATCGCTGTCTGTACCAGCACGGCAGTCCCGCGCCGTCCCGCCCTTTCCGGCCTGTCCCCAAACCATTCGGTTGCGCCGTTTCCCTCATATTTTGCCTGTTCCGGACATAGCATGAAAAGAAGGACCGAGTGGGATAAGGAGGGGAAGCCGGATGTGGTTCGACACCGGTATGGTGGTGCTGTACCTGGGGATATTGGTCTGGATCGGGCTGCGGGGCGGCAAAGAGGTAAAAAAGGCCGGCGATTTCACCGCCTCGGGCGGACGGTACGGAACCTTTGTGATCTTCGCCTCCCTTTCCGCCTCCTATATCGGCGGCGGCTATTCCTCCGGCAACGCTGCTCATGCGTTCTCGGGCGGCGTCGGGATGACGGTCGCCCTGTTCGGGTTCAGCCTGTCCACCATCCTGATCGGAAAATTTCTGGTGCCGGGGGTCCGGCGGTTCGAGGGGATCAGCACGGTCGGCGGGCTGATCGGCCGGAGCTACGGCCGGGCCGCGCGGGTGCTGACCGGCGGCTTTTCCTTCCTGTGCTGTGCCGGAGTGGTGGGGGCGCAGATGGGCGCGATGGGGATGGTGTTCAACGTCATCCTCGGCATTCCTCCCCGGCTGGGTATCCTGATCGGCTGCGGCATTGTACTGCTCTATTCCACCACCGGCGGGCTGCAATCCATCATCCTTGCGGATATGGTGCAGTTCGTCATGCTGGCGGTGGGGATGCCGCTGCTGCTGGTAATGGCCCTTTCCCGCGCGGGCGGCGTGGGCGCGGTGCTGGAGGCAGTGCCGGCCGCCTACCTCAATCCCCTGAACGGAACCACTCTGCCCGGCTTTCTTTCCCTCTTCCTGACCATGATGTTTGGGGAAGCCCTCGCCCCGCCCTATACCCAGCGGCTGTTGATCGGAAAGAACCCGAAGGGAACCGCCCGGGCCACGGTGCTCAGCGGGCTGTTTTCCATCCCCTTTTTCATAATTACCGGCATGATCGGGATGACCGCTTACGCTCTGCGGGTAACGAACGACGCGGGGACGGCCATGCCCGCGCTGGTGCAGGCGGTGCTGCCGGTCGGTATCCGGGGAATCGTGATGGCGTCCATGGTATCCATCATCCTGTCCGCGGCGGACGGCTTCCTGAACGGCGCGTCGGTCGGGCTGGTGTGCGACACGGTGCTTATCCTCCGGCCGGGGATGAGCGACAAAGCCCAGCTCTGGTGGCTGCGGGCGGTGAACCTCGCCACGGGGTTGGCCGCGGTGGCGGTCGCGTTCGTACTGCCGGATATTTTCAATATTCTGGTGCTGGCGTATTCCTTTTGGAGTCCGCTGATCCTGGTTCCGCTCGCGGCAGCGCTTCTGGGGGTGAAGTCCAACGGCCGGGCCTTCCGCGGCGCTCTCCTCGCCGGGCTGGTCAGCTCGCTCGGCTGGAACCTGCTGCTCCATAAGCCCTGGGGGATCGACGGTGCTGTGATCGGGATGGTCTGCAACCTTCTGGTGTTTACAATCCGCACCCGGCAGTTCCATCGATACCGTGCCCAGCGGCTGCTCCTCTGTCCGGAGGAGCGGGCCTCCCGCCGGTCTCTTCCGCCGTCGGAGGCCGGCCGCTTTCCCGGTCTTCTCCGGTAGCCGCCTTCCCGCGGCGGGAAGGCCCCGCAGCGGCTGTCCCGCGTCTTGACTTTCCGCCCGATCCACCGTATAGTGTACAGTGGTATTGCGTTCGTTCGGCAGCGCCAAGCGACGCGGGAAGGATGAGGCGGATTGACAAAAGATATGACACGGGGCAGCCCGGTGCGGCTGATCCTGACCTTTTCCCTGCCCTTGCTGGTCGGGAATATTTTTCAGCAGCTTTATAATATGGTGGATACCATGATCGTGGGGCGGTTCGTCAGCACTCAGGCGCTGGCGGGGGTTGGCTCTACCGGGGCGATTTCGTTTCTCATCATGGGCTTCGCCATGGGAGTAACCAGCGGCTTTTCGGTGGTGATTTCCCAGCGTTTCGGCGCGAACGACGAAAAGGGACTGCGCAGCGCCGTGGCGATGTCGGTTTATCTCTGCGTCGCCCTCACGGTGGTGATGACGCTGGTCAGTACTCTGGCCACCCGCCCCCTGCTGATGCTGATGAACACGCCGGACGATATGTTTGCCGACGCGTACCAGTATATTTTCACCATCTTCGCCGGGATGGCGGCTCCGATCTTTTACAACATGCTCGCGGGCATCCTGCGGGCGCTGGGGGACAGCCGTACCCCTTTGTATTTTCTGATTCTCTCCTCGGTGCTGAACGTCGGGCTGGACCTGCTGTTCATCCTCAGCTTCCACATGGGGGTGATCGGCGCGGCGGTGGCCACCATCATCTCGCAGGTGGTGTCGGGCCTGCTTTGCCTGTTGTATATGGTTAAACGTTTTCCAATTCTCCGGTTCCGGAAGGGAGACTGGCGGATAGACGGGTCCCTTATCGGCCTGCATCTCCGGATCGGCCTGCCCATGGCCTTCCAGTTTTCCATCACCGCGATCGGCGTCATGGCGGTTCAGGGGGCGATCAACGCCTTCGGCTCCGGCGCGGCGGCGGGATATACCGCCGCCTCCAAGGTGGAGCAGATCTGTACCCAGCCGATGAATACCTTCGGCGTCACCATGGCGACCTATGCGGGGCAGAACCTCGGCGCCGGCCGGATCGACCGGGTAAAGGAGGGCGTGTGGAAATGCTCGATTCTTTCCGTTGTGGTCAGCGTCGCGGTCACCGGGATCGTGTTTCTCTGCGGCGACTGGTTCGTCACCCTCTTCGTCGGCGCGGGCGAGCCGGTGGTGATGGATTACGCCCGGCAGTATATGCAGATCACCTCGGTGTTCTACTTCATGCTGGGGCTGCTCTTTGTTTTCCGGAACGCTCTGCAGGGGATGGGCTCGTCCATGATTACGCTGGTGGGCGGCGGGATTGAGCTGGTGCTCCGCACCGTGATCGCCTTCGTCCTGCCCCCGCTGATCGGGTTTACCGGTATCTGCGTAGCGGGCCCCGCCGCCTGGATCGGCGCGTCGGTTCCGTTGATTATCGTGTTCCTCATCCTCATCCCCCGCTACCAGAGGCGGTACGGCCGTCCGCCGGAGCCATCGGCGGAATAGGCGGCGAAATAGGAAAAGCAACGCCAAAGGCCGCCCGCGGGCGGCCTTTGGCGTTGCTCTTGATCTTATTCTTCCCCAACCGCTTCCAGAATCGCGCGGGCGACCGTTTCCGGGCTTCCGGCGGCGTCCACAATATGGGTGGCCGCGGCCCGGTATAGAGGCAGACGGCGGTCGTACAGCTCTTTTGCCGCCGTTTCCTTGTCCGGCCGGGCCAGCAGGGGCCGGGTAGCGTCCCCCTCCAGCCGGCGGAGGATCACGTCGAGCGGTACGTCCAGCAGGACGATCGGGCCGTTCCGGGAGAGCGCCGCTGCGTTTTCCGGGAAGGTCAGCGCTCCGCCGCCCGCGGCGATTATCAGCCCCGACCGCATCCCGAGCGCGGCACAGGCCGCCCGTTCTCTCCGCCGGAAATCCGCCTCGCCGAAGCGGTCGAAAATCGCCGGGACGGACAACCCGGCCTGTCTCTCGATGTAGCTGTCCATGTCCACAAGCTCCCGGCCGGTCAATCCGGCCAGCAGTCTGCCGACGGTGCTTTTTCCGCAGCCCATAAAACCGCAGAGCGTAATGGAACGCATGACGATTCCCCCTTCTAAATCGCTTTTGCCCGGCATAAGAATAGGACACAAACCGCTCAGCCCTTCAGGCCGCGGGCCTGCCGGTCCATATTCTCCACCACAATATCATGGATATCGCCGAGGGAGGCGCAGTATTCCAACACTTTCCACGGGGCGTTTGTGTGAAAGTGGATTTTAATCAATTCCTCGTCGCCGACCACCAGCAGACAGTCGCCTTCGAAATGCGAGGTAAAATAGTTGTTGACCGCATCCTCCGACAGGTTTTCCCCCTCGATAAGGAGCTGCGTATCAAATGTAAAATCCGACATGGGATTCTCTCCTTTCCATGGATCCGACGGCGGAGGCGGGTCAGCCGAAGAGGCGGGCCGTTTCCCTCTGCGCCTCCTCGATCAGCGCGGCGATCGCCGCCGGGGCAAATTCGGCCTGATACCAGATGCGGTGGGCAATGGCGGCCTGCCAGACCAGCATCGGCATTCCGCCTATCGCTTTCGCGCCGTTTGCCCGCGCGCACTCCAGCAAGGCGGTCCGGCCGGGATTATACACCGCGTCGAATACCGCGGCCGCGCGGGAGAGTACGGCCTTCTCCACCGGCATCGCCCCCGTGTTGGGATACATCCCGACCGGGGTGGCGTTAATCAGCAGGTCGAAATCCCCCTCCAGCCGGTCGAGAGTGGTCAACTCCATTTCCGCGGCGGGGATCAGCCGCCGCACATACCGCCGCAGCTCTTCCCCCTGCGGAAGATCGGCCTCCCGTACCGCGTTGACGACGGTACAGCCGGCAAGCGCCGCCTCGCACGCGAAGGTGCGGCCCACGCCGCCGCAGCCCAGCAGGGCGACCCGCCCGGCCAGCCGGACGCCGCCGCCCTCCAGCGCGGCGAGGAAGCCCTCCGCGTCGGTGTTATGGCCGAAAACGCCCGTATCGGCGATACGGATGGTATTCACCGACCGGTACAGCTCCGCCCGGCCGCACAGGCCGTCCAGAAAGGGAATAACCGCCTGTTTGTAGGGGATGGTGACGTTGATCCCTCCGCTTTCCTTCAGCAGGGCGGGCAGGGCGGTATCCAGCGTCTCCGGCGGGATGTCCCGGGAGGTATACCGTTCCTCCCGTCCCTGCGCGGCGAAAAGCCGCGCGTGGATAAAGGGGGACATACTGTGCCCGAGCGGGTGGCCGATCACATAAAACGGGGCGGACGATTCCATGGCAAAGCATCCTTTCCGAACAGGCGGTTTCCCGGCGCGGGAACCGGCCTGAAAATCACGAATGGGGGAAATTCAAAAAAACTTCCAAAAGGTGATTGACAAATCCGGTATTTGCTAATAATATTTTGGATGTACCGGCGGCCCGGTATCGTTTCGGTTTTGGAGCTGAAGCGGGCGCTTTCAGCGGGCCCGCACAGAATTATAGCACAAAGCCATGCCGCTGTCCATTTCGCCGCGGCAAATCATAGACAATATGGATGGAAGGATGAAGCTGAATGGTACTCGAGAAGGTAAAGGCGATTCTCAGCAATCAGTTTGATGTTGAGGAGGATTCTATCACACCGGAAACGAACATCGCCGACGACCTTGGCGCCGATTCCCTGGACGTTGTGGATATGCTCATGTCTCTGGAGGATGAATTTGACGTGGAAATCCCCGATGAGGAGATCGAACGCATCCGCACGGTGGGCGAAGTCGTGGCCTATATCGAGGAGCATATGTAAGCGGCGCCGTCCGCATAAGCTGCCGGCCGGAGGTTCCGGCCTCCCGGAAGGGCGGCGCGGTCCGCCGGCGGAGGAAAGAAAAAGGGGACGCGGTCTGTGCCGCGTCCCCTTTTTTCGGTCGGAATCCGTCGTTGTCCGTCCGGCCGGTAAACACCATTTGAATAATTCCGGCAGAATTATACAATGTGGAAAACTCCGTGGAAACTGTGAACAACCGTTCTTAAAGGGAAATCAGCGCCAATCCGGACCGGCGGATAGAAAAATCCGGCATCGGATGATCTGCGCCGAGCCTGCCCGGAGAAGAGACGAAGAACGAGACGGAAAGTCCAATTTGAAAAGCGGCTATTAAGGAGGATAACACATGGATGAAAAATACGCGTCAATCAAAAAGGAATGCTTGAAATCCACGGAAAAAGACCCCATAGAATTGATATTCCATATCATGCAAAAAGACTATATAAACATCCACGGCCCGGAACATCATGTTTTGGACGGCTCCTGTTTTTTAACCGCATTACATAATGCGGGTGTAGAATTCGATTTGGAAAAAGCATTGGATGAAATGATCGAGAGAGGCGGAAGGATGCCCGGGGCTACCTGCGGGCAATGGGGCGTTTGTGGTTCGGCCGCTTCTGTTGGCGCGGCCTTGTCCATCATCCATGAAACCGGGCCGTTAAGCCGCGATCGGTATTACAGGGATAACCTCCGCTTGGTATCGCAGGCCCTGGGGAAAATTTCCGATGCAGGAGGCCCCCGATGCTGCAAAAGAAATGCTTTTCTGTCTTTGCAAACCGCCGTTGACTTTGTAAAGGTTCAATACGGGGTGGAACTTCCGGCAAAGGATATCGCCTGTATCTTTTCGGACAGGAATAAACAGTGCCTTGGTTCGGCATGCCCTTTTTTTGCGGGATAAACAGCGGGCTGTGAGAGTTCAGCAGGCGTTGTTGCAAAAAGGCGGCGTACAGTGTGTTTTTACTGTACGCCGCCTTTTTTCTTTTGTTATGTAACGCGGTTTCCGACGGCGGGAAAACCGCCCTATCGGATTTTCATCGAGATATCCAGCGCCTTGACCGAATGGGTGAGCGCGCCGATGGAGATGATGTCCACCCCGGTCTCCGCCACGGCGCGAAGGGTCTCGTCGGTGATGCCGCCGCTCGCTTCCAGAAGCGCTCTTCCAGCCGCCAGCTTTACCGCCTCCGCCATGGTCGGGCAGTCCATATTGTCCAGCATAATCACGTCCGCGCCGGCTTCCAGCGCTTCCCGCACCTCGGCAAGGCTGCGGGTCTCCACCTCCAGCTTCACCATATGCCCCAGCTTGGCGCGCAGCGCGGCCACCGCCGCAGGGATGCCTCCGGCCGCGTCGATGTGATTGTCCTTCAGCATCGCGCCGTCCGAGAGATTGAAGCGGTGGTTTTTCCCGCCGCCCACCGTTACCGCGTACTTCTGGAGGAAGCGCAGCCCCGGCAGGGTTTTAGCGAGCAGGAGTTTTTGCTGTGATTTCATGCATCAAACTGTTGTCAACCTATCTTTCTCACGGTATATAAATCATTTTTTGTTTAAAAAATGATTTCACACTCAGAAAGCACTTCTTTCAAATTATATATTTGTGTATCACTAATCGGATTATCCTGAAGCTCCAACTTCTTTAATTTTTTCAAATGAAACAATGGAGATATATCGCTGATTTTGTTTTTGTATAGCCCCAATTCTGTTAAATTTTTCAACTCTGCTAATGGCTCTATATTTTCAATTTTGTTGTCTGACAGGTAAAGATGAGCAATTCCCTTGATAGATTTCAGCGGAGAAGCATCGGTAATCTGATTATGTTCCAAATCGGCTTCATACAGGTTTTTCAGATTTTTGAGCGGAGACAAATTGCTTACCCTATTATTTCCAAGCCCAAGTTCCTTCAACTCTGTTAAACCGGCAAGCGGAGAAATATCCTCAACTTGATTGTCCCAAAAAGATAGTTTAATCAATTTTGCGAGTTTTTTCACAGGTGTGATATCGCTTATTTTGTTATGATACAAATACAGCGTTTCCAGATTTACAAGCGATGCCAACGGTTGAAGGTCTACAATCTGATTTTCCTCCAAAGCAAGGTATTTTAACTGTATCAGTTCTCTTAGTGGAGAAATATCTTCAATGTTTTTTTGACACAAATTCAATTCTTCTGCCTTTGGATCAAGCATTTGTTTTGAAATAATCATTGTTTTTCCCTTTCGTTAAAATTTTTCAATATTTTCAGGATTCGACGGTCATTTTCACAAACATCAGAAAACTATGCGACTTTCAACATGCCCTCTTCTTCATTCCCTAACAAAATTGTAGTGCAGTACAAAATGCTTGGTTTCTTAAACAGGGCAGATGCACAAACGGTTTTCATATATTTTCTATAGTCAATAATTTTTCCGATTACAGTATATAAAACGTTTGTTCTTTTGTCAAGTGTATCCTTTCTTGTGTTCGCTGTTTATATTAAACTTATTTTCCCACTATTCTAATCATTTCGACTGGTTACAGAGCCGAAGGAAGAGGATGCCTTATTATGTAGCCTTTCCTTTCGGCATGCCCTTTTTTGCGGGGTAAACAGCGGGGCTGTGAGAGTTCAGCAGGCGTTGTTGCAAAAAGGCGGCGTACAGTGTGTTTTTACTGTACGCCGCCTTTTTTCTTTTGTTATGTAACGCGGTTTCCGACGGCGGGAAAACCGCCCTATCGGATTTTCATCGAGATATCCAGCGCCTTGACCGAATGGGTGAGCGCGCCGATGGAGATGATGTCCACCCCGGTCTCCGCCACGGCGCGAAGGGTCTCGTCGGTGATGCCGCCGCTCGCTTCCAGAAGCGCTCTTCCAGCCGCCAGCTTTACCGCCTCCGCCATGGTCGGGCAGTCCATATTGTCCAGCATAATCACGTCCGCGCCGGCTTCCAGCGCTTCCCGCACCTCGGCAAGGCTGCGGGTCTCCACCTCCAGCTTCACCATATGCCCCAGCTTGGCGCGCAGCGCGGCCACCGCCGCAGGGATGCCTCCGGCCGCGTCGATGTGATTGTCCTTCAGCATCGCGCCGTCCGAGAGATTGAAGCGGTGGTTTTTCCCGCCGCCCACCGTTACCGCGTACTTCTGGAGGAAGCGCAGCCCCGGCAGGGTTTTGCGGGTATCGGTTATGGCCGCCCGGGTGCCTTCCACCAGCCGGACGCAGCGGTCGGTAGCGGTCGCCACCCCCGACATATGCTGCAGCAGGTTGAGCGCCGTGCGCTCCCCCTTGAGCAGGAAGCGGGTGGAGCCTTCCACCTCGGCAAGGAGATCGCCCGGCATTACCCGGTCGCCGTCCCGTTTATATACCGTCGAGGTGAAGGAAGGGTCGAGCAGCGTGAACACCCGCAGTGCCGCGTCCATGCCGCAGAGCACCCCCTCCGCCTTCGCCAGGAAACGGGCGGCGGAACGGGAATCTTCCGGAATCATCAGGTCGGTGGTGGTGTCGATATAATTGATATCCTCCGCCAGTGCGGTCTTGATTATTTCATCCACGGCGAACTGCGGCAGCAGCATGGGAGAACCTCCTTTGAGCAAATACAGTCTGTTGAATGTATTGGGTGAAATACCGAGCGTTTATTATTGGGCGCTTTCGGGCTTTTCCAGTACCTCCCGCACGACCTCGTTCAGGATAATCGTGCAGACGGTGGCCAAGCTTTTGGCTTCGATATAATCGTTGGTCAGGGCATAGCCGCCGGTTTTCAGTTCTTCCAGAATCGCGGAAGCCTCTTTCAGCCCTTCCCGCACCGCGTCGTAGTCGGGGATGACGAACCAGGCCTTCTGCATGATCTGGCGGATGCGGGTGCGGTGGCCGGGATCGAGGGGCCGTCCGCCGACGGGAGCCGCCGGCGCGGGACAGGCCGCGCCGCTTTCCTCGTGCCGCATCCTCCGGCTGATGTCGTAGGTACAGCGGCGGGCAAAGACCAGCGCCTCCAGCAGAGAATTGCTGGCCAGCCGGTTCAGGCCGTGCACGCCGGTGTGGGAGCATTCGCCCGCGGCGTACAGCCGGTCCACCGTGGTGTCCCCGTATACGTTCACATCGATGCCGCCCATCAGGTAGTGCTGGCAGGGGAACACGGGGATCCGCTCCCGGGTAATGTCCACGCCCTCTTCGAGACAGCGCTCGTAAATCATGGGGAAACGGTTTTTGATGAATTCCGGCCCGCGGAAGGTGATGTCGAGATAAAAATCCTCGCTGCCGGTCCGCTTCGCCTCCTGCATAATGCAGCGGGAAACCACGTCCCGGGGTGCCAGTTCGCCCCGCTCGTCGTACCGGCCCATGAACCGCTCGCCGTGGCAGTTGAGCAGCATGGCCCCCTCTCCCCGCACGGCTTCGGAGATGAGGAAGCGTTCCCGCCCCTGCGCGGCGGCGAAGGCCGTGGGGTGGAACTGCACCAGCCGCAGGTTTTTAATCCGCGCCCCCAGCTCATACGCCAGGGTGATGCCGTCGCCGGTGGCGATGGCGGAATTGGTGGTATAGGGATAAACCCGGCCGATGCCGCCGGTGCAGAGGATGCAGTAGGAGCAGGAGACCGCCCGGTATTCCCCGTTCGCCAGCAGTCCCGCCCAGAAGCCGCCGCCCGCCGGGGTCAGGGAGGCGAGCTGGGCGTTTTCCAGAAAGGAGATGTTCGGCTTCTGCTGCGCGGCCGCCAGCAGCTTTTCGGTGATTTCCCGGCCGGTGGAATCCTTATGGTGCAGGATGCGGCGGCGGGAATGTCCGCCCTCCAGCGTCATCGAAATATGGTGCGCTTCGTCCCGGTCAAAATCCACACCCATTTCCTTAATCAGGCGGAGCACGTCCTCGGGCCCTTCGTTCACCAGGATTTCCAGAGACCGCAGGTCGTTTTTATAGCCGCCCGCGATCAGGGTGTCCGCGATGTGCAGGCGGTAATCGTCGTTGGTCTTGTCCACCACCGCCGCCACGCCGCCTTGGGCGAGGAAGCTGTTGCAGAGGGTCAGCTCCCGCTTGGAGAGCACCAGCACCCGTACGTCCGGCGCGAAATTCAGCGCCGCGTACAGCCCGGCGACCCCGCTGCCGGCAATCAGTACGTCATATTCGTTCGTCATTGTCAGGACCTTCCTACCAGTGTTTATTTCCCCAGTTCGATCATGTTGGCGAGACTCCGGCGGGCGGCGTCCATCAGGGCGGCGTCCATCGCGATTTCTTCCCCGCCGGTGTCTTCCATCGCGGAAACGACGCTGGTCAGGGTGGTGCGTTTCATGTCGGGGCAGGTCAGCACGTCCGGGCAGAGCTGATGCAGACGCCCGGGATATTCGGCGGACAGCTTATCCACAACCCCCCGCTCGGTGACCACGATAACCTCCCGGTCGGTTTCCCGGATAAAATCGATGATCGCGGCGGTGGAGCCCACCATGTCGGCGAGCGCGACGGCTTCGGCCGGGCATTCCGGATGAATGGCGACCAGCGCGTCGGGATGGGCGGCCTTTGCCGCGCGGATTGCGTCCGCCGATACGGGGTGATGGACGGGGCAGCAGCCGTCCCAAGTGAGGATTTCCTTTTCCGGAACCTGAGCGCGCACATACCCGCCCAGATGCTGATCCGGAATAAACAGAATCCGTTTGTTCGGCAGGGCGCGGACGATTTTCAGCGCGGAGGAGGAGGTCACGCACACATCCGCGGCCGCCTTGAGCTCGGCCGTGGTGTTGATGTAGGCGACCACCGCCGCGTCGGGGTTGGCGGCGCGGAAATCCCGCACCCGCTGCGGGTCGATCTGGCGGGCCATCGGACAGTCGGCCTCCGGCTCCACCAGCACCACCCGTTTCCGCGGAGCGAGGATCTTTACCCCTTCCGCCATGAAACGCACGCCGCACATATACACCGTCTCCGCGTCGGAGGCGGCGGCCTTCTGCGCCAGAGCGAAGCTGTCGCCGAGAATGTCGGCGACGTCCTGCACTTCGGGCGACTGATAGGTATGGGCGGCGATAATGGCGTTCTGCTCCCGCTTATAACGAGCCACGCGCTCGGGGACGTTGACGGCATTCATGGGGCATCCTCCCTGTCGCTTCTCTTACTGCCCGCAGCAGTGACGGCGCTGTTCCAGAAGGTTTTCGATCTTCTGATGCGGGTCGATAATCAGGCTGACCGACACATCGTGATTCAGCGCGGCGATAAAATACGCGATGTATTTGGAAACATCCACTTCATAGAACCATTCGCGGCTCTTGAGGGCTTCGGTGCGGTAGGTCAGGTTGGTGCCGAGCACGCCGGCGATCACGCCCTCCCGATAGGCCTTGTCGAAGCTCTGCAGACCGTTGGTGAAAATGCCATAGGTCGCATAGGTGAAGATCCGGTTCGCTTTCCGCTTTTTCAGTTCATAGGCGATATCCAGCATGGATTCGCCGGAGGAAATGATGTCGTCCGCGATAAAGACGTCCTTTCCCTCCACCGAGTTGCCGAGATATTCGTGGGCGATAATCGGGTTGCGGCCGTTTACCACCGTGGAATAATCCCGCCGCTTATAGAACATGCCGAGATCAATCCCCAGCACGGAGGCATAATACATGTTGCGGTTCATGGCGCCTTCGTCCGGGCTGACGACCATCATATGGTCGCGGTCGGGGCGGATATCCGGCACGTCGCGGAACAGGGCCTTGAGTACCTGATAGGAGGGGATAACGTTGTCAAAGCCCATCAGGGGGATGGCGTTCTGAACCCGGGGATCGTGCGCGTCAAAGGTGATGATGTTGGATACGCCCATATCCTGCATTTCCTGCAGGGCGACGGCGCAGTCAAGGGATTCGCGGTAATTGCGGCGGTGCTGACGGCCGCCGTAAAGGATGGGCATGATTACATTGATCCGGTGGGCCTTGCCGCTTGCGGCCTGAATAATCCGCTTAAGATCCTGATAGTGGTCGTCCGGGGACATGGCGTTCTCCCGGCCGAACATCTTATAGGTGCAGCTGTAGTTCCCCACATCCACCAGAATGAACAGGTCGTCGCCCCGCACGCTGGACTTAATCAGGCCCTTGCCGTCTCCGGAAGAAAACCGGGGGCATTCCGCCTCGATCAGAAAGGACCGCTGCGGACGGTTGCTCTGCGCGGCCCATTCACACAGATGGGCGTTGATCTTGTCTCCCAGCTCGGTCGCCCCCTGCAGCGCGATCAGGCTCAGCGGCGCGACACAGCTTTCCTGGTTGAAAATCAGTTCTCCGGAATTCGTTTCAGACAATGTCGATTTCCCCTTTTCCCCATTTGTTTGACGTCGGTTTCCGTTACCTTTGTGCGCTTTGCGTACCGGTCGTTGGAAACATATGAAATTGTAAATAACAGCCCGTGAACCGCGGAGCCGTCCGGTCGGGTTCCGTACCGCTCTGCACGGCGGCGCGGCCGAAAAACGCCGCCGTGGCTTCTCATCAACATTGTACCATAAACCGGCTGGAAAAAGCGGGCGGTTCCGCACTTTTTCGTCACGAATTTTACCCGGAGGGAACGGCGGGAATCTATGGACAATGCACAAGCAACGGGCTATAATAAACGGGTAATCCTCCGGCGGCACGGACTGCCGGATGCCGGATGAAAGGAGGGACTCGCCATGCGGATTTTTTTCTGACCAGCCGTCGGAAACGAAGGAGGAACCAGATTATGATTTAACTTCGGGCTTCGGCTCATACTACCTAATGATAGAGAATGGACGATCAACGCTGGATACCGGACGGTTTCGGCCGCCCGGGGAAAAGGAGTCGTTTTGGAACAACAGAAACAACCCCCGGTTCACCCGGAGGAAGAGCGGGAGGCCGCTGTTCTGGTTTCGGTGGATACCGGCGAATTCGACGCGGACGTATCCCTCGACGAGCTGGAAGAACTGGCCCGCACCGCCGGGGCGGATGTCCGCGCCCGCCTGACGCAGAAGAGAGAATCTCCCGACAAGGCCACCTGTATCGGCAGCGGCCGGCTGGAGGAACTGACCGCCCTGTGTGAAAACGGCGATATCCCCCTCGTCATTTTTGACCGGGAGCTGACCGCCACCCAGCTCCGCAATCTGGAGGAGGCCACCGGCCGCCGGGTGGTCGACCGCACCACCCTGATTCTGGATATTTTCGCGGGCCGTGCCCGTTCGGCGGAGGGCCGCCTGCAGGTGGAACTCGCGCAGCTGCAATATCTGCTTCCCCGCCTTGCCGGACAGGGAACGGCGCTCTCCCGTTTGGGCGGCGGCATCGGCACCCGCGGCCCCGGTGAAACCAAACTGGAATCCGACCGCCGCCATATCCGCCGGCGGATTCATTCCCTGAAGGAACAGCTCGCCGACGTGGAGCGGGGCCGGCAGCTCCGCCGCGCGCGGCGAAAAAAAGACGGGGTGAACACTGTCGCGCTGGTCGGCTATACCAACGCGGGCAAGTCCACCCTGATGAACGCGCTGACCGACGCGGGCGTGCTGGCCGAGGATAAGCTTTTCGCCACGCTGGACCCCACCGCCCGCGCCCTGCGGCTGCCGGATGGACGGCAGGTGCTGCTGATCGACACGGTCGGCTTTGTCCGCCGCCTTCCCCACCATCTGGTGGATGCTTTCCGCTCCACGCTGGAGGAGGCCGCCGAAGCCGACGTGATTCTGAACATCTGCGACCTGTCCAGTCCCGACGCGGCCGAACATCTTTCGGTCACCCGGACGCTGCTGGAAGAGCTGGGCTGCGGCGGCCGGCCGGTGATCCCGGTGCTGAACAAATGCGACAAAGCGGCGGACATCCTCCTGCCTGAAGCGGGCCGGAACGCCGTGCGGATCAGCGCCAAAACCGGCGAAGGGCTCTCCGCCCTGCTGGAGACGGTGGCCGCCGCCCTGCCGCCCGACCGGCGGCGGGTGACCATGCTCCTTCCCTTCAAAGAAGGCGGGCTGGCCGAGCAGTGCCGGCGGGAGGGCGCGGTCGAGCACGATGAATATACCCCCGACGGCATCCTGCTGACCGCGACGATCGGGCTGCGCCTGCTTTCCGCTGTGGAACCCTATCTGCTGCCGGATGATAAAAGGCCGCCGTCGGCCTGAGAGAAAAAGGAGGAATCGCGATGGCTTCGCTGGATATCCGTCAATACCGTTACACCAAAAAGGGCAGCTTTCATATCCGGGAGTTTGATCCCGCCGACACCGACGGCTTCCATGACAAGCAGGAGGCGAAGGCCCGCCTCGCCGGGAACGTGCAGAAAATGGCGGCGCTTCAGGATCGGTTTTATGCTCAGGACCGGGAAGCCCTGCTGCTCATCTTTCAGGCGATGGATTCCGCCGGCAAGGACGGGGCGGTCAAGCATGTGATGAGCGGGCTGAATCCGCAGGGGGTCAAGGTGGTCGGCTTCAAGCAGCCTTCGGCGGAGGAGCTGGATCACGATTACCTCTGGCGGGTACACAAGGCCCTTCCGGGGCGGGGCGAAATCGGCATTTTCAACCGCTCGTATTATGAGGAGGTGCTGGTGGGCAAGGTTCACAACCTCCCCTTTTCCCAGAAGCTCCCCGCCCGCTGTCTGGACGACCGGCTCTGGGAACGCCGGTACCGTCAGCTTCGGAATTATGAGGAGTACCTCACCGAAAACGGGATTACGGTGGTGAAATTCTTTCTGGATATTTCGAAGGAGGAGCAGAAGCGGCGCTTCCTCGACCGGATCGACGATGAGACGAAAAACTGGAAGTTTTCCGCCGCCGATATTGCGGAGCGGGCCCATTGGGACGAGTATATGGACGCTTACGAGCAGGCGGTGAACGCGACCGCGGCCCCCTATGCCCCGTGGTATGTTATTCCGGCGGATAAAAAGTGGTTCTCCCGCCTGCTGATTTCGGAGGTGATCGTCCATCATCTGAAAAAGCTCGACCCGCAGTATCCCACGGTCGGGGAGGATCAGAAAAAATCCCTGCGGGAAATCCGGCGGCAGCTTGCCGGGGACGAAAAGGCTTGAGTTTTCCAAAAAGGAGAGGGTTTTCGTTGAAAAACAGCGGCTTTATTTGCGGCTTCGGCCATGCGAACGGGGAGACGGTGCTTTACGGCTCCCGGACGGTCCGCACCTTTTTAAGCTTTGCGCTGGCCGGCGTCGGCGCCGCCCTCGCCCTCCTCGGCGCGGGCTTCCTTCTGGGAAGAAAGCACTGGTAGGATACGCTCTCAGCGGTGGTCTATAAGTGGGATTGGGAGGAAGATTATGAAAAAATGGTATGAATGGGAAATTGAGGTGACCGGCTTCCTTCGCGGCGACCGCACGGAGCGGTATTGCCGAAACGGTGAAGAAATCGGGGATAAGTATACCTGCACCTATGGCTGTCCTGTAAACGCGGACGGACAGGGGATTTGCTCCAAAGTGATGCTGATGATGTTCCCCATTATGGAAGCCGTCCGGAGCGGCGGAGATTTAACGAACATCGGCGGCAGCGGCAAATACAGTAAAGACGTCGTATGTCCGGATGGCTGTGTTATGTTTCGGATGACCGCAAAGAAACGCGGAAATGAAAATTTCTATACGGGGAAATTCTTTGATTAGAGTCCGTTTATCCGGTTTTTCCGCAATGAAGAACAGAAAAGCATCCCGTCCGATGCCAATTCGGACGGGATGCTCTTTGTTTATTTACAGAATATTCGGTGAATTCTTCGGCGGCGCTTCCCTGCGCTGTCCGTCCGCCGTTCAATCCCCGCCGCCGGGTTTTCCCTCCGTTCCTCCCGCGTCGGGTGGAACCTCGCCGCGGCGGGCAAACCAGACCGCCGCCCATGCGATGCCCAGCCCGAGCAGCGCGCCGGCCAGCACGTCGGAGGGATAATGGACGAACAGGTACATCCGGGAAAAGCCGATCAATCCCGCAAGACAGAACGCGCCGATCCCCAGCCGGCGGTGGGCGGCGAAGATCACCCCCGCCGCGGCGAAGGAGGATAGGGTATGCCCCGAGGGAAAGGAAAATTCCCCCGGCGGTGAAATGAGCAGAACAACGTCCGGGAAATCCACGAAGGGCCGGGGACGGGCGACCAGATTTTTCAGCGCTATATTTCCGATCAGGACGCAGAGCGTCAGGGCCAGAAACAGCGCGGCCCCCATCCGCCGTCTGGACCGCAGGCAAAAAAATACCGCAGTCACGATCAGCCAGATGAATCCGGCGTTCCCCAGAGCGGATATCCACACCATCACCGGATCGAGGAACGCGCAGCGCAGATGCTCCTGAATAAAGAAGAGAATGCCCGCGTCCAGCGACTGCAGCCAGTCCATCCACGCCCTCCTTTCTGAAAAAACCGAGCGGGCGGCTCCCTCAGGGATTCCGCCCGCGCCTGATCCAGAGACATTCCGGGCTCTTCCGTTTCTTACGCTTCTTCCGCGCCGCCGGTCAGGGCCTGCATCTTTTTGGAAGACATCAGCAGCGAGATTGCGATTCCGGCAAGGGCGGTGATAATCGCGGCCGCCTCTTCGGCCGTAAAGAGCGAAAAGCCCGCGCGGTCCACCACCGAAAGGATGGAGCCGAGCACCAGCCCGAGGATCGCCATGTAGGTGGCTCGGGGGGCTTTTTTCAGGCAGATATCCACCAGCCGCGCGCCGAAGAGCAGGCCGCCCAGCGCGCCGATGGCCACCGGGATTTGAACAATAAAGTTTTCGTCCACCTTTTTCAAAAGGTGGTAGGGTACCGGGGCAAGGCCCCGGTTCGCCCTCCGCGGAGGGCGAAATCCTCTCAAAAGAAGCGCAGGATCGGTGGAGAACCCTCGCCGTGTATAGTACAATGACAAAGGTAACAGATAGAGCAA
>CAJJLZ010000016.1 GCA_905192745.1 uncultured Oscillospiraceae bacterium
GAGCTTTTCTGTGCTTTCGGGTTCTACTTTTTCATTTTTACTTTACGGTGCCTCCCGGCATTCCCGATACCGTTCTTTGCTTTTAGTGTACACGGCATAGGAAAATTTGTCAAACAGAAGGAAAACGGCGCCGCTAGGCACGGCGATTACAGCGAGCCCTTTCTTCCGAGCAGCCGCATTATCAGTTTCCGGGCACAGTCCGCCGGAACCACGAGAAAGGCGATCATCAGCACCCGGCGCAGCTCCCAGAAGGTCAGTCCCGCCGTGCGGAACAGGCTTCCGCCGTAGTAGATCAGCCCGATCTGCACCGCCGCCACCATCAGCATGATAAAGAGGAAGGAGGGGTTGTGGTTCAGGTGGGCGAAAAGATTTACCCGATGGGTGCGGGCGTTGAAGGAATTGAAGATGCCCGCGAAGATGAACAGGGCGAAAAAGGCCGTCATCAGATAAATTTCGTTGTTGGCATACCGGAACAGCAGCCTGACGGCGGGCAGCTTGAGAAACAGCACGCACAGCGCGATGGTGAATATCCCCATGCAGAGAATCTGATGGAGCATATACCGGTTGAGAACCGGTTCGTCCCGCCGCTTGGGCGGCTCGTGCATGTATTCCTCGAGGGGCGGTTCCCCGGCGAAGGCCAGCCCTGCCAGAGTATCCATGATAATGTTGATCCACAGCATCTGGATGACTGTGACCGGGGTGTCGATACCGATGAACGGCCCGATGATGGAAACTCCCACGGCGCAGAGATTCATGGTAAGCTGGAAAATGATAAATTTTCGGATGCTTTTGAAGATGGTGCGGCCGTACAGGATGGCTTTGGCGATGGAAGCGATATTGTCGTCCAGAATGACGATATCGCCGGCTTCCTTCGCCACTTCGGTGCCGCTTCCCATGGCGAAGCCGACGTCCGCTTTCTTCAGGGCGGGCGCGTCGTTGATACCGTCCCCCGTCATTCCGGCGACGAGATCCAGCTCCTGCGCCAGTCGGACCAGCCGGCTTTTGTCGTTCGGCAGAGCGCGGGCCACCACCCGCAGGGAGGGAAGGAGCCGTTTGACCTCCTCGTCTCCCATGGCGTTCAGCTCCGCGCTGGTCAGCACCGCCTGAGACGGCGTTTTTCCGCCCGGCATGGAATCAAGCAGCCCGGCCTCCCGGGCGATGGCGGCGGCGGTTTCCCGGTTATCGCCGGTGATCATCACCACCTGAACCCCCGCTTCCCGCACCTGCCGCACGGCGGAGCGGGCCTCCGGGCGTACTTCGTCCCGGATACCGGCCAGACCGAGCAGGATCAGGCCGGAGAAGCCGCCGCTTTCCGTTACCGGGGTATCGGAAACCGCCAGACAAAGCACCCGCATGGCATGGCCGGTCATTTCCTTCAGCTTGCCTTCCAGAAAAAGGCGGCTTGGCAGGGGACAGATCCGGCCCTTTTCGTCGTAATAGCGGTTGCAATGGGGCAGCAGTTTTTCCGGCGCTCCCTTGACCAGAGTGAGCTCCCGTTCGCCGTGGAGGGTCACCGCCGAGAATTTGTTTTTGGAGTCAAAGGGGACGCTTTCCCCCTTGCGGAGCGTTCCCGCCGGGGACAGCCGCCCGGCTCCGGAGACGGCGTACTCCAGCAGCGCGCGGTCGGTGGCGTTTCCGCCCAGCGCCTTTCCGCCGGACCAGACGCTTCCCGAGTTCTGGACGCAGGAGAGCTCCACCAGCTCCCACAGGGGCTTCTTCCGGCGGAGGTCGGCGGCCTTTTTGTATTCGTCTCCCTCCCCGGTGAGAAAGCGGACCACCTCCAGCTTTCCCCGGGTGAGGGTGCCGGTCTTGTCGGTGAACAGGATGTTCAGGCTGCCGGAGGTTTCGATCCCCACCAGCTTGCGTACCAGCACATGGTCCTTCAGCATCCGCCGCATGTTGGAGGAAAGCACCACGGTAATCATCATCGGCAATCCCTCCGGCACCGCAACCACCACCACGGTAATGGCGAGGGTAAGGGCATGGAGGGCGTGCTCAAACAATCCGGCGGGATGGGAGGCAATCCACTGCCCCATCCGGGCGATGTTCATCCCGTTGTCGATCATCAGGGAATGGAAGAGATCCGCCGCCGCCACCATTCCGGCCGCCGCGTACCCGATTCGGCTGATGGTACGGGCCAGACTGCCCAGCCGTACCTTGAGCGGGCTTTCCCGGGTTTCCTCCTGCACCTCCCGGGCGAGCCGGCCGTAGAAGGTCGCGTCCCCGACGGTGCGGACGGCCATCTCCCCTTCGCCGGAGCAGACGATGCTCCCCCGGAACAGACGCACAGGGGAAAGAAAATCCGATGGGTCGGTCCCCTCCGGGCCGGGGGCTTTGGACGCCTCCCGGCTTTCGCCGTTCAGGGCGGACTGATCCACATGAAGCTCTCCGTTCAGCATTACCCCGTCGGCGGGAACACGTTCCCCCGCCTGAAGAAGCACCACGTCCCCCACCACGATCTCCGATACCGGCAGTTCGACCACCCGGCCGTCACGCCGTACCCGGCAGAGAACGCGCTGCGCGTCCTCCTGCAGCCTGACGAAGGCGGATTCGCTTCCGTATTCCGACAGGGTGGAGACAAAGGTGGCGAGGAATATGGCGATCGCAATGCCTGCCGTTTCAAACCAGTCGAAATGGCGAAACAGGAAAATTACGTTGACGGCGAGGGCGGCGAGCAGCACCTTGATGATCGGGTCGCCGAAGCTTTCGAGGAACTGGCGGAAAAAGCCGCGGCGTTTTTTCTGGGTGAGCTGGTTGGAGCCGTGTTCCCGGCGGGACTGCTCCGCCTGCGCGGCAGTCAGCCCCGCGCCGGCCGGGACGGATGGCGGCATGGACGTCACTCCTTTGGATAGTGGTTGGGCGCGGACAGGACCCGTTACCATACTCTATTCGCGGAAGGGGGACAATATGCCGTCAAAGCGCCGTGCCGGGCAGAGACAATCGAGCGGCAGTCCGATCAGGAAAAGGCTGTCCGCAGCGTATGCCGCGGACAGCCTTTTTTCCGATTGTGAAATTTTTCCGGCCTTACACCGAAACCCGTTCCGCCGGGGGACAGAGGCTGCGCAGCAGAAGCAGCGCGGAGGGGAGGGCGAAAAGCAGCGTGAAGGCGGTCAGGCAGGTTTGTACGGCGGCGTATTGCCCCATGGAAAAAAGGGAAAACGCGGCGAGATACAGCGAGGTTGTGTAAGACAGGGAAACGGCCGCGCCGGCGGCGTTCAGAAGGAGGGCCGCCGTCCACCCGCTCCATACTCCGCGGCTTTTGACCGCCGCCGAAAGGAGGGGCTTCCGCGCGTTTGCCCGCAGACAGGCCGCTGTCAGAAAGGCGGAGGCGTAGGCTGCCGGCCGCAGAAAAAAGCCGCCGATTGCGCCAGCCGCCGTACCGGGGTCCGCCAGAAGAGGAAACGCGAACAGGGCGAAGGGGGACAGACATCCGGCCAGAAACAGCAGACCGATGAATAACGGTTTGCCGGAAAAGCCGGTGAAGCCCAATCCGCCTCCGGCCGGCAGGACGAACAGCAGGGTCAATGCAGCCGACAGCACCGCCGGCGTTAGCCAGCCAAGAGAAAAGACGTTGGTAAAAATCGCCGCGTAATGCGTGAACGATGGATTCATGGCCAACAGGCGAGGTGGAAAAAGGAAGAGTTCTTTGTTTGGTTTGAGAGAAAGGGCGCAGGTCAGAAAAACCGGCAGAAGCATGGCGAGTGCTGTCAGAATACCGAGCAGCATCACCGCCCAGTGGACGGCACGGTCCGGCCTGAGCGTTTGATTTTCCGGCCGCCGTTCCCGCCGTCGGGAGATCCGCGCGGAAAGGGCGGGCGTTCCGAAGCGGACAATCAGCAGGCCGGCGGCGATCAGCAGGCCGGTCATAGCCAGAGCACCGGCGTTAATGGGCCAGGCCGGCCGCTGTCCGCTCCGCATAGCGCGGGACATCAGACCGAACAACGTACCGCTGAACGCGTCGTGCAGAGGCAAAAGGACATTGCAGGCGAAAAGGGGCCCGAGCGGAGCGACCGCCGCCGCTCCATATAAAAAAGGCAAAAAAACGGTGTCCCCCCGCTGGCGGCGGTACCAGCCGATATACAGCAGAAGGGAAACCGGCCCGATTCCCGCGGCTGTGGACTGCGCCCATTCGTAGAGAAGCGGAGCGTTTCCAAACCAGTCGAGAGGAACGAACGGATGAAGGGGATCCCTGGCGCTCTGCAGCAGCCAGGAATTCAGATAGCCGTGGGCATCGGATGAAAAAACGAAGGAGGGGAACAGGCTTTGGGTCAGGGCGCAGACGGATCCGGCAGTCAGCAGGGCGCACAGCAGAAACCCGAAGCCGCGGGGAAGGCGGGCGGCCGCCCAGGCAAACAGCCCGCCCAGCAGGAGAGCGGAAACCGTGGACAGAATAAGCAACAGCGCCGTACGGCCGAATACGGAACCGGACACGGCGACGCTTTCCCCGCCCACGGCCGCCCAGAGCGCCATACACAGACAGAACAGCGCCGCCGCGCCGAGGGGCAGCAGCGCCCCGGCTCCGGCGGAGGTTTCCCTGACGGAAAGCACGGGAGGCAGAGGGGGCTTTTCCGGTTGAAGAGCGGTATACCACGGGGCGCCGGATTCCGGAATCCCATATGGCGGGGGTGTAGGAAGAGATTCGCACGCCGGTTCCGGCCGGGCGGCGCTTTCTCCGTCCTTCGCCGTCCCCAGAAGTTCATCCATCGTAAATCCGAGAGTTTCCGCCAGATGCCGGAGGGTATTCACATCCGGCTCGGAACGTCCCTGCTCCCATTTGCTGATCGCCTGTCTCGTCACATGAAGCTTTTCTGCCAGCTCCGCCTGAGTCAGGCCGGCGTCCGTCCGTTTTGTCCGCAGAAAAACGCCGATTTCCTGCGTTCCGTGCATTTCCCGCATGAGACGCCTCCTTTCTGAAATCGTGAAGTGAATCGACGAATCCGGTTTCGCTGAATTCATTATATCGGGATACACAGGGGTTTTCAAGGCGGAAGACTAAGGTAAAGCATCAAAAAACCGCCGTGCAACCAACGGTTGCACGGCGGTTTGCCGTAGTTTCCCGATGCTGTCGGATCATTCGGCGGCGTCACGGAAATATTGCCGCGGCACGATACCGGACGAAACCGATTTACATGCGGGACCGGTTCCTCTTCGAAAGAGTCAGAGAGACGACAAGTCCCAGTGCGCCGGCTGCCAGAATGGAGAAGGGCAGGGCGGATCCGGAATCCCCCGTTTTCGGGCTGGTCGGTTTGGCCGAAGTCGACGAGGCGGTCGATACGGTGGTATCGGTCGATGACGAGGAGGAACTGGGAGTGGTGGGAACCGTGGGCTTTTCCAGTGTGGGGATGGTTTCGGTCCGCGTCAGCTGGCAGATCAGGCAGGTAAAGAGCTTCTCCCCTTCCTCGGTCTCGGTGGCGTCCCACAGAATTTCTCCATTATCCCATACATGGGCGGCCAGATCAAAACGGAGCTCGGGATCATCGCCGCAGATGGCGGGATGCCAGTGCTGTTCTTCGTCGCCGTCCCAAAGGTTATCCAGATACAGGTTCTTTGAAATAATCGCCTGATAGACCGGGGCGTCGGGATCATCCGAAACGGCAAGGCCGCTTCCGGATTCGTTCACAACGGCGGGAATGTTGAAGAACTCGCCGTCCTCGGTGGTATAGATGTGCATATTCGCCGCTTCGATCGAGCCGCTCTCGCTCCCGGCATTGTAGAAAGCGCAGGCGTTTTCGCTTTCCGGATTCGCCGCCGCCATAAGAGAGCCGCCGGAAACGGTCAGGCTGTTTTCGGTATAAACGCCGATGCAGGCATTGCTGGCCGCGCCGTCAATATCGCCCTCAAGCGAAATACCGCTCAGTCCGACCGCCAGACCGCCCTCGACCGTCAGGTTTTTGGCGTACAGTCCCTGACTGCCGGACGTGCCGCCCAAACCGGCGACAGACATCAGCGTCCCGCCGGAAACCGTTATATCCCCGACGGCGCGGATCCCCGCGGAACGGCCGTTGCCCCCCGCGCCGCCGGCCATCGTCACGATATTGCCGCCGCTGACGGTGACGTTGCCGGCGGCGGCGATGCCGAGACAGTCGCCTTCCGTCACCGGACCGACGACAACCATGACGCCGCCGGCCTGACCGTCGGTCAGATCAAACGTCAGATTCCCCGTACACTGAATGCCCTGAAAAGCACTGGCGGACTCTTCGTTTGCCAGAGTAATCGTCAGGGCTCCGCCGCCTTCGATTGTCAGGTCGCCTTCGGCCTGAATTCCACAGCCGCTCACGCCCATACCGGAAAGAACGTTTCCGTTTTCGCCCGCAAGCACAATGGTGGAATCCGCGGGCAGTTTGATGCCGAGAAGGGCTTCCGCTTCCTGCAGCATCAGGAAATCATTGAGTGTCAGCGTTTTGTCCGCATTCTTCCAGCTCCAGCCCTCTTCCTCGTTCGCCTCATCCCCGGTGAACGATGCACAGTCCAGAGTTTCGGTACGCAGGACAGGCTCTTCTTCCTCTGCGGAAGCGGAGAGGGGCAGAGAGACGAACAGCAGGGCGGCCGCCAGCAAAAGGGACAGTCGTTTTCCGGTTTTTTTGCCGGAGGAGCGGAATATGTGGGGAACAAACATGGTTTCTTGTCTCCTTATTCTTATATTTTCCGAAATCTCTTTTAATTCATACCGGATTTTAAAACGAATTATACAGAAATTTCAGGATAAATTATAAGGCGGCTGGAAGGAGTTGTCAATAGGATTTGGAAAAAACAGCAAAAATGGAATGCTCTGGAACATAATTGCCCGCCTCAGTCTGTTGTTTCGTATGGTTTGGTCTAATTCAGTCCCTGCTCGCTCACCCGGCCGAACAGCCGCCGAACCTCTTCCGCGAGGGGACGGTGCTCCGGCTTCACCAGTTCCGGGTCGGCGGCAATCAAAGCGCGGGCTTCCGCCTGTGCGTCGAGGAAAAGAGGCATATCCCCGTTCAGGTCGGCAATTTTCAGATCGGGCAGTCCATGCTGACGGGAGCCGAAAAAATCCCCCGGTCCGCGGAGTTTCAAATCCTCATCCGCGATTTTAAAGCCGTCGTTGGTGGAGCACATCACCTTCAGCCGCCGGACCGCTTCCTCGTTTTTCGCGTCGGAGATCAGAATGCAGGTGGACTGGTATTGTCCGCGGCCCACCCGTCCCCGCAGCTGATGAAGCTGGGCCAGCCCGAAGCGCTCGGCGTTTTCAATCACCATCAGCACGGCGTTCGGTACGTCCACCCCGACCTCGATGACGGTGGTAGAGACGAGAATGGACAGCTCGTTGCGGGCGAAGGCGGCCATCACCCGTTCCTTTTCCGCCGGCTTCATCCGGCCGTGGAGCAGGCCGAGAGCGTAGCCCCGGAAGGACCCGGCGGCCAGCTTTCCGGCGTATTCGGTGGCGCTGGCGAGATCGGTTTCTCCCATCGCCCCGCCGTCCTCGCTCTCTTCCACGAGGGGACAGACGATATAGGCCTGCCGTCCCTCGGCAATATGCTTTTTAATGTAATTATACGCCCGTTCCCGCTTGTCTCCCCGTACGGCGTAGGTTTCAATCGGCTGTCGCCCGGGCGGCAGCTCGTCCAGAATGGAAACATCGAGGTCGCCGTAGATAATCAGGGCAAGGGTGCGGGGAATGGGGGTGGCGGACATGACCAGCATGTGGGGGTTCACCCCCTTGGCGGCGAGCTTTGCCCGCTGGCCCACGCCGAAACGGTGCTGCTCGTCGGTCACTACCAGACCGAGCTTTTGGAAGGAGACCCCTTCCGAAAGCAGAGCGTGCGTGCCGACAATCAGGTCAATCCGCCCGTCCGCCAGCCGGGCGAGCACGTCCTTTTTTTCCGCGGCGGGCTGGGAGCCGGTGAGCAGTCCCACCCGTATGCCGCCTGGTCCGAGAAGGGAGGCGAGGGAGCGGGCGTGCTGTTCGGCCAGAATTTCGGTCGGCGCCATCAGCGCCGCCTGCCAACCGTTACGGATCGCGGTATAGGCTGCCCCGGCCGCGACGGCGGTTTTACCGCTGCCTACATCCCCCTGCACCAGACGGCTCATGGGATGGGAGCCCCGCATATCCCGCACGCAGTCGGCGATCGCCCGGCGCTGTGCCCCGGTGGGGGAAAAGGGCAGGAGGGCGTAAAACTCCTCGGTGTGATCGGCTTCCATTACGGCCGCGTTTTCGCTGCGGGAGCGGCCCTTCAGCCGCAGCAGCCCAAGCTGGAGAATCAGCAGTTCTTCAAACACCAACCGCTTGCGGGCGACCGCGAGGGCTTCTTCGCTGGTGGGAAAATGGATGTTTTCCCAGGCGAAACGGCGGGTGCAGAGCCCATGCCGGAGCCGCAGCTCGTCCGGAAGCGGATCGTTGTCCAGCTCCGCGTCCAGCGCTTCCAGCGCCCGGGCGACGCAGCCTTCGATCACCCGGGTGGAAAGCCCCTCCGTCTGGCGGTAGATCGGCCGGATACGCTGGCCGTCCCCGGCCGGCTCGATCAGGGGGGAGGCCATTTCCCGATGGGTGAAATCTCCGCCCACTGGGCCGAAAAGGAGGTATTCCTCGCCGGCGCGTATCTTCGCGGCGGCGTATTTGTTGTTGAACAGAGTGACCTTCATCCGCGCGGAACCGTCGCTCACGAGGAATTTATAGAGAGTCAGGCCCTTGCGCACCCGCTGCTCGGCCGGAGCCTGAATCGCGGTCGCCTTGACGCAGCAGGGCTCCCCGAAGGGCGCGTCCTGAATCGCGGTCAGCTTCGACCAGTCCTCATAGCTGCGGGGGATATTCCGCAGCAGTTCGCCCGCTGTGGTTACGCCCAGCCGGGCGAACTGGGCGGCGCGGCGTTCGCCCACGCCCTTCAGATAACGCAGGGACATATCCATGGTGATTGGGGAAACGGAGGCCATACCGGCCGCCTCCTTCCAGCCGCGTCGTAAGCGAAAGCTTCGTGCCGGCGCGTTTTGTCTGAGAACAGGATACCATAGCGCCGCCCAGCCGGGTTCTATACCGGCGTTTGTTTGCGGCGCTACCGAGAAATGCTGTCGCATTTCTCCTGAACTTCATTATACCATAGCGCCGCCCGACCGGATTCTATGCGAGCCTTTGTTGGCGGCGCAGTCGAAAATGCTTTCGCATTTTCCCAAACGACATTATACCATAACGCCGCCCAGCCGGGTTCTATGCGAGCCTTTTCCGGCGGCGCAATGAAAAACGCTGTCGCGTTTTTCCCTGACGACAGTATACCATAAAAATAGATGCCGAGGAGAAAAACGATGGTGCCGCGAAGCGGCAGGAAGGGCCTTTGGCCCGACAATCGTTTTTCGATGAATCCGGCTTTGCCGAATTCATTATATCACAGCGTTTTTACCGCCGCAAGGAAACCTCTTTTCCGTGCGAATAATCCGATGGCCCGCCGCCTATATATGGAAGGAACGACAAATGCAAGGGAAGGATGCCTTTATGTACTGGACGGTACGGCTCCAGCGCAGCCTGTGCGCCATGACGGCGATTTTTCTGGCGGGGCTGGTCTGTGTCGGGATCGGCCTGAGAACGACCCCGGCCGCTTCCGCCGAAGCGGAATCGACGGAGGGAATCGCTCTGCCGATCGTCATGTATCACGGACTGCTGAAAGAGGAAAAACGGCAGGGACAGTATGTGATTTCCCCGGATCTTTTTGAAAGCGATCTGCAGTATCTGACCAAACACGGCTATACCACGGTGGTGGTGCAGGATCTGATCGACTATGTGACAAACGGTGTTCCGCTGCCGGAAAAACCGATTATGCTCACCTTTGACGATGGGTATTACAATAACTACCTCTATGCCTATCCGCTTTTGCAGAAGTATCAGTGCAAAATGGTGCTGTCTCCCATCGGCCGGTACGCCGACGAATACAGCCGGGAGGAAACTCTCCACGCCAATTATTCCCACGCTGCCTGGAGTCAGTTGAAGGAGATGATCGAATCCGGGCTGGTGGAAGTGCAGAACCACTCCTACAATATGCATGGCGACGGGAAGAAAACCAAGAGGAAAGGATCGAAAAAGGTGAACGGGGAGAGCGTGGAGCAATATGTCGAGGCGCTGAGGGAGGATGTGCAGAAAATGCAGGACGCGATGGCGAAAAATACCGGCTTCACTCCCACGGCGTTCGTGTATCCCTTTGGCGCAGTCAGCCGGGAATCCCTGCCCGTGCTCAGGCAAATGGGCTTTCAGGCGACGCTGATCTGTGAAAGCCGGATTAATACCATCACCCGCAATCCCTCCTGCCTGTATGGGTTGGGCCGGTACCTCCGTCCGCCGAAAACCGACAGCGCCGCCTTTTTCACGAAAACCATGAAGCTGGCTGAATAATCCATCATTTTTTGGGATGAGAAACGATCAATCGAAAGGAGCCCACGCGTATGCCACGGATTTACTTAAGCCCTTCCTTACAGGAGGGAAACCCTACCGTTCTCGGAATTTCGGAGGAGGAACTGATGAACCGTGTCGCGGACGCCATGGAGCCGTATCTGCGTTCCAGCGGGATTGAGTTCACCCGCAACCGGCCGGATATGACCCTGTCTCAGGTGATTGCGGAATCCAACCAGGGGAATTACGACCTGCATCTGGCCCTGCATTCCAACGCCGCCCCGGAACATCTGGCTGGTCTCCTGCAGGGGACCGACGTGTACTATTATGAGCCGAGCGCGGCGGGAAGGCAGGCCGCTGCAGTTCTGGCGAATCATTTTAAGGAAATCTATCCTGATCCGTCGCTGGTGAAGGCCGTTCCCACCACCTCGCTGGCGGAGGTATCCCGTACCCGGGCGCCCGCCGTGCTGATGGAGCTCGCTTATCACGACAATCCCGAGGACGCGCAGTGGCTCGCGGACAATACCGACGCGATCGCCCGCAATATCGTGCAGGGGCTGACGATTTATTTCGGCATTCCTTTTGTGGATGCGTCCGCCCCGCGGAAGGGGACGGTAGCGACTGACCGGGGAAGCCTCAATATCCGCAGCCGCCCCGATCTGACCGCCCCCATTCTCGCCACCGCCCCGAAGGGCGCGCCGATTACGGTGCTCGGCCAGTGGCGGGACTGGTACGTCGTCAATTACAACGGGGTGGACGGCTACGCCGCCAGCCGGTATATTCAGGTGTAGCGCGCGGCAGGCGCAGGATGCATAGGGTTTTGCACAGCGAGCCTTTTCATTCGCTGAAAAATTTAAACGCCCTCTTGAATACCTAGAAGTTCTATGCTATCATAAACATAGAACTTCTAGGTATTATAAAAAGGAGGGCTGCGTATGAAAATCGATAAGGATCTGCTGGGAGGGAGCGCTCCCTTTCTGGTGCTGTCCCTGCTCGATCACGCCGACCGGTACGGGTATGAAATCATCCGGGAACTGGCAATGCGGTCGGAAAACGTGTTCGAACTGAAGGAGGGGACGCTGTATCCCGTGCTGCACAAGATGGAAAACCGGGGATACCTCGAATCCTACATGGCGGAATCGCCGAACGGCCGGGCGCGGAAGTATTACCGCCTTACCCGAAAGGGCCGCTCCCAACTGACGGAGGAACGGGAACAGTGGGCGTTATTCACTCGGTCGGTGGAACGGGTGGTCGGCGGCAACCAGCCGGAGGGGGGCGGCGCCCATGCGCTGGCGTGATCGACGGGCCGGTTCCCGCCGGAAGGGAAAGAGGACGGTTTTCTTCCGGGAAACGCCGGATTCCAACGGGAAGCGGCTGATTCATACCGCCGGAAATCTGCTCGCCTTTTCCGCCTTTTTGTTTGGTTCTCTGCTGATCGTCGGAAAAGCCGCTTCGCCGGATAAGGAATACGTCTGCTCCGTCTCCCCGGATATGCGCTTGATCGCCAGCGGAGCGTTGGACAGGGACGAGCGGTATTATCTTTCCGAAACGGAAGACCGGCTTATCCTGACGGTGCTTCAGAGAAACGGTTTGTTCTGGCGAACGGCAGAAACGGTGAACCATAGCAGCGGTGTCCCGCTGGGGAAACCCTTCACCTGGTCGATCCAGTATTCCGGAACCGGTTTTTTCTACTGCCTTGGAACACGGAACGATCCCCGGATCGTCCGGCTGTCCGTCCGCCTGATCGATGGAACCGAGACGGAGGCCGTTTGGGCCGGTGACCATTATTTCCTTCGCTGGACAAAAGAGGAGGCAATCGCCAGCCTGCGTGGGTACGGCAGGGACGGGAAACCCCTCGCTGAATGCGACGGCGGGCTGTGGACGGAAGGAGGGACGTACCCGTGATTTCTCCCGAGGAAGGCTATGTGGACGCCGTTCTGCGGTTTGTGCGTTTCCGATACGATCACGCCGTTATCCGAAAGGAGCTGCTTGCCCATCTGGAGGACAAGGCGGACTGGCTGACAGAGCAGGGAACAGAGCGGGAGGAAGCCGTCCGTCTTGCCGTAGAGGGGATGGGGGATCCATCCGAGACAGGCCGGGCCCTCAATCGGGAGCACAGTCCCGTTCTTGGATGGATATGGCGGATCAGCCGTCTGCTGGCGCGGCTGGCAGCGGCGCTGATGCTCCTGCTTGCCCTGTGGATGGCGGTGGATTTTTTTATCCCCAACGCCTCCTTTGTGGACAAGGCGGAGATTGAACGTACCGTGGAGCTGAACGCCGCCACAACCGTACATGGTTTCCACTATCACCTGCAAAAGCTGCTGTATAAAAAGAACGGCGATATCGTCCTGCTGTATGAAAGCTGGGCGGTGGACCCAAGGGACAACCGGTGGAGCCGCAGCGTCTTTTATGTAAAGGATGAATGGGACAGAATATATCCCGTGGGAAGTATGAGCAGGGGAACCTTCAAAAGCCGGCACGTCGTCACCATGGAGGGGATTCCCGATGAGGTTTCCGTTCTGTGGGCCAATGTAGGTTTTTATGAAGAGGAATGGCTGGAAATCCCGCTGAACAGAGGAAGTGAAGAGACAGATGAATGAACGGTTTCGGGGAGCATTCTGGCGAAAGCGAAGCCGCATAGCGCGAACAGCGGTTTCTCTGGCCGTTTTATTGCTTTTTTTCCTGTCGGCGCTTCCGCTGGTCGGGCTGCATCTTAGTCCGGACGAGGCTGCTCGGCACAGTGAAAACGGATTGCGGTTCGGTCCTTCCGAGCCGCTGGCCGTCTATCCCGTAAAAGGCGGGCGGCGGCTTTATATCGGCCGGTATGGAAATCAGATATCCTGCTGTGAGGTTCGTCGGTTTGCGATGATCCTTTGGACGAACGGAGCCTTCAATACCGGAAAAATTGAACCGGAAGAGCCTCTTTCCATTGCCGCCAGGTACGTTACCGGTGAAGAAAGCTCGTACTGCTATGGACTCCGGAACGATCCGGCGATCTGTCGGGTGGAAGTGATTCTCGGAAACGGAACCGTGCTGTCCGTCGATACGTTTGTGAAGGACACCTTCTTCTTCACATGGCGGGGGACAAATGGGACGCTGGAGGATGTCCGTATAAAACGCCTGACCGCCTATGATGAGGCAGGGGAGGCGCTTGCCGCCTATGGCGCCTCGCTCAAAAATCTGAAAAAATACCCGGAGCCTGCCTGAACAAACGCCGGATGTTTCTCCTGAAATGCAAAACCGGCCCGAACGAATTCGGGCCGGTTGATTTTTTGTTTTGGCGGCCCGGACGGCCGTTTCTCCCCATCCGGCGAAACCGGATGGATTATTCCACCGAAAGGAAATAATAGTACACCGGCTGGCCCCCGTTGACGATGGTGATGTCCACCGCATCCCCGACCTTCGTCTGGATGGCTTCCCGTACGGCCTCGGCGTCGGCTTCCTCCACCCCTTCGCCGTAAATCAGGGTGATGAAGCTGACCTCCTTACCGGTGATCTTGCGGGTGTTAATGATGCTCTTGGCCAGCTTGACCGCGGCATGACGAATGTTGTCGTCCGTAAAGACTACCTTGCCGTTTTCGAGGGCGAGAATCTCGCCTTCCTTGATGGTGTGGCCGCCGAAGTCGCTGTCCCGGGCAGCAAAGGTGACCGAACCGGTGGAGACGTTGTCCGCCGCCTTCATCATGTTCAGCAGGTTTTCCTCCTCCGCCGCGTCGGGATCAAAGCTCAGCATGGCGGAGATGCCCTGCGGAATGGTACGGGTCTGGAGCACATGCACCTTGCGGTCGGCCAGCGGCACCGCCTGTTCCGCCGCGAGGATGATGTTTTTGTTGTTCGGCAGCACATAGACAACCTTGGCGGGGGTGGCTTGGATGGCATTCAGAATGTCGTCGGTGGAGGGGTTCATGGTCTGCCCGCCCGACACGATGAAATCACACCCGAGGTCGGAGAACAGGGCGCGCAGCCCCTCGCCGGCGGCGACAGCGACAAAACCGACTTCCTTTTCGGGTTCCGCCCGCGGCGGAATCTCCGGCCCGGCGTTCTCTTCCGGCACCCAGGCGGCGTTTTCATGCTGAATACGCATATTCTCCACCTTCACGGTTTCGAACTGGCCGTATTTCACGCCTTCGGACAGGGCCTTGCCGGGATCGTTGGTATGGACATGGACCTTGATGATCTCGTCGTCGTCCACCACGACCACGCAGTCGCCGATGGATTCCAGATACGCGCGCAGGCGCAGCGGGTCGCGGGTATTGCCCTTTTCCCGGCCGACGATGAATTCGGTGCAGTAGGTAAAGGTGATCTCGGTTTCAAACGAACCGGCGGCGCTGACCGATTTGACCGGCGCCGCGGCGGCGGGTTCGTCGCCCTCCACGATCGCGCCGCCCTCAAACACGGCCTGCATCGCGCGCAGGATAATGCACAGACCCTGACCGCCCGCGTCCACCACGCCGGCCTTCTTCAGCACCGGCAGCAGCTCAGGGGTGCGCTGCAGAGAAGCTTCCGCCTCCGCGCAGATCGCTTCCCATACGGGGGAGCAGGAGGAATCGGATTCCGCCGTCTCGCGTCCTTTGGCGGCGCCCTCGCGGGCCACCGTCAGGATGGTGCCCTCCGTGGGTTTCATAACCGCCTTGTACGCGGCCTCCACCCCGAGGGTGAGGGCGGCGGCCAGATCGGCGCCGTTGGCCTCGGCCTTACCCTTCAGCCCTTTTGAGAATCCGCGGAACAGCAGGGAAAGGATGACGCCGGAGTTGCCCCGGGCGCCGCGCAGCAGGGCGGCGGAGGCGACGTCGGCAACCTCGCTGACGGTCGGATCGTTCAGGCGGGCGAGTTCCCGTCCGGCGGCGGAGAGGGTCATGGACATATTGGTGCCGGTATCCCCATCGGGAACCGGGAAAATATTCAGCTCATCCACCGAATGCTTCGCTTTCGCGAGACAGTTGGACGCGGAGATCATCGCGTCGCGCAGAATCTTACCTTGAATCAACATTAAGCACTCCCTTGAAGGTGCTCCACCGCGGCACGGCGCCGTCGGTCGGGCCGCACCGGATTATTCGGATTTCATCCCATCCACAAAAACATTGACCTTTTTAACCTGCAGGCCGGTGGCTTCCTCCACGGTGTAGCGCACCTTGTTCACAATGCTTTTGGCGATGGCGGATATATTCATTCCGTAAATCACGGAGATGTGCAGATCCACGATCAGCTTATCGTTTTCACTGCGTACGCGGATGCCCTCGTCCGCATAGGAGCGGCGGGAGATCAGCGAGCGCAGTCCCTGCTTCGCGCCGCTTTTGACCATGCCCGCTACGCCGTAGCAGGAGGAGGCGGCGTTCCCCACAAGATACGCGAAATATTCCTGCGAAATTTCGATGGTGCCCAGATGGTTTTCAATTTGGATCATATGACTGACCTGCCTTTCCGGTTTTTTGCCGCCGCCGCGCCGTAAGGCTACGACGGACAAAGGCCTGTAAACGTCTCTGAAAGCGGCCAGCGGCCGCCTGAATGCTAAGAGAAACTCCATCCGCCGATTCCGTAATACGCGTTGAAGGCGGTGGGGGTGACCCCGGTGAGAGAACGGTCATAGGCCGCCAGCCCTTCCCGCCAGCAAAGGGGGATAAAGGGAACGTCCTGCGTGAAAATGTCGGCAAATTCCTGCAGCGTCTTTCCGCCCGCAAGGTATTCGCCGTAAGCGGCCGCCGCGCTTCCGCCGGTGTCGATCCCATAGGAGGCCGGACCGTCGGCGGAGAAAAAGGGCCAAAGCCCCATGTTGGCGGGCAGACGGATCTCCCCAAGATACAGGGTGAAATCGCCGGATTTCAGCCGTTCGCCGTATTCCGCAAAGGGAAGGCTGACGACCGTAACCGACACGCCCGCTTTGGCAAGCTGCTGCTGGAGAAGTTCCGCCGCCGTGGTACGGAAGCTGTTGCCTTCGCTGACCAGAAGCTCCACGGAAAGCGGATTTCCATCCGTATTATTATAACCTGCCTGTTCCAATTGTGCAACCGCTACCGCAATATTTTCATTGACGTCAAATCCCTTTAATTCGACAGCGGGCTTCCATTGCCCGCTGAAGGGAGCGGAGGCCGGCTGCGCCCGCCCGGCGAAGGCGTTGGCGGCAAGGTTGGTTCGGCTGATCGCGTTCGAGAGCGCGCCGCGCACCGCAGAGCCGGATAAACCGGCTTTTTTGCTGTTGATTCCCAGAAACACCAGCGAGTTCAGCGGAACGTTGATGTTCGCGCTGGAGGTCCGGGGAATATCCCCGCTGGAGAGGTCGTCGAAATAAAAGCTGATCGCGCCGCTTTCCAGTCCGCGGATGGTGGCGTCGCCGTTTGGATAATCCTTCAGCCGGATTACCGGCAGCGCGGAGGAATCGGCGTGCGGGTTGGCTTCCAGCGATGGCTCGCCGCCCGTTTTATAAACGTAAGGGCCGCTGCCCACCGGGGAATCCGCCGTACCGCTTTTGATAACGGGGAAGGAGAGGCAGGCCGCGGCGTTCGGATCAGGGGACGAGAGGGTGAAAACGACGGCGCCCTTTTCGGCCGCCGCGCCCGCCACGTTTTTCAGAAGAACCTTGTAATTATCCGACGCCTTTGCCAGCTCGAAGGAGGAGGCGGCGTCCGCCGCCGTGACGGCCGAACCGTCCGAAAAGACCGCGTTTTCCCGAATTACGGCGGTTACGGTGGTTCCGGAAACCGTGACCGAGGAGGCCAGCGCGGGCTGAGGTGCCCATTCCGCGTCCAGAGCGGTCAATCCCTGATAAAGCAGGGAGGCAAGCTCCAGATTGCTGCGGGTGCGGGCGGCAAAGGGACTCAGAGAATCTTCGCTGCTGTAGCAGAGGGTGAAGTCCTTTGCCTCGGGCGTTTCCGGTTCCGACACGGCGGAACCCTCCGCCGATTCCGGGACGGAATGCTCATAATAGCTTTTGGGCAGGGTGGAGCAGCCCGGCAGAAGAACCGCGGAGGTTAGGAGCAGCAGAGCGGAGGCAAGGACGATCGGTCGTTTCAAACGGATCAAGCAGACTCTCCTTCCCGGATGCATCGAAAACCGGCGGATGGACGTCATCCGGCGCCGCTTTTCCCAGCATCTGTCCTTTAATAATACAGCATTTCTTTTCAGTCAACGTTCAGCCGTTCAATGGCAGCCGTCTTTCCGGTCGCGTCGTCCAGAGTGAGCAGCACGGCGTTCATCCGGCAGGGACCCTCCGCCGTGCTGAAACGCACGGGAAGCTTGCCGTGCATCTTGGCGATGGATTGTTCCGGCCGTACTCCCAGCACCGAGTGGATCGGGCCGGTCATTCCCACGTCGGTCAGAAAGCCCGTCCCCTCCGGCAGAATCTGCTCATCGGCGGTCTGAACATGGGTATGGGTGCCGATCAGCGCTGATATGCGGCCGTCGGCGTAATACGCGAGCGCCTTTTTCTCCGCCGTGGCTTCCGCGTGGAAGTCCACAATACAGAAACGGGGATTTCCCGCTTCCCGCAGCAAGGCGTCCAGCGTGTCAAAGGGACAGGCGAGCGGGTCCATATATACCAGCCCCATCAGATTGATCACCGCGAGCTGATACCGGCCCCGGTCCACCATAGACAGCCCGCGGCCGGGAGCGGAATCCGGGTAATTCGCCGGCCGGAGCAGGGCCGGATTTTCCTCCAGCGTTTCGTACAGCTCCCGGCGGCGGAAAATATGATTCCCGCCGGTGATTACGTCCGCGCCGCTGTCGAAAAGATGCCCGGCGGCGGCCGGAGTCAGCCCGTTGCCGTCCGCGGCGTTTTCCCCGTTGACAATGCAAACGTCCACGCCGTAATGGCGCTTGACGCCGGGAAGAACGCGGCGGAGATGGGCGCAGCCCGCGCTGCCCACCACGTCGCCTACACAAAGAATATGCATAACAATCCCCATTCTGCCGCTGCGCGTCAGCAAAAAATAAAATGCCGTTAAAGTGCCGTATCGATAGGGGAGAAAGCTCCCGCCCGGCCGGCGCTGTCCCGGCGTGATGCGATTGAATTGCAGTCAGTCGCATATACATATAATAGTTATTTTATCATCAAAGCAAAAGAAAATCAACCATAAGAAAATGAACGTTATGAAACGTCTGAAACGTCATGAACGGTATGAACGGCGGAAATCCGGCCTTCGGAAAAACAGCGCGTAAAAATAGCATGATCTTCTTTTGAGGGAATATACGGACGATGCGGACGCGCGGCAAAATGCGGGGACGAGCCGTCGAGTAAAGCCGAGTAAAAAATATGGTTCCGTTTTATAAGAGAAGCGGGGAACGGGCCCGCGGGTGGATTCCCGGGAGAAGCCGCTTTCCTTTTGGGCGCAAAAAAGCGGAACGACGGCTGTCGTTCCGCTTTTGCATGCGTTTCCGGATTATTTCGCGAAATCGATGGCGCGATTTTCGCGGATCAGGTTGACCTTGATCTGGCCGGGATAATCAAGGTTGGCCTCGATCTTCTTGGCAATGTCCCGGGCCAGCAGGACCATCTGATCGTCGTTCACCATTTCGGGACGAACGATGATACGGACCTCGCGGCCCGCCTGAATGGCGAAGGAGCGTTCCACACCGGCGAACTCATTGGCGATTTCCTCAAGCTTTTCCAGACGCTTGATGTAGTTCTCCAGATTTTCACGGCGCGCGCCCGGACGAGCGGCGGAAATGGCGTCCGCCGCCTGTACCAGACAGGCGACCACGGTCTTGGCCTCCACGTCGCCGTGGTGGGCCTGAATCGCGTGGATAACCGCTTCGCTTTCCTTGTATTTCCGGGCGATGTCCACGCCGATTTCCACATGGGAGCCCTCGATTTCATGATCGACGGCCTTGCCGATGTCATGCAGCAGGCCGGCGCGGCGGGCGACCACCGGGTCGATCCCCAGTTCGCTTGCCATCATGCCGGAAAGGAAGGCGACTTCCATCGAGTGGTTCAGCACGTTCTGCCCGTAGCTGGTGCGGTACCGCAGCCGGCCGAGCAGACGCATGATCTCCGGATGGATGCCATGCAGGCCGGTTTCCAATACCGCGCGTTCGCCTTCCTGCTTGATGGTGGCTTCCACCTCGCGGCGGGCCTTCTCCACCATTTCCTCAATGCGGGCGGGATGAATCCGGCCGTCCGAGATCAGGCGCTCCAGCGCGATACGGGCGATTTCGCGGCGTACCGGATCAAAGCCGGAAAGGGTGATTGCCTCGGGCGTGTCGTCAATGATGAGATCCACGCCGGTGAGGGTTTCGATCGCGCGTATGTTGCGGCCTTCGCGGCCGATGATACGGCCCTTCATTTCGTCGTTGGGCAGCGGTACCACCGAGACGGTGGTTTCCGCCACCTGATCGGCGGCGCAGCGCTGGATCGCATGGGAAATCAGATTGCGCGCACGCTGGTCGGCGTCTTCCTTGAGCTGGGCTTCGATCTCGTTGATCTTCAGCGCTTTCTCATGGGTGAGCTCGTTTTCCAGATTGCCGAGCAGATATTCCTTGGCCTGTTCGGCGGTGAAGCCGGAAATCCGCTCCAGCATCTCGAACTGTCCCTTCTTGATGCTTTCCACATCCTCCAGAGTGGCGTCGATTTTCTTTTGCTTGGCGGCGATGGCTTCTTCTTTCTTTTCGCAGTTTTCGATCTTACGGTCGAGATTTTCTTCCTTCTGCTGGACACGGCGCTCCTGGCGCTGAATGTCGGCGCGGCGTTCCTTCAGCTCACGCTCGGCTTCCGTCCGCTGACGCTGGGCCTCTTTGTTGGCTTCCAGCAGAATGTCCTTTTTCGTGGATTCCGCTGCGCTTTTGGCATTGCTCTTGATTCGTTCGGCTTCCGCCTCGGCTGAGCCGATGGTTGCTTCCGCCGTCTTCATTCTATGAGATATACCCGCTTTAAAGGCGAGGAGACCGGCGACCACGCCGCCGACCACCAGACCTGCTACGCAGAACAGAATGGTAAATACGATGTCAGGCACGTTAACTGCTACACCTCCTTGGTTTTCTTTTTTCAATGTTCCTGATTGCTCATGGTATTAAAGAGGGGAAACTTCCCCGGTCAAATTCTCGGGCTGGAAACCCCCGATCGGCTTTCTCCCGCGCGGCAGCGCCACCTGCCGCGGCCGGCTCTCCCGGCAACAGGACCGGGTTAGGGCATCGGGATAAAAACCTAATATATATTGTATATCCTGGGTCGGTTTCCTGTCAAGTGCAAAAATCCGTATTTCCTCCGGCGGATGGTGGAAAACTGTGCAAAATCGACAAGATCATTTCCGGCGGCCCCGAATCCTGTCGGACGAGACTTCCAAAGGCGTCCGCCGGGAACCGGCTTGTGCCGGGCCTTTCTGCTTGACGGGGCGCGGCGTCGGGATTATAATCAGAGAATATCGATGCGGCGGCCGCCCGGCGTAAGCGCCGGTCCGGCGGCCGAAATTTTGGCGGCGGCGTTCTGAAGGACGGCGGCGTGCAGCTCGCGTCCGTGTGCCGGGCCGGACAGGATCGGTATATCAGGAAAGGGAGGATTGCCGTTATGGACAAAAAGCGGATCGAAGCGGCCGTTCGGGAGCTTCTGGAGGCGATTGGGGAGGATCCAAACCGTGAGGGCCTGCTGGAAACTCCCCGCCGGGTGGCGGATATGTACGAGGAAGTGTTTGCCGGGCTGGAGGAGGATCCCCGCCGGCATTTAAAGATATTCAACGAGGATCAGCACGACGAGATGGTTACGGTCCGGGATATCCCGCTGTATTCCATGTGCGAGCATCATCTTGTGCCGTTTATCGGGGTGGCGCATATCGCGTATATCCCGCGGAACGGCCGGGTGATCGGACTGTCCAAGCTGGCGAGGATCGTGAATTCCTTTGCCCGCCGTCCCCAGCTGCAGGAACGGCTGACCGCCCAGCTGGCGGATTTTCTGGAGGCGGAGCTTAATCCGCAGGGCGTGGCCGTTATCGTGGAGGCGGAGCATCTCTGTATGACGATGCGAGGCGCCCGGGCGGCGGGAGCGCGCACCCAGACCTCCGCCTTGCGCGGGCTGATGAAAGCGGATGCCCGTACCCGCGCGGAAACCCTTGCGCTGCTGACGAGCCGCTGATTTCCGTGAAGAGCTCGCTTGCGGGCCGCCTGTTGTGCGGCCCGCATTTTCCATTGCCGGCGACCGGGGGATGATATGGCAAACGCGCCGCTCGTGTTTCCACGAACAACGCGTCCACAGATAGTTCAGCCGGAGATTTCTCTTACCTCTATCCGGGTAAAAGTTTAAACGACAAAGGCCGTTTCGTCAAGAGAAAAACTCGTTGTGCGAAATTTTCCGCACTGCCGCCCGTTTTTTATTCGGCTAGTCGGCTTCTCCCGTTTCCCCTTCGGCGTCTTTCCCTCGGTTGAGATAATCGACAATCCGATGAGCGGTTTCGTTGAATTTATCCACGAATTCTTCGGGCTCCATTTTCGTCACATCATAATGCTGAGAGATATAAAACAGGACAAGCTTATCGATTCGGTCCTGCATGGGGTTGTATGCCTGCATAGAGGCGCCTTCCTTCCTTTTTCCATACTACGGCAAAGCCGCACGCCGGATTCATTGTATCACGTTTGGCGGAAAGCGGCAAGCCGGCAAAAAGGGAAACCGGGGACGCCGCATCGACAGAAAAAAGTGAGCCGTGCCCGTTTTCTGAAAAGCGGGCACGGCCGGCGGAAAGGCCGATTGAAGGAAAACAGCGGAGGAATAAAGTAAGGACAATTAAAAAACGGGACGGGATTAGCTGCGGCAGGCATTTCCGGTATTGTTCCGGCGGCAATTGCAGTCGGAGCCTCTCTGGGCGGCTTCGGCGCATTCGCAGCTTTCACAGGCGGCGCGTTCCGCCCGTTCGGCGCACGCCCGGCTTTCGCAGGCGGACTGGCTGGCTTCACAGGCGGATTCGCAGGCTTCGCGGGCTGCGTTTTCGCATCGTTCCACCGCCCGGCGGATTGATCCTCTCCAGTCTTCGTTTTCACAGGAGCTTTCCTTGTTGGAGCGGCTGTCGTTCGCGTTCTGCTGAGCGCAGAGGATATCGGCGGCGACGCTTCCCGGCGCACAGGGATACCAGGGGGTAGCCGGTGCACGGTAAATATTCATGGTGCCGCCGCAGCAATCACGGACGGTTTCACAGGGGGCGTTTTCCTGAACGGCCGCGGCGCGGTTGCCGCTGCAGCCACGGTTACGGGATCTGTTCATCATCGTTATCACCTCCCCTCTGTACAGGCTATGCGGAAGGGGGAGGATTTGCCACGAAAAAGTCCGGCGGACAGGCGCCTCCATGGTTTGACAGGTTCTGGCAAAGATGATACACTCATAGGGTAAATATGAATTTCAAGAGGGGAGAGATCCCCTTTGTTAGGGAGGAAACGGCATGGCCCTGCTGTCGGTCATCATTCCGGCGTATAATGAAGAAATGAATATCGCCCATACAACGGAGGTTCTGTCCTCCATTCTGCAGCGGGAGGAGATCGCTTATGAGCTCCTTTTTGTCAGCGATGGGTCGGCGGATAAAACCTTTGCCCTGATTGAGGGGGAGGCCGCGCGGGACCGCCGCGTCAGAGGTCTTCAGTTCAGCCGGAATTTTGGAAAGGAAGCCGCGATTTTCGCCGGTCTTGAGTTTGCGCGGGGAGATTGCTGCGTTGTGATTGACTGCGACCTGCAGCATCCGCCGGAAACCATCCCGAAGATGTACCGCTTGTGGGAGCAGGGCTACCAGATAGTGGAGGGCGTGAAGGCCAACCGGGGGAAGGAGAAGCTTTCCTATAAGCTGTCGGCCGGGCTGTTTTATCGCCTTCTCAGCAAGCTGACCAAGGTGGAGATGGCGGATACCTCCGATTTCAAGCTGTTGGATCGGAAGGTGGTGGAGGTGCTCAACGCCCTGCCCGAGAGGAACACCTTCTTCCGGGCGCTGTCCTTCTGGACCGGGTTTCGGTCCATTGCGGTGGAGTACGAGGTCGCGGAACGGGCGTACGGCAGCTCCAAATGGTCCATGAAGGGGCTGATGAAATACGCGGTCAACAACATCACCGCTTTTTCCTCCGCTCCGCTGCAACTGGTGACCGGATTGGGAGTGCTGCTTCTGGTTATTACGGTGGTCCTCGGTATTCAGACTCTGGTGCGGTATTTTCTGCATCAGGCGGTGGAGGGCTTCACCACGGTCATCCTTCTCATCCTCCTGATCGGAGGAGTTCTGATGATGAGCCTTGGCATTATCGGGTATTATATCGCCAAAATTTATGAAGAGGTAAAAGGCCGTCCGCGGTATATCGTGGGGCAGATGACGGACAACCTGTACCGCCCGGACGAAAAAGAAAAAAAGGACAAAGAGGACCAATAATCGCCTTCTTCCCATATGAAAAGCGCTTCCGGCCGCGGCCGGAAGCGCTTTTTATACGGGAAGAAGCCAGTATCCCCCGGCTGCAAAGACCGGCTGATTTTCCGGTTCATTGACTATAATAGGCAAGCAGCAGCGCAACCACCCGGTCATAGCTGAGCACCCCGTCCTCGGTTCCCTGAATTTCCAGAAAGGTGTTGTTCACGGCGGTGGATACCTCCTGCACCTTTCCCTCAAACTGGGACCAGTATTCGCTGCGCTGATGCAGATCGGCCTTCACTCCGTCGGAGCAGCAGGCGCGGGCGGCCTTCCACATCTCCTCGTCATAGGAATACAGGGCGTTGGAACAATAAACGTAAGCCATCAGATAGCCGGAATACCGGTAATCCGGCGACGGACTTTCAAAACAGGAGAGGCAGGCGAAAAAATTGCATTCGTCCTCCCGGGCGAAGCCGCGGGTGTGGGCCAGCTCGTGCGCCGCCGTGACCGGAATATCGCAGTCCGGCTGATCGACGTTGATGTTTCCCTCCGCGAAGAAGGGGAAATACATGCCCGTGATCTGGGTGTAGGACCACCAGTGGGACAGTTTGACCGGCTTGCCGCGGTTTACCGTTCCCCAAAGGAAGGAGTAGCGGTCGTCCAGCGCTTTGTACCCTTCTCCGGCCTGACACAAAATGTCGTTCAGGGAGGAGGAGAGGACTGTATAACCGTTTTCATCCTTCGGCAGTTCCTCCCGGGCGGCGGAGGCCTTTTGGGCGAGATCAATGCAGACCGCCTGCAGAAATTCCGGTGTTTTCTGCCCCATGTCCAGATCCATCAGTTCGGAGACCGGCAGCCGGTAAAAATTCATCCCATGCAGCAGCATGTAGCCAAGCAGGACGAAGGAAAGAAACCAGCCCGCCGCTTTTCCGGCCCGTACCGCCGTCCAAACGCGATTTTCCGCTTTCCGGAGCCGGCGTCCCAGCTTTACCAGCAGCCCGATCAGGGCCGGCAGGGCGGCAACCGCCGCCAGCTCGGTCAGGGAGAAGGGGAACAGGGAAGAGATCATCCCCAGCGGGACGGAGATCAGCCGGAAAATGCCCCGGGCGAATACGATCTCGGTCAGCTTTGGAAAGCGGGGAAGCAGGCAGTAGAGCAGCAGGGCCGCGGCCGCCGGCAGCAGAAACAGAAAATGCCGCAAAAACCGCCCGGTTTTTCGCAGGCGCGCCCCCCGTTGCCTTTCGTCCATTCTGCGGTCCTCCTTTCTGTCCACGGTGTTCGGTTTCCATTATACGCGAAATCGAAGGCCTTGCCAAGATGTTTGCACAGAATACAAATCCGCCCGGCGTTTCCCGAAAAGCAGAAACGCCGGGCACTATTACGGTGGGGAGCCGTCGGGACCGGGCGGCTCAGATTTTGGAATAACCGTAGCTGTTAATGATTGCGTCAATCTTCTGCTTTCGTTTGCACTGCTCGCAGTCGGTAGAGGGGGAGGTGAGGTAGCCGGGAATATCTTCCTCGGTAAAAATGGCGTTGACCGGCAGACCGGCCGCTTCCCGGGCGGCGCTGAACACGGCGGAGATTCCGGCCAGCCGTCCGCTGTAATACTGCAGACACTCGACCGAGCGATTGATGGTTTTACCGGTTGAGACCGAGGCGATTAGCAGCAGGATATTTTTCCCCCAGACCATTTTCTGGGTGTTGTCGCGGAAGATCATTTGGTTATTCGCGTTGGTTTCGGGGGTAAGCACACAGATGTCGCTGCCGCTGTTGATGCTTCGTACCCCCGCGTTCGCCAGTTCCTCTGCCAGGAACGCGCCGATCATTTCGGTCCCTTCCAGACAGATGATGGTATCGATGGGGGTGGAATTCAGGTATTTCTTTGCCAGTTCGCCGGCGGCGGCCCTCGCCATTTTATGCCGGCTTTTGATGCTGGTCAGGTCAACGTAGTAGTTGACATGGGAGTGGTTGGTAGCAAAATGGCCGGGGATGATGCCGATGCGGATGTCCTTGTTGCCGCGGGCACGGATTTCCTGAATTCTGGTTTCCATGTTTACTGTCCATCCCTTTCCTGCGGGAGAAGGGGGCCCACTCCGGCCTTCTCCCAGCGCCGCCGAAAAGGCGACGCTTTTTCTTTATTCTACCACAAATATAAATCTTGTTCAATAAATTTTGTGTAGAAAAATGGGGGGCAAAAAACAGCCGCCGGCGGGTACGGCTATCGTTCCACACCGCCGGCGGGCTGCTTTTTCACTTGTTTCCCCCCGGAGTGACGGCTGGCGACGTCGTTCGGGCTACCAATGCCGGGTCTTTGAGAAGGCAATGGCGCTGAACACAACGGCGACGGCCCCGGCGGCCGCGGCGCAGACGCCAAGAATAAACGAAGCGATGGAGAGTCCTTTCATAGCGGCCGTTCTCCTTTTTTCGATCTTGTAAGAAGCGGTTACAGCGCGGCGAGTGCCTGACGGATATCCTCGATGATGTCGTCGGGATGCTCGATCCCCACTGAAAAACGGATCAGATCGGGGGTGACACCCGCCTCGGCGAGCTGGGCGTCGCTGAGCTGGCGGTGGGTAGTGCTGGCGGGATGAAGCACGCAGGTGCGCAGATCGGCCACGTGGATGACGATCTGCGCCAGCTTCAGGTTTTCCATGAAACGGCAGGCCGCATCCCGGCCGCCCTTCACCCCGAAGGAGACCACCCCGCAGGTGCCGTGGGGCATATATTTCTGGGCGAGAGCGTGGTATTTGTTGTCCGGCAGGCCGGGGTAGCTCACCCAGGTGACCTGATCGTGACCCTGCAGGTATTCCGCCACCTTCTGCGCATTGGAGCAGTGCCGTTCCATCCGCAGGTGGAGGGTGTCGATCCCCTGACTGAGCAGGAAGGCGTTCTGCGGGCTGGGGGTGACCCCGAGATCCCGCATCAGATGGGTGCGGCATTTGGTGATGTACGCGGCCTTCCCGAACGCTTCGGTGTAGGTGATGCCGTGATAGGTTTCGTCCGGGGTGGTCAGGCCGGGAAACTTGTCGTTCTGCGTCCAGTCAAAATTGCCGCTGTCCACGATTACGCCGCCCAGCGCGGTGGCGTGGCCGTCCAGATATTTCGAGGTGGAGTGGACGACGATGTCCGCCCCGAATTCAAAGGGCCGGCAGTTCACCGGAGTGGGGAAGGTGTTGTCCACGATCAGCGGCACGCCGTGGGCGTGGGCGGCGCGGGCGTACATCTCGATATCCAGCACGCACAGCCCGGGATTGGACAGCGTTTCGCCGAACAGCAGCTTGGTGTTGGGGCGGAACGCGGCGTTCAGCGCCGCTTCGTCCGCGTCCGGATCGACAAAGGTCACGTCGATGCCCATTTCCCGCATGGTTTTATTGAACAGATTAAAGGTGCCGCCGTAGATGGCGATGGCGCTGACGATGTGATCGCCGCTGTGGGCGATGTTCAGCACCGAAGTGAGGGAGGCGGCCTGCCCGGCGGAGGTCAGCAGCGCGCCTGCGCCGCCTTCCAGCGCGGCGATTTTCGCTTCCACCGCGTTGGTAGTCGGGTTGGAGAGGCGGGTGTAGAAATCCCCGCCGATTTTCAGATCAAACAGGTCGCCGAGCGTCTGGGCGCTGTCGTATTTAAAGGTCGTACTCTGCACGATCGGGAGAACCCGCGGTTCCCCGTTTCTGGGCTTCCAGCCTTCCTGAATGCATTTGGTGTCGATATGCCATTCCATGACAGTTTCATCCTTTCCGATTCCGTCGTTTTTGGTTTAGCCGATATGGTCCTTGCCCCCCATATACATTCGCAGGGGTTCGGGGATACGAATGGTTCCGTCCGCCTGCAGGTTGTTTTCGAGGAAAGCGATCAGCATACGGGGCGGCGCGACCACGGTGTTGTTCAGGGTATGGGGGAACCAGGTTCCCTTTTCGCCCCGCACCCGGATGCCCAGACGGCGGGCCTGCGCGTCTCCGAGGTTGGAGCAGCTGCCCACTTCAAAATATTTCTTCTGACGGGGGGACCAGGCTTCCACGTCCACGCTTTTGACCTTGAGGTCGGCCAGATCGCCCGAGCAGCATTCCAGCGTCCGCACCGGGATATCCATCGAGCGGAAGAAATCCACCGTGTTGGTATACAGCTTTTTAAACCAGTCCATGCTGTCCTCCGGACGGCAGACCACGATCATTTCCTGCTTCTCGAACTGATGGATACGGTACACGCCCCGTTCCTCGATGCCGTGGGCGCCTACCTCCTTGCGGAAGCAGGGGGAATAGCTGGTCAGGGTCTGGGGCAGATCGGTTTCCTCCAGCACGGTGTCGATGAATTTGCCGATCATGGAATGCTCGCTGGTGCCGATCAGGTAGAGGTCCTCGCCCTCGATCTTATACATCATGCCTTCCATTTCGGCAAAGCTCATCACCCCGGTAACCACGTCGCTGCGGATCATGAAGGGGGGGACGTAATAGGTGAAGCCGCGGTCGATCATGAAATCCCGGGCATAGGAGAGGATGCCGCTGTGCAGGCGGGCGATATCCCCTTTCAAATAGTAAAAGCCGTTGCCGCTGGTTTTCCGGGCGCTGTCCAGATCAATGCCGTCCAGCCGTTCCATGATGTCCACATGATAGGGCACCTCGAAATCCGGGACCGCCGGTTCCCCGAAGCGCTCCACCTCCACATTTTCGCTGTCGTCCTTCCCGATCGGGACGGATTCGTCGATCAGATTCGGGATGACCAGCATCCGCTCCCGGATTTTGGCGGTGAGCTCGTCCTCCTTCTTCTCCAGCTCGTCCAGTTCCTGCGCGATGGCGGCGACTTCCGCCTTTTTCTGCTCGGCTTCCTCCCGCAGGCCCCGGCCCATCAGGCCGCCGATCTCCTTGCTGACCACCTTGCGCTTGTTCCGCAGGGCGTCCCCCTGCGCTTTCGCGTCCCGGAACTCCCGGTCAAAGGCGACCACTTCGTCCACCAGAGGCAGCTTCTCGTCCTGAAATTTTTTGCGGATGTTTTCCTTAACCCGCTCCGGTTCGGTTCGCAGCAGATGAATATCCAGCATTTGTATGTCCTCCTTTTGTGTTTTCACAGTCTTCGGCGCGTTAAAAAACGCGGAGCGTTTCCTCCCCTGCATGGGACGGAAAGCTCCGCGTTGCCACCCAAATTACCGCCGCCCGGAAGGCTCCCCTCCGGATCGCCCGGCGATCCCTTTCCGGCGCGGTAAAGGGCGCCCCCCTTCCGGCTCCTCGCCGGCCGCTCGAAAAGCGGAAACAGCCGGACGGACCGCCGGTTTTCACCTTCCACCGGCTCTCTGAACGCCCGCAACGGCCTTTTCTTTTCGTTCCGCCGACGGAGGGAAAATCCGTCCGCCGGCTGCGCGCTTTTGGCTTTTTCCCTATTTTACCCCATCCCGGCGCATTTTTCAAGGCCCTTTTTCGGCGTTTTCAGCGTTTAAGCGTTCAGCAGATAGAAGCCAAGATTCAGATAGGCGGCGTACAGCGTCCAGAGCAGGTAGGGAATCATCAGCCAATAGGCGGGGCGGCTGATGTGCCGGAAGCCGGACAGGGTCAGCGTGACCAGTGCGATCAGGAACAGCAGCCAGAAAAAGGCAAAGAGACGCCACTCCAGCCGGAAGAAGAAAAAGGGCCAGAGGATGTTCACCAGCAGCTGGAACAGGTACATCCGCAGCACCCGCAATCCGTCGATGTCGTTGGCGTTCCAGACCAGATAGGCCGCGAAGCCCATCAGCAAATAAAGAATGGTCCACACAATGGGGAAGGCGGCGGCGGGCGGCGTGAGCGGAGGTTTTGCCAGCTCGTCGAAGCCGCCGGTTCCGCCCAGCAGTCCGCCCAGCAGCCCCGCGCCGAGGGTGAGCGCTTCGAAGAACAGAAAGGCCCGCAGGGAGAAGGGATTGCGGGCGGTTTTGGCAGGGGAAGAGATCATAATCGGCCTCGTTTCTCCGCCGCATTTCTGTCGGACGGCCTCCCCCGGCGGCGGAAGAAAGAGGCCGGGCCGGACGTGGTATCGTCCGGCGTTCAATAAAGAGTATGCCCGGCCGATGGAAAATATTTTTCTGTCCGGGCATTTCAGAAAGAATATTTCTATAAAAACCGGCGCGCCGTTTCCCTTTCGGGAACAGCGCGCCGGTCGATTCGGAAGAGGAAGATCACAGATTTTCGTTTTTCAGCGCGTCCACAATGTTTTCCTTCCGCACCTTGGACATGGCGTACATCATGGTGATAAAGACGATCAGGAAAACGCCGGCCACACAGAACAGGACGTGCATCCACGGGATATGGAAGGCCATCCCGATCCCCTGAATCATCGATCGATAGATCAGCCAGGCGACCAGCAGAGAGAGGGGAAGGCCATACAGCAGGGCCTTCAGCCCGTAGAACAGGCACTCGAAATTAATCATCCGGTTGAAGCCGCCGTCGGTCATTCCAACCGATTTCAGCATGGCGAACTCCCGGCGGCGGAGATTGACGTTGGTGGAGATGGTGTTGAATACGTTGGCCACCGTAATCAGGGAGATCAGGACGATGAAGCCGTAGCTGAACACGTTGACCACCAGAACCAGATTACGGTTCAACTGGATCATTTCCTGAACGTTGTAGGTGGATACGCCGGCGTATCCCATCCCCTGGATTGTCTGGTCGATCTTCTTTTCCAGCGCCCCGGCCTTGTCGGCGGCGAGCACCAGAATGTCGCTGCTGCGGGCGTCGCCCTTAAAGGCTCCGAACCGGGCGTCGAAGACCTCGTCCGATAAAATGACGGAAAAGGTAGAGGGGATGCCCTGATATTCGTCTACGCCGAGCGGCGCTTCCCCTGCAATTGCCGTCAAGGCAAGAACCGCTTTCCCTGTTTCTCCGGGATTCTCCCCGGATTCGTCTGCCTGGGACGAACCGTAAAGCGTTACCGGTTCCTTCGGCAGACCGGTCAGCAGCCTGTCGGTCTGGAGCTGGCCGTTTTCGTTGAAATACCGCTGCTTGACCAGCACAATGCCGCGGGGATGGGCGGGATCGGTATAGTCCGCTTCCTTCAGACCCAGCTTGTCGAGATATGTGCGGAAGGTTTTCTCTCCCACCGCGAAAGCCGTATAATTCAGCGTGGCGGTTCCGTCGTCGCTGGTCCGGATCAGGGGGTCGTCCCCTTTCAGCAGGTCGGAGCGTATCAACGACGCGGGAAGATCGGCAAAGCCGTTCACGGAACGCACCACCGACCAGTCCTTCACCCCGTCCAGCGCGGTGATGGCGTTCACAATCTGGGATTGCTTCTCCTCTTCAAAAGAATGCAGTCCCACAGCCAGATCATAGTTGGGCGCGTCGTAGGCGCCGGTGGTTCCTTCGTGCATATACAGGGAGAAGGTAGAGGCGGAAAGGAAAAGCACAATACTGATTACCAGTGAAAAGACGGTGGCGCGGTAGCGGCGGCGATTCCGCTTGAAATTCTTCATCGCCAGATCGCCCTCGATCCCGAACAGCTTTCGGGTCAGACGGGAGGTCTTGACCTGTTTGCCCCGGATCCGCACCTCGCCCGTCTGGCGGATCGCCTCGATGGGAGAAACACGGGCGGCCCGCCGGGCGGGGATCCAGGCCGAAATCAGGACGGTGAGGAAGCCGACCGCCGCGGCGGTGATGACCGCGGGAACCGAAACCGACAGGGTGAAGTCCACCGCCTGTGCGCTGCCGTTGAAGAAGGAATGGAACACGTCCTTCAGCAGATACAGGGTTACGCCGATGCCGCCGATACCGGACAGGATGCCGAGCGGGATGCCGATGATGCTGATGAAGCCGGCTTCAAAAAAGAGGGAATTGCGAATCTGGCGGGAGGTGGCCCCCACCCCGGCCAGCATCCCGAACTGCTTGAACCGTTCGCTTACCGAGATGGCGAAGGCGTTGTAGATCAGGGAGATTGACCCGATCATAATCAGGGCGATCAGGATGGCGCCCATGCTGTAGAGAATGGCGTTGAATCCGGCCCGCACCCCGACCCCCATATAGTCCAGCAGATCGTTGTGCAGGGAGTAGGCGCTGGTGTCCAGCCCGTGTTCGGCCAGCAGGGCTTCGGGAAGCTTGGCGGCGTCCCGGGCGTTCTTTGCGGTGAAGGCGAGGGTCACCGGGTCGCTGTCGGAGAGGGCCGCCGTGTCCAGAGCGGAAACGGCGGTGTAGCCGGGAGCGGAGTACCCTTCATAATCCGGCCGCCGGATGATGCCGACGATGGTGTAGGTGCGCGTCCCGCGTACCTTCAGCTCTTCGGGAAACTCGTCCGGCAGACAGGGGTTGTTCTGACCGAGCTTGCCGGACGCCTCTTCCCCGACGAGATAGCGGTCGCCGATTTCCAGCGTCAGGGTGTCGCCGACCTTCAGCTCCACTCCGCCGTTGGTGGAGGCGTGCTCCGGAACCGCCAGTTCTTCCGGCGACTGGGGCAGACGCCCGGTGAGCGTCTGGATGCCGTACAGCTCGATGGCGGAGGCGTCCAGCTCGTCGATGTAAAGATAAGGCTTGTTGGGATTGAGCGAGCCTTCCAGCGCCGCATAGCCCGTCTCATGCCGCAGTCCGGTAATTTCCAGCTTCTCATTGCCCGACTCGTTCCGGGCGACGGACCAGGGAACGGCGTTGATTGACGCCTGCCAGGGTCCCGCTTTGCCGATAACCGAGTTGACCATCAGCGCCTGCATGCTGGAGATGAAAGTAGTGACCGCCGTAATCATCGCCGCCGACAGAATGACGCCGATGATGGTGACAATGGTGCGGGTCCTGTTCTTTTTCAGAGTCTTGAGGGTGACTTTGTTGACGATGTTCATACGGTCAGCACCTCGTCCCCTGCGATCCGGCCGTCCTCAATGCGGAGAATCCGGTCGGCCTGGAGCGCGATGTTTTCGTCGTGGGTGATGACGATCAGCGTCTGGTTGAACTTTTTATTGTACAGCCGGAGCAGGTTGAGAATTTCCGCGCTGTTTTTGCTGTCCAGATTGCCGGTCGGTTCGTCCGCGAGCACCAGCGCGGGGGAGTTGATTAACGCCCGGCCGATGGATACCCTCTGCTGCTGGCCGCCCGAAAGCTCGTTCGGTAGGTGGGAGATGCGATGGCTCAGCCCCAGCGTGGTCAGCAGCTCCCGCAGTTGGGCGGTGTCCACCTTCCTTCCGTCCAGCAGGAGAGGCAGTGTGATGTTTTCTTCCACATTCAGCACCGGAATCAGATTGTAGAACTGGTAGATTAATCCGATCTGCCGGCGGCGGAAGACCGCCAGTCTGGTGTTGTCCAGAGAATACATGTCGGTTCCCTCGACATAAACCCTTCCGTTCGTTGGCCGGTCCACTCCGCCCAAAATGTGCAGCAGGGTGGATTTGCCGGAGCCGGAGGGGCCGATGATCGCCATGAATTCCCCCTTTTCCACGGTGAAGGATACGTCGTTCAGCGCCGCGACCGCGGTGTCTCCTTTTCCGTATACCTTGCTCAGATGCTCTACGCGCAGTATTTCCATACGTTTCGTTCCTTTCGCTTCGGCCGCCGGCCGTTTTCTGTCGTTCAGTATACCTGCGCGAAGTGACGTCCCGGTGACGGAAACGGTGACAAAATTGTCACAGCGGCCCCGGCGCATCCCGCGGAACAGAGGGGCTGCAAAACGGCAGGGCCGAAAAACCGGCGCCTGCCGCAGCAAGCCGGGAAACGGCCCGCAGAACGCTGTCGGAGACCGGCGGCGCTATATGACCGTCTTATACATCCGGATGCGGAAGAGCGTGCCCTTTCCCGGTTCGCTGACCGCCGTGATTTCCCCGCCCTGCCGGGTGAGGATGCTTTTGGCCATGGCCAGCCCGATCCCCACGCTGTCTTCTCCGGCGTTTTTTCCACGGTAGAAGCGGGTGAAAATATGGGGCAGGTCGCTTTTGTCGATTCCCTCGCCGGTATCCTGAATCCGGATTTCGGCATAGAGCGGGTTGTCGCTCCATTCCACCCGCACCCCGCCGCCGGGCGGGGTGTGTTCGACGCAGTTCTTTATCACGTTGAGCAGCGCCTCCGCCGTCCAGCCGAAATCTCCCGGGAAGAAGGCATCGTCCGGCCCGTCCAGCGTAAGCGTCTGCTCCTTGAGCTCCGCCGGAATTCGAAGGGGCTCGGCGGCCTTTTCGGTCAGAGAGCGGATAGATACCCTTTCCCGCTTCATTTCCACCGTTCCCACGTCCAGCTTGGAGAGCTTGAGCAGGGAGGAGACCAGCCACTGAATCCGTTCCAGCTGAGCGGAAAGCCGGGCCGTGAATTCTTCCCGTTTTTCGGGGGGAAGGCTGCCGTCCCGCAGAAAGTCCGCCATCATCAGCATGGAGGTCAGCGGCGTCTTGAGCTGATGGGAAATATCCGACATCGCGTCCGCGAGCTGGAGCTTTTCTTTTTTCAGCAGCTCGTTGTATTCCGCCAGCTTGGTGGTTACTTTGTAAATCTCGCTTTTCAGAATGCTGAGTTCTCCTTCGGCGTTGTCCCGCACGTCCAGTTCGTATTCCCCGGCGCTGATCCGGGCAAGATAATCAGCCAGCCGGGCGAGCTGCCGGTATTTCCAGTACTGGAACCCAAGGGCGGCCAGCGACACGGCGGCGCCGGACAGCCCGGCGGCCGCGGCCGTCCCCGCCCCGCCGGCGAGCCCGCCGATCAGCGCGGCCGTCAGGGAAAGAAACAGCAGGACGCCCGCACAGCAGCGGACTTCCAGATTGCGGAGAAAATGCATGAAAAATGCCCCCTTTTTCCTCCGGCCCGTTCAGCGGAGGGCGTCGATCCGGTATCCCATGCCCCGGACGGTCTGGATAATCCGCGGGTCCTGCGGGTCGTCCTCAATCTTCTCCCGCAGCCGCTTGATGTATACCGTCAGGGTGTTGTCGTTTACAAAATCGCCGGATACGTCCCAGATGCTTTCGAGCAGCCGGCTTCGGGAGAGCACCCGGCCCTCATTGTTGACAAGGGTCATCAGCAGCCGGTATTCCAGCGCGGTCAGGAACACATCCTGCCCCTTTTTGATTACCCGTCCCTGGGCGGGGAAAATCTGAACGTTCCCATATTCCAGCGCATCTCCCGCGCTGCCGGCGGCTTTCCCCGCCCGCCGGAGAACGGTGCGGATGCGGGACAGCAGCTCCCGCACCCGGAAGGGCTTGACGATATAGTCGTCCGCCCCCATGTCCAGCCCCATGACCACGTTAACCTCGTCGTCCCGCGCGGTGAGAAAAATTACGGGAATATCTCCCCGCCGTTTGATTTCCCGGCAGATATCGTAGCCGCTCCCGTCCGGCAGAGTGAGATCCAGCAGGGCGAGGTCAAAGGCTTCCCGGTCCAGCGCGGCCAGGGCTTCGCGGACGGAGCCGCAGGGCACGGGGGTATATCCCTCCTGCGTCAGGGAATACTCCAGCCCAAGGGCGATCGCCCGGTCGTCCTCCACCAGCAGGAGCCGCTGGCTTTGCTGTCCTTCCAGCGCCTTATCCGCCATATCGTTTCCTCCTTTCGGAACTGTGTGCTTCTGTTCCGTCAGTGTAGCACATTCCCCGCCGGATGACAAATCATCGGGCGGAGGATTTGTCGTCCGTCCGGTATCATGAGAAGAACAGCCGCTTCATATATCTTTAAAAGGCGGAAACAAGAGCGACAGACTTTTTATAAGCCTTGTCCCCTCCGCCGGAAAATCGGCGGGGGGAAGAACGGGGAAAAGGACAAAGGAGGATGCGTATGCTGGCCGCGGTTTGCCTGACCGAAGCCCGCCGCCGCTGGCTCAGCCGACGGCGGCGGCCGCCCGAGGTGCGGGCGGAATTCGTGCCCGCGGGGAGCGGGCGGTATGTGAAAATCATCGCGGAAACCGGAAAAGACGGGGAACCGGACTGGGCGGCGGTCCGACGCGCGGCCGGACGGGAAGCGGGCCGTCTTCTTCTGCCGGATGGGCTGGTTCCGCCGCCCGATTCCCGGATTGGCCGGTTCGGGGGCGCTGCGCTGAACCGGCGGCTGATGGAAAACGCGGGGCTGGCCCTGCTGAAGGCGGTGGGAATGCATCCCCGGCTGGTTCAGGTCGGCGTTTATGATCCGCAGGGGGTCTGCCCTGAGCTTCCCCTGCGCTTTCTGCCGCTGGCGGCGGACGTGCGGGTGTTTACCGCCCGGCCCGACCGGTACGCCCGCGCCCGTTTTGTCGCGATGGAGCAGTTCGGCGCGGCGCTGACCGTGGCCGATACGCCTGCGGCGCTGTCGAGCAGCCTCCTCCTGCTTGCCCCGGACGGCCTGACGGACGCGGCCGGCCTTTCGCCGGCCAGAGGGCTGGCGCTGGTCGTATCTCCGCCGGGGACGGCGTCCGGGCGGATCGCGGCGGCGGAAAAGGGGACGGCGGACGGCTACCGGCCCCGCGTACCGCCCGCTCTGGCGGCGGCCTGTCCTCCCGGCTGCGGAATCGAGAGCTTCCTCGCCGGGCTGTACGAGCTGAGCGGGGTAAAAGAGATTGCCGACGGCCCGCCCGAATTTCTGCGGATCGGCGGCCGCCGGATATCGCTGAAAGACGCGGCCTGGCGGCTGGCGGGGCTTGACATCGGCATAACGGTTTAGTATAATAAACTCCATGCCCTCCGTGCGTCTTTTCGGCGGAGGCGGACGGGCCGCCGCGGCCCTTAAAAACGCGAAAAAGCAGAAATGCGCTGAAGGAGAGACCGGTACGTTATGAGTAAACAGACCGTTATCACGGACGAGGGCCTCAAACGCCTGGAAAGCGAGCTTGAAGAGCTCAAAGCGGTAAAACGAAAAGAAATTGCCGAGAAAATCAAAGTCGCGCTGTCCTTCGGCGACCTGTCCGAAAACAGTGAATACGATGAGGCGAAGAACGAGCAGGCGATCATCGAGGGCCGGATTGCCGAGATTGAAAACCAGCTTAAAAACGTCCGCGTCCTCGACGAAAGCGAACTGAATACCCAGATGATTCATATCGGCTCCCGCGTCCGGGTGCTGGATATGAGCGCGAACGAGGAGGAAACCTATCAGATCGTCGGTTCCACCGAGGCGGACCCGCTGGGCGGCCGTATTTCGGATGAATCGCCGGTGGGCAAAGCGATGCTCGGTCATGGGGCGGGCGACGTTGTCGAGGTGGAAATCCCGGCCGGGACCGTGAATTATAAGATTCTGGAAATCCTGAAATAACAGCGGATTTTGGGAAAGCAACCGGCCCTGCGCCGGACGGGAGCGGGCGCGGTGACCTTTTCGGTCGCCCGCCCGCTTTGTCAAAGGAAGAAAAGGCGGGGTTTCCCGCATCAGGAAAGGAACGGTATTGTGGAGGAAAAGACAAACGGGGCGAATCCGTCGCCCGAGATGAGCGAGCAGGAGCTGACCGAGCTCCTGCAGATCCGGCGGGACAAGCTGTCCGCGCTGCGGGAAGCGGGGAAGGACCCCTATACGATCACCAAATACGACGTGACGGCCCATAACCTCGATATCCGGGAAAAATTCGACGAGATGGAGAATCAGACGGTGCGCGTCGCGGGCCGGATGATGAGCCGCCGGATCATGGGCAAAGCCAGCTTCATGGACCTGCGGGACGGCAGCGACCGTATGCAGGTATACGTCCGCCGGGACGACGTGGGCGAAGACGAGTACATGGATTTTAAAAAGTGGGATATTGGCGATATCCTCGGGGTGGAGGGCTTCGTGTTCCGCACCCAGAAGGGGGAAATCTCGGTCCATGCGCAGAAGATCGTTCTGCTGTCCAAGTCCCTTCTGCCCCTGCCGGAGAAATTTCACGGGCTGAAGGATACCGACGCCCGTTACCGCCAGCGGTATCTGGATCTGATTGTCAATCCCGAGGTGAAGGACACCTTCGTCAAGCGCAGCCGTATCCTGCGGGAAATCCGCGCGTTCCTCGACGGCCGCGGTTATCTGGAGGTGGACACCCCCATCCTGCTGCCGCTGGAAATCGGCGCGGCGGCCCGGCCCTTTGTGACCCACCATAACACGCTGGATATGGACATGTATCTGCGGGTGGAGACCGAGCTGGCGCTGAAGCGGCTGATCGTGGGCGGCTTCGACCGGGTATACGAGGTGGGCCGCATCTTCCGCAACGAGGGAATGGATACCCGCCACAATCCGGAGTTCACCAGCGTCGAGCTGTATCAGGCCTATACCGATTATAAGGGCATGATGGATCTGGTGGAGGATTTGTACAAGCATCTGGCCGAGTCGGTCTGCGGCGGCATGACGATCACCTGGCAGGGCCAGACCATCGATATGGGGCATTGGGAGCGGCTGACTATGGCGGAGGCCGTGAAGAAGTATGCCGGGGTGGACTATGCCGATTGGGCGACCGACGAGCAGGCCCGCGCCGCCGCGAAGGAGAAGCACGTCGAGGTGCCCGCCGACGCGACGAAGGGCACGGTGCTGATCGAATTCTTCGACGCATATGTGGAGGATAAGCTGATCCAGCCTACCTTTATCTACGATTATCCGGTGGAAAACAGCCCTCTCGCCAAGAGAAAGCCGGAAGACCCGGCGTTCACCGAGCGGTTCGAATATTTTATCAACGCGATGGAATTCGGCAACGCGTTCAGCGAACTGAACGACCCGATCGATCAGAAGGAACGGTTCGAAAAGCAGGTGGCGGCCCGCAAGGCGGCCAACCCTGCCGATACCTGTCAGGTGGATTACGATTATGTGACCGCGCTGGAATACGGTCTCGCGCCCACCGGCGGTCTGGGCTTCGGTCTGGACCGGTTGGTTATGCTGCTTACCGATTCGGATAGTATCCGGGACGTTTTGCTGTTCCCGACCATGAAGCCGAAGGCCTGAGGCTGACGATACAGCCGCCGTCCCGTCCGTGCGGGGAAACGGCGGGCGATGAAACAACGCGCGGAGAAAGCGGGCAGATCCGATGGCAAGAGAAATGTACCTGGTGGGTGTGAGCGAGGAGGAACTGCGGCCCGATCCCAAACCCGAAGGCCCGAAAACGCCGAAGGATAAGCTTTCCAACTTCTGGTATCATTACAAATGGCCGGTCATCATCGGCGGGATTGTGCTGGTGTTTCTGGCCATCCTGATCGGCCAGATGGTAACAAGAGACGATCCGGACTATAATCTGGTTCTTGCCACTGAAAAATACGTCGATCAGGCGTCGGCTGATCGGCTGGCGGAGGAGCTTCAGGCATACGGCCGGGATCTGGACGGCGACGGTAAGGTGGAGGTGGCGGTGGAAACGCTCGTCACCGGAGACGCCACCCAGATGGGCATGGCGAACAAGACCAAGCTGATGGCCCACCTGTCCTCCGGGGACGTGATGTTCTTTGTTTTTGACAAAGCTTCCTATGAGGGAACGATCGAACCTCAGCTCAAGGACGGCTATCAGTTCTTTACCGCTCTGGACGCAAACGTATCCGGCGTGGAAGGGGACGGGCTGTACTGGAACTGGAAGGACGATCCCCTGCGTGGGCTGGAGGAACTGAGCGGCCTGCCAGAGAATCTGTACTTCGGGGTGCGGGACGCCACCGGTACTGCCGCCAGTCAAAAAAGCCAGCAGATGCACGCGGACTGCATGGAACTGCTGAATAATTTTCTGACCAAGACCACGCCGGCCGCGGAATAGCGGAGGACGCGGAATACATACCGGGCGAATCCCGGAAAAGGAGTGTCGTATATAGTATGCGAAGCGATTTGATGAAAGAAGGTCCGTCCCGCGCGCCGCACCGTTCCCTGCTGAAGGCGCTCGGCGTCACCGACGCGGAGATGAAGCGCCCGTTTGTCGCGGTGGTCAGCTCGAAGAGCGACTACATCCCCGGCCACGCCCATCTGGACACCATCACCAAAGCCGTGGAAGCCGGTATCCGGAACGCGGGCGGCGTGCCGTTCACATTCAACACCATCGGTGTGTGCGACGGGTTGTCGATGAACCATAAGGGAATGAAATATTCCCTTTGTTCCCGCGAACTGATCGCCGATTCCATCGAGGTGATGCTCACCGCCCATCCGGTGGACGCGGTGGTCTTTATCCCGAACTGCGATAAAATTGTTCCCGGTATGCTGATGGCGGCCTGCCGGATGAATCTTCCCTCTATCTTCGTCAGCGGCGGCCCGATGCTGCCCGGCCGGGACGGAAGCCGCCGGATCGGCCTGTCCGAAATGTTTGAGGCGGTGGGCAGCTATGCCAACGGCAAGCTGACCGAGGAGGAGCTGCACGGGCTGGAGGATACGGCCTGCCCCGGCTGCGGCTCCTGCTCCGGCATGTATACGGCGAACTCAATGAACTGCCTGACCGAGGCGATCGGCATGGCTCTTCCCGGCAACGGGACCATTCCGGCCGTCCACGCCGCCCGCGTCCGTCTGGCCAAGGAGACCGGCGAGCGGGTGATGGCTCTGCTGGAGCAGAATATCCGTCCGCTGGATATCCTGACCCCTGCCGCGTTTGAAAACGCGCTGCGGGCGGATATGGCGATCGGCTGTTCCTCCAACACGGTCCTGCACGTCACTGCTATTTCCTACGCGGCCGGCTGCCCGATCACCCTGTCCCAGATTGATGAGATCGGGCGGAAAACCCCGCAGATCTGCAAGCTGAACCCGGCCAGTCAGGTGTTTATTACCGACCTGAACGAGGTGGGCGGTATTCAGGCCATGTTCAAGGAGCTGGACAAGGGCGGCCTGATCCACCGCGGCCTGCCCACCGTCAGCGGTACGGTGGCCGAACGGTTCCGCAACGCTCCCGACGCGGACGGCACGATTATCCGCACCCTCGGCGACCCCTTCCGGAAGGACGGCGGCATCGCGATTCTGTTCGGTAATCTCGCGGAAGAGGGCGCCGTGGTGAAGCAGGGGGCGGTTAAGCCCTCCATGATGGTGCACAGCGGTCCGGCCCGGGTGTTTAACAGCGAGGAGGATGCGAACGAAGCCATTCTCGGCGGCAGGATTCATGCCGGCGATGTGGTGGTCATCCGGTATGAAGGCCCGAAGGGCGGCCCCGGTATGCGGGAGATGCTGTCCCCGACGGCGAACATCGCGGGCATGGGACTGGACGAAAGCGTCGCCCTCATCACCGACGGCCGGTTCTCCGGCGCGACCCGCGGCGCTTCCATCGGGCATATTTCGCCCGAGGCGGCGGCCGGCGGCCTGATCGCTCTGGTGGAGGACGGGGATATTGTCTCCATCGACATCCCGAACCGGAAGCTGGAGCTTCTGGTGGACGAGGCGGTCCTAGCCGCCCGCCGCGCGGCCTGGAAGGCCCCGGAGCAGCATCTCACCGGGTATGCCAGACGGTATGCCCAGCATGTGACCAGCGGCTCCACCGGCGCGGTGTTCGACGATATGCTGTAAAACGCGATTATGCTTTGAATCCTGTGGGAAGACCTTCCCTGCGAGGTGTGCGGGCCGCCGTTGGCGGCCCGCCTTTTGCGTCCCGGCATACGGGGCTGGAAGATCCCGCGAAAAACCGTGTGTCCTTTTTGTATGCCGAGGGGAAGCGCTTTGAATGCAAAAAACTGGAAGGCGAAGGGAGGAAAACAGAGGATTCGCGAGCATATTCGAGCATTTTCCATGATTTTGGGCCGTAAATTGCAAAAAAGTGAGCTTTTTTCAAAAAAATCCGAATAGTTATTGACATTTCTCCAAAAAAAAACTATATTGATATCTGTTGCCTGAAACCGGGCAATGCATCTATTAAAAAAGAAGCGGAATCCGCGCACGCCGCAGTCAGACGGGCCAGCCCGGACATGATTGTGAAAAACCCTTTGCGGAGGGCGTTGTCAGAGAGACCGCGGTTTTACGCGTTCCGTGCCCCAGGGCCGGACGACGCAAAACTCCATGTCGGGTTCGGAAAGCGGGCCCGGTATCGACCGCAAAGGGGGATGCATCTATGGAAAAAGAAATTATCAAATTGCAGGACATCGCGGTATCGTTTGACGGTGAACAGGTGCTGAGCGGGTTGAACCTCAGCATCCGGGACGGAGAATTCGTTACCTTGCTCGGCCCTTCCGGCTGCGGCAAGACCACGACGCTGAGAATTATCGGCGGTTTCGTCACACCCGATCACGGCGATGTCTTTTTTGACGGCAAACGGATGAATGATCTGCCTGCCTACCGCCGCCCGGTGAACACGATTTTCCAGCGGTACGCCCTGTTCCCGCATCTGAATGTGTATGAGAACGTGGCGTTCGGGATGCGGGTGCAGAAAAAGAGCAACGCCGAAATCCGGGAGACGGTGGCGAAAATGCTGGCGCTGGTTAACCTCAAGGGGTTTGAAAAGCGGGGGGTGAACACCCTGTCCGGCGGGCAGCAGCAGCGGGTGGCGATTGCCCGCGCGCTGGCTAACAATCCCGGTGTGCTGCTGCTGGACGAGCCGCTTGCCGCGCTGGATCTCAAGCTCCGCAAGGATATGCAGGGGGAACTGAAGAATATCCAGAAAAGTCTGGGCATTACCTTTATTTATGTGACCCACGATCAGGAGGAAGCGCTTTCCATGTCCGACACCGTGGTGGTGATGGACGGCGGAAAGATTCAGCAGATCGGTTCCCCGCAGGATATCTATAACGAGCCGGAAAACGCCTTTGTCGCGGATTTTATCGGGGAAAGCAACATCCTCGACGGCATCATGCATGAGGACTATCTGGTAGAGTTTTTCGGCCGGAAGTTCCGCTGCTTGGACGCCGGCTTTGATCCGAAGGAACCGGTGGACGTGGTTATCCGGCCGGAGGATATCGACATTGTGGAGCCGGCGCGGGGCCACCTGACCGGCACGGTGACGAGCGTTACCTTCAAAGGCGTGCATTTTGAAACGATTGTGGATTTCAAGGGCTTTAAATGGCTGATCCAGACCACCGACTATTACGAGCCGGGCCGGCAGATCGGCATCGTGCTCAACCCGGAGGACATCCACATCATGAAAAAGTCGGAATATTCCGGTATGTTCGGCGACTACAGCTCCTATTCGGAGGAATTCGACGAGCTGGCCGATCCGGAAGCCGATCTTGTGCAGGAGGGGACGGAGGAAGAGGCGCTTTAACCCCGCTTTTTGTTCCCCTGTCCGGTCTGGCCGTGAAAAACGGCCGCATTTTCTTCTTTGGCGGCGGAAGTCTCTCATTTTCCGCCGTCGGAAAGGAGGGCTGCCTTTATGATGAAAAATCGTTCCGCCGCCGCACCGTTCGCGGTATGGATGCTGCTGTTCACCATCGTCCCTCTCGGAGTGGTGGTGTGGTTCGCTTTCACCGACGCGGCGGGGAAGTTTACTCTGGACAATATCGTCGCGATCGGCGGACATCTCGGCACGCTGGCCTACTCCATCTGGCTGGGCGCGCTCGCCACGGTGATCTGTCTTATTCTGGCCTATCCGTTGGCTTACAGCATTTCCCGCAAGTCGGAGCGGGCGCAGCAGACGATGGTGATGATTATCATGCTGCCGATGTGGATGAATTTCCTGCTGCGCACCTACGCATGGATGACTCTGCTGGAGAACAACGGGCTGATTAACCGGTTCCTCGGCCTGTTCGGCATCGGCCCGCTGAGCATGATTAATACCAGCGGGGCGGTGGTGCTCGGCATGGTGTACAACTTCCTGCCCTTTATGGTGCTGCCGCTGTATTCGGTCATGGTCAAGATCGATTCCCGGATTATCGAGGCGGCGCAGGATCTCGGCTCCAACGGCTGGAAGATTCTCCGCCGGGTGATCCTGCCCTTGTCGATGCCCGGCATCGTCAGCGGGATTACCATGGTGTTTGTTCCGGCCGTCAGCACCTTTGTCATTACCAAGCTGCTCGGCGGCAGCAAGACCCAGATGATCGGCGACACCATCGAGACCATGTTTATCGGTCAGGCCGCCAACTATAACGTCGGCGCGGCGCTTTCTCTGGTGCTGATGGTGCTCATCCTGCTCTGCATGGCCTTCATGGGCATGGCGGACAAGGATGAGGAAGGGGGGCTGATCGTATGAAAACCCTCTCCAAAATCTATAACGGACTGATTTTCTTTTTCCTGTACGCTCCTATTGCGGTGCTGATCGTTTTTTCCTTCAACGACAGCAAAAGCCGGTCGGTCTGGCATGGCTTCACCTTCCGCTGGTATGAGGAGCTGTTCCGCGATAAAGAGATTCTGAACGCGCTGATGATTACCCTGACCGTCGCGCTGATCGCTACGGCGGCGGCGACCGTTATCGGCACGGCGGCCGCCGTGGGAATGCATGGCATGAACGGCAGACTCCGCCGGGCTATGATGGCGGTGAACAATGTCCCGATGGTGAACCCGGAGATCGTGACCGGTATCGCCATGCTGCTGCTGTTCGCCTTCCTTTACCGTACCACCGGCTGGTTCCGGCTGGGCTATGGCACCCTGCTGATTTCCCATATCACCTTCTGCATTCCCTATGTGGTGCTGCAGGTGATGCCCAAGCTGCGGCAGATGAACCAGCATATGTATGAAGCGGCGCTGGATCTCGGCTGCCGCCCGCTGCAGGCATTTTTCAAGGTAATGCTGCCTGAAATCATGCCCGGGGTGGTGACCGGCGCGCTGATGGCCTTCACCATGTCGCTGGACGATTTCGTTATCAGCCTGTTTACCTCCGGCTCCACGGCGCAGAACCTGTCGGTTACCATCTATTCCATGGTGAAGCGCCGGGTTACGCCGGAGATTAACGCCCTTTCCACCCTGATGTTCGGTACGGTGCTGATCCTGCTGATTCTGGTGAACGTATCCCAGATTCAGGGGCAGGCCCGGAACGGAAAGGCGCGGTAAGCGGCGGAAAATGCAGGATAAATCAATTTATTGTAAGGGAGATAGGTAGTTGAAAAAAACAGTTGGTTTTGTTCTGGCGGTTGGAATGATCCTGACCATGGCGGGCTGCTCCGGAAAAGGGAAGGAAAGCAGCTGGGATTGGGAGAGCGAGCCGAAGGCGGAGTCCACCGGCGTGACCCTGAACGTCTATAACTGGGGCGAGTACATCGACGATGAAGACGTGCGGATCAACGACGCGTTCACCCATCTCACCGGGATCAAGGTGAATTATAAAAACTTTACCGACAATGAAAGCATGTACGCGCTGCTCAGTTCGGGCGCGGCGGACTACGACGTGATTTTTCCTTCCGACTACATGGTCGGGAAGATGATCCGGGAAAATATGCTGGCCAAAATCAATTTTGAGAATGTTCCCAATTTTCAGTATATCGACAACAGCCTGAAAAACCCGATCTACGACCCGACGGGCGAGTATTCGGTGCCCTATACTTGGGGTACGGTGGGTATCTTCTACAATAAGAAATATGTGGAGGAAGCCGATCTGGAGGCTGGATGGGGCCTGCTCTGGAACGAGAAATACAAGGATAAAATCTTTATGTTCGACAATCCCCGCGACGCGTTCGGCATCGCGCTGGTGAAGCTGGGGTATTCCATGAATTCGGAGAAGCCGGAAGAATGGAACGCCGCGTACGAGGAACTGGTGAAGCAGAAGCCGCTGGTGCAGGCTTATGTGATGGATCAGGTCTACGACAAGATGATTAACGAAGAGGGTTGGATCGCTCCCTATTATTCGGGCGACGGCATCATCATGATGGACGAGGACGAAGGCAACCCCGATATCGACTATTTTGTGCCGAAGGAAGGGACCAACCGCTTCGTGGACGCTATGTGCATCCTGGCGTCAACCAAGCATCAGAGCGAGGCGGAAGCCTATGTCAACTTCCTTTGCCGAACCGAGGTCGCCAAGGCGAACGCGGAGTATATCGGGTATTCCACCCCGCAGACCGAAGCGCGGAAGCTGCTCGATCCGTCGATCGGGGAAAATCCGAATTTCTATCCGCCGGAGGACGTGCTGAAGAACACCGAGGTGTTCGTTACCCTCCCGGATTCGATCAACGAGCTGCAGGATTCCCTGTGGATCAAGCTGAAGCAGTAACTTTTCAAAGCGCCATAGTCGGATATAGCTATGGCGCTTTTCTTTGTTTCGTATCGGCGGAGACTGCATGCGCATACGCGGTACGCCTCTGTATTCGCCGGTGAAAGACGAGCGTTTTGTCTGACGCGTCGGGAAGAGCAAGAAATTTGGCCGAAATTATCCGGCGGAAAAGCCGAAAGCCTCTTGACCGGCCCCACCGGCGGGCGGTATTATGAAAAGCAGAACCGGAAAAAGCAACAGAATACATTCCAGACACCGCCGCGGCCGGCGCGGAACGGGCTGGGAAGGCTTGAAGAATAAGGGAGAACGATATGCTGACAACAATTCAGAATGACACGATTACGGTTTCGGCCGAGACTCTCGGCGCGGAGCTGCAGTCCATCCGTTCCGCCGAAGGGATCGATTATCTGTGGAATGGGGATCCGTCCGGCTGGTCGGGCCGCGCTTCCATCCTGTTTCCCTTCGTGGGCTCGCTGAGGAATAAGCGCGCCTCCTGCTCGGCGGGAGAGGTAAGCCTGCCGCAGCACGGCTTTGCCCGCCGGAAGGAATGGTCCCGGGTGGAAGCGGAAAAGGATGCGATGGCCTTCCGCCTAGCCGCGGATGAGGAAACCCGGAAGGGCTATCCCTATGATTTTGCCATCACCGTCCGCTACAGTCTGGGCGACCGCTCGGTGACCTCGGCTTTCACGGTGGAGAACACCGGGGACAAGCCGATGCCGTATACCATCGGCGGCCATCCCGGCTTCCATGTGCCGCTGGTGAAGGGGGAGAATTTCGAGGATTATCTCGTCGAATTCGACCAGCCCGAGACCGCCGACTGCCCGCAGGTGGAGCTTTCCACCGGCCTGATTATCGATACCGTCCGGAACCGCCTGCTGACCGAAGCGCGTTCCTTCCGGCTGAACCATCTCCTTTTCCGCGGGGACGCGCTGATCTTTGACCAGCTCAAATCCCACAGCGTGAAGCTGTATTCGGAGAAAAGCGGCCGGGGCGTGAAAATGGATTTCACCGGGATGAATTATCTCGGCATCTGGTCCTCCATGCACGACAGCCCGCTGGTCTGTCTGGAGCCGTGGAACGGCATGGGCACGCTGGTCACGGAGGACGACGTGTTCGAGCACAAACGGGGGATGCGGATCCTCGAGCCGGGGCAGAAGGACGAAGTGGCCTTTACCCTGTCGGTGTTTTGAGCGGCCCGCAGAGCCGTCGGTGGAAGGCGGTTGTCTTTGATCTGGACGGCACTCTGGCCGATACCCTGCGGGATCTGGCGGAGGCGACCAACGCCGCGCTGCGGGAAAACAGCCTGCCGCCCCATCCGGTGGAAGCCTATCGGCAGATGGTGGGGAACGGGCTGCGGAAGCTTGTCGAACGGGCGGCCGGGCCGGACGCTTCCCCGGAAATACGGGAGAGGGTGCGGCAGGCGTTTCTGCGTGTTTACGACCGGGACTGCCTGATTCATACCCGCCCGTATGCGGGAATGCCGGGAACCCTCGCCGCGCTGCGGGAGGAGGGAACGGCCCTGCTCGTCGTCACCAACAAGCCGGACGCGCAGGCCCGTACCATCGTGGAAACCCTCTTCGGCCGGGATCTGTTCGCCGGTATCTATGGCAACCGGGAAGGACGGAAAACCAAGCCGGACCCCGCGCTTACCCTTGCGGCGCTGGGGGCGGCCGGCGCCGCTCCGGCGGACGCCCTCTTCATCGGCGACTCCAACGTGGATGTTTATACCGCGAAAAACGCCGGGATGAAATGCGGCGGCGCGGTCTGGGGATTCCGGGGCGAGGACGAGCTGCGGGAGGCCGGCGCGGATTTTTTATTGCATAAACCTGCAGAAATTTTAAATACTTATTGATTCTTCCGGTATAATCCTTTATAATATACGGTGTTTTCATGGAGGAGAGGCGGCTCCCTGTCCGTGCCGCTTTTTTCCGTGCTTCTCCCGGCCGCGGATATCCCGGCCGGAGCTTTGGTGTTTTTGAAAGGAATGACGATACGCATGAAAAAGTTTCTGAAGGTTCTTGCACTGGGGATCGCTGCGTCCCTGATGGCTCTTTCGTTCGCCGCCTGCGGCGGCGATCCTGCGTCCACCGGCTCGAACGGCGAGTCGAGTGAGGCCGCCGCGCTGGATCTTGTGAAGGACGGCACCCTGATTATGGGGACCAATGCGGAATTCCCGCCCTTTGAGTTTCAGGAAGGCGGCGCGGTCGTCGGCGTGGACGCCGAGATTATGGAGGCCATCGCGAAGAAGCTCGGCCTGACGCTGGAAATTAAGGATATGGCGTTTGAATCCCTGCCCGACGCGCTCGGCGGCGGGACGATCGACCTGATCGCTGCGGGCTATACGGTGGACCCCACGCGGGAAGAAACCATGGATTTCACCGATACCTACTACACGGCGCTTCAGACCGTGATCGTGAAGGCGGACAGCGGCTACGCTTCCAAGGATGATCTGAAGGATAAGAAAATCGGCGTGCAGACCGGCACCACCGGCAGCTCCTGCGCCAAAGAACTGACCGATAAGGAAAACGTGATCGGCTACGGCAATGGTTCCCTCGCGGTGGACGCGCTGCTCACCGGCAACGTGGACGCGGTTATCATCGACAACAACCCCGCCAAGGAATATAAGACCAAGCACGGGGATGCGGTTACTCTGCTGGAAAACCAGTTTGACGAAGAGGAATATGCGATTGCCGTGAAGAAGGGCAACAAGGACCTGCTGGAAGCCGTCAACAACGCGCTGAAGGAGATCAAGGCCGACGGCACCTTCCAGAAGATCATCGAAAAGTACATTCGGTAAGTCCATCGTTTTGATCGGCGGACAGATCCTTTGTCCACCGGGAATACGGACAGAACAAGCGGACAAGGCAAACAAGAAAGCCGGCTGGCAATCAACGGCCGGTTTTCTTTTCTTATGGCGTCCGTTTGTCCCGCGTCCCGGCGGCGTGACCGTACCTTTGAGGGGGGCTTTGCTTGGGTGCACTCTGGCATTCTTTTGAAAAAATGGCGTCGTCCTTTTCCGACGCGGTGTTCCTGTCGCTGATCGATGACGATCGGTATCAGTATCTGCTGCGCGGGCTGGGGAATTCGCTGAAGCTGACGGCGATTGCCGCCGTGGTCGGCGTAATCCTCGGTCTGCTGCTCGCCGTCGCCAAGCTGCAGGACGTGGATAACCTGACGGGAAACCGGTTCTTGGTCGGCCTGCGCCGGATGCTCGCCGGTTTTGCCAACGGGTATATTTCGGTGGTGCGTGGCACCCCGGCGGTGGTTCAGCTTTTGGTGCTGTATTTCGTTGTGTTCAGCCGGATCCTCAAAAACATCCCGCTGTTTGAACATATTCCCGATCTGGTGATCGCGGGCTTTGCCTTCGGCATCAACTCCGGCGCCTATGTGGCGGAGATTATCCGCGCCGGTATTCTGGCTGTGGACCGGGGACAGACCGAAGCCGGGCGTTCCCTCGGCCTTTCCGCCGGAAAAACCATGATCTACATCGTTATTCCTCAGGCGGTCAAGAACGTCCTGCCCGCGCTGGGCAACGAGTTCATCGTCCTGCTCAAGGAAACGTCGGTTGCCGGCTACATCGGTTTGGCCGACCTGACCAAGGGCGCGCAGACGATCGGCAGCACAATTTACAACTTCACGGTGCCGCTTCTCTGCGCGGCGTATCTCTATTTCCTGATGACCACGGTGCTTTCGACCGGTCTCGGCAAGCTGGAAAGGAGGATGCGTAAGAGTGATTGAGGTACAGAATCTTCATAAATACTTCGGCGAGCTGGAGGTCCTCAAGGGGATTGACGCGCATATCGGCAAGGGCGACTGCGTGTGCGTCATCGGCCCGTCGGGCGGCGGCAAGTCCACTTTTCTGCGCTGCATCAACCTGCTGGAGATGCCCACCAAGGGGGATATCCTGATCGAAGGGGTTTCCGCCATGCGGAACCTTCGGCAGCTCGACCAGCTCCGCCAGAAGGTGGGGATGGTGTTCCAGCAGTTTAACCTTTTTCCGCATATGACGGTGAAGGAAAACCTTACGCTGGCGCCCGTTCAGCTGAAAAAGAGGACGAAGGCCGAGGCGGACGAACGGGCAATGGAACTGCTGAACCGGGTCGGGCTGGCGGAAAAGGCCGACGTGTATCCGGGGCGGCTCTCCGGCGGGCAGAAGCAGCGGGTGGCGATCGCCCGCGCGCTGGCCATGGACCCGGACGTGCTGCTTTTTGACGAACCGACCTCGGCTCTTGACCCGGAGATGGTGGGCGAGGTGCTGGAAGTCATGAAAAATCTCGCTCTTAACCATGCGACCATGGTGGTCGTCACCCATGAGATGGGCTTTGCCCGGGAGGTGGGGGACCGGATCTTCTTTATGGACGGCGGCGTAATCAGCGAGGAAGGAACGCCGGACGAGATCTTTAATCATCCCCGGAACGAGCGGACCAGGGAATTCCTGTCCAAGGTTCTGTAAACGCGCCCGGCGACCGGAAAGGTATGAGACGATGAAGACTACTCTTGCGATTTATATTACCATGGGCGTGCTGTTTATCGCCCCGCTGATCCTGTTCAACATCCGGAAAATCTGGGTGAAAAAACCGCCCGATCCGGTGCGGTTCAAGCCCGGACGCTTCGTGTTCATTACGCTGGCGACGGCATTTATCGTAACGTTCCTCGTTACGGCGTATCAGCAGACGCTGAAAAACCGCTATGAAATCGCGATTGAACGGGCGGCGGAGCAGCATGCCGAGGCGATCGTCGGAAATCAGTCCATGGAGGAATTCCGAGCCTTTGTGCTGAAGCACGGCACCGACAGGGTGGCGGAAAGCCTGGAGACCACGGAGTTCCCCGATTATGGCGACGTGAGCGAGGCCCGCTTCCAGCTCAGCAGCTGGTGTATCCCGAAATATTGGGAAGGTAAAGAGGAATTCGAGCAGGTTGAAAAGCTGAGTGACGAAAATCCGGTGTATATCATGTATCGGATGACGGCCGGCGGCCGGCAGGATTTCTTTGCCCTGCGGATGGTGAAAACCGAGGATGGCTGGAAGTATGACTGGTTCGGCAATCCCACGGAGGAGCAGCGGAAGATTATTAAGGAGCCGAACGAGAAGAACGGCAAGTGGTTTACGGTGAAAGAGTCCCGATAAGGCCGTGCGCCTGCGTGATGAAGAGAAAGGACGGTCCGCCGGAAGGCGGACGGCCTTGTAAAAAGGAGAGGTTTCCATGCGCGTTCTTTTTCAGGGAGACAGCGTGACCGACTGCGGGCGGTCCCGCGAGGATCTGACCGATCTCGGTCCGGGATATCCCCGGTTTGCCGCTGCGCTGCTGCGGGAGCGGCATCCCGAACAGGACTGGGAGTTCGTCAACCGCGGGGTCAGCGGCGATCGCACCGATCATCTGCTGGCCCGCTGGCAGGAGGACTGCATCGCCCTTCAGCCGGACGTTCTGTCCATCCTGATCGGCATCAACGACACTTGGCGAGCGTTTGATTCCAATGATCCCACCACGGCGGAACAGTTCGAGGCGAATTACCGCCGCCTGCTGGAGGACGTCCGCCGGAACACCCATGCCAAAATCCTTCTGCTGGAGCCTTTTGTCCTGCCGGATACGCCGGATAAGGATATCTGGAGGGCCGATCTCGATCCCAAGATTGGGGCGGTCCGCCGTCTGGCGCGGGAGTATGCCGACGCTTATGTCCCTCTGGACGGTCTGTTCGCTGCCGCCTGTGTGGAGCAGGGGCCGCTGTATTGGACGATGGACGGCGTTCATCCCGCGGAGCCGGGCGCGCGTCTGATCGCCGCGGCCTATGCCGATGCGGCGGAAAAGCTGCTGTAAAAACGACGATACGGCAAAGGGTTTCTTCCGTAAGGAGGCTTTCAAGCGCCGGCGTTTTGGACGATATTCCGGAAAACGGAAAGGAAAAAAGCACCTCCTGTTGTGGCTCCTATCCCACAACAGGAGGTTTTGTCATGCCGGGAAAGCGGACAGCCCGGGATACTCATCCTCCCGGACTGCCGGTATTTTGAAAGATATCCGGGGAAAAATCAAAAAGCGGTGCGGTGATTGGTAACCGCGGCCCTTCGGCCAAAATGGGAGGCGGCGGAAAGGCTGCTGCGGATTTTTCGCGCCGGCTGCCGGGCGGAACATGCCCTGTTCCTCTGTTTCAGAACGAAAAAACCGGTTATTTTTCCAAAGCCGGTTGCAATCCGGCGGATAGTCCATGTATAATGAACACATCCGTGTTTGATCGCGTGATTTTTATTGGAGAAGAAGAGAGGAAAACGGATGAATACGCTGTTTTTTAAATATGCCGTTGAGGTGGACCGAACCCGCTCCATTACCCGCGCCGCCGAAAATCTTTTCATGGCGCAGCCGAATCTTAGCCGTGCCATCAAGGAAGCGGAGGACAGCTTTGGATTTCCTATTTTTGAGCGAACCTCCAAAGGCGTTGTTCCCACCAAAGAGGGAACCGTCTTTTTGGACTACGCCCGCCGGATTCTCCGTCAGCTGGACGAAATGGAAAAGTTCGTTCACGATGCCGACAGCCGCGTCCAGCGTTTCAGCGTGGCGTTTCCCCGGGGCAGTTATATTGCCGCTTCTATCCCCGCGTTCATCTCTGCTCTGGATCAGGAACGGGAAATCGACATGAACATTGTGGAGACCAATTCGATTCAGACCATCCGGCAGGTGGAGGACGGCCGGTGCCAGCTGGGGATTATCCGCTATCAGACCTTTGGCGAACCGTATTTCAGCGATTACCTGAAGGAAAAGCACATGAAAAGTGAGCTGATCTGGGAATACGAGTGTCTGGTGCTTATGTCGGCGGAGCATCCTCTGGCGCGAAAGCCGGAACTGCACCGCGACGATTTGGCGGAGTATCTGGAACTTTCTCATGGAGATACCGCCATCCCGTATATTGACGCGGCAAAAATCCGAAACGACATGACCTCGGCAACCAGAAAGAAAATCTATCTCTATGAGCGGGGAAATCAATTTGAAATTTTATCTAAGGTTCCGTATACGTTTATCTGGGTTTCACCTGTGACGGAGGATCTGCTGCAAAAGCATGGGCTGATTCAGCGGAAATGTTCTTTTCCGGACAACAAATTCCGGGATCTTCTGATTTATCCGGAAAACTACCATTTTTCCGATCTGGACAGAGTTTTTCTGGAAAAGCTCTATGAATCCAAAACGCAGGTCTGCTATAAGAATTATCGCTAGGTTTTGGTTTGTGCAATATGAATTTATATATGGCTCCTTGCGAATACCGTATTGCAGACGGCAAATAAACCGATATTTATTCCTGTTTTTTACACAATCCGGCTTCTTAACCGCGGAAGAAATCCTTCCGCGGCGTTTCTTTTCCGGCGTCTTTTTCCGTAAGAACCGCAACATCTGTGAATTTTTTAACAAAATCCTTTTGATTACCAATCGGTTCCTTTGTCGGGGACGGGGGACGGCGGCGCCGTATCGGCGCATACAAATCCTTTATTTCCTTTTTTTCGACCCGCCGTTTATAATAGAGGCTGTCAGGAGAAACGAGATTACCGTTTTTCCGTATCCGTTCAGTATTTTATATAAGGAGAGAAACAAGTATGGCTCGTTTCACGTTACCCAGAGATCTTTATCACGGCAAAGGTGCGCTGGAAGCGCTGAAAACCTTGGAAGGCAAAAAGGCGATTGTCTGCGTCGGCGGCGGTTCCATGAAGAGATTCGGCTTTCTGGACAAGGCGGTTTCCTATCTGAAAGAAGCCGGTATGGAAGTGGAGCTTTTTGAAGGCATCGAATCCGATCCGTCGGTGGAAACCGTCATGAGAGGCGCGGCGGCGATGGAAAAATTCCAGCCCGACTGGATCGTTGCCATCGGCGGCGGCTCTCCCATTGACGCGGCGAAGGCCATGTGGATCAAATACGAGTATCCCGAAGTTACCTTCGAGGATATGTGCAAGGTGTTCGGTCTGCCGAAGCTGAGAAGAAAGGCTCATTTCTGCGCCATCTCCTCCACTTCCGGCACGGCTACGGAGGTTACCGCCTTCTCTATCATCACCGATTACGAGAAGGGCATCAAGTATCCGATCGCCGACTTTGAGATTACCCCGGATGTGGCCATCGTCGATCCCGAACTGGCCGAGACCATGCCCAAAAAGCTGGTTGCCCACACCGGTATGGACGCCATGACCCACTCCATTGAAGCGTATGTGTCCACCGCCAACTGCGATTTCACCGATCCGCTGGCCCTTCACGCCATCAAGATGATCCAGAACGATCTGGTGCCTTCCTATAACGGGGATATGGAAAAACGCGACAGCATGCACAACGCCCAGTGTCTGGCCGGCATGGCCTTCTCCAACGCGCTGCTGGGTATCGTTCACTCCATGGCCCACAAGACCGGCGCGGCGTTTGCCGATTACGGCGCGCATATCATTCACGGCGCCGCCAACGCCATGTATCTGCCCAAGGTTATCGCCTTCAACGCGAAGGATGAGACCGCCAAGAAGCGTTACGGTGTGATCGCCGACTTCATGGGTCTGGGCGGGAACAGCGACGACGAGAAGGTTCAGCTGCTGATCAAGTATCTGCGCGGCATGAACGAACAGCTCAACATTCCGCAGTGCATCAAGAACTACGGCACGGACAGCTATCCCACGGAAAACGGTTTTGTACCGGAGAACGTGTTCCTTGAGAGACTGCCGGAGATTGCCAAAAACGCCATCGGGGATGCCTGCACCGGTTCCAATCCCCGTCAGCCCAGCCAGGAAGAGATGGAAAAGCTTCTCAAGTGCTGCTATTACGACACTGAGGTGGATTTCTAAGCACGGCAAATACGATTTGCTTCAAAAAGGGGGGCTGCTGCGTGGAAGCATGGCGCAGCAGCCCCCTTTTGAAAAAACAGTGTGTACGAAAGCCGCGGAGCGCCGGCTCGGCTTTTCCCCAATGTATAAGTTGGATATAAAGGAGTGGTCGCCATGTATAAAATCGTCAAGAAACAGGCGCTGAACCCCACTGTGACCCTGATGGAGATCGACGCGCCGCTGATTGCCAAAAAGGCGGAGCCGGGGCAGTTTATCATCCTGCGGGTGGATGAAGACGGGGAGCGTATTCCGTTGACCGTGGCGGATTTTGATCGGGAGAAGGGGTCGGTCACCATCATCTTCCAGATCGTCGGCGCCACGACGGAAAAGCTGAACCATCTGGAAGAAGGCGAAAGCCTGCATGATTTTGTCGGCCCGCTGGGGGTCCCCTCTCACACCGAGGGCCTGAAAAAAGTGGCCGTTGTGGGGGGCGGCGTGGGCTGCGCCATCGCCTATCCCATCGCCAAGAAGCTGCACGAACAGGGAGCGGAAGTCCATTCCATCGTGGGATTCCGGAATAAGGATCTGGTCATTCTTGAAAAGCAGTTCCGGGCGGTCAGCGATAAGACGATGATAATGACCGACGACGGCAGCTACGGCGAAAAGGGACTGGTTACCAACGCCCTGCAAAGCCTGATCGACGCCGGCGAGCAGTACGACGAGGTGATCGCCATCGGTCCGCTGATTATGATGAAATTTGTGGTGCAGCTCACCAAAAAGTATAACATCAAAACCGTGGTGAGCATGAATCCCATCATGATTGACGGCACCGGTATGTGCGGCGGCTGCCGTCTGACGGTGGGCGGAAAAACCAAATTCGCCTGCGTGGACGGCCCGGACTTCGACGGCTTTGAGGTGGATTTCGACGAGGCCATGGCCCGGTCCAGCATGTATAAGCCCTTTGAACGGCATGCCTATGAGGAGACCTGCCATCTGTTTGAAAAGGAGGTGCGCTGAAATGCCCAATATGTCTCTGAAAAAGAACGAAATGCCTTCTCAGGCGCCCGATGTCCGCAATAAAAACTTCAGGGAAGTGGCTCTGGGGTATTCGGAAGAACAGGCCATTGACGAGGCCCAGCGCTGCCTCCACTGCAAAAACAAACCCTGTGTGAGCGGCTGTCCGGTCAATATCTTTATCCCCGATTTCATTCAGGAAGTGGCGAAGGGGAATTTTGAGGAAGCCTATCAGATCATCGTGAAATCCAGCTCGCTGCCTGCGGTCTGCGGGCGGGTCTGCCCGCAGGAAAGCCAGTGCGAATCCAAATGCGTGCGGGGCGTCAAGGGCGAGCCGGTGGCTATCGGCCGTCTGGAACGCTTTGTGGCGGACTGGCATAACGCCCACGTCAAGGAAGCTCCCCAAAAGCCCGCGCCCAACGGGCATAAGGTAGCCGTTGTCGGATCGGGTCCCTCGGGTCTGACCTGCGCGGGCGATCTTGCCAAACTGGGATATGACGTGACGGTTTTTGAAGCCCTGCATACGGCGGGGGGTGTGCTGGTGTACGGTATTCCGGAATTCCGCCTTCCCAAGGCCATTGTGCAGAAGGAGATCGATTCTCTGAAAGATCTGGGTGTCAAGGTACAGACAAACATGGTTATCGGACGGGTGCTGTCGGTGGATGAACTGATGGAGGACGGCTTCGAGGCTGTGTTCATCGGTTCCGGCGCGGGGCTGCCCCGGTTTATGAACATCCCCGGGGAGAATTTGAAGGGCGTTTATTCCGCCAACGAATTCCTGACCCGTGTGAACCTGATGAAATCGTACCGGGAGAACAGCAGCACCCCGATCCAGCACGCCAAAAAGGTGGCTGTGGTAGGCGGCGGCAATGTGGCGATGGATGCCGCCCGCTGCGCCAAGCGTCTGGGCGCCGAAGAGGTATACATCGTTTACCGGCGTTCCGAGAAAGAACTTCCCGCCCGGGCGGAGGAAGTGGAACACGCCAAAGAGGAAGGCATCACCTTCAAACTGCTGAACAACCCCACCCGGATTCTGGGGAATGAGGACGGATTTGTTTCCGGCATGGAGTGCGTGGAAATGGAGTTGGGCGAGCCGGATGCCTCCGGACGCCGCAGACCGGTGGAGAAAGCCGATTCCGCCTTTGTTCTGGATGTGGACTGCGTGATTATGGCCATCGGCACCTCTCCCAATCCGCTGATTAAATCCACCACCCATGGTCTGGAGACCCAGAAATGGGGCGGCATTATTGTGGAGGAAGAAACCGGCCTGACCAGCCGTCCGGGCGTTTATGCCGGCGGCGACGCGGTGACCGGCGCAGCCACGGTTATTCTGGCCATGGGCGCCGGAAAAACCGCCGCCCGCGCCATCGACCAGTACCTTCGGGACAAGCGGTAATCCGGGAGCAAAACAATCGCTTCATAACAGACCAATATCCCTCCGACGCAGGAAAAAACAGCGTCGGAGGGATATTATTATGGTACGGCGGAAATAGACGGATACGAAAAAGCCGGAAAGCGGCGCCGCACACAGCAGAGCCCCCGGTTAATATCCTGTGCCGCTTCTTTGGCATATCCTGAAGAAGGGGAGCCTGTGTGGCGGATACGCCGGACAGCCCCCCCGAAACGGCCGTTTTTCGACAGCGGAAAAGATATTATTCATTTTTTCTGGATATTTTTCTTTGAAGTTTTCCTGTTTTCTGGTACAATGTATTCAGTTAAAGTCTTTGCGGCGGGCAAAGGAAAGCGGTATTAATGCTTACTGAATAAAGCCGCTTCACGGCTGTATGTTTCATTGCTTGGCAGACATGAATTAAGAAGCCGGTGTTTTACGGCATGGAACGCCTGCGTTGGATGGAAGAGAAATGGCTGCCGTTCTGGTACGGAGACGGCGGCAGGGCGTTATACGGTGGAGGAGACCGTCTATGAGGGTGACTGTACTAACAAGAAAAGAGAAGCGCCCGCGCGTCCGGGTTGTGGCGGCAACGTTGTTTATTCTGCTTGCCGTACTCATTGCGGCACTGGTTCTCTTTGTACGCGAGATGCAGCAAACCATGAAGGAGGAAACGGAACGGTATCTGTGCGAAATTTCCAACGGTATGGCCAACACCATGGACATCCAGCTGGCGACGCGGCTGAGTATACTGGAATCTCTGGCAATCACCTATGCTGAACAGAAACGGCTTGGAATTGTGGATATGGAGTATCTGCAATCTAAAGCGGCTTTCAGTAATTTTGTCAGCCTTTGGATTATGGATTTTGATGGTAAAGCCGTGGGTACCAATGGGAAAACCTATGACTTCCGGAATATCCCCGAGGTATTTCCGGCGCTGGAGGGAACCCGGGTCGTATTCAATGACGACAACGAAAATTTTTCGTTCGGCGGCACACATAACGGCTTCGCGTTCGCGGTACCAATCTATGAAAATGGCGGGATCACCGGCGCGCTGGTCGCCAGCAACACCACCGAATCGGTGAAAAGTATGCTGGCGCAGACGTATTTTCAGGGCGACGGTTTTTTCCATGTGGTGGAAGCGGACGGGACCTTTGTAATCCGGTCCTCTAGCCCCAATGCCACGGTTCAGGGCACCAACTGCCTGACCTCTCTGGCGGAGGACGCCTGCTTTTACAACGATACCTCGGTGGAGGATGTTCGGGAGGCTCTTGCCTCGCAGACGCCGATTACATTTTACTTTGCCGATAAAGAAGATGGAGTCGGTAAGGTCGGACGGATCGTTCCGCTGACCGAATCGGGTTTCTATCTGTTTCAGGTGGTTGTGGAGAAAACGGTTACAAGTCCGTTTGACAGCCTTCTGTCCCATGCCATTGTTCTGAACGGGACTGTTGCGCTTTTATTCCTCCTGCTTATTGCGGCGCTGGTGCTTACCTATGGCCGGCACAGCAAGCGGATGGAGACTCTGGCGTTTGTCGATCCCGTTACCGGAGGGTACACCCACACCCGCTTTGAGATGGAGGCGGCCGCGCTGCTCCGGTCCGCTCCATCCGGAACGTATACCTTCCTTACTCTCAATATTGTAAATTTCATTTTGATTAACGACACGTTTGGGACGGAAAAGGGAGACGCCACCCTGAAATACGTCCACAGCGTGCTCGCGCGCCATTTGAAAAGCGGGGAACTGTTGTGCCGCTGGTCGGCCGACGACTTCAATCTGCTGATCCGGTCGAATGCCCGGGAGAGATTGGAGGAATGGCTCCAGAATCTTACCGATGACATTAACCGCTATAACGACGGGGCGGAAGACGTATACCGGATGTCGATGACGGCCGGAATCTATCAGGTGTTCGATACGAACAGCCCGGTAATCCGAATTCGGAACCGGGCGAATGCCGCCCGAAAGAAGTGCCCTCTCGGCGGCATGACGATAGAAAACGGACTAGCCTCCTACGCGATTTATTCCGACGCCGACCGCCTGCGCCAAAAACATGAAAAGAACATGGAGAACAAGATGCAGCGCGCTCTGGATAAAGGGGAGTTTATCGTTTATCTGCAGCCGAAGGCCGACCCGGCCTCTATGCGGATTACGGGGGCGGAAGCGCTTGTCCGCTGGATGGACCCGGAGGAGGGACTCATACCGCCCAATACGTTCATTCCGTTTTTTGAGCGGAACCACTTCGTGCTCAAGGTGGATTTGTATGTGTTTGAGCAGGTATGCCGGTACATCCGGAGCTGGATGGACGCGGGCATCACACCCGTGCCGGTATCCTTTAATTTTTCACGCATACATCTGGATAATCCGTGCTTTCTTCAGCGTTATATTGAAATTCAGCAGAGGTACGGCGTTCCGCCGGAACTGCTGGAATTTGAGTTTACAGAGTCCGTCATGCTTACGAATGCCGAGGTTGTGACAGAGGTGATCTCCCAAATCCATCGGGCCGGTTTTCACTGTTCCATGGATGACTTCGGCAGTGATTATTCTTCTTTGAATATGCTCAAGTCCGTCTATATTGATACGCTGAAACTGGACAAATCCTTTCTGAACGCCACGCAAACCGATGATGCGCGTAGCAGGACAATCATCGTCTCCATTGTGGAAATGGCCAGACGGTTGGGCATCAAAACGGTTTCAGAAGGCGTGGAAACGAAGGAACAGCTTTCGTTTCTTCAAAGCGTTGGCTGCGACATGGTGCAGGGATATCTGATCGCCAAGCCCATGCCGGAGGATCAGTTTACCCGGATGGCGTTTCAAAAACCGGAATCTTCCATATAAAGCCTCCGACGATACGATATTTGTCTACAGGTCTGCAGCCGGCGTTCGTGACGAATTACCGGCTGCTTTCCTGCATTTCCCGGAATAACCGGAAGAAAGCCCCACCCGTTTCTATCTGAAATTTTTTGAATATAGGGAAAACGGTGATGGGCCTCCCTGTGGGGGCTTCCGGGGAAGGAAGACGGGCGCCGGCGGCTTTTATCATAATAGAACAAGGGTACCCCGCAAAATGAAGCATTTTGCGGGGTACCCTTGTCTCATAAGGGCCTGATGAATTTGGTCCCTCAGGCCCTTATTCGATTTCTTCGCCCCGGCCGAGCGCGGCGATCATGTCGATTCGGCGCTGATGGCGGCCGCCCTCGAAGGGGGTCTCCAGCCAGATGCGGGCAATCATTTTGGCCAGCTCCGGACCGATCACCCGGGCGCCGAACGCCAGCATATTGCTGTTGTTGTGCAGGCGGGAAAGCTGGGCGGAATACGGCTCGCTGCAAACGACGCAGCGGATGCCGGGAATCTTATTCGCCGCCAGAGAAATGCCGACGCCGGTGCCGCAGATGATGATTCCGCGGTCACATTCGCCGCTTGCGACCGCCTTTGCCGCCCGGGCGCCGTAAACGGGATAGTCACAGCGGTCGGAGGTATAGGTGCCGTAGTCCTTGTATTCGAGGCCCATTTCATCCAAAAGCCCCTTGATGGTTTCCTTCATTTCCAGCGCGGTGTGGTCACTCGCCAGTGCGATCATGCTGTCATCCTCCAATGCAAATGGTGTGGGTTCCAAAGACCCAAACCATTATAGCACATTTCGCGGAGAATGCGCAGGAAATTTATTTGGTTTATCCGAGCAGGGGCTGAATCTGCGTTCCGGCCAGAGCGGCGGCGATTGTGTTCTCGATCAGGGAGAAATCGGCCACCAGAGAATTGGGCTTGTTGACCGGATCGTCCTGCCGCAGCGGGACAAAATACATGTGCTTTGCGTTTTTCAGCAGCGCGATATTCCGCATGGAGGCTCCCAGCGCATCGTTGGTGGAAACCGCGATTACCACAGGCCGGCTCCGGCGGAGGTGGGATTTCACAGCCAAGGTGACCGGGGTATCGCTCAGTCCGCACGCCAATCGGGCGAGGGTGCTGCCGGTGCAGGGCGCGCAGACCAATATATCGAACAGCGCTTGCGGACCGATCGGCTCAACCTCGGTCAGGGTGGTCAGGGGCGTTTGCCCGGTCGCTTCGGTCAGGTTTTCAATAAATTCCGCCGCCGTTCCGAACCGGGTGTCCGTTGTCGCGGCGTTAAAGGAAAGAATGGGGGTGATTTCCATTCCCGCCGCCGTCATTTTCCGAATCTGTTCCAAAATACGGGAGAAGGTGCAGAATGAGCCGGTAATCGCCAGCCCGATACGCAGCGGTCCCTCCATCAGATACCCTCCTTTATCATATTCAGAATGGTGTTTTTAATAATCCGCCCGGCGCTTTTCGGCGCGACACGGCCGGGCAGAGAAAGCGCCCAGATCGTCTTGACCTGCAGTTCCGCCGCCGCGTTGAAATCCACCCCTCCGGGCCGGGAGGCCAGATCAATCAGCAGGGTAGATTTTTCCAGCTTTTCCAGACGCTCGCGGCTGAAAATCAGAGCGGGAACGGTGTTGAAAATTACGTCGAAGTCTCCTGCGTCATCCAGATGCCGCATCTCAATTCCGGTATGCCCCTGCGATTCCGCCTGAGCGATGTCGGAGAATTTGCGGGCGGCGACCGTTACGTCCGCCTCCAGTGAGCTCAGACGGCGGGCCAGCGCCCGGGCAACCCGGCCGTATCCGGTAATCAGGCATCGGGAGCCGTGGATAGTGATAGGCAGTTCCTCCATCGCCAACTGGATGGCTCCTTCGGCTGTGGGCACCGCGTTGTAGACGGCCAGTTCGTCACGGTGAAGGTAGTCCACAATGGACAGTCCGCGGGATTCGACATCTTCTCGTACTTCGTTCGTTACCGCGCCGCCCACCAGCTTTTGGGAAGGCTTTAGTGCGCTGAGCACTTCGTCCAGCGTGATGCGGGAGCGGGAGAAGGGGGCGTTGAGGATGCTCCCGTCGGTGGTAACCGGCATGGGCAGAATAATGAAGTCCGCCAATGCGGCAGCCTGAGAGGGGTTGGTGCATCCGGTTACACAGGGCGGCAGATCGGTGCCGTCAAATCCGGTGGTGATGACTTTATAGCCATCGGCTGCCAACTGGCCCGCCAGATAGGCGAAGCGCAGATCGCCGCCAATGACCGCGAAGGTTTCTATGTTCATATGCGTGACCATTCCTTTCTCTGAGAAAGTGTGCCCTTGCTGCTGTATCCGAAAAAATACCGCCCTGATAATCCCGGTAATGGAGAAAAACAAAGGGGAGGAGGGACAGGAAAGAAAAGCGGAAAAAGGGGAAAGGGGACAGAGATTCTCTTTTGTCTTATCTTATGTGAAAGGGGCGCGGAAGGTGACCGCGTACGAGTTCCCGCGACAGCTTCTTTTTGCCCCATTAAGGAAGCCCGGCAGTCTTTAGGCAGACTGCCGGGCGTTTCTGTCAGCGGCCTTCATGACCGAAGCGGTGCAAAGCGCACTCTCTGAAAGGTTTATGCTGTGATTGCCGCCGACAGTGTATCAATTACCGTCTGCAAATCCCGGCTGTAGGTCACGTCCGCCGGTGCGCCGTCGGCGCTTACGTTGGCCTCCGGGGTCGGCTGGGCGATGTCCGC
>CAJJLZ010000017.1 GCA_905192745.1 uncultured Oscillospiraceae bacterium
GTTGGCGGCGCTACCGAGAAATGCTTTCGCATTTCTCCTAAACGACATTATACCACAGAAAGAACAGATTGCAAGAGAGAATCGGCGTGCGGATGAAATTTCAAGCCGCCGCTGGCTGTGGAGGGAAAATTTCGTCCAAAACCGGCCGATTTGAACGAGAATCAACCAAATGTCAGGGAATACAGGAAGGAGCAGGCCAGCCAAAATCACTCCGAAAAAAGAGGACCCAACTCACAAAAAGGGCCGGAAGGAAATCTCTCCTTCCGGCTCTCGGCGTTCTATTCGAAAATGCGGCAGCTCTCCGCCATTCCCCCATACGCCGGAAGTTCCGGCGCAACGGGTAACTCTTATTCCTTTTTCTTAAACAGCGCCATGATATCGGTGAAATCCTGATCCTCTGTGGACTGCGCGGAGGAATAGTCCGTACCCGGCTTAACCGCCGCTCCCGTTTCCGGCGCCTTATAGGACCCGTCGGTGGCAAATCCGGTGGCAATCACCGTCACGGAAATCTCGTCGTTCATATTTTCATCAAAGGCCGCGCCCCAGATAATCACCCCGTCGGGATGAGCGGCGCGGGAGATCATGGAGGAAGCCGTTTCCACGTCCTCGAGATCAACGTCCGGCGAAGCGGTGATATTGATAATTACGCCGCGCGCCCCGTCGATCGACGTTTCAAGCAGCGGGCTGGAAATCGCGGCCTTGGCCGCCGCCTCCGCCTTTTCCTTCCCTTCGGCACGGCCCACGCCCATATGCGCATAGCCCGCGTCCTTCATTACCGTGGTCACGTCCGCAAAATCAAGGTTGACCAGTCCGGGCACCTTGATAAGCTGGGAGATGCTCTGCACGCCCTGACGCAGGACGTCGTCCGCCACTTCAAATGCATTGGCCAGAGTAATGCGCTGTTCGCTCACCATCTTCAGCCGTTCGTTGGGGATAACCACCAGAGAGTCCACATGCTCCCGCAGGGCAGCGATACCGTTTTCGGCCTGTTCCATCCGTTTACGGCCTTCGAACAGAAACGGCTTGGTCACGATTCCCACCGTGAGAATGCCGAGATCCCGGGCGATCTCCGCCACCACGGGAGCCGCGCCGGTGCCGGTGCCTCCGCCCATACCGGCGGTGATGAACACCATGTCGGTCCCCTTGAGGGCCGCCATAATTTCATCGCGGCTTTCCTCGGCGGCGCGCTGGCCCTTTTCGGGGTTCGCGCCGGCGCCGGTTCCGCGGGTCAGCTTTTCACCGATCTGGATTTTCTGAGTGGCCTGAGAAAGAGCCAGCGCCTGCCGATCGGTATTGATCGTCACAAACTCCACGCCCTGCACCCCGGCACGCACCATACGGTTAACCGCATTTCCGCCGCCGCCGCCGATGCCGACCACCTTTATCTGAACGCCATCCATGAAATCGTTGTCAAATTCGAAACCCATGTAACTTCCTCCCAGCTTTATTTTCCTGAAAAACTGAAATTCCCAAAAGCCATGAAGCCGGCCAGAGCGGCTGTACGGCCACATTCTCATTGTATTCTTATTGTTTATCTTACCATGGTCTCCGGGCAAATTCAACCGTTCCCGTAAAAATACTCCATGGAAAAATACCGGAAACACCGAATATCACGCTGCGGGAGAAACCGTTGTAGCCACCGGGTCCGCCGAGGTCCCCGCCGTCGCGCTTCCGCCGGTGGTTGTGGTGGTCGGCAGCAGGTTCTCCGGCGTGAACACTGCCTGATATTGATCGGAGTCGGTACCGGAATAGGAGCTGACGTTAATCACACCCCGCACCGTATCCCCGTGCTTTTCCAGCACCAGAGAAATAACCTTTGACGCCAGCACCTCGATCTTATGGTCAAGGTTGATATCGTTTCCCAAAGCGAGAACGATCTGGTCCCGCCAGTTCAGCCGAATGTCGGTATCGTCCCGCAGGTCGATCTCCCGGACATCGGTGAGTGAATGCGCGGAAAACGCAGTAAACAGCGCCTGCAGAGCGTCCATGTTCTCGTCCGACAGTAACCGGTTGCCCACTGCGGCGTCGTCCAGCAGTCCGCAGCGTACCTTCACATACTCGGACAGCCGCTCGCTGCCGGCCGGAAGCGCTTCCAGTCCCTTCCCGTTCGCGCCGAGGATAATCCAGCCGTCTTCCTTTGCGACCGCCGCGACCGGCTCAGCCTCCTCGATCGTTATTTTCAGGGTTGTCAGGGTGGGACTGTCCACCGTCACCTGCTCCACATAGGGAAATGCCTGCAGAATCTTTTCGGCCGCCTGCCGCTTTTTGACGGAAAAAATACTCTGGCCGACATACAGCCCGCTGGCCTCAACGATTTCCTCGGCGGTGTAGTGAGTGCTGCCCTCCACATCGATCGCTTTCACGCCAAAAGCCGCCTGTGTATTTTCTTCCCCCGGCGGTGCCTTGACGCCGGGACGAAGCAGCACCAGAACCCCGGCGATGATGCCGCCGATCAACAGCAGCAGAATCAACACCAGAACCGCTACCCGAAACGGCTTCAGCCGGCGCTTCTTTTTCTTTTTCGGCGGCTGTTTTTCCACCGCCGGTTTCTTTCTGGTTCGCCCGTCCGTGCTGTTTTTGGACATCCCGTATCGCCCGCCCCTGTTCGTTCTGTTTTCGGCCTGTTCCCGTCCTGTTCCGACTGATCCGGACCCATCCGGCGGAATCGGCGGCTTCCCGACGTTCTTTCCCGCGGGATACCGCCTCCGCCCGTGCGGGTCCTTTCTCCATCGCCTTCACTGCTTCCGGTCTGTCAAAAGAAACCCCCGCGGAGTATATACTGTTAATCATAGCAAACCGCCGGCGAAAAGAAAAGGGAAACCCGCCGAATTCCGGCCGTATCCGGACGAAATTAAGAACGAATTAAGAAACATTTTCCCGAATCCCTTTGCTTTCCGCTTTTTCGGCCGTTCAATGTTCCACCCCTCCCTTCGTCCGCCGATATTCTTTCAGGAGGGTCTGCGCCGTGCTCGCTTCCAATTGATCGTCCAGGGTCATCCGGCGCAGCAGGGACACAAAGGGGTCGGCCTCCCGTTCCTCGTTCACCCGAATCTTCTGGATCAATCGGTCAAGGCGCAGACGGATGGTGGGATAGGTAACGCCGTAAATCGACGCCAGTTCTTTCAGAGAACCGGAGGATAACAGAAAATGCCGGATAAAGGTGAAATCCTCCTCCGTCAGTCCCTGCATCCAATCAGGAACCTCTGCCACCGCATTCCCTCCCCTCCCCGAATTGAAGATTCGTCCGGAGCAAAGATTCGTCCGGAATATGGATTCACGCGAATCTCAAGCGGAAAGATCCGTGTGTTTTTATTATATTTTTTAACTTTATAAAAGTCAATATTTATTTTAATTTTATTTTTAATAAATTATTTTTTAATAAAAATAAGAAGTTCTTTCTTTGATTCCTGCGATTTACATATTCTCTTCCCCTCTTCCGCCGCCCTGCTTCCGCTCAACAGCCGCTCCCACGCCCCGCAGGGCGTCCTCCAGACGTTCATATCCCCGATCCAGATGATGGATCGCCCGCAGAGTAGTGGAACCCTCGGCAGCCAGACCGGCGATCACCAGCGCCGCTCCGCCCCGCAGGTCGGTGCATTCGACTTCCGCGCCGGACAGGGCGGACACGCCTTCCACCACGGCGACTCGCCCCTCCACCTTGATATTCGCACCCAGCCGGATCAGTTCTCCCGCGTGTTTATACCGGTTTTCAAAAATGTTTTCCACAAAAACGCTGGTACCCTCAGCCACGCAGGCCATCGCCATCAACGGGGCCTGGGCGTCGGTTGGAAAGCCGGGATACGGCATGGTTCGTATCAGCCGTATCCTCCGCAGACGTTCCGGGGCCTGCAGGGTCAGCGTCCCTGTCCCGTGGGATAAAGTACAGCCCGCCTCTTCAAAGGCCGGCAGGACGGTGGCAATGTGGCACGGCTCCGCTCCCCGCAGTATCAGCCGTCCGCCCGTTACCGCTCCGGCGGCAAGATAGGTCACGGTTTCAATCCGGTCGGGCATGACGCGGTGCGCACAGCCGCTCAGGTTTTCCACCCCTTCAATCCGGATTTCCCCTTCCCCCGCGCCATGGATTCTAGCCCCACAGTGGGTAAGGTACGCGCACAGGTCCACAATCTCCGGTTCCCGCGCCGCATTCAGGATCACAGTCCGTCCCTCCGCGGTCACGGCGGCAAGCAGAATATTTTCGGTCGCCCCCACGCTGGGAAAATCCAGCGCAATGACCGCCCCTTTCAGCCGTCCCGCCGTACGGCATTCCAGCCGTCCCCGCTCCTCCGTAATCTCCACTCCCAGCTGACGCAGCGCGGCGAGATGCAGATCGATCGGCCGCGCTCCCAGCTCGCAGCCGCCGGGAAAGGACATATGCGCTTCTCTCGTCCGGGCAACCAGAGCGCCAAGAAAAACGATGGAGGAACGCATCTCCCTCATTAGGGTGTCGGGGATATCGCTTCGGCACAGGCCGGTAGAATCCACCGTGACCACGCCCTGAGAACGCTCCACTACACAGCCGAGACGGCGGAGTATTTCCACCGAAGCCGCCACATCGGACAGCTGGGGACAATTGCTGATCTCGCTTGTTCCTCTGGCCAGAAGGGTAGCCGCCAGCACCGGGAGGGCGCTGTTTTTTGCGCCGTGAACAGCGATTTCGCCCTCCAGCCGCCTCCCTCCTTCGATAATCAGTTTCGCCATATCCATCCCCATTTCTCCGCAGAGCATAAGCTGGGTTCCACCGGAAAACAGTTCTCTGCGGCAAACCGTTTTCACCCCGCGATCAGCATCCGGCCCGTCGGGAAAAGACTCCTTACGGAAAAGTCTGTTTCCAGTTTCTCCGCCCCGTCTCCGGTCTGTTTCCTTAAGCGGCCGCCTGCAAGCCCATCCTATGCCGCCGGGAACGAAGTGGTGAAAATCCGCTGAAAACAGCCGGTTTTTCAATAAAAAATCCCCCTGTACTCAAAACAGGGGGATAGAGAACACCATCCGTTTTTCCAGCTATTGCGTGTTGTCGAGGTAGCGCCGGATCCTTTATACTGCTAGAGAACGCTTCTGCGTCCGTTTAGGACGGTATTTTACAGGAAAGGAGATTCTTCCCATGACACAACGCGCCGTTCGGCTGACCAGACTGGCCGGTCTCGCCGTCCTTTTATGCCTTGCCGTCGGTATGAAAACTTTTTCTCCCCCAATAGGGGAAACCGGCTCTCTTTCTTCTTCATCCTCCGGGTCCGCCCCCTCGGATTTGTCCGCTGGCACAGAAGGGGGGAACTCCTCTGCTTCCCCCTCTTCCCCCTCTTCCGCCGGAAGCGAAGGAAACGTCTCCTCCTCCACCAGCGCTTCCAACGGAACCACCGAAACTCTCCCGCCGGCTTCTTCCGGCTCTTCGTCGGCCTCTGCGGGCAGACAGACGGGAACCACCTCCCCCTCTTCCACCTCTCCGGCAACCGTTCCATCCGGGAAAATCCTCACGGGATACTATACCGGCTGGTCATCGTACAAAGGCTACACTCCAGAAAAAATCCCGGTCGGTCAGTTGACATATCTGAACTATGCGTTTGCGAAAATTGATTCCTCGACCGGCCGTATTGCTCTGGCCGACCCGGCCAACGACCGCAGAAACTTTGCGGGCATCCGGTCGCTGAAAAAGAAAAACAGTCGGCTCAAAACCCTGATTTCGATTGGGGGATGGGATTATTCCACCTATTTCTCAGATATCGCCTCAACAGATGCGCGAAGGGAAACCTTCGCCCAGAGCTGTCTGGATTTCATTCTGGAACACGGCTTCGATGGGATAGACCTGGATTGGGAATACCCGGTCTCCGGGGGATTGGCAGGCAACACCAACCGGCCGCAGGATAAGCGAAATTTCACCCTGCTGCTGGAAACCATCCGGAAAAAGCTGAACGAACAGGAAAAAAAGGACGGACGGCGGTATTTTCTGACGATCGCCGGCGCCGCCAACACCAGCTACCTGTCGAAAATCGAACCGGTCGCCGTCGCTAATCTGGTGGATTACCTATTTGTCATGGCCTATGACATACATGGCCCCTGGGACAGCTACGCCGATTTCAACGCTCCGCTGTATCCGTCCGGAGAGAATTCTCCGCAATATCAAAACAGCGTATACGACGGCATTGCCGCGTATCGGAACAGCGGCGTTCCCGCCGACAAGCTCGTCCTTGGGATGCCTTTTTACGGGTACATTTATCAGGGGGTGACTCATCAGAACAACGGGCTGTACAGCCGGTTTTCCTCCGCCAAATCCGCCGGTTACGACGCGATTTGCGGCGCCTATCTGAACAACAGCGCTTATCAGCAATTCCGTTTTGCCGCCGCGCAGGTGCCGTATCTTTATGGGGAGAGTACCTTCATCACCTATGAGGATGCTCAATCCATCGCCGCCAAAACAGCTCTGGCCAATACGCAGGGGCTGGCCGGCGTCGGCATCTGGGAGCTGTCGTATGATTCGGAGGGTGTGCTTTTAAAAAGCGCCTTCAGCCGACTCCGCAACTAACGAAACGGCAGTAACTTCGACGGCTTCCGCAGCAGGAAAGCAGCGTTCTCCGCCGTGCTTTTCCCTTGCGGAGCCATCCTTATTCCGCCTCTCCGGCGAATTATGATCTCTGTTTTTCCCCCGGCAGACGGTACCGTTTCCAACGGCCGGTTGCAAGGTAGACCAGCCCGATCGCCAGAGAACCGACCGACGCAATCGGCGCGGCCAGACCTACGCCTGCAAGGCCCCATCCCGCCGCAACTCCCAACAACCAGGCGGAAGGAACACGGAGCAGCAGGGAACTGACCATTCCGTTGAACAGGGAAAAGACTGTCTGTCCCGCGCCGATAGCCAGTCCATTGATGCAGAACATCACCGAAGTAATCAGATAATCCAGACTGATACAGCGCAGATATACGGCTCCCTCGCTCACACAGCGGACAAACAGCTCTTCCGACAGGCCGCTGTTCGCCTGCGAACCAAGGAAAAGCAGCAGAATCGGCTCGGTACAGAGGTTGACCACCGCGAACACCAGCGCGGATACGGTAAACGCCATTCCCATGGCGACCAGCATGGTTTTCTTCGCCCGCTCCGGCTTCCCGGCGCCGAGGTTTTGCCCCGCCATGGAGGACACCGACGCCTGCATAGCCATAGAAGGCAGGATGGCGATGGAGTTCACCTTTCCGGCGATACTCAGCGCCGTGGTGCCCACGATTCCGGCGATACCGGCCGCTACGCTGGTCAGCCACATGAAGGAGAAGCTTACCAGCGTCCCCTGCAGCGAGGAGGGCAGTCCGATTTTCATCAGCTGCCTGGCCTTCTCTCCCCGAATGCGGAAACTGCGCGGATGAAAATCAAAAATAAAATCCCGGCGGCGAAGGAAAACGATCGAGAGAATAAAGCTCAGCGCCTGCGCCGCGATGGTCGCCCATGCCGCCCCGGCCGCCCCCATATGCAGCGGGCCGACCAGAATCAGATCCAGAATCACATTGGCAACAGCGGCAATCAGGACGAAAATCAGCGGGTGGCGGGAATCCCCCATTCCACGCAGAACGGCGGCCACCGCGTTGTAACCGAACACGAATACCGTGCCGCCCATACAGATATTCAGGTAGGCCAGCCCTTCCCGGAAGGATTCCTCCGGCATCCCCATCGCCCGCAGAATGGTTCCGTTGAGAAGCAGCATCACCACCGTCATCACCGCCGCCGCGATGGCGTACAGGGAAAACATGGTGCCGATGGTCTCCTTCACATCCTCCTGCCGCTTTGCCCCGATAAACTGGGCGATCATTACCGTGCCGCCGACCGCGAGGCCGCTTATCAGGTTGATAACCAGGATGGTCACCTGTCCGCCCACCCCCACCGCAGAGGTGCCGATTGGTCCGCTGAACTGGCCGACAATCAGCATATCCGCCATGTTATACAGCGCCTGCAGCAGGTTGGAGGCTAAAAACGGCAGCGAAAACTTCAGCAGATGCCGGGTCACGCTGCCTTCCGTCAGGTCTTTCTGGAATTTGCTCACGCTTGGAATTCCCCTTCCGCTTTTTCGTCGTCTGAACTCTTCCGTCCGCCGCTCCCCGCCTGTGGACGTCCTTTTTTACAGCAATAGTAAAAGAATACGGCAGAGCTTTTCCCTTGTCAATCGCCCGGCCGAATTTTGTTGAAACGCTGTAACTCCCGGGAAGGCCGCCGAAAAATTATGGAAAAGTTCGCGGGAACCGGATGTCCTTTCTTTCCGGAGGGAGGAACGCGGCGGCTTCTCGACCGTCCCCTTCACAGCCCGCGGAGGGTTTCCGGCGGGCGCCGCAAAAAATGTTTCCTTTTGCCGCGCCCGTCAGGCCCTTGTATTTTCCAATAAGTCTGGTAAAATATAAGAATATTGGCGGCTTGGCGGCCTTTTGCCCGAAAACCGCCATTTTTCAAAAAGGCCCTGCGCTCTTTGGGGTGCAAAGCCCGGAAAGGACTGGATTCTCAGCATGTGTCAGACAGAAGAAAACGCGCGTAAAAAGTTCTATATCACCACCGCCATCGCCTATACCTCCCGCAAACCGCATATCGGCAACGTATACGATCCCGTGCTCGCCGACATGATCGCGCGGTACAAACGGATGATGGGCTTCGACGTGTTCTACCTGACCGGCTCGGACGAACATGGGCAGAAGATTGAGGAATACGCCCGGGCGCAGGGGATGCCGCCCAAGGAGTATGTGGATCGGGTCTCTTCTCAGATCAAAGCGGTATGGGACTGCATGAACGTCAGCTATGACCGGTTCATCCGCACCACCGACGCCGACCACGAGCAGGCGGTGCAAAAGATCTTTAAAAAGCTGTATGATCAGGGGGATATCTATAAGGGAACCTACGAAGGGAAATACTGCGTACCCTGCGAATCCTTTTTCACCGCCTCCCAGCTCAAGGACGGAAAATGCCCCGACTGCGGGCGGGACGTGGTGGACGCGAAGGAGGAGGCCTATTTCCTCCGCCTGAGCAAATATCAGGACCGGCTGATGGATTATTACAACGACCATCCGGAATTCTTTCTGCCGGATTCCCGCCGGGCCGAGATGGTGAACAATTTTCTCAAGCCCGGCCTGTCCGACCTGTGCGTTTCCCGCACCTCCTTCACTTGGGGCATCCCGGTGGAATTCGACCCGAAGCACGTCATCTATGTGTGGCTGGACGCGCTGTCCAACTACATCACCGGCATCGGCTACAATCCGGACGGCAGCGGGGACAGCTATGCGAAGTACTGGCCGGCCGACCTGCATGTAATCGGCAAGGATATCGTCCGCTTCCACACCATCTACTGGCCGATTATCCTGATGGCGCTGGGCGAGCCGCTTCCGAAGCAGGTTCTCGGCCATCCATGGCTGCTGGTCGGTGAGGACAAGATGAGCAAATCGAAGGGGAACGTCCTGTACGCAGACGACCTCGCCCGCTATTTCGGGGTGGACGCGGTGCGGTATTATCTGCTCTCCGAAATTCCCTTCGCGCAGGACGGCTCCATCACCTATGAAAGCCTGATTAACAAATACAACGCCGATCTGGCGAACACGCTGGGGAATCTGGTCAACCGCAGCATCGCGATGACCAACAAGTATTTCGGCGGCGCGCTGAAAAAGCCCGCCGGGTGGACGGACGAAACCGACGCGGATCTGGTGAAAACCGCCTCCGATACCGTGGCCGCCTACTTCCGGCTGATGGACGGCTACCGCAACGCCGACGCGGCGGACGCGGTGATCTCCCTCGCCCGCCGGTGCAACAAATATATCGATGAAACCGCGCCGTGGGTGCTGGCGAAGGACGAAGCCTCTCTTCCCCGCCTGAACGACGTGCTGTACAACCTGATCGAATGCATCCGCGTCCTCGGCATCCTGCTCACCCCCTTTATGCCGGAGACGGCGGCGAAGATGCTCGCCCAGATTAACGTGGAGGGCGGACTCGCCGGGATCGATTCCATTCAAAACGGCTTCGGCGCGGCCGACGGCTTCCATGTCGGAACGCCGGCTCCGCTTTTCGCCCGGATCGACGCGGAAAAGCTGCTGGCGGAAATCGCGGCGGAAAACGAGGCCAAAGCCGCCGAAGCGCAGAAAAACGACGAAACGGACGAGAAGCCGGAAAACATCGCCTTCCTGCCGGAAATCTCCATCGACGACTTTGCAAAGGTCGATCTGCGGGTGGCCGAGATCACCGACTGCGAGCCGGTAAAACGGGCAAAAAAGCTGCTGAAGCTCACTCTGAACGATGGTTCGGGAACGCCCCGCACCGTCTGCTCCGGCATTGCGAAGTGGTATACGCCGGCCGACCTGAAGGGCCGCCGGATCGTGCTGGTCTCCAACCTCAGGCCCGCCGTGCTCTGCGGCGTGGAAAGCCAGGGCATGATCCTCGCCGCCGACGACGGAGAGGACGTAAAGGTCCTCTTTGTGGACGGCGTAGCCCCGGGCAGCAGGATCCGCTGACCGGAAACACCCGCAGCCGCCGGTTTTCCGGCGGCTGCTTTCTTTAGAGCGTGTTAACGCTGACGTTCCATTCGCTTTGGAAAGGATGATCGCATGTCTGCCCTCCATGATATTTTCGACACCCACGCCCACTACGATGACGAACGGTTCGACGGGGACCGGGACGATCTGCTCGCCTCCCTGCCGGAGCAGGGAGTCTGCGGGGTGGTGAACGCGGCAAGCGACCTTGCCACGGCCCGCCGGAGCATCGCTTTGGCGGAACGCTTCCCCTTTGTCTGGGCGGCGGCCGGTATCCATCCGCACGAAGCGGCGAACGCTCCCGCCGGATGGGAGGACGAGCTCCGCGCTCTGCTGGAGCATCCGCGTGCGGTCGCTCTGGGCGAGATCGGACTGGACTACCATTACGATTTCTCCCCCCGGGAAACGCAGCTCGCCCTTTTTGAACGACAGCTCCGGCTGGCAAAAGAGCGGGACGTTCCGGTCGTCATCCACGATCGGGAGGCGCACGAGGACACCCTTCGTCTGCTAAAGGAGTTCCGTCCCCGCGGGGTGGTGCACCGCTTTTCCGGCAGTGTGGAAATGGCGGAAGAAATCCTTAAACTGGGGATGTACATCGGTCTGGGCGGGGCGGTCACCTTTAAAAACGCCCGGAAGCCGGTGGAGGTCGCCGCCATGGTGCCGGCCGACCGACTGGTGCTGGAGACCGACGCGCCCTATATGACCCCCGTCCCCTTTCGGGGACAGCGCTGCCACTCGGGGATGATCGCTTTCACTGCCGAAAAAATCGCGGAGGCGCGGTGCGGGACGGCGCAGGCGGTAGTGAACGCCGCCCGGCAGAACGCCTGCCGTCTGTACGGCATCCCGGAGTCAGCGCTGACAACAGCGGAAGAATAAACGCGCCAGTCAAAGACAAAAGGGACGCGGCCGACCGACCGCGTCCCTTTTTCTATCGTGGAAGCAACCGCCGTCATCCGCCCGTCTCCGGCGCGTTGCTTTCGTCCAGCAAAGCCTGCCGGTTCTCCGCGTACCGCTGATATTCCTCCGCCATGCTTTCCGACTGGTAGGAATCGACTGCCTCAATATCCCCATCCTCGGAAAAACGGATTGCATACCCCTTCACCTCGGCCGGAGCATCCTCAGGCCCGGCATCCCCGTCAAACCGGGCAAAGTAGAGGATCGTCGTCCGGCGGGCATCGCCTTCTTTTACCCGTAGAGAATAATCCATCTGTCCCCGCGACAGACCGAAGCCGTAATCCACCAGACAGCCGCAGTGATGCGTCGCCTGGAGCGTCTGTAGCGTGTTGACCGTCCAGCTCCAATTCTCGTTGGAGGAATACGGATACGGATTGAGGGTCATGATATGGAGGCTCTGATCGTGATAGGAGAAATCGAATTTTGCCGTCTTTTTATCAACGATATACCAGGTCAGATACCCCAGCAAAAGGGACAGCGCCAGCAGACTCACAACGATCAGCATCCGCTTTTTTGCCTTTCCCATCATTCGTTCTCCTTTCTCCAAAGAACGACTTTTCCCTCTTGTTCACTACGATACTATATCCGCCGGCATTCGTCAACGGACTTAAAGGGAAATCAAACGGTTCCGCTTCCCCCTTTTTTCCTCTGTCTTAACCGGATACCCCCCGGGAAGGGCGCGGCGATTTGCCGCATCCTTCCCGGGGGGTTCTGCGATTTGGTTTATTCCGCCGGCTCCGCTTCCGGCGAACCGGACGCAGACTCCTGCTTTGCAAAGGTGAATTCGCCGTCCGCGGCGTCCACCACGATGGTGTCTCCCGCCTTGAAGCCGCCTTCCAGCAGCTTTTCAGCGAGCGCATCCTCGATTTTGGACTGAATCGCGCGGCGGAGAGGACGGGCGCCGTATACCGGATCGAAGCCCTCTTTGGCGATCTCCGCGACAGCGGCGTCGGTCACCGCCACGCTCATGTCCATGTCCTTCATCCGCTTGTCGAGGGATTTCAGCATCCGGCGGGCAATTTCCCGGATGTCGTCCTCGCCCAGCTGCTGGAAGACGATAATGTCGTCCACGCGGTTCAGAAACTCCGGACGGAAGGTGCGTTTCAGCTCACCCATCACATTGTCCCGGATTCTCTTCTGTTCAGCGGCCTTATCCGCATTTTTATCCTTGCCCGCGTCCCCGAAACCGAGGCCGTGCTTATCGGTAATCAGCCGCGCGCCGACGTTGGAAGTCATGATGATGACCGCGTTCTTGAAGTCCACCCGGCGGCCCTGCGCGTCGGTCAGGATACCGTCCTCCAGAATCTGGAGGAGCATGTTGAATACGTCGGGATGGGCCTTTTCGATCTCATCGAACAGCACCACGGAATACGGCTTGCGGCGGATCTTTTCGGTGAGCTGTCCGCCCTCGTCGTAGCCGACGTAGCCGGGAGGCGAGCCGACCAGACGAGAAACGGTGTGCTTCTCCATATATTCCGACATATCCAGCCGGATCATGGCGTTTTCGTCCCCGAACATAGTCTCGGCCAGTGCCTTGCACAGCTCGGTTTTGCCCACGCCGGTCGGGCCGAGGAAGATGAAGGAGCCGGTCGGGCGCTTCGGGTCTTTCAGACCGACCCGGCCGCGGCGGATCGCTTTGGCCACCGCAGCGACCGCTTCGTTCTGACCGACGATCCGCTCATGGAGGATATCCTCCATCCGCAGCAGCCTCTGGCCCTCCTCCTCGGTAAGCTGTACGACGGGAACCCCTGTCCAGCTCGACACGATCTCGGCGATTTCCCGCTCCGTGACCTCGCCGGTAATACCGGCGTTCTTCTCCTGCCATTCTTCCTTCAGGGCGGCCAGCTTTTCCTGCGCCTCCTTCTCTTCGTCCCGCAGACGGGCGGCGCGCTCGAAATCCTGCTCGTTGACGGCGGACTTTTTCTCCTCGTCCAGCCGTTTAACCTCGTCTTCCAGCGCCTTCAGGTCCGGCGGCGCGGTAAACGCGCGCAAACGCACGCGGGAGGCCGCTTCGTCCACCAGATCGATGGCTTTATCCGGCAGATACCGGTCGGAGATATACCGGGTGGAGAGGCTGACGGCGGCTTCGATCGCCTCGTCGGTAATCTTCACCTTATGGTGCGCCTCGTACTTATCCCGCAGACCGCGCAGAATGAGCACCGCTTCCTCGGCGGTAGGCTCGCCCACCGTCACCGGCTGGAACCGGCGCTCCAGAGCGGCGTCCTTTTCAATATGCTTGCGGTATTCGTCCAGAGTGGTTGCACCGATGACCTGCAGCTCCCCGCGGGCCAGAGAAGGCTTGAGGATGTTCGCGGCGTCCACCGCGCCCTCGGCCGCGCCCGCGCCGATCAGGGTATGGATCTCATCAATAAAGAGGATGACATCCCCGGCCTTGACCACCTCGTCAATGGCGTTTTTGATGCGCTCTTCGAAATCGCCGCGGTATTTGGTACCGGCGACCATCCCGGTCAGGTCGAGTGTGACCACCCGCTTGCCCCGCAGAAGCTCCGGCACCTCGTCGGCGGCGATTTTCTGGGCCAGCCCCTCGGCGATGGCCGTCTTGCCGACGCCCGGCTCGCCGATCAGGCAGGGATTGTTCTTGGTGCGGCGGGACAGAATCTGAATCACCCGCTCGATCTCGTTTGCCCGCCCGATAACCGGATCCATTTTGCCTTCCTTCGCCATCTGGGTGAGGTCCCGTCCGAACTGGTCGAGAGTCGGGGTCTTTCCCCCGCCCTTCGGCCCGGCGGTCTGTCCGCCCCGTACCCCTTCGGCAGCGGTCTGGGCGGGACTGGCTCCTACGGCCTTGGCAATGTCGTTAAACAGTTCGTCCGGCCGGGCGCCCAGCGCCACCAGCAGACGAACGGCCACGCTGCTGTCGTCCCGCAGCACGGCGATCAGGATATGCTCGGTACCGACATAACCGTGCTGCATGGCGGACGCTTCGCCAAGCGCCATCTCCATCGCCCGCTTGGCGCGGGGAGTAAAGTCCTCGGGAGACAGGCGGCTCGGTTCGCCGGTGGATTCCACCTGGGTAATCGCCTCCTGATACTGGGCGGCGGTCACGCCTCTGGCGGCCAGCACCGAAGCGGCGACGCCCGTCCCCTCCCGCAGGAGGCCGAGCACCAGATGCTCGGTACCGATATAGGTATGGCCCAAATCCTGCGCCGCCTCGATAGCGAGGTTCAGCGCGGTGTTGGCTTTTTCGGTAAACCCTTTGAAACGATACATAGAAAACCCTCCAATCGGTTTGGTGAATAAAAACGGAGGACAGGATCAGCCTCCCAGACGCTCCCGCACCATTTTCGCGCGTTCCGCGTCCCGTTCGCCCGGTTCCATATCCCGGCGGGCGGCCGCCATAATAGTGGCCGGCTGGGCGTCGCTGATCAGCCCGGAAATAGCGTCCATTCCTACGTCCGGCACGATTCCCATGGCCGCTCCCACCCGCAGGTTGGAAATCAGGGTCATGAACTCGTCGTGGGAGAGCAGCCTTGCGGTGCGAAGCAGACCAAGGGAACGCCAGACGGTATCTTCAAACCGGGGATTCCGGCGGAGCTGTTCCCGTCCGGCCCGTTCCTCCCGGATGATCTGAGCGGCAATTCCCTTCAGGTTCTCAATCGCGGACTGCTCGGAAATACCGAGGGTGACCTGATTGGAAAGCTGATAAATCGCGCCCTCCGGCTTGCTCCCCTCGCCGTACAGTCCGCGGATGGTCAGCCCCAGCTTGGAGACGGTACCCGCCAGCTGCTGGATGGCTCCCCGTTCCTGAAGAGCGGGAAGATGGAGCATAATGGAGGCCCGCATCCCGGTGCCGAGATTGGTCGGACACTGGGTAAGATAGCCCAGCCGGTCGTCAAAGGCAAAATGCAGCGTCTGATCCAGCTCGGTATCCAGATTGTCGGCGATGCGATAGGCTTCGTCAAGATCCAGACCCGGCCGCATAACCTGCAGCCGGAGATGATCCTCTTCATTAATCATGATGCTGACGCTTTCGTCCTTTTTCAGCAGAAGGGCGCTTCCCGCCTCGCAGCGGGCGAATTCCGGGGAGATCAGGTGGCGTTCCGCCATGGACAGCGCGTCCCGCGCGGTCATGCTCCCCATTTCGAGGTAATCGTAATCCTTTGCGTCGGGAGTCGCTTTGAGCGCGTCCCGCACCCGTTCGGCAACCTCCTTTTTTCGTTCGGCTGTCAGCCCGGCCGGAAAGGGCGTCCCACTCAGGTTGCGGGCCAGACGCACCCGGGTGCTGATGACTACGTCTCCCTCCGCCCCGATCTGCTGATACCATTTATTCGTGCTGTTCATGCTGCTCATGGCCGTCGCCCTCCTTCTCCAGTTCCTGAATCCTATCCCTCAGCTCGGCGCATTTCTCATACTGCTGCCCGGCAATACACTCGGAAAGCTCCCGGCGCAGCCGTTCGATTTCACTTTCCTTTTTTACGGCTTCGCTTCCGCCGACCGGCACCTTGCCGGTGTGGCGGGTCTTGCCGTGAATGCGCTGGATGGACGGCAGCAACCGGTCGTAGAAGGTGGTGTAGCACTGCGGACAGCCGGCCTTTCCGCTCTCCGCGATTTCGCGGAAGCTGTGGCCGCAGCCTTCGCACCGAACGGTGTCCGCCGTCACGCGGGCGGACGGTTCGGCAAACAGACTGCCCCAGAAATCTCCGAGGTCAAAGCCGCTGAACATCGAGCCGATCCCCTGCTTGGCAGCGCACTCCGCGCACAAATGCCATTCGGAGGTTTCCCCATTGATGGTTTTTTTCAAAAAAGTAGTCGCAGGACGTTTCCCGCAGTTTTGACAAAGCATATCCGTCATCCTTTCTGTAAGGAACCGTCCGTTTTCAGGACGGCCTCTCTTCATTTTCCCGCCGCAGCCGCTTTCTAGGCGATCAGCGTGGTCAGCATCTGTTTCATCAGGGATGCGCGCAGCCGGTCGCGCTGTTCGGCCGGCAAGCCGCGGTAAGGCTGATCCGCCAGAGCCGCCGCCATCAGGCGGGCCGCTTCGGGGGAGATCGCCTGCTGATAGGCGAGGTTTTCAATCAGCACCCGGGCCGTGGCGGCATCCAGAGAACCCCCGATCGAATTCACCAGATGCATCAGAAGGGTGGTTCCCCGCCCCAGCTTGACCCGGCGGATGCGGATGTACCCGCCGCCGCCCCGCCGGCTTTCCACCACATACCCCTGCTCCGGGGTGAAACGGGAGGTCAGCACATAATTGATCTGGCTGGGAACGCACCCCAGCTCTTCCGCCAACTCGTTGCGGCGAAGCTCCGCTTCCCCGTCATCCGCATTCTCCAGCATATGAAGAATATAGGCGGTTATTTCATCGCTTATTCTCACGGAACAGCACTCCTTTTCTATTAAAAGCCCGCGTATCCATTCGGACGCGTCCGTTCGTCGGAGAGATTCCGCCAAGGCTCTTTTGACTTTTCCTGACCTTCGAGTGTTATTTTATCTCATTGGTCAGTCAAAGTCAAAGTCAGTTAAAGTCAAATCGTGCTTTTCCTTTTCAATTTTCGGCGGTTATGGCAATTTACCGCCGGATATCCAGTGAAAGCTTTGTTTTTCATCTTATTTGACCTTCATTGATCTTTCGAGCAATAAAAATTCTCCACGCCCGCTTTCCCGCGCCCGTCGAACCGGTTTTCGTGCGCTGTCGTGTGGGTAGCAGACGGCCGGGACTTTACCGGCGTAACCAGGGAAAAGAAAACGCGTCGTCCTCCCCGTTCGTGGGGAATGGTATGCCGCTCCTCCTCCATAGGCGACGGGTCTCTTCCGGCGTCCGGAAAACGCATAACCAACTCCCCCCTTCCCGCATATCATGGACTGTTGGGACCCCGGATATACCCCGGACGGCCGGGAAAATTCCGCCCTTTTCGTCCGGCGCCGCCCTCTCCCGCTTCTCCCAAAACCTTGTAACCGCTTCAGCGGGAATCACATAGACTGGGATGAGAGCGGGGCACGAAGGCCGGCAACGGCCCCAGGGTCCCGAGGAAAGGAGGTCAATGACTATGTGTATCAGCAACCTGTTCGGCGGTGGCTGCGGCAACGGCGGCTGCACCTGGATTCTGTTCCTGATCGTCCTGCTTCTGCTTTGCGACGACGATCGCGGACGCGACTGTGATCGCGGCTGTGGCTGCGGCTGCTAACTCTTTTCCCCGGCCGGCCCGGCTCGCCGGGCCGGCCACCCTTTCTTCCATCCCCGCTGCCCACGACAGGCGAACCCGGGCCGCGGCGCCGTCCTTCGGATAAACCTCTCCGCCGGGTTTTCATACGATAACCAAACGCACGAAAGGGGGTCAACACACATGTGTATCAGCAGACTGTTTGGCGAAGGAAACTGCACTTGGCTCCTGTTCATCATCGTCCTTCTTCTTCTCTGCGACAACGATCAAGGCCATGACTGTGATCGCGGCTGCGGCTGCTAATCGGATTTTTCTTCTCCATCCTCCCCCATCCGGCAAGGGAGCTGTCCTTCGGGATGGCTCCCTTTGCATTTTCTCCCCCCTGTCGGCTGACCTTCCGGCCGGTTTTTTATAAGTTGCCCGGTAGTTTCTGTGGGTTTTTCACGGAATAAACGCCGGTTTTTTTTCGTCCTTTCCGCAAAAACCACGAAATTACCAGTTGTCTAAGTCTTGGGAATATGGTATGATTTAGGGAAGGTGGGTGGTTTTCGTCAAACGGAACCGCCGGAAAGGCAAGTATTTCTGGTATGGGTAGGGATATGGGCAGAATATCGGTGATTACATCGGGAAAAGGCGGCGCGGGAAAATCCACGGTAACCGCGGGCCTCGGCTGCGCGCTGGCACGGCTGGGCCATAAGGTGCTGCTGTTGGATGGGGATGCCGGTCTGCGCAGTCTGGATCTGATGCTGGGCATCGGCGGCAGCGCTGTTTACGACATGGCCGATATTTTCGCAGGAAACTGCGAGCCGATCCGCGCCATTTATCCCTCTCCGATCTGCCCGAATGTTTTTGTCCTTCCCGCGCCGGTCAGTCTGGATCGGCTCGGCTCGCCGGAGGATTTGCGCCGCCTGTGCGCCGGCCTCGCCCGGTATTATGAATATGTGCTGGTGGATTGTCCCGCCGGCATCGGACGGGGATTCCGCGGTGCTATCGCGGGGGCGGATCAGGCACTGGTGGTCACAACGCCGGACATGGTTTGCGCCCGGGACGCCCAGATCGTCAGCCGTCTGCTGGAGGATGAAGGTCTCCCAGCCCGGCTGATTATCAACCGTCTCCGTCCCGCCCCGGTTTTGGCCGGAAAAATGCCGGATGTGGACGAAATCATCGACACCGCCGGGCTGCAGCTGCTCGGCATTCTGCCGGAAGATGAGGCTGTGGCCGTAGCCAACGCAAACGGCCGTCCCCTTCCTTCCGACTGCAATGCCGCCGCCTGCTTTGAAAATATCGCCCGACGGGTTCTCGGCGAACAGGTGCCGCTGGCGCGGCTGGAAAAAATGTAGCGGCGGCTCTCCGATCCATCGACACAGAAATTCTGTAAAATCCAGTTTAAGGAGTGAAACGGTATGAATATTGCGCTCATCGCACACGATGCCAAAAAGGAACTGATGGTACAGTTCTGCATTGCTTACTGCGGCATTCTCAGCCGCCACAACCTTTGTGCCACCGGCACGACCGGAAAAATGGTGGCGGAAGCCACCGGGCTGCAGATTACCCGGTATCTCAGCGGCTCTCAGGGCGGCGACCAGCAGATTTCTTCCCGCATTTCCTGCAATGAGATCGATCTGCTTCTCTTCTTCCGCGATCCGATGACGGTCAAGCCTCACGAGCCGAATGAAAGCGACATGTTCCGTCTGTGCGACATGCGCAATATTCCCGTGGCAACCAATATTGCGACGGCGGAAGTCCTCATCCACGGCTTGGAGCGGGGCGACCTCGACTGGCGCGATATCGTCAATCCCGTCCTCCGCTGACCGGTCGGTAACGGACGGCATTTCGGAAGGCGCGCGTAAGCGCGCCTTTTTGAGCCTCTGCGCACAGGATGCAAACAAACACGGACAGATTGATAACGGATAGGATGAACATCGTATGGCATTGATAACCAAAGCAATCCGCGGCACGCAGGACGTGCTGCCCGCCGACAGCTACAAATGGCAGCACGTCGAGCAGACCGCCCTCGCCATCGCGCGGGATTACGGCTTCCGCGAAATGCGCGCCCCGGTGTTTGAGCATACCGAGCTGTTCCAGCGCTCGGTGGGAGAAACCACCGACGTGGTGCAGAAAGAGATGTACACCTTCGACGACAAGGGCGGCCGTTCCATTACTCTCCGGCCGGAAGGCACGGCCGGCATGGCCCGCGTTCTGCTGGAGCATGGGCTGCAGAATGAACCGCTCCCGGTCAAGGTTTCCTATATCACCTCCTGCTATCGGTATGAAAAGCCACAGGCCGGACGGCTGCGCGAATTCCACCAGTTCGGAGTGGAATGCTTCGGCGCGGCGGCCCCGCAGGCGGATGCCGAAGTGATTGCGCTCGCCCGGACCGTCCTGAACGAACTGGGCGTAACGGGTGTTTCCCTCCATCTGAATTCGATCGGCTGCCCGGAATGCCGCGCCAAATACCACGCGGCGCTGAAGGCCTATTTTGAAACGCGGAAGGACGAACTCTGCGAAACCTGCCGCAGCCGGCTGGATCGCAATCCGATGCGGATTCTGGACTGCAAGTCTCCCGTCTGCTCCGCCATCGCCAAGGATGCGCCGGTGATGCTGGACTATCTCTGTGACGACTGCCGCGCTCACTTCGACGGCGTGAAGGGCTGTCTGGAAGCCGCCGGAATCGACTATTCCATCGATACCCGCATCGTGCGCGGATTGGATTATTATACCCGCACGGTGTTCGAATTCGTCTCCGACGCGCTGGGTTCCCAGTCCACCGTCTGCGGCGGCGGACGATACGACGGCCTGGTTGACGAGTTGGGCGGGCCGCATCTCCCTTCCCTCGGCTTCGGTATGGGACTGGAGCGGCTGATGCTGATTATGGAGGCGAAGAACGCCAAATTCCCTACTCCGCCCCGGTGCGAGCTGTATCTCGCCTCCATGGGCGAGCAGGCGGCGCGGCGCTGCTTTGCCATCGCCACCCAGCTGCGGGACGGCGGCGTGTCGGTGGAATGCGACACCGTGGGCCGCAGCCTGAAAGCGCAGATGAAGTACGCCGATAAAATCGGCGCGCGGTATGTTATCGTGGTCGGAGACAACGAGCTGGAAAGCGGACTTGCCCGGCTGAAGGACATGGAAAGCGGCGAATCCAGCGAAATTGCGTTGGATGACAGCCTGTATACCACTTTGTATACCAAATCGCTGGACCGGCAGCTGGCCGATATGACCGACCTGTTCGGAGAGGTACAAGAATAACCGGCGGCTGTCGCCGCCGCGTGGAAAAGCTTGTTTTTATCAATTCCGGGCCTTGGCCCGTCAAAGGGGATAACCTGTCATGGCTGAAACATTGCGAGGACTCAAACGAACCGATTACTGCGGCGTTTTCCGGGAGGAAGATGCGGGCCGGGAGGTCACGGTCTGCGGCTGGGTACAGCGGCAGCGCGATCTGGGTCAGTTGATTTTCATTGATCTGCGGGACCGGACCGGCATCGTCCAGCTCGCCTTCGACGAATCCACCGACCGCGCGGTTTTCGACAAAGCCTTCGCCGTCCGCGGCGAATATGTGCTTGCCGCCCGGGGAACGGTGCGGATCCGCACGTCGATCAATCATGACATTCCGACCGGCGACGTGGAAATCGCCGTGACCGAACTGCGCATTCTGAACAAAGCGGAAACTCCGCCCTTCGAGATTATTGAAAACTGTCCGACCGCGGAGGCGACCCGGCTGAAATACCGCTATCTTGACCTGCGGCGGCCGGACCTGCAGCGCAATTTGCTTCTCCGCCACCGCATCGCCAAGGTTACCCGGGACTATTTTGATGAGCAGGGCTTCATTGAGTTGGAAACCCCCATGCTTATCCGATCCACACCGGAGGGCGCGCGGGACTTTCTTGTCCCCTCCCGTCTCCATCCGGGCGAATTCTACGCCCTGCCCCAGTCTCCCCAGCTGTACAAGCAGCTTTCCATGGTAGCCGGCTTCGACCGATACATGCAGCTCGCCCGCTGCTTCCGGGATGAGGATCTGCGGGCCGACCGGCAACCGGAGTTCACCCAGATCGACTTGGAGATGTCCTTTGTGGATGTGGAGGACGTGCTGGAAATCGGCGAGGGCTTCCTCCGGACCGTTTTCAAAAAGGTGCTGGATGTGGAGCTTCCCACTCCTCTGCCCCGTCTGACCTACACCGAAGCGATGGAACGGTACGGCTCCGACAAGCCGGATACTCGCTTCGGCATGGAGCTGATCGACCTGACCGACGCGGTACGGAACTGCGGCTTCGGGGTGTTTGCCTCCGCGATTGAGGGCGGCGGCATGGTCCGCGCCATCACGGCGAAAAACGCCGTGTCTGTCCTCACCCGCAAGGAGGTCGACAAGCTGACCGAAATGGTGCGCGGCATCGGCGCGAAGGGACTCGCCTGGGCCCGGCTGACTCCCGACGGGATCGCTTCTTCCTTCGCCAAATTCCTGAGTGAAGAGGAAATGGCCGCCCTGCTGAAAACAGCGGGAGCCGAAACCGGCGATGTCGTGCTCATTATTGCGGACACGGTAAAAAAGCATGTACTGACCACCCTCGGCGCGCTCCGGCTCGCGGTCGCCGACAAGCTGAATATCCCGCGGGAAGGCTACAACCCGCTGTGGATCACCGACTTTCCCTTCTTCGAGTGGGACGAGGAAGCCGGGCAGTATGTGGCGATGCACCACCCCTTCACCGCCCCGCTGGACGACTGTATCCCCTACCTCGATTCCGCGCCGGAAAAGGTGTTTGCCAAAGCCTATGATCTGGTACTGAACGGCATTGAGCTGGCAAGCGGCTCCATCCGGATCACCGACCCGGACCTGCAGAAGCATATGTTCGCCGCCCTCGGCCTGTCGGAGGAAGAGGCTTATGAGAAGTTCGGCTTCCTGACCGACGCCTTCAAGTACGGCGCCCCTCCGCACGGCGGGATGGGGATCGGCTTGGACCGGCTGGTGATGCAGATGCTGGGCGCCCCCACCCTGCGGGATGTGGTCGCCTATCCGAAGGTGCAGAACATGACCGAGCTGATGACCGAATGTCCCGCCCCTGCGGACGAGACGCAGCTCAAAGAACTTGGCCTTGTCATTTCCCCGGCCTCCGACGGAAAAAAAGAGGATCAATAACAGGTAAAACTCCCCGCTGCCGACGGCAGCGGGGAGTTTCTTTGCAAAAAATTTTACGGTTTTGTTTTTTAATATTCGTTACGCCTGCCTCGTCAATACATCCCCATATTCCGGATGATCCCCGAACCATTTGAGCGCGTACGAACAGGTTGGCACCGCTTTCCATCCACGCTCCCGCAGGAGGACGGCGACCGATTCCATCATCCGGCCGGCAACGCCCTGTCCCCGCAGAGAACCGTCCACAAAGGTGCGGTTAATCTCCACCACGCCGTCCTTTACAAAGGGAAACGTCACCTCCGCCAGCAGCCTGCCCTGTTCATCCGCCGCATATAAACGGCCTTCCTCCGTCTGAAAATACATAAAGCGCCTCTTCCTCCTTTTCTGTTCGTCGGTTCTCCAACCGCTTACGCTTATGCTTTTTCGCCGAGCTTTCCGCCCTTTGCACCGCCGAGGGACACCCCATCGAGAATATTCGTTTCATAAGTAAAGGTCAGCGCATCCCGCTCCCGCTTCCGTTTGAAGGCCAGCTCGATCATGGTATCCAGCAGTTCCGGGAAGGGAACTCCCGCCGGCTCCCACAGATAAAAGGCGAGTGACCCCGGGATAGTGTTGATTTCATTCACCCAAAGCGCTCCGCTCTCCCGGTCGTTCAGGAAATCCACCCGTGCCACCCCGCCGCAGCCAAGGGCTCGGAAGGTCGAAACCGCCAGCTCCTGCACCCGCTCGGTCATGCCCTCCGGCAGCTCAGCGGGAAGGCGGCGCTTCAGGCTGCTCATCCCGGCGGCCTTCGCGCTGTCCGCGTTGTTCAGATATTTGTCGCTGAAATCCAGAATATCGTGGGAGGACACCGGCTCCTCACAAAAGGAAGCCTTGGCGCTGTCCGCGTCCCCCAGCACGGCGCAGTTGATCTCCCGCAGGTTCTGCACCGCCGGCTCCACCAGCACGCGGGAGGCGAAACCAAAGGCATTATCCAGCGCTTTTTCCAGCGCTGCGCGGTCGGCGGCATACGAGATGCCGACCGAAGAGCCGAGGTTGACCGGCTTGACGATCACGGGATAAGCGAACTTCGCCTCCGCCGCGTCACAGCCGGCGGCGGGGTCCTGCAGGTACTCCCGCGCGGAAAAAACAACCGCGTCCAGTACCGGAAGCCCCGCCTGCTTCAGCGCCGCTTTCATCAGATATTTATCCATCCCGGCGGCGGAGGAGGTCAGATCGCACCCGGTATAGGGAACGCCCAGCATCTCCAGCATCCCCATCAGGGTGCCGTCTTCCACATTGGTTCCGTGAACAACCGGCATCGCCACGTCAAAGGCGCCGAGAATATTGTTGCCGAACTTCTTCATCGGGTACCGTACCAGAGATACCCGGCCGTCCTCCGGGACCAGAAGCACCCGGACAGCCTTTTCCATACAGGACTTCATATCCTTGTAGCTTTCGATATCCCCCATGTGCGGGCCGGTGTAAAAACGGCTGTCCTTGGAAATATAAACCGGCAGCACATCGTATTTGGCCCGGTCCAGCGCGGCGAACGCCTGAATCCCCGAAATGATGGAGACCTCATGCTCCACACTGCGGCCGCCGAAAAAAACGGCAACGGTTGTTTTCATCCGAAATCGCTCCTCTTTTTATGCATTAAACGGCCGGGCACAGATTCCGGCCGGCCGTTAAAAATTATCCGGCAGATCGTTTTCCAGCAGGACGGTGCGCTTTTCCACGGACGGCAGGCCGTTCACCCAGGCAAGTCCGTCCTGCAGAGTTTTCGCGACGTACAGCCGCTCCTCCGGAAACCCGGCGGCAAGCAGCCCTTCCTTCAGCGGCGGGGCCTGCTTCTCCCCGACCAGTACGGCATAATCGCAGCAGCCGGCGGCATAGCCGCCCAGCTCCCGGTTCAGCGCCTCCTGCCGCTCGCCCAGCTCCACCATCCCGGGAGTGACCAGCACCCGCTGGCCCTCAAAGCCCTTCAGCACGTCCAGAGCGGCGCGGAAGCCCGCGGGATTGCTGTTGTACGCGTCGTCAATGAAACCGTTCGGCAGGAGCTGAAGCCGGTGTTCCACCGGCTTCAGGCGGCGGATGGGAGCGATCAGCTCTTTCAGCGGGATACCGAGGGTATGGGCAACCGCAATACAGCCGGTGATGTTCTGAATATTGTGCGCGCCGAGCAATTTGGTGGAAAAGCGGCAGGCTTCTCCATCCGGCGAGGTCACAGTAAACGCACAGCCGGTACCGTCCACGGCAACATCGGAGGCCCGGTAGTCGGCCTCGCCATCCTCCGCCGTGCCATAGGTGACTGTCGGGGCGGAAACGCCGTCCCGACAGTCCCGGATATACCCGTTGTCGGCGTTCAGGAATACCGTCCCGTCCGACGGTACCGCGTCGGCCAGCTCGAATTTGGTTTTCACGATGTTTTCCACCGTTTTGAAGGTTTCAAGATGCTGCTCCCCAATAGAGGTAATCATGCCGTAACGGGGATGCACCAGATCGCAGATTTCCCGGATATCGCCGGGGTTCTTCGCCCCCATCTCGGCGATAAACACCTCATGGGTGGGCCGGAGCCGCTCCCGAACGGTACGGACCACCCCCATGGTGGTGTTGTAGCTCTCCGGGGTCATCAGGACGTTGTATTTCACGCTGAGCAGCGCGTTCAGAAAATTCTTCGTGCTGGTTTTGCCGTAGCTGCCGGTGATTCCGACCGTAATCAGGCGGGGCATTTCCTCCAGCCGCCGCCGGGCGTCCTTCACATAATGACGGCTGATGGCTGCTTCCAGCGGATGATTGATGCCGTTCGCCAACAGGGTGACCAGCGGGGTAAGGATCGGCCAGAGGAACAGCAGCCCCACGCTCAGCCGCACCATGCCGGTAAAGTACACCGCCAGCCCCACCGGAATCAGCAGCAGCGCATGAGTGACCAGCAGCCGCTTTACCCGCGCGGTGAACACCAGCGGTTTCTTCGCCTTTTTGGGCAGATTCAGGATACAATGGATTATGAGCAGCGCCGCGCAGGCGCCCCTCACCCTCCAGTCGGTAGGAGTGAGCAGAAACGCCGCCACGGCGAGAAAGGCCAGAACCATCCAGCCCATCTTCTGCACCAGCAGGGCCCGGTTCTCCTTCATCCACCGAAGATACCGCTCCGGCCGGTAGGAATTGAGCTGAAGCATATGAACAAAATACAGCGTCAGCACCCCGCAGTCCGCCGCGAAAGCGGCAAAGAGCAGGATGGTCGTTAAAATCGTCAGCATGGCGCGTCTCCCTCCGGTTGTTCAGATAAAGGCGTCCAGTACGCGGCGGCACTGGCCCCAGCGTTCCGCAAAGGCGAAATGACCGGCTCCCTTCAGCACGACCAGCCCCGCGTCGGGAATGCTCTTTTCCATCCGCTGCCCGTCGGACAGCGGGGTGGCGGTGTCGTTCTCCCCCCAAATCAGGAGGGTGGGAACGCGAATACCGGACAGGAGGGGGGTCAGATCCTCATTCAGCGCGCGCACCATGGTCTGCCGCATCACGGGGCTGGCGTTTTTATAGTCGGCCGACCCCACCTTTCCCCGCATCTTCTCCGCAAGAGACGGGAGCAGCCGTTTGGCCGCCTTATAGGAATACACCTTCACATAGTATCCCGGCCCGTGCTTTGCCCTGATGCCCGCAGCGTCCATCAGGACGATTTTCGGCACCGCAAAGGGAAGGGTCGGGCAGTTCATCAGTTTGATAATGATGCGGCCGCCGTTGGAATGGCCGATCAGCACCGGGGAGTTCAGCCCGGCAAACGCGGCGAATTTCTGCACGAAATCCACGAAATCGTCCACCGCCCAAGGCTCCGGCGGTTCCTCGCTGCCGCCAAATCCAGGCAGGTCGGGCGCCACCACCCGGCAACGTGCTTTCAGGTGGTCGATAATCAGGCGGTATGTTTCCGCAGGCGCGCCCCAGCCGTGCAGGAGCAGGACCTCCGGCCCCTCTCCCTCGTCAATGTACCGGACCCGTCGTCCGTCAATCGTGGTTTCCACCCGCTTCATCTCCCTTGCCCGGTTCTTCGCCCGCCGCACTGCCCGGTTGGATTCCATACCGTTTTCCGGCGGCCATTTCAGGAATTTCCGTTGGCATTTCTCCAAAGTGGTATTACATCATAGCGCCGCCCGGCCGGAGTCTCTGCCAACCTTTTTGGGCGGCGCAATCGAGAAATGCTCCCGCATTTCTCCCAAACGGCATTATATCATAGGGCGTGTGTAAAAGCAAACGCTTCCGGCCGTAAAGTGGGTTCGCGAATGCAGCACATTCCTCCCTAGTATATGACCTTTTCTGGAATATAATACAAAAACGGCGCCGCGTCGTTTTACGTCAATCCTCTTTTCCCCTTGTTTGTCTTTTCTTTTTAGCCCGGCTCTGCTATACTGGATAAAGTATCCACTGTACAAGTCCGTACGAGGGTGGAGAGAAAGGAATGGTCACGGATATGAACGCTTCGGCATCCCCGCTCGGCCGGCCCCGCGAACGAACCGGGCAGGCATTTCTGCTCGCGCTGGCGGCCGCCTTCCTGCTGTTTCTCCCGTTCCTGATCTGGGACAGGGGATATTTCATCTTTTACGGCGACTTCAATGTGCAGCAGATTTCCTTTTATCGAATGGCACACGACGCGATCCGTTCCGGCAACACTGCCTGGAGCTGGACAACCGACCTTGGCGCGAATTTTGTGGGCTCCTATTCCTTTTACCTTCTGGGCAGTCCTTTCTTCTGGCTCACCCTCCTGTTCCCCAGCGCCGCCGTCTCCTATTTGATGGCGCCGCTGCTGATGCTCAAATTCGCGCTTTCCTCCCTGACCGCCTACCTGTACCTGCGCCGCTTCGTGCGGCCGGACTATGCGCTTCTGGGCGGGCTGCTGTACGCTTTTTCCGGGTTTTCCATTTACAATATCTTTTTCAATCATTTTCATGAGGCGATCGTCTGCTTTCCCCTGATGCTGCTCAGTATGGAGTTGTATATGAAGGAGGGAAAGCGCGGTCCCTTCGCCGTCATGGTGTTTGCCAGCGCCCTGTCCAATTACTATTTCTTCATCGGTCAGGCCTTCTTCCTGATGATCTACTGGGTGGTCCGCGCCCTGTCCGGCGAATGGAAGGTGAGCTTCGGCAAATTCTTCTGGCTGGTGTTTGAAGCGCTGACCGGTACGGCCATGGCAGGGGTGCTGCTTCTCCCCTCTTTTTATTCGGTCATCCAGAACCCCCGCACGGAGAGCCTGCTCTCCGGCTGGGGCCTGCTGTACTATAATAAGCCCCAGCGGCTGTTCGATATCCTGCATTCCTTCTTCTTCCCGCAGGATATCCCCGCCCGCGCGAGTTTTTTCCCGGATTCGGACAACAAATGGGCTTCCATGTCGGCCTGGCTGCCGGTTTTCGGCTGCTCAGGCGTGATCGCCTATTTCCAGTCGCGCAAGCATACCGACTGGGTCCGCCGGATGCTGATTATCCTCTTCTTCTTCTGCGTTATTCCGGGCCTGAACGCCCTGTTCCAGCTTTTTAACCAGATCTATTACGCCCGCTGGTACTACATGATGATTCTGATCCTCGTGCTGGCGACCGTAAAGACGCTGGACGAAGCCGATCTGGTGGAGGTCAACTGGGTGCGCGCCTTCGGCTGGACGGGGGGAATCACCGCCGCCTTCGCCCTCTTTGTCGGCCTCATGCCGAAATCCTGGGAGCCGGATGAAGAAACCGGGAAAATTACCATCGGTCTGTATAAATATCCCGAACTGTTCTGGAGCGCCGCCGCCTTCGCCGTGGTGTGCCTGATACTGGCCGCCTTGCTGGTTCATCTGCACCAGCGGGACCGGTCGGCGTTCCGCGGCTGGTCGATCGGCGTGACCGGGGTGGTCATCCTGCTGTTCGGCTGGTACAGCCTCGGCATGGGGAAGGCGCAGGCGAATTTCACCTCGGATTTTGTCATCGACCGGGCGATTGAGGGGGCGGATAAGATCGATCTGCCGGACATGGACAGCTGCCGGATCGACTTCAACGACGGAATGGACAATCTCGGGATGTTCTGGCAGACGCCCACCATACAGGCGTTCCAGAGCGTTGTCCCCGGCTCAATCATGGAGTTTTATCCCTCCGTAGGGGTGGAACGGAACGTCGGCTCCCGTCCGGATACTTCCCACTATGCGCTGCGCGGTCTGCTTTCGGTAAAGTATCTCTTCGACTATAAAAACGAGGACGGCGGTCAGTATAAGGAAGAAAGCAGTTTCTTTGAGCAGACGGACCTGAACGGCCAAAGCTCCCTGAAAATGCCGGGCTGGAAATATCACAGCGAGCAGAACGGCTTTCTTATCTATGAAAACGACTATTATGTTCCTTACGGCTTTACCTATGATTATTACCTCACCCGCTCGGAATACGAAGAATACGCCAAGACCACCCGCGAACTGCTCCTGATGAAGGCCATTGTGGTGGAGGATGAGGATGCGGCGGCCGTCAGCGGCTTCCTCGATTCCTTTGAAGAAGAGCAGTCCTATCTTGCCGGATTCAGTCAGCAGGAATACCTGCAGGATTGCGAAGAACGGCGCGCCACGGCGGCCTCTTCTTTCACTCGGGATAACCGCGGCTTTTCCGCCTCCATCTCTCTGCCGGAAGAAAATCTTGTCTTTTTCAGCGTTCCCTATGAGGAGGGATGGTCGGCCACGGTGAACGGCGAGACGGCGGAGATTTACCGCGTCAACGTCGGTTTCATGGCGGTCCGCTGCCCGGCGGGGGAAGCGGTATCCATCCGCTTTGACTATCACACCCCCGGTCTGTCCGCCGGCGCGTGGATCTCTCTTGGGGCGCTCGCCCTTCTGCTGCTTTATCTGCTCCTGCTCCGCCTGTGGGATCGCCGTGTCGCCCGGAAGCGCATGGCCCGCGCCCTCCCCGCCGTTTTCGACGCCGACGTCCGTTCTGAAAACGGAACATCCCTTCCCGGAGGCTGGACGGAAGGACCTCCTTTCCTCCCGCCCGCCGCGCCGCCGGAGCATCCTTTCGTTTCCGCCAATGACCAGCCGGAAACCGGTGAAGGCGACGGATTTGATCTCTACCGGTATTATCCGGCGCAGCCGGAGAAACCGGCTTTTCCCGACGGGATCGGAGAGGACGAAGAAAGAAACGACCGGCCGGCGGAGTGAGCCGCGCCCCGGTCTTAAAGAACAACGCATCCGGGTGGAGGGGGACCCCTTCCACCCGGATATTTCATTCACAGAGCCATCCCAAGCCGTTGAAACACCGTGCCTGTACATGGATAAAGCGGCGTTTCAGCAAAGCTGCCGCAAAATCCGCCGTTGCATGGCTTCCCGCTGATATGATAAGATATAGGTATAGATATCTATAATGGGGGAATATTTCCGCCCGGGGAAAGGACGGATGCGAATGAACAAACAACTCAAGGAAAAGGTGATGGAGGCCCTGACCTCCATCCTGCCGATCACGGCCATTGTCCTGCTTTTAAGCGTAACGGTCGCTCCGCTTGGAAACAGCGTAATGATGCTGTTTTTGTTCGGCGCACTGATGCTGATCGCGGGGATGGGCCTGTTCACCCTAGGGGCGGAGATGGCCATGCTCCCCATGGGGGAAGGCATCGGTGTGCAGCTGAGCAAAAACAAACGAATCCTTCTGCCGGTTTTGGTCTGCTTTATTCTGGGGGTGGTAATCACCATCGCGGAACCCGACCTGCAGGTGCTGGCGACGCAGATTCCCTCCGTTCCCAATATGGTCCTGATCCTGTCGGTCGCCGTCGGAGTGGGGGGCTTTCTGGCCGTCGCCGTGCTCCGGATGATCTTCCGCGTCCGCCTGTCCGTTTTACTGATCGGGTTTTACGGGTTGGTATTCCTTCTGGCGTTTTTCGCACCGGACGATTTCATTCCCGCCGCCTTTGATTCGGGCGGGGTGACCACCGGCCCGATTACCGTTCCCTTTATCATGGCGCTTGGCCTCGGTTTGACCGCCATGCGAAGCGATAAGAACTCGGAAAACGACAGCTTCGGCCTCGTCGCGCTCAGCAGCATCGGCCCGATCCTGTCGGTGCTGGTACTCGGCATTTTCTACAAGCCCGCCGCCGTTACCCAGGAAACCATTCCCCTCGCCGACCTGACCGATACCCGGGACGTAATGCGGGAATTCCTGACCGCTTTCCCCGCCTATGCCAAAGAGGTGCTGGCGGCGCTGTTTCCCATTGCGGCGATTTTCCTTCTTTTCCAACTGCTCTCCCGCCGGTTCCGCGGACGGCAGCTGCTGCGGGTCGCCGTCGGCTTTCTGTATACCTATGTTGGGCTGGTGCTTTTCCTGACCGGAGCCAACGTGGGCTTTATGCCGGCCGGACAGTTGATCGGCACCGAAATCGCCGGCGGGGCGTTCCAATTCCTGCTGATTCCGGTCGGGATGCTGCTCGGTTATTTCATTGTGGCGGCGGAACCGGCCGTCCATGTGCTGAAAAAGCAGGTGGAAGAGGTCTCCAACGGCGCGATCACCCAACGCACCATCCGGCACAGTCTGTCGATCGGCGTAGCGCTGTCCGTCGGACTGTCGATGCTCCGGATCGTTCTGGGCATCCATATTTTCTGGTTTCTGATTCCCGGCTATCTGCTCTCTCTGGCAATGACTTTCTTTGTTCCTCCGCTATTCACCGCCGTCGCGTTCGACTCGGGCGGCGTGGCCAGCGGCGCGATGACTACCACCTTCCTTCTGCCGATGGCCATGGGCGCGTGTACGGCGCTGGGGGGGAATCTGATGACCGACGCGTTCGGCATCGTCGCCATGGTGGCGATGACGCCGCTGATTACCATCCAGTCGCTGGGCGCGCGGGCCGAACTGAAGAAAAAGGCCGCCCACCGGAAATTCGTCCATCAGCTGGAACAGGTAGAGGATACCATCCTGTATTTTGACGAAGAACCCGAAACCATCGAAAAGGCAGGTGCCGGCGATTATGTCTGAGAAAACGGAACCGATGATGCTTCTGGTCACCATTGTGGAGCGCGGATACGGCAACACGGTGACGGACCTCTATATGGAACGGCGGGTGCATCTGCATCAGCTCTGTGCCGGTCACGGCTCCGCCTCGTCGGAAGTACTGGACAGTCTGGGGGTTGGAAGCAGCGAAAAGGATATTGTTTTCAGCTTTGCGTCAAAGTCCGCCATGGCTCCCCTCCTTGAGGAGCTGGGAGGTCCGTTCGGGAAAAAAATCGGCTGCCGGGGAATCGCCTTTCTTCTCCCCCTGACCGCGATCAACCGGCTGATCGCGGCGGCGCTCACCATCCGGGAAAGCGACATTGGAGCGGAATCGACCGCAAACGGAGGGATTCATGTGGAAACAGCACAGGAAAAGAAAAACAGCCTTATTCTGATTACGGTGAATTATGGCTATACCGACGCGGTAATGGAAACCGCGCGAAAAGCCGGGGCAACCGGCGGCACCGTCCTTCGCACCCGCTGGGTGGGAACCGAGCAACTCGAACAGTTTCATGGAATCACCCTGCAGGAGGAAAAGGAAATGCTGATGATTGTGGCGGAAAACGCCGCCCGCAACCGAATCATGGAGGCGGTGAACGCCGAGCACGGGCTGAAAACCGACGCCCATGCCATGCTCTGCTCCCTCCCCGTGGAAAAGGCCTTCTGGATTTCATAACGTGAAAAAGCGAGTCGAAAGGAATGGGAATGTTCCCTTCGGCTCGCTTTTTTATTGTTCATCAAAGCGTACAGAATCCCGCATGGCACAGGCAGACATCGCTGGCCTCCGAGCGATCCGTATTATCGATAATACTTATAATACGCAACCACGATCTTTCCCTCGGCGCGGATAACGACGCCGTCCAGACTCAACAGCTCGCCGCAGCGCGCCCCCTTGGCCGGACAGCGGAATACCTCCGACCCGTTGCAGACAATCACAATCTGCCCGTCCTTCGTGTTCAGCCGTCCTTCGTGCCCGATCACCGTCTCAATCTGCGTTTCCGGGTCCCGCCGGGCGACATATTTCACGCTCCGTCCGTCAAGCCGGGCAAGGAGGGCCGCCGTCTCCTTTTCCTCCGGCGATTTTCGCTTTCCAAACAGCCCCAATCCGCGCGCCTCCTCCTTATAACGCTTCGCCCCGGCCCAGCCGGGCCTGCGCGTCCGCGATAAACTGCCGGGCATACCGGGGGGAGCGGGCGCCCCGTTCCAGTGCCCAGCGTTCCGCCGCGTCCAGCAGCGTTTTTTTGTCCACCTGCAGCCCGCGGTCGTTCGCGATCTGCTCCACGATATCCAGAAAGCGCTGTTTATCCGGCATCAGGAAGGTCAGGCTGATCCCAAACCGGTCGGAAAGGGAAACCGCCTCCTGCACCGTATCGGCGCTGTGCACCTCGTCCCCCTGCCGGGAGCTGAAGGTCTCCTTCAGCAAATGCCGGCGGTTGGATGTGGCATAGATCACCACATTGGCCGGCCGGGAGGCCAGCCCGCCCTCCAGCACCGCCTTCAGGGCGGCGAAGGAATCGTCGTCGTCCGTGAAGGACAGATCGTCGATAAAGACGATGAACTTCATCGGAACCGACGCCAGATGACCGGTCAGGTCGGGAAGCTGCCGCAGATACTCCTTCGGCATTTCAATCATCCGCAGTCCTTCGTCCGCGTACTCGTTGAGCAGCGCCTTGACGGTGGAGGACTTTCCCGTCCCCCGGTCGCCGTACAGCAGCATATTGTTCGCCTCAAACCCGTCCAGAAAAGCGCGGGTGTTGTCGACGGCAATCCGGCGCTGGTATTCATATCCCTTGAGGTTGGACAGCCGGATCGGGTCGGAGTGCTCCACCGGAAGCATTTCGCCGTCCCGCCAGAGAAAAGCGCGATGGCTGGTAAAGCAGCCGCAGCCGTGGAGACGGTGATAATCCCGCAGCGCGTCCATGCACAAGCCCCACGGCCCGTCGAGCGGCGCGGGAGCGGGTCCCGTTCCCCAGCGGGGGAGGCGGGCGGCCAGCGTCGGCTCCAGCCCTTCCAGCAGGACGGAAGCGTCCGCCGACGCGGCCCGGTAAAGCACATCCAGATCCCGCCGGGCGAGCCCGGTCAGCTCCTCCGGCACAGCGAGGGCCACTCCGCGGTCGGTTACCCGCAGCCGCGCCGCCGCCAGACGGGAAACAAACGCGTTCTCATCCGCGAGCACCTCCTCCGCCACGGCGGAGGGCAGGCTGCCGAATTGTCCCCGGTTCGCCAGTTCCGCACAAAGCGCTCCCCAGCCCGCGCAGACCGCCTCCGGATCGTGGATGTCCGCCGCCCGGTACAGCGCCAGCAGCGCCGCCGTAACCGGCCGCTCCAGCACCTTCCGATAAATCGTCAGGGAGAGAAACTCCCGATAAGTAAACTCCGCCTGTGTCATGGTTGATTCGACCCTTCCTGATTTGGAATTCCGTCTGCCGGCTTTTTGTTTATTCGAGATCGATTTCCCGATCCCGGTAATAATATTTCCAATCCCGTTCGCCGATCTCCCGCAGGAGCCGGCAGGGATTTCCGACCGCCACCACGTTGGCGGGCACGTCCTTCGTGACCACGCTGCCCGCGCCGATCACCGTATTGTCGCCGATATGCACCCCGGGCAGGATGACCGCACCCGCCCCGATCCAGACGTTGCTGCCGATCTCAACAGGCAGATTGTACTGCGCCTGCTTCCGCCTCAGCTCCGGATGAACCGGATGCCCCGCGGTCGCGACCGTCACATTCGGGCCGAACATCACACAGTCCCCCACCCGGATCGCGGTGTCGTCCACCAGCGTCAGATTAAAATTGGCGTACACATCCCGTCCGAAGGTCACGTTCCGCCCGCCCCAGTTGGCGTGGAACGGCGGTTCGATATAGCAACCCTCCCCAATGGCGGCGAACATCTCCCGCAGCAGGGCGCCGCGCTTCTCTGTCTCGGAGGGACGGGTGTGATTATACTCATACAGTTTTTCCAGACAGCTCTGCTGTTCCGCCATCAGCCTCTCGTCGCTGCAGTAATACAGCCTTCCACCGTTCATTCGGCTGAAAAGTTCGTTCCGTTCCACAGGCATCCTCCTTTTTGCGGATGGCCGCCGGATCGGTTTGCACCCCGTCCCGATCCGTGCTATACTGAACACCAAAACCGCCGCTTCCTCAGTCTATCACAACCCCGTCCTCTTTTCAATAAAAAGCACAGGAAGGAAAGCGGGCCGATTTGCGAAGGGTTAAAAAGGCGGAAAGGAGATATTCACCGTGCTTTCCTTTAACGAGCCCCTCTGGGATCGGGCGGGGACCTGCTGCTTCACCGGCCACCGGCCGAACAGGCTTCCCTCCGGCTACCGGCGGGATCCGTCCGCCTGCGCCCCGCTGCGTTCCGCTCTGCGGGAAGCGATCCTTCAGGCGGTACGGGACGGCTTCACCACCTTTGTGTCCGGCATGGCGCTGGGGGTGGACACTTGGGCGGCGGAAGAGGTGCTTGCGCTGAAAGCGGCCGGTCAGCCGCTGCGGCTGATCGCCGCCCTCCCCTGCCCGGAACAGGACGCCCGCTGGGGAGAAACCGACCGGCAGCAATACCGCGCCCTGTTGGAACGGGCGGACGATGTTTTTCTCGCCAGCGACCGGTATACCCCCTATTGCATGGGAGCGCGAAACCGCTGGATGACCGCCCATTCCTCCCGCCTGATCGCGGTATTCGACGGCGGCTCCGGCGGGACGGCCAACACCGTCCGTTATGCGGAAGAACAGGGGCTTGAAATCGTGCGGATTGATCCCGGAGAAGCACGGGTCGTTCCCAGCGGGCAAGAGCGCTAAAAACTGTTGTCTGTGAGGGCGGCGTTTTTACGCTTTAGCAAATAAAAATGTGTTGACTTTTTTTGATATCCGCTATAGAATAAGTTAAAAAGCAGGCTCGCTTTATTTTGATAAAGCGTTCGGACGCCGGCTTTCAGCAACAGCAGAGCGGAAAGGGTGGATGACATGATGACCGGAGCGGCTGCCATGGTGCAGTGTCTCGAGCAGGAGGGCGTACGGATCGCGTTCGGCTATCCCGGCGCGGCGATCTGCCCGTTTTATGACGCGCTGACCGACAGCGCCATCCATCATGTCCTCGTCCGCACGGAGCAAAATGCGGCCCATGCCGCAAGCGGCTATGCGCGTATTTCCGGCACGGTCGGGGTATGCATCGCCACCTCCGGCCCCGGTGCGACCAACCTGCTCACCGGCATTGCCTCCGCCTACATGGACTCCATTCCGCTGGTGGTTATCACCGGTCAGGTGCGCAGCGACCTCCTCGGGCGGGACGTGTTCCAGGAGGCGGACATTACCGGCGCGGCGGAGCCGTTCACCAAGCACAGCTACATCATCAAACGCGCCCGGGATATCCCCCGCGTTTTCAAGGAAGCCTTCCATATTGCCTCTACCGGCCGGCCCGGCCCGGTTCTGATCGATATTCCGATCGATATGCAGCAGGCTTCCATTCCCGAATTCGACTATTCCTTTCCGGTGGACATCATCGGCTACAAGCCCCGTACGCAGGGACATAACCTCCAGATCAAAAAGGCGGTCGAAGCGCTGAAAAGCAGCAAACGCCCCGTCCTCTGCGCGGGGGGCGGCGTCCTCTCTGCCGGAGCACGGGAGGAACTGCGCGCTTTTGTGGAACCATGCCGCCTTCCCGTCGTCTGCACCATGATGGGAATCGGCGCTCTTCCCACCGCCCACCCGCTGAACCTCGGCATGCTGGGCAGCCACGGCTGCGCCCCGGCCAATAAGGCGGTGCGGGATGCGGATCTGCTGGTACTGGTCGGCGCCCGGGTGGGGGATCGCGCGGTCGCGGCGCCCGGACAGGTAGCCGCCCGTGCCAAAATCATTCATATCGATATCGACCCGGCCGAAATCGGCAAGAATATGCCCGCGCACATCCCGATCGTAGGGGATCTGAAGGGTGTGCTGGCGGAGCTTACCTGCCTGTCCGATTGGCAGACCCCGACCGAGTGGGTGGATCAGGTGACAGGCCGCAAACAGCGGTACGCCGCCAAAGAAATCCCGCCGGTGGAAGGCTATGTGGAACCCAAAACCTTTCTCCGCCGTCTCTCCGAAAAAATGGATGCCGACGCGGTGCTCTGCGCCGATGTGGGTCAGAATCAAATCTGGTCGGCCAACAACTATGCCATACGGGAAGGGCGCTTTCTCACCTCCGGCGGAATGGGAACGATGGGTTATTCCATTCCCTGCGCCGTCGGGGCAAAATGCGCCGCCCCCCATCGTCAGGTGTGCGCGGTATGCGGGGACGGCTCCTTCCAGATGAGTATGATGGAGCTGGCCACCATTTGTCAGGAGCGTCTGGACGTTAAAATCATCGTCATGCGGAATACCCGTCTCGGCATGGTACGGGAACTGCAGGACAACCACTATAAGGGCAACCACAGCGCCGTGTATCTGGACGGCAGCCCCGATTTCGTCAAGCTGGCGGCCGCCTACGGTATCCCCGCCCGTTCGGTTTCTTCGAATGAAGAGGCGGAAGGAGCGATAAACGAAATGCTCGACACCGGCGGTCCCTACCTGCTCCAGTGCGTGGTACAGCCCGACTATCCGTCGCTGTAAAGCGGCCCCATCTCAAGCGGAAGGATGGCCTGTTTTATGAAATACACCATGTCCGTCCTCGTGGAGAATCACGCCGGCGTTCTTTCCAAGGTATCCGGTCTCTTCGCGCGGCGGGGCTTCAATATCGATTCCCTCGCCGTCGGCGAGACAGAGGATCCCACCATCTCCCGGATGACCATCGTGGTGGATGGGGACGAATACGTCATTGAGCAGTTGGAGAAACAGCTCAACAAGGTGATCCCGGTCATCAAGGTGAAAACCCTCGACCCGGCCGAAACCATTGCCCGTACCCTCTGCCTGCTCAAAGTATCGGCGGGCGCCGGGCAGCGGGAGGATATCATGCGGATTTCCGAGCTGATGGGCGCGCGGATTGTGGACGTCACCCGTGCCACCCTGACGCTGGAATTCGCCGATACCGCCGAACGCACCGAAACATTGGAAGCGCTACTCCGCCCCTATGGCATCAAGGAGATTGTGCGCACCGGCGTCATTGCGCTGGAAAAGGGCGCGGATCCGACCCGAAAGGTCAAAAAGCAGCAGATATATTAACCTTATGCAGGTTAACATATTCCGTCCATCCATTCATTTAAAATCTGCCGCTCATACGGCACAGGAGGTAATTATCATGGCAAAAATCTACTATCAAAGCGACTGCAATCTCGGCTTGCTCAAGGACAAGACCGTCGCCATCGTCGGCTACGGCTCACAGGGCCATGCGCACGCCCTGAACCTGCACGAGAGCGGCGTCAACGTCATCGTTGCCCTGTATGAAGGCTCCAAGAGCTGGGCGAAGGCCGAGGCCGCCGGGCTGAAGGTCATGACCACTGCGGAAGCCACCAAGGCCGCCGACATCATCATGATCCTGATTAACGACGAGCGCCAGGCCGATATGTACAAAAAGGATATCGCCCCCAACCTGACCGCAGGCAAGGCACTGGCCTTCGCGCACGGCTTCAACATCCACTTCGGCCAGATCGTGCCCCCCGCCGACGTCGATGTATTCATGATCGCCCCGAAGGGCCCGGGCCACACCGTCCGCAGCGAGTATGTCGAAGGCAAGGGCGTGCCCTGTCTGGTCGCCATCCATCAGAACGCGACCGGCCGCGCGCTGGATATCGCTCTGGCCTATGCGGCGGGCATCGGCGGCGCCCGTGCCGGCGTGCTGGAGACTACCTTCCGCGCCGAGACCGAGACCGACCTCTTCGGCGAGCAGGCCGTGCTGTGCGGCGGTGTGACCGCTCTGATGAAGGCAGGCTTCGAAACGCTGGTGGAAGCCGGCTACGCTCCCGAGAACGCCTATTTCGAGTGCATCCATGAGATGAAGCTGATTGTGGATCTGATCTACAAGGGCGGCTTCGCCATGATGCGGTATTCCATTTCCGACACGGCGGAGTTCGGCGATTACGAGACCGGCAAGCGCTTGATCACCGACGAAACCAAGAAGGAAATGAAGAAGATCCTCACCGAGATTCAGGACGGTACCTTCGCCTCCAAGTGGATCGCCGAGAACAAAAACGGCCGTTCCCACTTCAACGCCTGCCGCCGGATCGAATCCGAGCATCAGCTCGAAGCGGTCGGCAAGGAACTGCGGAAAATGTACAGCTGGAACGAAGCAAAATAAGCCGCGATCGGCAGGCCGGGCCGGGAGATTCCCCGGCCCGGCTTTTTCAAAGTCTGACTCAAGCGTTGCTTGAGTCAGACTTTTTCCATCCTTCTATGTGTCTTTCAAGAACAACTTGCTCGACATTCCCATCGAAACAGGATAGAATGAAAACAGGATCGCGGTAGGTCGACATGCCCGTCCGGATATTCTCATACAAGGAGGAACCCCTTATGTTTGACATGGCCGCCGTCAGCCTGCGGATTGCCGCACTGCGCAAACAGGCTGGAATTACCCAAATGGAACTGGCTGACCGCCTCGGGATCAGTTATCAGGCCGTAAGCAGTTGGGAACGGGGGGAAACTATGCCGGATATCGGTAAGCTGCCCTCCCTGTCGGAAGAACTGGACGTTTCTATCGATGAACTTTTGGGGAAAGCGCCTTCCGACCGCATTGCTGAAGGAACAGCCCCTGTAACGACGTCCTACGAGGAACCGGCAAAGGAAGAAAAACCTTCTCCGGCAGCGGCCGAAGAGCGGGATATCGATGAAAACGAACTGGCCGCCGTCGCCCCCTATGTCAACACCGCGTTTCTGGAAACCGCGGCAGAAAAACTATACCGCCGGTCCGGCTCGCTGCAAAAAATCCAACGCCTTGCGCCCTTCCTGAGCGCCGAATTCCTCCAGAAAATCGCGGAAGAGTGTCTGGAGGAATCGTCCGGTAACTCATCCGCCATCTGCGGTCTCGCTCCCTTTCTGGATACCGCTGTGTTGGATAATCTGGCGGAAAGGCAATATCAGCTCACCGCCAACCTCGCGGATATTCGCTGTCTGGCTCCCTTTCTTTCAGACGAGGCTCTCATACGGTTGGCGGAGCTAAGCCTTCAGGCTGCGCCCTCTTTATCTCCACTATCTCCCCTCCTCCCTTTTCTTTCAACAGAATGGTTGAACTGCCGCACTAAGGAAATTCTCGAGCAAGAGGGGATTTCCGGGATTTCCATTGCCCTGCCGTATATCGATTCCTCGGTTGTCGAGGAGTATCTCCGCCGGTACGGAAGCTAAGCCGGCCCAAGCGGTGCAAAAAGCCCCCCGTTCCTGTTCTCGCGCTGCGAAAGACAGAAACGGGGGGCTTTTCTATTTGGAAAATTTAATGATCAATCTCGCCATCCGGGTTTTCCGACCCATTTGCCGGCGATGCCGGCAAGACGGCGGAGGTTTCCTCCGCTTCCGGAAGGGCCTCGCCCTTCATCAGCTTGTCGAACTGCTCGCCGTCCAGCTTCTCATGCAGGAACAGGTACCGGGCGACGGTGTGCAGCTTATCCATATGCTCGGTCAGCTTCCGCTCGGTCTCGGCGTAGCTTGCGGTGACAATCCGTTTGATCTCCGCGTCGATCTCCGCCGCCACCTCTTCCGAATAGTTGCGGGTATGGCCGAAATCCCGGCCGAGGAAAATCTCGTTGGAATCGGACGAACCGTAAAGAATCGGCCCGAGCTTATCGGTCATGCCGTATTTGATAACCATATTGCGGGCGGTCTCGGTCGCGCGCTCGATATCGTTGGACGCGCCGGTCGAGATATCGTCCAGCACCAGCGCCTCGGCGACCCGGCCGCCGAGCAGCACCTGAATATCCTCCAGCATCTCCTTCTTCAGGCGGTAGGACTTGTCGTGCTCGGGCAGACTCATGGTATAGCCGCCCGCCATCCCGCGGGGGATGACCGAAATCTGGTGCACGGGATCCTGTGTCGGGGAGTAATAGGTGACCACCGCGTGACCGGCCTCATGGTAGGCCGTCAGCTTCTTTTCCTTGTCGTTGATGACATGGCTCCGCTTTTCAGTGCCCATTACCACCTTAATGGTGGCCTCTTCGATCTCCGGCATGGTGATGGAATGGAGGTTTTTCCGGGCGGCGAGAAGAGCCGCCTCGTTAAGCAGATTTTCGAGGTCCGCGCCGGTGAAGCCGGCGGTGGATTTGGCAATAACCGACAGCTCCACATCAGGGGCCAGCGGCTTGCCGCGGGCGTGTACCTTCAGGATTTCCTCACGCCCTTTGACGTCGGGATAATTCACCACGATCTGCCGGTCGAAACGGCCGGGCCGCATCAGGGCGGGATCAAGGATATCCGGCCGGTTGGTCGCGGCGATCATGATGACGCCCTCGTTCGCGCCGAAACCGTCCATCTCAACAAGCAGTTGGTTCAGTGTCTGTTCCCGCTCGTCATGCCCGCCGCCGAGGCCGGCGCCGCGCTGACGGCCCACCGCGTCAATCTCATCAATAAAGATAATGCAGGGAGAATTTTTCTTTGCCTGGTCAAACAGATCCCGTACGCGGGACGCGCCCACACCAACGTACATCTCCACAAAATCCGAACCGGAGATGGAGAAGAAGGGCACCCCGGCCTCGCCGGCGACCGCCCTAGCCAGCAGGGTTTTACCCGTGCCGGGAGGGCCCACCAACAGTACGCCCTTCGGGACCCGCGCGCCAAGCTCCTTGAACTTTTTCGGGGATTTCAGGAAGTCCACGATCTCCCGCAGCTCTTCCTTCTCCTCATCCGCGCCGGCCACATCGGCGAAGGTAGTTTTCCGCTTTTCGTCCGCCGGCTGCTTGACCCGCGCCTTGCCGAAGCCCATCGCCTTGCCGCCGTCGATCGAATTAATGGAACGGCGCATCATGACGAACATGACGATGACCACCACGATAATCAGCAGGGAGGGCAGCAGATTCACAATCCACGGCATCTCGCTGACCGGCTGATAATTGAAGGTGATCCGGGTGTCGGGATGCGACGCATTGTACTCGTTCACCATCTCCCGGATATCCTCCAGAAAGACGCTGGTGTTCGGCACGGTATATTTCAGGATATCCTTGTCGTCGATCACGTTGTCCTTGTTCAGATCCTCGCGGTAATCCTGCCGCAGTGTCAGCAACAGGGTGCCGTTGCCGAGGTCCAAATCGAATTTTTCCACCTTGTCATCCTGAAAATAGGCCAGAATATCCGAATACTGCACCTTGGCGTCCGCCGTGCGGGCGTCAAAAACCAGCCACAGCGCAATCATTATCAGCAACGGAACCCCCAGAATCAGCAGCACGTTCCGTATAATCTTGCCGTAGTCGTTGTTGTTGGACTCCAAACTCATCCACTCCTTTTATTCCGCGGGGCCGCCGCGGGTAAACTAAGCTGTTCGGGGCAGGCCTTCCCCGTCGGTCAGTCGGCGTAAATTTCCGGCTTCAGCACCCCGATATAGGGAAGATTGCGGTATTTTTCCGCATAATCCAACCCATAGCCCACAATAAACTTGTCCGGCACCTGTGCGCCGACATAGTCCGGGTGGATATCCACCCGCCGCCTCTCCGGCTTATCCAGCAGCGTACACAGCCGAATGCTCTGCGGATGGCGGGCCGACAGGTTTTTGAGCAGGAACGAGAGGGTTACGCCCGAGTCGAGGATATCCTCCACCACCAGCAGATCCTTTCCCTCCAGCGTGGCGTCGAGGTCCTTTAATATTCGCACCTCGCCGGTCGTCGTCGTGCCCGCTCCATAGCTGGACACCGACAGGAAATCGATCGAACAGGGAACCGTGATCTCCCGCATCAGGTCCGCCATGAAAATCAGCGATCCCTTCAGCACACTGACCATCACCAGATTTTTCCCCTCATAATCCCGGCTGATGCGCGCGCCCATCTCTTTTACAATATCCGCCAACTGCTGTTCGGTAAACAGCACTTCGGAGATATCGTCTTTCATGCTCTTCATTGCCATCGTCCTATCCTGTCCCTTCCGGCGGCCTGTTCCCGCCGCCGTATACTTCCGTTTTTCCGTCCGCCGCTGTTTTCAGTTCTTCCGGCTCCAGCAACAGAACCCGCCGGGTATCCGCGTCGATACGGACCCGCTCATCGCAGCCGAAGCCGCCGACCAGCACGATCCCCTCCCGATCGCAGAACACCGGAACCGCATTCCGCCGCCAGGCCGGAAGCCCGGCCTCGTTCAGCAGCTTTTTCAGCGTTTTCCCCACGTCCCGGCCCACCGGATGATAGCTGTCCCCCGGCCGACGGGAACGCACGGACACGTACCCTGATATCTTATCATAGTTCAGTGCATTTTTTAATAAGTTTTTGTGAATTTTCAATTCCTTTTCATATTCCGCCAAAGACAGGACTCTCGGCATGGTTATTCTGCCAGAAAACACAAAGGAAATTCCCGGCTTTACCGGAATTTCCGCTGAATTGGCGTTATTTTCGCCGAGTGCCGCTTCATCCGCCGCCGAAACGACCGCCAGCCGCCCCTGCGAAACAACAATTTTCCGGCTTCGGGAAAGAGAGAGCGCGCCGCCGGTTTCCAGCAGCCGTTCCATCCCCTCCACCTGCGCCTCGGCGGGGAGGAGCCCCGCCCCGGCCGCGATCTCCGTGAGCGCCCGGGCCTTCAGCGCGGGAGGGAGCGTCCGCAGTCTCACGGCGTCCCATTCCCCCACCTCATCCGGGAAAGCCGCGTCCGCCAGCGCCGCCGCTGCCTGCTCCGTCAGATAATCCTCATCCTGCCGGGCCCGCTTCATCAGACGGGCGAAGGCGTCCGCCGCCCCCGGGTTAACCGCCTGCAGCGCGGGGACCGCCTGACGCCGGATACGATTGCGGGCGTAAACGTCCTCCGCGTTGGTGCTGTCGGTTACAAAGGCAATCTTTTGTTCCGTGCAGAAGGCTTCCACCTCCGCCCGGGTACAGCCGAGCAGCGGACGGACCAGCCGCAGCCCGTCCGCCAGAGGGCGGGAAGCCGGGATGCCGCAAAGCCCGCGAAGCCCGCAGCCCCGCGCCATGTGAAGCAGCACCGTTTCCATACTGTCGCTGAGGGTGTGAGCGGTTGCCGTGATCGCTCCCTTTTCGGCGGCCAGCCCGGCGAAATACGCATACCGAACCCGCCGTCCGGCTTCCTCCAGCCCTTCGTCCCGTGCGGCGGCTTCAGCCCGCACGTCGGCGCGAAGCACCGAGAGCGGGACATTCAGCCGACGGCATGTCTCCCGAACGAACGCTTCATCCCGGTCGGCCTCCCCGGCCCGCAGGCCATGATTTACATGCGCGGCCTCCACCGCCGAAAGGCCGAGCGGCTCCCGCAGAAGGAGCAGGGCATGAAGCAGCGCCATGGAATCCGCGCCGCCTGAAAGCGCGACCAGCACCGTATCTCCCGGCCGGAGAAGGGATTCCCGTCGGATGGTCGCCGCCGCCTTTTTCAGAAGGCCGGCTGACCGAACGGATTTTTCGCTTTCCATAAGGCGTTCTCCTCAATACCGTAGACAACAGGAAAAGGAACCGGCACGCCATAACAGCCCTGCCGGAAAAAAGTCGGTTTTACGGCCACGCCGCAAAATGCGCGCCGCCATCCATGGCGCGCAGGGATTTTTCAGAACGATTCGAAGAATCGTCTCATTCGCTGCGGTGCATTTCCAGACTGGTGAACTGGGTGAACTCGCCGAACCAGGCCAGCTTGACAGTACCCAGTTCGCCGTGACGGTTCTTGGCCACAATGACCTCGGAGGTTCCCGCCTCCACCTGCGTCGGATCCTCTTTTTCATTTTTATAATACTCGTCGCGGTACAGGAACAGCACCTGATCGGCGTCCTGTTCGATAGAACCGGATTCCCGCAGATCAGCCAGCGCCGGACGATGATTGGCCTGTTTCTCCGTTCCGCGGGAGAGCTGGGCGCACACCATCAGCGGGATATGCAGCTCCTTCGCCATGATCTTCAGGCTTCGGGTGATCTCGGTGACTTCCTGTACGCGGTTATCGATCCGCCGGGCGGACTGCATCAGCTGCAGGTAGTCGATGACCACGAAATCCACCTTTTTCAGCCGCCGCAGCCGGGCCTTCATCTCGGGAACAGTGATATTCGAAGTATCGTCGAAATACATCGGCGCCTTGCAAAGAATACTGGACGCGGCGGCAATCCTTCCCCACTCCTCCGGTGTCAGGTTGCCCACCCGAAGCTTTTTGCTGGATACCTTCGCCTCACTGGACAGCAGACGGTTGACCAGCTGTTCGCGGGACATCTCCAACGCGAAGAAGGCGACCGTCTTGTTCTGCTTAACGGCGACGTTCCGGGCCAAATTCAGCGCAAAGCTGGTTTTTCCCATGCCGGGGCGGGCGCCGACGATAATCAGGTCGGACCGGTTCAGTCCGGTGGTGATATCGTCCAGTGCGGAAATGCCGCTCGGGATACCCACAAATTCTCCCCGGTCGTCCGAAGCGAGTTTGTTGAACATCTCATAGTTGCTGGCCAGAACCTCCTGAATCGGGACCAGCCCGCCGGCCTGCCGCCCCTGACGGATATCGTATATTTTCTGCTCCGCCGAATCCAGCAGTACCGACGGCTCGATGCCGGGATCCATCGCGTCGTCCACGATCTCCCGGGCCGCCTTGATAAGCATCCGCACATCGTATTTTTCCCGCACGATCCGCGCGTAATTCCCGATATTGGAGATCGAGGGCACCATCTGCGCCAGTTTGAGCAGATACGCCTTTCCTTCCTCGCCGGCGAAAAAGCCCTCGGCTTTCAGGGATTCGAGGACGGTGACGAAATCGATCACCTGAGATTCCATCATTTTCAGACTCATCACACGGTACACCGCCTGATGCTCCGGCAGATAGAAATATTCCGGGCGCAGGGCGTCCGCCACCTGATTGATGCACTGCGGATCGATCAAAATCGCTCCGAGGACGGCCTGCTCCGCTTCCAGACTGTAGGGAAGGTTCAGTTCATCATATCCGCCGCCGTCCCGGTTTCGTCCGGTATATTCCGCCATAGAGAAAGCCACTCCTTTCATCCTTATCTGAAAATCCGCCGTAAAACGGCAATGAAGCGTCAAACGGCGGCCGGGCGTGCGCAAGCGCAGACCGGGGCCGCCCCTTGTCCCGCCGGGCGGCAGAACGCCCGGCCGGTATTATCCGATTATGGAGCCCTTAGAAAACGGCCCGGCAATCATTCGGTCACCATCACGGTGATTTTCGCCGTCACGCCAAAGTTTAGCTTGACCTCCGCCGAATAGGAGCCGAACGCCTTGATGTCCCCCATCTCGATTTTCCGCTTGTCGAACTTTACGCCGTAATCCCGGGACAGGGCCTCCGCCACTTCCTTAGCGGTAACGGCGCCGAACAGACGGCCGCCCTGTCCCGCCCGGGCGGTCAGCTTCACCGTCTTGCCGTCAATGGCGGCGGCGGTTTCCTGCGCCTGCTTCTTCTCCTGCTCTTTATGGAACGCCGCCGCTTCCTCGCGGTTTTTCAGTTCGTTCATCGCCGCGGCGTTCGCCTCGGTCGCCAGTCCGCGCGGAAAAAGAAAGTTGCGCGCATAGCCGTCGGAGACATTGACCAATTCGCCCTTTTTGCCCTGACCCTTCACGTCCTGCGTCAGAATTACCTTCATGGTTCTTCATCCTTCCTGTATTGCGTCTGTGGCTTGGAAATATTATACATTGAACCGGAACAGGACGATATCGCCGTCCTTCATCACATACTCCTTGCCCTCCGACCGGACAAGCCCTTTTTCCTTCGCGGCGGCCATCGAGCCGCAGGCCATCAGATCGTCGTAGGCCACGACCTCCGCCCGGATGAAGCCGCGCTCAAAATCGGTGTGGATCTTGCCGGCGGCCTGCGGGGCGCGGGTCCCCTCGGTAATGGTCCATGCGCGCACCTCCGGCGTGCCGGCGGTGAGGTAGGAGATCAGCCCCAGCAGACGGTAGCTCGCCTGAATCAGCCGGTCCAGCCCGGAATGGTCCAGTCCCAGCTCCGCGAGGAACAGCCCCTTCTCCTCCTCGTCCATCCCGGCGATTTCCGCCTCGATCTGGGCGCAGATGGGCAGTACCTCGGCCTTTTCCTTTGCCGCCAGTTCCTTTACCTTTAAATACTGTGTGTTCTTTTCGATATTCCCGGTGAAATCCGCTTCGCTCATATTGGCGGCGTAGATAACCGGTTTTTTGGTCAGCAGGGCGACGGTGGCGAGGATGGCTTCCTCCTCCGGCGTACACTCCACCGACCGGGCGGGCTGCCCCTGCTCCAGCGTGGCGTAGACCCGCTTCAGGAAATCCACCTCCGGCTGGAGAGACTTGTCCCCCTTGAGCATTTTCGTCGTCTTATCGATACGGCGTTCCAGCATTTCCATGTCCGAAAAAATCAGCTCGAGATTGATGGTCTCGATATCCCGCAGGGGGTCGATGCTCCCCTCCACATGGATGATATCGTCGTCTTCAAAACAGCGCACGACATGGATGATCGCGTCCACCTCGCGGATGTTGGCGAGAAATTTGTTGCCCAGCCCTTCGCCCTTGCTCGCCCCCTTGACCAGCCCGGCGATGTCCACAAACTCAATCACCGCGTGGGTCACCTTTTCGGGATGGTACATCTCGGCCAGCCGGTCCAGCCGCTCGTCCGGGACGCTGACCACCCCCACGTTGGGATCGATGGTACAGAAGGGATAGTTGGCGCTCTGCGCGCCGGCGTTGGTAATGGCATTAAACAAAGTGGATTTCCCCACGTTCGGGAGTCCCACGATTCCTAATTTCATAATTGTTTATACCTATCCGAAAAGCCTTGATTTATAAGGCTTTTCGCCTTTCCTTAAATTTCTTGTACGCCCTTTTTACGCCCTTTTTTTGAAATTGGCGGCGTAGCCTGTTGAAATTGGCGTATGGCGTTTACCAGTGATTCGTCCGTAACATGAACATATCTGTCCATTGTTGTTTTAATGCTTGCGTGTCCTAAAAGCTGTTGCAGCACTTTAGGCTGTACGCCGCGCTCAATGGCGCGTGTGGCATAAGTATGTCGCAAGGCGTGCATACAAAAGCGTTTAATACCTGCTTCATCACACAATTTGTATAAGTGTGTGTCATAGGAACTGTTTTTTGCGGGTTCTCCTGTTCTCCAGTTGACAAAAACCAAATCTCGCATAACAAGGCATTTATTTTCGCCTGTCCTGCTGTCGATATACTCTAAAACCTGTGACAATGTTTCAGACTGTTTTCGTTGGTCTTTTTCATCATAGCAGCTTTTGAGAATGGAATATGCCTTATCTGTGAGAGGAATGGTACGATAACTTTTTTGCGTCTTAGGTGGTCCCGCACGCCAATATCCCTGGCTGTGTCGATACTCTAAACTTTTGTTTACTGTCAATGTCCGCTTTTTCCAATCAATAGCGTCCCAAGTCAGACCAATCAATTCAGCCGTTCTCAATCCTGTTTCCAGTAACAAGGCGTATTGCCTGTAATTATGAGAGCGTTCCGCTGCTTCCAAGAACTTCTCCTGTTCCTCAACGGTTAAGTATTTAATATCATCTACCGCACGAACGGGTTTTGTGTAGCGGACACCATTCATCGGGTGCTTTGCGATAATATCATTCATAACTGCTGATTTCAGCATGGTTCCCATTGTGATATAAGCCTGTCGAATGGTCGAGCCTGCATAGGTAGTTTCCATTCGGTTCAGAACAGCTTTACAGTGCATGGGCTTTACATCAGCTATGCACATGGCTCCAATTACGGGTTGGATATTCCATTTGTAACGCTCTTTATAATTTCTTATGGTATTCGGAGCAAGGTCACAAACGATATTTTCAATCCAGTAAGTAAACCACTTGTCTACCGTCATATCGGGAGAAGTGACGATAAGGTTATGCCGTTCCTCATATCTTGCGTCAGCAAGCCAGTTTTTCGCTTCCGGCAATGTTTCAAAATACTTCTCTTTGCGTTTGCCGTCTTTTGCGTAGTATCTTGCGGAGAATAAACCGTCCTTTCTTTGGTAAATGCCTTTGCCGCACTCTTTACCTTTTAGATTTTTTCCCATATATCGGACTCCTTTCGTATCTCAAAAGAGAGTCCAATGCAAGCATATATTATAGCATAAAGACTCTGTTTTTTCAATCTCAATAACAAGAATTGTCGATTAGATATTCATATTGTCAGCTCACGCCGGATATATTCTTCAAATTCACGACGTTTGACTAATTTTCTTGTCCCCACATATAGTACAAATGGACAATTAGGTTGCTTTAGCATGGTGTCAATCTTGTTAATTCCAATATTGCTATATTCGGCAGCTTCTTTTATGGTCAATGTCAGTTTAAGATGTATCGGTACTCTTTGTTCGCTGCCAGTTGTAACTGCTCCTTTAGTGCCTATCGCACAAGGGGCGTTCATTTTTTCTTCATTCATAAGAACATTTCCCCTTTCAATGGTTGAAACAATTAAAAGCATCAGTAAAGGGGCTTTAATCAGACGATCGATTCGCTTCTCAACCTCACGGGAATTGCACCCCTGCGCGGTTCTCGCGCAGCCCTACCCATTGCCTGCGACGCTTTGAACGCTCGGACTATGGCGATAAGGGAGTATCATTATGTATTTTGCGCTTCGTCGCCGACAGGCTGCTATGCCTGTTTTCCGGCGTCGGTGTTGGTCGCTCGGTTATCCCGGGCGGGAAAGTCCCGCCGGGATAACGTCATGGCGCACCCGCCGCATGGCTCGGCACAAAAGGAACGTATCTGATTTGCCCTATGCTGCGCCGCCGTTATCTTGCGTCGCTTTCTTTGTCAAGGTACAAAAGACAGGAATACGCAAAGCGGAAAGGGGTGGAACACTTCGCGTTTTTACTTATCTGTCTTAAAGGATAGGACAGCCCGCATGAGCTTTGCTTGCAGCCGTTCCCGCAAGTCCTCGTCTACGCCGTAATAGGTATTGCCGCTTTCGTCGCGGATTTTCTTCATAGACAAATGGGCTATGTAGCTTTGGTAGTGCTGCATTACAATTTTCATGGCGTCGGGGTCGCCCTTTGTCGCGGCTAAAATGACCGGGTAGGGTAACAAGCCGCGCTCATTTTCATTACAATTCGTTCCATTCATCAGCGCGTTCCTCCAAATATCGTTTTAGCAGTTCAAAAGAGCTTGTCCGTCTATACTGTACTGTGCTGCGGGGGACTTTCATAAGCTCCGCGATTTCAGTGTCGGTCATGCTGAAAAAGTAGTACAGTAAAACGGCTTGCCGCTTTTCTTCCGGCAGGGAGCGCATTGCTTCGGCAAGCAGCTTCGCCGTAATCTTCAAACCGCCTGCACAAAAAGCGTCCTCGTCCTCATTGACAAAATATCTGTCAACGGTATAAAGCTGCTTTTCCTCATGCGGGGCAAGGTCTGAAAAGTTGACTTCGTGCTTTTGCCGACTTCTGCTTTCCCGGCAGGCGTCAATCAGTTCGTTGCGTAGCGTGCGTTTGCAGTACGCATTAAACTCACATCTTGTCTGCCATTCCAACCGATTAGGGTAATCCATGTTCTCACCCCCTTTCGTCCCGGGGGCGGGTTATTTATCCCCTTTCGGCTGCCTTCCACGGACGCACCGCAGATTTGCCAAACGGAATAGAAAAGTTTTTCAAAAAAGTTTTGAAAAACACAAAATGCGCCCGTCCGCAAGACGCGGACGGGCGCAAAGGAAATGTATGCAGTATTTAGGTGATTTGACAGTTCATATTCGTAGCCGGAATACCCCGACGGCGGGTGATAGCTTTTTTTGACCGTAGATTATTCGGTGGGTTAGTGTAAATAAAAATGGACACGACGCTACCTCCATAGATACCGCCGTATCCTAAAAAAGGGCGACTTTAATACCCCCTCCGTAACTCAATTTTTCAAAAAAGGAAACGGCGGTCTTGTTTGTTATTTCAAAACCGCCGTACTGCTGCCCTTAATGTTCGGCAGTTTCGCTTTCGTTTTCAAAACGCATTTTCAATTTTTGATAATAGTTCTTAAAAGGCTTAATGAGCCAATTTGTTATCCATGTTACAAACAGCCCTTTTGGATTTTTCCCCACGTTTTTGATACTTTGAAAATCCACTTTCATCATCATAGGGTAAATCATAAGCCAAATGAGGATTGCCATAGGAACAGATACCTTTGCATATTCAAATTGATTGAGAAAAGCGGGAATACCCGGAAGATACTCCCCAATCAAAATGCCTATAACCATGCAGAGGATAACCCAAACCGTTAGATACTTTTGAAATACGTTTATTGCACTTTTCTCTTTGCTCATGAGAGCCACCCCCTTTAGAACCCCAATTTGTGCAGCAGCTTTTCAACATCAGCAGCTTTAAGTACCTTACCCATTGCAACTACTTTTTCATTAACGACGAGGGCGGGCATACTCATTGCACCGTACCCCACGACCTTTTGCAAATCAGTTATATACTCCACTTCTACATCAAGTCCCATGCTTTTAACCGCCGCCTTTGCCTGTTCGTATTGTTCATGGCAGGAAGCGCAACCCACGCCAAGAACTTTGACGCTCATTGCCCCATCCTCAATTTTTACCTTGTTTGCGTCCTCTTCTGTCGCTTCAAAAGTCGCACAATCACTTTGACAAGCGCAAGCGGGAATGTTTTTTTCTTCGTCTTTCTTCTTACCAAAACCAAATAATGCCATTTTCTTTACCTCCAAATATTATTTTTGTTAAAATGCAAGCCAAAACATATAAAATCCAATGAGTAAAATAGCCGTACCCATTATCACTTTTAAGACCGTCTCGGCTTTATTGTAGCGTGTGTTTCCGCTAATCCTTTGCACAAAGCCTACGGAAGTCCCCGCAACCATGACAAGCGCACTATGACCGATTGAGTATAGCAGCATAAGCAGAATACCCCATAGCAGATTTCCGTTTCCCGCAACAATGGCAAGTAGTGCAATTAAAACAGGAGTGGAACAGGGCGAGGAAAATATACCGCCTAATATTCCGGCGAGAAATGCGCCTACAAATCCCCTTTTTTTGCTTTTCGACAGTAGATTAGCCGACGGAATGAGGTTAAATACTCCCCACGTCTGTAAAGCCATTAACACCATCAAAGCACCGAGAACGAGATACCAAATAGGCGAAGAATTGCCAATGAGCCTACCCGCCGAGGTCGCTATGATACCCAAACTTATAAAGGTAATTGCCGTACCAACAGCGAACACCGCCGAATATGCAAATGCCCTCTTTGTGCTTCTTTCCCCAATGCCGCCAACATACCCCACAATCAAAGGGACGCTTGCCATGTTCTTATACCTCCCTCACACAATTAGATATTGTATTGCATTAAAGAAATATCCCACAATGATAATGCCAACGGTACATATTGCAATGAAGATACCGAGCAACTTCGGCTTAACTGCCTTTCGCAACATGATTACGGACGGGAGCGAAAGCGTGGTAACGCCCATCATAAAGGACAGGGCAACGCCAAGCTGTGCGCCCTTTGCAAGTAGGGCTTCTGCAATCGGAATTGTGCCGAAAATATCCGCATACATGGGAACGCCCGCAATCGTCGCAAGGATTACGCCAAAGGGATTACCCGTACCAAGCACTTTGACAATAAAATCTTCGGGTATCCAATCATGGATAAATGCACCGATACCTACGCCAATCAGTACATAGGGGGCAACCTTTTTTGCTGTTGCTAAAACCTGCTCCCATGCGTATTTGATACGGTCTTTGAAGTGTAGTTCTTCCTGCGGAACATCAAGGGTATTTGCATTGCGGATAAAACCCTCAACGTAGTTTTCAAGATGTAATTTCTCAATCAACGTGCCGCCCACAACGGCAATCACTAATCCAAGCACTACATAAAGGACAGCGACTTTCCAACCGAAAATGCTCATAAGAAGCACAAGAGAGCCGAGGTCTACCATAGGGGAAGAAATCAGAAATGAGAACGTAACCCCAAGCGGCAATCCCGCGCTTGTAAATCCGATAAATAGCGGAATGGAAGAACAGGAACAAAACGGCGTTACTGTTCCGAGCAGCGCGGCGATACAGTTTGCACCCACACCATGAAATCTACCAAGTATCTTTTTTGTTCTTTCCGGCGGGAAGTAGCTTTGTATGTAGGATATAATCAAAATCAGCACGCCGAGCAGCACCATGATTTTGATTGTGTCGTAGATGAAAAACTGAACGCTGCCGCCGACTTTCCCGGCGGTATCTAATCCGCAAGCATTCAATAAATCACCTATCAAACGATTGAGCCAACTCATACCCAAAAGTTCGGTTTGGAAGAAATCCCAAATTGACTTTACAGTTTGCATAAATATAGACCTCCTTAAAATTGACACATTGCAATTTGTCGATATATTAGTTTTTGTATAAGCCGCTTGCTGCCTACAAGCGGCTTATTGTTTACAGGAACAATTATCCGAACAACCGGGAGAGAACTCCGTTATTTCGTCCAACAACTCTTTTGCTTTTTGTACTCCTTGCGGGTCAAAGGAATAATGCGTCCATTTGCCCTCTTTACGTCCCCGGACAATTCCTGCGTCGCAAAGTATTTTCATGTGATGTGATAGCGTCGGCTGCCCTATATGCAACTCGTCAAGCAATTCGCAAGCGCATTTTTCCCCGCCTTTGAGTAGCCCTAAAATCGTTAATCTATTCGCATCGCAAAAGGACTTGAAAATCCTTGCGCGTTTCTCATTCTCTGTCAAGCAATTCACCTCCTTGCTCTTGTATTATACCCATCATATCGAAGTTTGTCAATGCGTTTTTGGAAAGTTTACAACCGCTTTTGTATAATCGGCATTATTTAAGCTAACACTATGAACTGTGTAGACATATTCAAAAAGAAAGGGGAACAGTAAAATGTAAGAGGGTGAATGAAAATGGCTAAACGACCAGTACCACTATATGACTTTAAGGCGTTCGGGGCAGCCATAAAAGCCGCGAGAAAAGAATACGGAGAGAGCCGCAAAACGGTAAGCGACGCGCTCTATATATCCCCGCGCTATCTTGCGAATATCGAGAACAAGGGACAACAGCCGAGCCTGCAAGTTTTCTATGACCTTGTTACTCGTTATCATATTTCGGTAGACCAGTTTTTCTTTCCGAATGATAACGCCGAGAAGTCCACGCAGCGGCGGCAGCTTGATACTCTGCTTGACAGCATGAGCGATAACGGTTTGCGTATCGTTGCGGCTACGGCAAAGGAAATAACGGAAGTCGAAAAAGACAATGACTAAAACTGAATATGCACTAAGAACGCTATGGAAACGCTGTGTTTCTATGGCGTTTTTCTTTTCCTGCGGGTGTCTTTGGCAAAATCCCGTCTTTATCGTGGAAGAAAGCGAAAAGATGAATAGCAAGCATAGGAAGCGGGTACCCACTTCCGTATTTTGCCTGCCCTGCTCTGCGGCAGCGTCGGCAAAATTGCTTGTTGGGAAGTGTCCCAAACCCTCGGAATGGAAAGGAGTGTCAAAGCATGGACGGACGAAAAAGAACAGTACAAATCAAGTTCAGAGTAACGGAAGCAGAACGGGATTTAATAGAAGAAAAAATGAAGCTGATACCCACCCGGAACATGGCGGCGTATCTGCGGAAGATTGCCATTGACGGGTATATCCTGCAAGTAGACCACACCGACATAAAAGCTATGACAGCGGAGATACAGAAAATCGGTGTCAACGTCAATCAGATTGCAAAGCGTGTGAACAGTACAGGCAGCGTCTACCAAGAGGACATAGAAGAAATAAAGGGGGTGCTTGCGGAAATATGGCGGTTACAAAGATTAAGCCTATTAAAGGAACGCTGAACAAAGCCCTTGACTATATCCAAAATCCCGCAAAGACTGATGAAAAAATACTTGTGTCCTCGTTTGGCTGCGCCTATGAAACGGCAGACATTGAGTTTGGTTTTACCCTGTCGCAGGCGTTGGATAAAGGAAACAATTTAGCCCACCATCTGATACAATCCTTTGAGCCGGGAGAGGTCGATTATCAGACCGCCCATGAAATCGGACGGCAGCTTGCAGACGCAGTAACCAAAGGGCAGCACGAATATGTTTTGACTACTCACATTGACAAAGGACATATCCATAATCATGTGATTTTCTGCGCGGTCAATTTCGTAGACCACCACAAGTACAATTCCAACAAGCGCAGCTATTACGGCATACGGAACATGAGCGATAAGCTGTGCCGGGAACACGGCTTGTCTGTTATCACTCCGAGCAGAGGTAGCAAGGGAAAAAGCTATGCAGAGTATCAAGCGGAGAAAACGGGTACAAGCTATAAAGGCAAGCTAAAAATTGCCGTGGACGCGCTTATTCCCCAAGTATCAGATTTTGAGGAATTGCTTTCAAAATTACAGGCGGCGGGCTATGAGATAAAGCCGGGAAAATATATCTCCTGCCGCGCTCCCGGACAGGAACGGTTTACCCGATTGAAAACCCTCGGCGCAGATTATACAGAGGAAGCTATCAGTGAACGGATAAGCGGCAAACGCGCCCACGCTGCGAAAGCTCCCCGCGCAGATCGCGGCGGCGTTAGTCTGCTCATTGATATTCAGAACAGTATCAAGGCGCAGGAAAGCCGGGGCTATGAGCAATGGGCAAAAATCCATAATCTGAAACAGGCAGCTAAAACCATGAATTTCTTGACGGAACACAAGATTGAGCAGTACGCAGAGCTGACAGCGAAAATCGCGGAAGTTACCGCAGCAAGCGAACAGGCAGCGGACAGCTTAAAAGAGGTTGAAAAGCGACTTACCGATATGACGCTGCTTATCAAGCATATCACTACCTATCAAAAGACAAAGCCTGCCTATGCTGCATACCGCAAGGCAAAGGATAAGGATAAATACCGGGCAGCCCATGAGAGCGATATAATTCTCCATGAAGCAGCGGCAAAGACAATCAAGGCAGCGGGTATCTCCAAGCTCCCAAGCATTACCGCCCTGCAAGTAGAGTACGCAGCACTTCAAAAACAAAAAGAAGCCCTGTATGCCGACTATGGAAAACTGAAAAAGCAAGTCAAGGAATACGACGTTATCAAGCAGAACATCGACAGTATTTTGAAAGTGGAACGTCAGCCGGAACGGGCAAAAGAAACCGAGCGCGGATAAATAAGCATAAAAAAGAACGGACGCGGCAGCCGATATGTTGGCCACCGCGCCCGTTTTCTCATAGGTGCAGCTTTTGAAATGTTACGCAGTAGAACCGCGATTTTAGGGGTAAAGGTATCAATCCTTTACCTCTTTGTTTTTGTGTCCGAAAAACCCTGCAAGCAAAGGCTTTTTTCGCCCCTACTGCGTAACAAGAGTACGCTTTTTTCTCATGCGCTCGGCTGCCTGTCTGCGGGTAATGCGCTTGCGGCAATCCGGGCAGTATTTGACGCTGTTTGACTTCGACGCAAAGGACGCACCGCACACGATACACTTTCGCATATCGTCGGTATGGTAAAGCTCCGCAAAGAGCAGCTTATCAAGAGGAAGTACGGCAATCCGAAACCACTTACAGAGCAGCGAATAGGAAATGAGCTGCGGGCATACGCAAGTGTCCCCGTCGTCTAGTAAAATACAGTTGCCATTCTCGCAGTTGCAGCACTCCTTTTTCACAAGGGTGTTTACCTTGCGGCTTTGTCGCGGCGACAGCCGCTTAATCCCGGTCATACTTCATCAGCAGGATAAACGGCAAGCTCCCTGTACTCGGCTTCGGTCAGCGCGCCTACTTTGGAAAGGGTGCGCTTTGCAAGCTCCCGTAATCCCGCGTCCATGTAAGGCAGCGCAGCGGTCATGTCCTCTATAAGCTGCGCCTTGCTTCCCTCATGGTAAATGCTCAAAAGGTTTGTTTCCTCAACAGTAAATCTATTCATGCTCATACCTCCAAATCGTGATTTTTTCTTTTTGCCGCTGCCTTTTTCGGGGCGGCTGTTTTCTTGTCTGCGGTAAGCTGCGCCCGGACAGAGGGGCGCGCTTTTCGGATATTCCGGCTTCTGTCCTCGCTTTTGTCTAAAAATGCAAAAGTGCCATGTCTGCCCTCAATCTTAGAAAAAGAAAGTGTTTTGCATGGCAGCATAGCAAACAGACGGTCGGTGTCCTTTGTAGAGGCTAACTGCATAAAGTAAGGCGAAAGCTCCACCATGAAATGTGTTTTGTTGGGGCTGTTAGGGCTGTCCTGCCGCTTCATTTCCGCTACAATGCGCTGTGCTTCGGCTTCAATCCGGCTGTCATGCAATGCGGTAATATGCGCCTTGAAATCCCCCGGCTTTAAGCGGTCATAGCTGCGCTTTTCCTCCCGCATGAGAAAATGCAATGCTTCCGGGTCATTAGGCTGCGCTTCAAAGCGTTCAAACTTCCCAAGCTGCGGGTCGGGATTGCCGTCAAGATACTGTCCGGCGGGCTGCACCCGTTCTCCATGCTCATAGAGCAGCGTGTAATTATCTGCGGGTAATGCCTGTTCCTTAACGTGCCGGAAATGCTGCGGATAGTCAAGCTCATAGAGATTGCCTTTGATTTTTCCGTTTACAATCCCGGTCAGCTCCACCGCATAGGCAAGGACTTTATCGCGCGTCTGTTCCCCGTAAAACCGCCATGTGTTATGCTGTCTTGTGCCTTTTAGAAAAACGTCGCGCTCCCGGAAGCAGCTCGTCCCGGACGGGCGGGAAAACCATAAAAGCCGCCTGTCCTCGGCTGTGGGGCTTGCCGCCGCTTTCTGTAAAATGTTTCTATCAAGGTCAAAATCATTCTGATAAAAAGCGGTATTCTGTTTCATAATCGCTTCAAGGGAAGTGATAACGTCCACATCTTCAAACTTATTCATAGGTCAGCTCCTTTCCAAGTCCTGCGATTTTTGCTTCGTGGGTTTCTTCTTTCCCGCCCGTTCCTTATCCGCTTTGAGCTGCGCCCGGATAGAGGGCTTCTCTTTGCCGCGTTCTTTGTCTGCCTTAATCGCTTCCGCAAGGTCAACAAGGGAAATTTGTTCCCCGGCTTTTACCTTTGCTTCCAGTTCGTCAACAGTAGGGGTGTTGTTGATGATACCGTCAAAGCTGTTGTCATTCTGCTCGATTGTGTCCTCAACGTGCTTTAGCGGGTTTATCTTTTCCGGCTGTTGTGTCTGCTCCTGCAAAAACT
>CAJJLZ010000018.1 GCA_905192745.1 uncultured Oscillospiraceae bacterium
AAGGTGCTCACTTTTTTGGGGCCCTTTTGCTCACATTTTCGTTTGACAAACACACAATATGCCCAATGAAAAGAAGCAATATATTAAAATTTCTATTATAAAAAGCATTAAAACGTCTTCAAAAAAGATCTTTTTGTTCCACCGCAAAATAGAATGTCGTTTTTTTCAAAAATAAAATCAGGAAATTTAGAATACATAACCAAATCGCTTTTGCCATGGGATTTTGAGCGAAATCCGTGAAAAACGGCTTTTATTATAAATCAATCAGAGGAGGGCACATGGTACGTATGAAAAAGAGATGGTTAAGTCTGCTGCTGGTACTGCTTTTGGCGCTGCCGGGCTGCGGCAGGGGAAAGGGATCCCCCTCGTCGGCGGACAGCGGGGCGTCCTCATCCTCAACAGAAAGCGCCGCCTCCACCGACGGAAGCTCGACAGCCGTCACGACCCAAAGCACCACCGCCAGCACCGGTATTCCCACGACCGCTGCCCCTGCCACCAAGGCTCCCCCGGTGAAAGCGGCAACCTATACCGCGCATGATGTCCTGAAGGAATCTCTGGACGCCGGCGGGGTAAAGGCCGACGCCGTGTGGAAGCCGGTTTACCTCGACGCCAACTGCATCGACGGCTGGAAAGAGATGCTGACGAACGACGAAACCTTCAGCATGAAAAATCTGGACAACGCTCTGCCGTACGTCCGCCTGCCGGATGAGGGCGGCGTGGTACTAAACGCCAATCAGTGGGCGAGCGGAAGCCTGTATTGGGACAAAGCCGGCGTCGCCTACACCGCGCCCTATGCGCATGAGGCGATTCTGAAGGCCGGAACCATTAAGACGATCTCCGCCGCGACCGCCACCGACGAGGGAGCGTTATCCAAAACAGAAGGCCGGGTCGCCATTTATAAAAACGACGAGAAAATCTGGCCCGAAAACGACGACTATATCACGGTGAAAAAAGGCCAGACAGTAGACTTCCCGTCCCTGCAGCTGAAGCTGGAGAAGGGCGATGTAATCGTGATCGAAGGCTATGGCGCGATGCCGGGAGAAGACATCACTGCCGACACCGGCGGATGCTGGCAGAACCACATCCTGATCGACCCGGTTATGGAGGTTCTGGGGAACTGACGCGCAGGCAAAACGGAAGGAAATGTAACCTTATCTATGATATCCGGTGAATATCGGATTTCGTAATAAAGAAAAGAGAATGGAGGAAATCAGTTTGAAAAAGTTTTGGCGTATAGGATTATCTCTTGCATCCGTACTGGCAGTAATGTTCAGCGTGTCCGGCGTTGCCTCGGCTTCAGGGGATACCGCTCCGGAAACGGATACTCCCATGTACGCGGCCGATTCTTTGAAGGCCGCGTCTGCCGCATCCTCCCTCGATTGGAACCAGTATGATTGGAAAGCAGAGTACATCACCTCCAATCTGACGGAGTGGCAGCCGATGTCGTCAGCGGATGCCCAGCAGTTTTCTTTCAGCTGGAACGGAACACACGGCTCGCAGCCCTATGTTCAGGTAAAGCAAAAGGAAGGCCTTGAAACGGAAAAATTCAAGGTCACGTTAGTGGCCAATCAGTGGGCCAGCGCCACCTGGTGGAGCAAAGCGGCCGTCACTTTTACCGCGAAAGAGGATGGTGATTATGTAATCACCTGCGACACTATGGAACCCGGCCGAATTTGGAACGGCGAAGCTTTTGCGGATACTCTGGACGGCGCCAACGGCGACGGCCATGTGACGGTGTATAAGAATGATGTGAAAATCTGGCCGGTGGACGCGGAGTATGCCTCGGTCACCTCGACTAACCATCCCCATTTCGCGCCGATGACTGTAACCCTTGCTGTCGGAGACACAATCCGTTTTGAGGGATTTGGCGGTGAGGTCGGACAGGACGTAACGCACAACACCAATGACTATAAAAACGATATTTTTCTGAATCCCGCGATTGCCAAGGTGAAGGCAACCGCGTCCTCCAGCTCCAGCACGCCTTCTTCCAGTTCCAGCACCTCTTCTTCGAGTTCCAGCGTTCCTTCTTCCTCCAGTTCCAGCGCGGTTTCAACCAACCCCGCAACGACGACGGCCGCCGCCCCCAAGGGCGTGACCTACAGCGCCCATGACAGCCTGTTGGAATCCCTGCAGGCCGGCAGCGTGGCGGCGAACGCTCTGTGGAAGCCCGTATATCTCGACGCCAACTGCGAGGACGGCTGGAAGGATATGCTGGTCAATCCGGAATCCTTCAGTATGAAATCTATGGACTTTGCTCTGCCCTATATCTATATACCGGAAAGCGGAGGCGTCATACTGAACGCCAATCAATGGGCGGCGGGTGGTCCCTATTGGGATAAATCCGGTGTCGCCTACACCGCCCCCAAAACACAGAAGGTCGTCCTGAAGGCCGGCGATATCAAGACGATTTCCGCTGCTGTCGAGTACGATCAGGGGGCGCTGTCCAAAACGGAAGGCCGGGTGGCTATTTACAAAAACGGAGAGAAAATCTGGCCGGCCAATGCGGATTATGCTGCGGTTCAGCAGGGGAAATCCGTGGACTTCCCGGAACTGGAGCTGAATCTGAAGAAGGGCGACGTGATCGTGATCGAAGGTTACGGCGCGATGCCGGGTCAGGAGATCACCGGAAATGTCGGCGGAAGCTGGCAGAACCAGATTCTGATGGATCCGGTGATTTACGTCCCGGGTGAAAACGCCGGTGGCAATCCCGGCGGCGCGGATACCGGCGTCTCCGCCCTGCCGGCAATGGCGGCCATGCTGACCTGTGCCGTCGCGGCCGGAGCAGCTGTCTGCACCAGAAAGCGCCGGCCGTGCTGATCGGATATTGATCGGCTGAATCCAATAATGCATCGGATTGAGCCCCGCCTCTTTTATGCAAAAAGATATGTCAAAATAAAAGAGGCGGGGCTCTCTCTGCTCATTTATCTATTTTTCGCACAGCGAAGGGGACCGAATAATGGAAAAGAAGATACGAGTCGCCGTAATCGGCTGCGGAGGGCGGGGAATGCATTCCTATGCGCCTTACGTTAAAGATTTTGAAGGCGTGGAAATCGTGGCCGCGGCGGAGCCGATCCGCGAGAGACGGGAATATTTCGCCCAAACATACGGCCTTCGTCCCGATCAGTGTTTTGAAACGGCGGAAGAATTTTTTGCCCATCCGCGGATGGCGGAAGTGGCGTTCATCTGCACGCAGGACCAACAGCATTATGCCCACACCATGAGTGCGTTGAACAAAGGGTATGATATACTGTTGGAAAAGCCCATCTCCAATGTTCCGGAACACTGCCTGACCATCGCGCAGGAAGCCAGACGGCTGGGACGCACCGTGGTGGTGTGCCATGTGCTGCGTTACACCCCGTTTTATCAGAAGATCAAGGAAACCATCCAAAGCGGACGGATCGGTCAGGTCGTCTCCCTTCATCAGTTCGAGGACGTGGGCTGGGGCCACTATGCGCATAGTTTTGTACGCGGGCTGTGGAACAACTCGGACAATACCTCCCCCATGATCCTGGCGAAATGCTGCCACGATCTGGACATCATCCTCTGGCTGATCGGAGAAAACTGCCGTCGTGTCTCCTCCTTTGGCGAGTTGACGAATTTCCGGGAGGAAAACGCGCCGGAAGGCAGCGCCCTCTACTGCAGCGACGATTGCCGGGCGCGGGAATCCTGCCCTTATGACGCGCAGAAAATCTATTTCTCCGATCAATGGCGCTGGGCGCAGGGGGCCGTAGCTTTGAATCCAACCGATGAAAAAGTGGAAAACGCCTTGAAGGATGGCCGGTACGGCCGCTGCGTCTATCACTGCAACAACAATGTTGTGGATCATCAGGTTGTCAACATGGAATTCGATCAGGGAATCACCGCTTCCCTGACAATGTGCGGTTTCACCTCCCGAATGACCCGGGAGATCAAGGTGATGGGCACACTGGGCGAAATTTCCGGCGACATGGAGAAAAATAAAATTTTCATCCGGGTATTCGGACAGCCGGACGAGCAGATCGACGTAACCACCCTGTCCACCGATCTGTCCGGGCATGGCGGCGGAGAAAACCGTCTGCTGCGCGACCTCTTCCATTTGACGGAGGGGATCGTACCAGCAGCCAGCGCACTGACCTCTATCGATAAATCGGTGCAGAGCCACGTCATGGCCTTCGCCGCGGAACGGTCCCGTCTGGAAAACGGCCGGATGGTGGAACTTCAGGAAATCTACGAGGATTGCCGACGGAATACGGGAGCCGCTTACGTCGGCTGAGCGGAACTTCCAAAGGCGGCAGCCGGATACGGCGGGAAAGGACGGCGTTATGGCATAATGGAAAGAATTCTTCAGAAGCTGGACGGAATCTGGGAGTACCGCGGTTTGGATGAAACAGAGCCAAACGCCGCGTTTGAAGAGATACGCCTGCCTCACACCGTCCGCGTCCTTCCCTATAATTGCTTTGACGAACGATCTTATCAGACGCGCGGCATTTACCGTAAAAGGTTGTATTTGCCTTCCGAATGGGCGGGCCGCCGCCTGCGCCTTCGTTTCGAAGGCGTTATGGCCGAAGCCGCCGTCTTTCTGAACGGCAGCCGGGTCGGCGGGCACCGGGGCGGCTACACGCCGTTTGAGGTGGATATTACCGGACAGGCGCGGATTGGCGGGGAAAACCTGCTGACCGTGGAGGTCGATTCCCGGGAACTGCCGGGGATTCCGCCTTTCGGCGGTCAACTGGATTATCTGACCTACGGCGGAATTTACCGGGAGGTCTTTCTTCTGGCAACCGACCCGGTGTTCATCGAAAACGCACAGGTGCAGTCGCAGAATCTTCTGACAGATGCACCCTCCCTCCGCGTTCGGGTCTTTCTCCAAAATCGCGGCGGCAGTGAAGCCGCCGTGCGGGTAACGGCGTCAGTTCTCGGCGAAGAGGGGGAAACAGCCTTCGGCGCCATCGATGCGCTCCTTCCGGCGGAAGGAGAGGGGGGGCTTGTGGAGTTTCCCCTGACCGTCACCCGGAGGCCCGCATTGTGGGAGTTGGACGACCCCCGGCTTTACGAAACGCGGATTACCGTGAAAACAGCGGACGGCGGAGCGGACGAATACCGGCTGCGTACCGGCTTCCGCCAGGCGGAGTTTACCGAAAAAGGCTTTTTCCTCAATGGCCGGCCGGTAAAGCTGTTTGGCCTGAACCGGCATCAATCCTATCCCTATGTGGGCTACGCCATGCCGGAACGGGTCCAGCGGCGGGACGCGGACATCCTGAAGGACGAGCTGAACTGCAACATCGTGCGCACCTCCCACTATCCCCAGTCTCCCCACTTTCTGAATCGCTGCGATGAAATAGGCCTTCTGGTGTTTGAGGAGATGCCCGGATGGCAGTTCGTGGGGAACGAGGTCTGGCGGCGGGAAGCAATGGCCGGTCTGGAAGAGATGATCCGGCGGGACTGGAATCATCCCTCCATCGTGCTCTGGGGGACGCGGATCAACGAATCGCAGGATTATCATGATTTCTACACCGCCACCGCCCGTCTGGCCAAAGAACTTGATCCCACCCGGCAGACCGGCGGCGTACGGGCAATCGACCACAGCGAATTTCTGGAGGATGTATACACCGCCAATGATTTTGTCTTTAACGGCGCCAACACGCCGCTCCGGCCCCAGCGGCAGGTTACAGGGCTGGAAAAGGACGTGCCGTATCTGGTGACCGAATGCAACGGACATATGTTCCCGACCAAGCGCTTCGATCAGGAGGAACGTCTGGTGGAGCACGCCCTTCGTCACGCCGCCGTACATAACCATGCCGCATTGGACGACACGGTCTGCGGCGTTCTGGGCTGGTGCGCCTTTGATTACAATACCCACTGCCAGTTCGGAAGCGGGGACAAAATCTGTTACCACGGCGTAATGGATATGTTCCGGCAGCCGAAATACGCAGCGTATTTTTACATGAGCCAGTGTTCCCCGGAAAAGCGGGGCGTGCTGAAGATTGCCTCGGCAGGCGCCATGGGGGAACGAAGCGGGGGCGGCGTGGCGCCGTTCACCGTTTTCACCAATTATGATTTTATTCGGATATACGCCGGCGAACGGGAACTGGGAACCTATTATCCCGACCGGGACCGTTTTCCCGGTTTGGCCCATCCGCCCATTGTGGCGGAGGAAGGAATGGGCTTCCTTTGGGGGGAGAACTGGAAGGGCCTGCGGGTTGAGGCGTGGCGGCGGGGCCGTCCCGCGGCGGTACGGGAGCTGTCGGCCAATCCCTTTGCGGCGCGGCTGACGGCGGCGGCGGACGACGACTCCCTGTGGGCGGACGGTTCGGACAGCACCCGTGTGGTTTTCCGGCTGGAGGACCAGAACGGCAATCGGCTTCCGTTCAACCAGACGGTACTGGAGCTGTCGCTGGAAGGACCCGGCGAACTGATCGGTCCGGATAAGCTGCCGATGCCGGGCGGCTCGGCCGGGCTGTGGATCCGGGCAAAGGACCGCCCGGGAGAAATCCGGCTATGCGGCCGGACTATGAATTTCCATGCGGAGGTTGTGGTTAATGTTATTCTGCGGGAAGGAGCCGGTGTCCATGGCGACCAATAAATACCATACGCTGCTTCGGACAATCCAGCGGGCGGCCGCTCTGCTGTGCGCAGGGATGCTGGCGTTTTCAATCAGCAGTTTCCGCGAATTTTCCGCTCTTGCCGACTCGGAGGAAACGGAGCGTGCCAGCGAAGACCGGTTCACCGCCAGCCTGATGGATCGGGAGCACACGTATGCCTCTTATCTATCGCAGATCGGACCGCAGCCGGACGGGACGGAAGAAATATCTCTGGATGTATCCGCTTTCCGTGCGGAGGGGATTGAGCCGGCGGAATATGAAGGGACGGAAGCTCTGCTGTTTCCCGGTGAGGGAGAAAGCGCCGAAGCGGTCATCACTGTGAAAAAAGCCGGCGTTTATGAAATCGCTCTTCAATATTATCCGGTTCCCGGAAGCAGCCGGGAAATCGAGATCGGGCTGGAACTGGACGACGCCTTCCCCTTCAGCGAAGCGGCTGCCATCGTGCTGGAACGGGTCTGGCGGGACGAAACGGAAATCCAGACCGATCCGACGACAGGCAATCAGTACAGTCCCCGGCAAATCGAATGCCCGATGTGGCTGACCTCTCTGCTTAAAAACCGGGATGGAAAATATCAGGGCGCTTACCGCCTGTATCTGACAGAGGGAGAGCATACGCTCCGGCTGACCGCTCTGCAGACGGCCTTCGCCTTCGGCGGCTGTACCCTGTCCCCGCCCAACGAGCCGCCCGCCTATGCCGATTATATAAAAACGCACGGCAAACCGGCAGACGGTGAATACCGGCAGACCTATGAGGCGGAGCGCGCCTCCCTCAAATCCGATCAGACGCTGAGCCCCTCGGGGGACCGGACCAGCCCCAATACCTCCCCTTACGACGTGGCGAAGATCCGGATGAACGTCATCGGCCGGAACTGGAATTCCCCCGCCCAGTGGATTGAATGGGAATTTTCCGTCCCGGCGGACGGCTACTACCGTTTTCACTTTCGTTACCAGCAGGATGGGGTTAAGGGACTCGCTACCCACCGCATCCTGACCATTGATGGGGAAACGCCCTTTCGGGAAGCGGAAACTCTCCGCTTCCCTTACACGGAGGGCTGGGCCTCGGCGGGGCTGCAGGACGGCGAGGGGCAGGACGCTGCCGTCTGGCTGGAGGCCGGGTCGCATACCCTCCGTCTGGAAGCGACCTCCGGCGGCCTGACTGAATCCATCCGCTCTCTTGACAATGTGGTCTATAATCTGAACGAACTATACCGGCAGATCATCATGATTACCGGCGTTTCCCCGGATAAATACCAGGATTACGCTCTGGAAGCCAGCGTGCCGGGACTGCTCGACACCCTTGCCGCAGCAGCTTCCTCGCTGCGGGAGGCTTACGCGGACGTATCCGACCTTTCAGGCGGTAAGGGAAACTATGCGGAGCTTCTCAGCCGATTTGCCTATCAGCTGGAGGACTTTGTCGAAGAAAGCGACACCATTGATCTGCGGCTGACCGAGTTCAAGGACAATATCAGCGCCCTTTCCGCCTGGCTGCTGGATATGAAGCAACAGCCGCTGCTGCTGGATTCCTTCACCGTCAGCAGCCCCGGCGTTTCTCTTCCCCGGGCGGAGGACAGCTTCTGGGAAAAGGTCAAACACGAGGTTTCCGCCTTTTTCGTTTCTTTTTTTGAGGACTACAGCGCCGTCGGCTTTGAGGCGAAGAGCGAAAACATCACCCTGTGGCTCAATTCCGGACGGGATCAGGCACAGGTGATTAAATCCATGGTGAGCGATATGTTCACTCCTCAAACCGGCATCGGCGTCGATATCAAGCTGGTCAACGCAACTCTGGTGCAGGCGCGCCTTTCCGGAAATTCCCCCGACGTATCCATCATGCAGGGACGCGGCCAGCCGGTCAATCTGGCGGCAAGAAACGCCCTGCTCCCTCTGGACGATTTCGACGGTTTCAAAGAGGTGCTCGCCCGGTTCCAGCCCTCTGCTGCGACGCCGTACCGGTTGAATGGGAAGACCTATGCCCTGCCGGATTCCCAGAGCTTTTTCATGCTGTTTTACCGCAAGGACGTCCTTCGGGAGCTGGGGCTGACCCCTCCCGAAACCTGGGATGAACTGCGGGAAGTCTCCTCGGCGCTCCAGCGGAACAATATGGAGGTCGGGCTCCCCTATACCAGCATCGACGCCAGCGGGGCGGTGGATTCGGGTATGGGTTCGCGGAATATCTTTTCCGCTCTGCTGCTTCAGCAAGGGGGACGGGTGTATAACGACAGCCTGTCCGCCACGGAGCTTTCCGACCCGATTGCCCAGCAGGCGTTTATCGATTGGGCGGAGTTTTATCAGTTGTACGACATGCCCCTGACCTATGATTTCTACAACCGGTTCCGCACCGGGGAAATGCCCATCGGCATCACCTCCTACACTATGTACAACCAGCTGACGGTGGCGGCGCCGGAGATCCGGGGGCTGTGGGAAATGCTCCCCATCCCGGGCACCGCGGGCGAGGACGGAACGCTGGATATTTCTCAGGGCGGCGCCGGAACCGCGGCGATTATCCTGCGGGATACCACGCATCCCGAGGCGTGCTGGCAGTTTTTAAAGTGGTGGACCTCCGCGGAGGCTCAAACCCGTTACAGCAGTGATATCGAAGCCGCCATGGGCGTTTCGGCCCGCTATCCCACCGCTAATATCGAGGCGTTTCAGAATATCCCCTGGACCCGGCAGGAAACCGCGAACCTGATGAAGCAGTGGGAAAGCGTGGAAGAGATTCCTGAGGCGGTAGGCGGCTACACCCTCGTGCGCGGCTTGGACAACGCCTTCCGCGAAGCGGTGCTGGAGGGGCGGAATCCCCGTGAAGCGCTTCTGGTCTGGAATCGGAGTATTAACGCGGAAATCCACAGAAAACGGGAGGAATTCCGGTATGACATGGACTAGCCGACTGAAGGAAAATTATCAGTGGAACCACACCCGCCGCGAAGAAATCCGACGGAGCCGTATCCCGCTGAAAAAAGAACTGAAGCAGAATTATCAGCTCTATCTGATGCTGCTTCCGTTTATCCTGCTGTTCCTCCTGTTTGTGATTATCCCCGTATTCAGCGCGGTGGCGCTGAGCTTTACCTATTACAATATTTTTGAAGTGCCGGTGTTCACCGGCTTTCAGAACTACATCAGCCTTTTTTCCAATGACGAGGTGTTTTTCATCGCTCTGAAAAATACGCTGGCCTTTGCGGTGGTTACCGGGCCGATCAGTTATGTACTCTGCTTTTTCATCGCTTGGCTGATTAATGAGATGTCGTCCAGGGTGCGGGTATTCCTGACCTGCGTATTCTACGCCCCCACCCTCGCCTCTTCGGTTTATTTTATCTGGCAGTTCATCTTCAGCGGGGACTCCTACGGCCTGATGAACAGCTTCCTGATGCAGCTCGGGATGATCCGGGAGCCGATTCAGTGGCTGAGCGACGCACGATACAGTCTGGGAGTGCTGATGGTGGTGCAGATCTGGATGAGCCTCGGCACCAGCTTTCTGGCGTTCATCGCCGGCTTCAAGGCGGTGGACCCCAGCCTGTATGAAGCGGCGGATATCGACGGAATCCGCAACCGGTATCAGGAGTTGGCCTACATCACCCTGCCGATCATGAAACCGCAGCTGGTTTTCAGCGCGGTAATGCAGATTTCCGCTTCCTTTTCGGTGAGCACGATCTCGATGCAGCTCTGCGGCTTCCCCAGCACCAAATACGCGGCCCACACCATTGTGCTCCATATCATGGACTACGGAAATATCAAATACGAGATGGGGTACGCCTGTGCGGTAGCGGTAGTGCTGTTCGCCATGATGCTTCTGGTCAAGTTCCTCGTCGACAGGCTGCTGGGCCTGCTTGGCTCGGAATGAAGCGCATCCATAACAGCGGAAGGGAGGAATTTCTTTGACCGGAATCAAGCGCAGAACTTCAACGCGGAACCGGCACGCCAACCGCACCCGGTTCGGCACTTTCCTGATTTTTATTTTTCTGGGGCTTCTGGGGGCGTTTATGCTCCTGCCTCTCCTGTACGGCATTCTGAACGCCTTTAAGCCGTTGGAGGAAATTTATATCTTTCCTCCCCGTTTCTTTGTTCGCAACCCGACACTGGACAATTTCTCCATGCTGTTTAAATTGGCGTCGGGACTATGGGTTCCCTTCAGCCGGTACGCCTTCAACAGCCTCTTCGTCGCGGTGGCGGCGACGGTAGGACATGTGGTGATTTCCTCCATGGCGGCCTTCCCTCTGGCGAAATACCGGCTGCGGATCCGCTGGATCTTCCCGGTGATTGTAGCCTGCCTGCTGTTCAGCTCGGCGGTGCTGTGGATTCCGCAGTATGTCATCATGTCCCGTCTGGGCATCATCAACACCTACTGGGTTTACATCCTCCCTGCGCTCCCCGCGCCGATCGGCGTATTCCTGATGAAGCAGTTTATGGAACAGATTCCCTTCGTGCTGGTGGAATCCGCCGTGATCGACGGAGCAAGCCAATGGCGGACCTTCTGGAAAATCGTGATGCCGCAGGTGAAACCCGCCTGGCTGACGCTGACGCTTTTTGCCTTTCAGTCGGTCTGGAACCAGAGTCTGCAGGGACTGGTTTTCAGCGAGGAACTGAAACTGCTGGGAGACGCCATCAGCCAGATCATGGCGGGAGGCTTCCTGCGGATGGGGGCCTCGATGGCCGGCAGCGTGTTCATGATTATTCCGCCGATCGTGCTGTTCATGGTGACCCAGAACAAGGTTATTGAAACCATGGCGTATTCCGGCATCAAGGGATAAGACGGGAACCGACGAACGATACGGACGGTAAGGACAGATGGGAGGAAAGCGGGAATGGCACATCCTGCACAAAAAGCGGCGGCGGTACTGCTGACGGCGTTAACGCTGTTTTCGCCCGGCCTGAGTGTGGGCGCGGCGGCGCCGGAAGAAGGCTACTGCTACAACAGCTACGACGAGTCGGTGCCCGCCCCTGCGGGTTATCAATATGACCGGATGATATATGGAAGCGAACTGGAGGAAAAAACCTTCGGGCTGGCGCAGGATATGGCGGCCTATAACGGCGAGCTGTACGTTCTCAACAATAAACAGGGAACGGTTTCCGTTCTGACCGCCGATCTGGAATATCTCCGGAGTATCCATTTCACCAAAGACGGGCAGGAACAGCCGGCGGAAGGCGCCAGCGGGCTCTTTCTGGAAACGGTTGACGGCAAGATGCAGATTCTGGTGGCCGATACCGAAAAGCAGCGTATCTTCCGTGCCGATGCGGAGGGACGGATTCTGCAGGAATACGGAAAGCCGGAGGAGGAGCTCTTTCCCCAGTCGCTGGATTTTCGCCCCACGAAGGTGTTGGCCGGATGGGACGGAACGGTTTATGCGATCTGTCAGGGGCTGTACAAGGGGGCGGCCGCTTTCTCCCGTGAGGGAGAATTCCTCGGCTTTTTCGGGAATAACGACATTGATATCACGGCGGCGATGCTGCTGGAGCACTTCTGGAAAAGCCTGATGAACAAAGAACAGCTCGGCCGGATGCAGCGCAGCGTTTCTATTGAATTTTCCAACTTTGCGGTGGACAGCCGCGGTTTTATTTATACCTGCACGCGGGTAACCGACAACTCCATGGGGGAAATCAAGCGGCTCAACGCCAAGGGGATCAACGTCCTGCCCGTGGAGGATTACGGCGATCTGGAAGACGTCTGGATCAAAAACGAGCATCAGGATACGGCGTTTGTGGATATCCTGGCGATGAACGACCGGGTGATCGCGGCACTGGACTCCCAGCGGGGACGGGTTTTTCTGTACAGCAGCGACGGCACCCTTCTACTGATTTTCGGCGATACGGGACGGTTTGCAGGCACCTTCCGCACCCCCTCCGCGTTGGAGTGCATCGGCAATCACCTGTATGTACTCGACCCATACAAAGACTCGATTACCCGCTTCTCCCCAACCGAATACGGGGCCGCCCTTTTGGAAGCCTCGTCGTTGTATCAGGAGGGGCGGTACACCGAGTCGGTGGATCTGTGGAATCAGGTGATGCGGCAGAATGGCAACTTTGAAACCGCTTATATCGGTATCGGCAAGGCCCTGATGGGGGCGGAAAACTACAGCGAGGCCATGACCTATTTTCAGAAGGGACAGGATCGGGAAAGTTACTCCCAAGCATATGAAGAATATCGCAAAACCCGCACGTCGTCTCTTGTAGCGCCGGTGATGGCCGGCTTCGCGGTTCTGCTTCTTCTTCTCTTTTTGTACGCCCACTTTTTCAAAGGGCCGAAGAGAGAACGGAATCTGGCGGAAGCCTCCCTGCCCGTCCGATGCCGCCACACGCTCCTGCATCCGACGGACGGCTATGCCGCGCTGCTGAGCGCGCCGCGGCGGAGGGTGGGAATCCTGTCGTCGGCGCTGGTGTTCTGCCTGTTTGGCACGGCGGTTCTTTCCCGACAGGCTACCGGTTTCATCTTTAATCCTCACAAGCTGGAGGATCTGGATATCCGGCTGATTTTTGCCTCCACCGTGGTGGTGTTTCTCGCCTTTGTGATCTCCAACCGGCTGGTATGTACCCTTTTTAACGGAAACGGCGCGGTATGGGAAATCGTCTGTGTATCCAGCGTAGCGCTGATTCCGGCGCTGGCCGCCGTGCTTTTCAAAACTCTGCTGAGTCATTTTCTCTCTGCCGGCGAGGGCGGCTTTTTGACCGTACTGGTGTGGGGCGGGATCGCCTGGTCGGCCCTGCTCCTTCTCGCGGGCATGAAACTGATTCATGAATACGACGGAAAGCAGGCGGTTCTGTCCGTGATCTTCACAGGCGTCGGGATGCTGCTGATGGCCTTTATCGCCCTTCTGGTCTGGGGTCTGTATAACCAGATCGGCGCGTTCTTCTCGACAATCATCGACGAAATCAGTTATATGCGGCTTACCTAGCGCCGGGGAAAGGAAGGAAAGAGGATGAAACGACAAGCATTTCTCCGGCGGCTGGCCGGGGCGGCGGCGCTTCTGCTTATGGTTCCCGTCTTCGGGCTTTCCTCGGGAGCGGCGGACGGGACGGCGAACGAAGCGGAAGAAAAGCCAAGTCTCCTTTCCCGGGGCGCTGTGCTTACGGGAAAGGAGTATGTGGAGGCGGCGGCAAACGACCGGCTGACGCTTCGCTGCAACCCTTCGGACGGTGCGCTTCTGGTAGAGGACCGGCAAACCGGCCGCGTCTACCGGAGCAACCCGGAAAACGTGCGGGACGACGCGCTGGCCAAGGGAGTAACCCGGACCAACATGAGTTCGCAGCTGCTCATCACTGCGGCGGATACCAAGGGAACGGTCGAGTCCTATAACTCTTCGGTGGACAGCGTGGGGGAAGGCGGTCTCACCGTTTCCCGGACCACGGACGGCGTGATTCTCGATTATCAGTTCGAAAAGCTGGGAATCGCCGTTCCGCTCGCTGTCACGCTAAGTGAAAACGGCCTGCGGACACAGATTCTGTTTGGGGAGGTGCGTGAAGAAAACGCTGACTACCGGCTGATGGGCGTCGGCCTTCTCCCCTATTTCGGCGCGGCCGGACCGGAGGAGCAGGGCTATATTCTGCTTCCGGACGGCTCGGGAGCCCTTCTGCGGTTCAACAACGGAAAAACCGCCTTTGGCGTCTATTCCAAGCCGATTTACAGCAGCGACGACTACGAAAGCGAACGCTTTCGTACCCGGACGGGGGAAGAAATCACTCTCCCGGTCTTCGGGATGCATTACGAAGCAGCAGCGGATATAAAGGAATCCGGTTTTCTGGCCGTTGCCGTTTCCGGCGCGGCACAGGCTGCCCTCAACGCTGTCCCGGGCGGGGTGAATTGCAGCTATAACAACGTCTGGTTCTCCTTTACCTACCGCGCTTCCCGCACCACCGATATCCTGAGCCGGACCTGGGCGGAAAAAAGCTTCAATATGATCGCCCGCCACACGGCCTCCGACGTGGATCCGGTGGTGGAATACGCGTTTCTCACCTCCGAATCCACCGGCTATACCGATATGGCCCATCTGCTCAGGGAAGAGCTTCTCTCCCTCGGCATGGAGCCGCTGGAAGCCGGCGGCCCGAAGCTGGTGCTGGACGTATACAACACCGTCGTGAAGCTGGGATACACTCTGGGCGTCCCCCATGAAAAATCGGCGGCGATCACCAGCTTTGAGGAAACTGCCGCGATTCTGCGGGACTTTGAGGATACGCCGGCCGTACTGCGGCTGCTGGGCTGGGATACAGACGGGGCCGTGGGCGGCAGCGTCCGGTACCGATACCGTCCCGCCTCCTCCGCCGGTGGAAAAAAGGGGCTGGAGACTCTGCTCGCCTCTGCTGCAAAACAGGGCGCGGAGCTGTATCTGGAAGCCGAACCGGCGCGGTTCACCGACGGAACACTGCGATTTAACGGCGTATTTCACGCGGCAAGCCAGATTACCAACAAGCCGATTCAAGTATACAGCTACCGCCGGAGTACCAACGAGCAGGATACCACCCTGCCGGTCAGCTTCCTTCTGGCTCCCCACCTTCTTCCGGATGTGCTGGACCAACTGGAGGCGGCGCTGCCGGACAGTGTAAACGGCTTGTCGCTTGGCTCTGTCGGCCGGTATCCCTATGCCGACTATGGCAAGGAGCACTCCAGCCGTGAAGATACGGCCCGGGTAATGGCGGGACTGCTGGAGCAGGTGTCCCAAACCCGGGGGCTCTACGCGGAAAACCCCGCGTGGTACGCGCTTCCCTATTTGCAGGTGGCGGCGGATCTCCCGCTTGCCAGCAGCGAATACGACTTTTTTGATGAATCGGTCCCTTTTGTCCAGCTGACGCTGCGGGGACTGGTCACTCTGTCCACACCGTCGCTGAACCTCTCCGGCAATCCGGAACGGGTATTCCTGAAGGCGGTGGAAACCGGAAGCAGCCTGAAATTTTCCTTTATCGGCTCTTCCTACGACGTAGTGCGCGACACCCAACTGAATACCCTTTACGGCGCACGGTACGCGTTGTGGAAGGAGTCCGCGGCCGCTTGGCAGACAAGGCTGGAAAAGGCGCTGGACGGTCTGGAAAACGCCGCCGTTCTTGAACACCGGATGCTGACAAAAGAAGTGGCGGCAGTCACCTACGACAATGGAGAGGAAATTCTGGTTAATTACGGCGGAGAGCCGTTTACCGCCGGCGGGGACACAGTGAAACCTATGTCCTATCTCCGCCGTTCCGCAGGGGGTGGCAGAAATTGAAGAAAATGAACGGGAAACCCGGCGGCCGTCGGCTGACCCTCTCCTTCCGTCAGGGACTGACCGGCGTGCTTTTTATCTCCCCCTGGCTAATCGGGGTAACTGTCTTTTTTCTCCTTCCCTTTTTCAACACCGTCACCTATATGTTTGGAAAGGTCACCGTCAGTTCACAGGGCGTAGACTTTGCTTTTACCGGGCTGGAAAACATCCGGGAGGTATTCTTCCGGGACCCGGATAATGGCCGGATGATTTTCGAAAATCTGGGTTCTTCCATTGGCAGCGTACTGCTGGTGCTGGTGTTTTCCCTGTTCGCCGGCATCCTGCTGAACCAGAAATTTCATGGCAGGGCTGTGGTCCGGGCGCTCTTCGCCCTGCCGATCATTGTCTCTTCCGGTATCCTGCTGATGGTGTTCAAAGAGGATCTCTTCGCCCAATCCATGATGTCGGAACCCGGCACGATCTTCCAGAGTTCGGCGTTGGAACAAATGCTGACCGATATGGGTCTGGGAAACCAACTGGTGACCATGGTGACCGGCTTTGTGGACAACATCATGGACATTATATGGAAGGCGGGGGTGCAGATTCTGCTCTTCCTCGCGGGATTGCAGGCGGTGCCCCGTTCGCTGTACGAGGTGAGCGCGGTGGAGGGAGCGACACCGTGGCAGACCTTCTGGAAGATCACCTTCCCCCTGCTGACTCCCTACATCGTCCTGAATACGGTCTACTCCATCATTGATTCCTTCACCTTTTACGATAATCCGGTGATGCAGAAGGTGAACGAGCTATTCAACGCCATGAGCTACGGAACGGCTTCCGCCCTGTCTATGGCCTATTTCCTGCTGATTTTCCTTCTGACGGCCGCTGTTCTGTTCTTCACATCCCGCCGGGCCTTTTATCAGGAAAAATAAGCATGGACATATTCTCAAGACATAGGAGGTGCGGTTGTTTTGACGAAAAATAAAACGGCGGTTCCCGAATGGAACCGATGGAAGGACCGGGCGGTTAAAAAAGCAATCTGGCCGCTTTGCCGGTTTGCCATCCTGTTTGGAATCTGCTTTCTGCTGGTGTATCCGCTGCTGTTTATGTTTACCAGCGCCTTCCGAAGCCGGGAGGATATGTGGAACCCGTCGGTAGTATGGATTACCCGGCATTTCACTCTGGAGCATATCCATACGCTGATTGACATCATCCATTACCCCACCGCGCTGAAAAACACGCTTCTGATCAGTGTGGGGAGCGCTCTGCTGCAAACCGTCGTCTGTTCTCTTGTGGGATACGGCTTCGCCCGGTTCCGTTTTAAAGGACGGGAGGTTCTGTTCCTGCTCGTGGTGTTTACGATCATCGTCCCGCCGCAGGCAATCATCAACACCCTGTATATGACCATGCGATTCTTTCATATCCCCATCGCGTCCCTGTTCATTGGGCCGGTCAACCTGCTGGACACGCCGTTCGCGTTCTGGGTGCAGGGCCTGTTCGGCATGGGACTGCGCTCCGGCCTGTTTATCTTCATCTATCGACAGTTCTATCGGGGGCTTCCCTCCGATCTGGAAAGCGCGGCGCTGATCGACGGCTGCAGCCCGCTCCAGACCTATCTGCGGGTGATGCTCCCGAACGCAGTGATGGTCATGGTGACGGTTTTCATGTTTTCGCTGGTCTGGCACTGGAACGATGCCTACACCACCAGCATCCTCTCTCCGAACAACCGCACCCTGTCGGTGGCCCTGTCCGACTTGCGCATTGTGGTATACCGCCTGAACGACGCGGGCGGCGACGATCCGGTTATCACTCAGGTACGGGTTCAGGCAGGCGCATTGCTTTCGATTCTGCCGATGCTGATCCTGTTCCTGTTTACCCAGAAAACCTTTACCGAAAGCATTGAACGCACCGGGATCGTCGGCTGACCGGTCCCGTGCCGTCCTTCCGCCGCCCATGCGGCCGGCGACGGAGAGGCGATCACCCAGGCCGCAAGGGAAAAGGAGTGTCAACTGATGAAAAAACGATTCCGAGTGTTCAGCGCGCTTTGCTGCCTTCTTCTGGCCGTCTCGGCCCTGAGCGGATGCGGAGGCGGAGGCGCAGGAGAAAGCTCCTCCGCCGGGAACGCCAGCACGGGCAAGGACTACGGAGACCGTCCGCTGGTCAGCGGCTCGGAAGAGGTCGATCCGGCAAAAATCGGCTTTGAAAAGCGGGAATTGGAAAATCCAAACGTCAAGCTGTTCCTGCCCTATGAGCCGACCGACGCCGCCAAAGGACAGATTGCCAAATATGAGGAGAAATACGGCGGGAAGGTGGACGTTATCACCTGCTCGTGGGACGTGCGGATTACCCGCCTGGCCCAGCTGATTCAGTCCGGCGACTCGCCCGACGTGGTTTCAGTTGTTTACAGCGATATGCCCACCTTTGCGGTCAAGAGCCTGCTGGACCCAATCGACGGCCTGACCGATCTGGAAAATACGGTCTACCATCAGGAAAGCAACAACGGCATCTACAGCCTAAACGGCAAGCATTACGCCCTGACCACCTTCTCCGCGCCATACGCGATTTTCTTTAACCGCACCATGTTCAAAAAAGCGGCCGTCACTCCGCCGGATGAGCTGTACAAGGAAGGAAACTGGAATTGGGAAACCTTCCGCCAGACCGCGCTGGATATGTCCGAGGACACCGACAGCGACGGGGTGAACGACATCTACGGCTTCGCCACCTGGCGGGACGATATTTTCCTCACGGCCAACGGCACCGATCTGATTAAAATGGAGGATGGATATCCCCTTCTGAACGTCACCGATTCCAAGGTTGCCAAGGGCCTGCAGCTGTTCCAGGATATGTTCTACACCGACCACTCCATCCAGAAGGAACATTGGGAGTGGTATGAGGGCTTCCGTGACCGGAAGGTCGCCATGGTGTTTGAAGGGGCCGACTGGCAGATCAGCCGTCTGCAGGCCGAGGGCTTCAGCGACGAGATCGGCATCGTCCCCTTTCCGGCAGGACCGGATGCGGGAGAACAGATCAACTATGTCGCGAATACCGGCTTCGGTCTGGCCAAGGATACCGCCAACCCGCAGGGCGGCGCGGCCTTCATCGAAGAATTTCTGACCGCCGGCTACCAGAACGTAATAGCCGGTTCCGCTATGAAACACCTGGACGACGAGCAGTTCGGCATGATCAAAAGCATGCTCGGCCAGAAATCCGTGATCTCCCTGACCACCGCCTACGGCGATTTTTCCACCAAATTTTTCGGAATTACCGATGAACTGCGGGACGGCAAGCCGGTTGGCACGACGCTGGAACGGTATGCGCCCGAGCTGCAGGCGGAGATCGATAAGGTGCTGAATGCCGCCGGCTGAGGCCGTTGGAAAGGAGAACTTGACTTTGAGGAAGAATCATTTGCTGCGGCGGACGATCGCCCTGCTCTGCTGTGCTTTGCTGGGGCTGTCCGCAGCCGGGTGTAAGGGAGGGAAAAACGTCGTGTCCAGTCAGCCATCTTCGTTCGGCGAAAGCGCCGATACGAATGTGGATTTCCCCGAGGAAAAGCCCAATCCCCCTGTGCGTATTCCCGCGGCCCCGGAAAAACCGGCGGTTGACGAAGCGGCGCTTTCCCCCTATGGCCGCCCCGCGCCGAAATGGATGCGGGACAGCGAAATGTATACGGAATACAGCACAAGCGGCTTAACGGAAGAGGAGGATATTCGGGAATGGGATTCCTATTTCTCCTTTCTGATGGGCGCTCCCTGGGATTCGGCGACTACCAGCGTATATACCGACATGGGGTTGCGAAGCGCGTCGTATTTTGATCCCTATCATGTATTCTCCAACGAGGATATCGCGGTAATGGACGCCGACGGGAATTTCGTGCAGTCGGATTACATCGAACCCGGCCGGAACGACCTGTATGTAGTATGCCATAATTGCCCGGAGGTTACCTTCCCCTGGGCTCACGCTTACATCGACAAGGCCATGTCCTTCGGTGCGGCGGGGATGTTTTTTGATGATATCCGCGCTCCTTATGCCTCCATTGCAAAGGACTATAATACCTGCTATTCGACGAAGCATGAGCACACTCTTTCCGGGACAAATACCGAAAATTATTTTGGCAGCACCTTGAAGGACATTTACGAATATGTCAAAACAAAAAATCCCCAGAACTATGTAGTGCTGAACGGCGGTATGCCTTTGGTGACCGACAAGGCCGACCCCAGCACCGTCGAAAAGCTATGGCCTTTTGCCGACGCCCTGATGTGGGAGCATGCCATCTATGATTCCAACACAAAAAAATGGACCTCCTGGTCCATGCTGAAGCAGGCGGCGGAACGGCTGGCTCCCGGAATCGCCAACGGCAAGGTGGAGATGCTGCTCTCCTATAGCTATGAAAAAATGAGCAAGGACCTGGCGCTGGAAGCGGCGATATACACCATCGCTTACTGCCGGATGTACGACCTTTGCTGGGGCGACTATCATTCGTTGTACAAATCCTCCATGGACCGGGAACTGGTCAAGGAACTGTACGGCGTCAAAACCGGGCCGGCGGGCAGCTTCGGCGTTTTCTACGGCACGGTATCGGACGAAGCAAGCGGCGTCCGGCTGTCCGGCGTCACGGTAGAAGCGGGCGGACAGAAAACCCTCACGGATGACAACGGCTGCTTCTCAATCACCCTGCCCGCCAAGCAGATCACTGTCAAGCTGAGCCGCGAAGGGTACGAGACAGCCGAGCAACGGGTCAGCGGCTACCAGGACAATCTGACGCTGAAAAAGACCGGTGAGGGAACCGTATATTATGTCGCATCGTATGGAAGCAACGACAATGACGGCAAAAGCGCCGACAAGCCGTGGAGAAGCCTGAATTATGGCGACGCCAAGAAGCTGCTGAAGCCCGGGGATACGGTGGTGGTCGCCGCCGGGCAGTACAGCGTGCCCAACGAAACCAACTACAACTGCTCCGGCACCACAGAAGCGCCCATCACCTATATCGCCGACGGAGAGGTGACGATCCGCACTGCAGCCGGCGAAGGCGTCCCCTTCCGGCTGAACGGCAGCTATATGCTCTGGGACGGCTTCCGCTTTCAGGGGAGCGAGACCGGGGTAAAGAGTCTGATGCAGATCAACGGAGAGGGCTGCCATATCCGGAACTGTGTATTCAGCGACACCGCGTTCTATAACGCGGAAAATAAGCTGGATGCGGAATCCGCCGTCACCATCCGCGGAAAAGGGACGAAATTCCATCACAATGTGCTCGGCAGCGACCTGTACACGCCGGTTGCCGTGTTGGTGGAAGAGTCGGGAGACATTCTTCTGGCGCACAACACCTTTGACGGAACGCTGGCCTCCGGTGGAAAAGCCGCTGCGGCGGTGAAGCTGGCCTCTTCCAAGCAGACCGATACGATCAAAAACAATGTGTTCAACAGCTTTGGCCAGGCCTTTGCCAACGGAAGCGCCGGCGCGCAGTTTGGCGGCAATCTGTTCTACGAATGCGAAAACGGAGACAGCGGCTGTGTCGGAGACAAGGACATATCCGGTAAAGCCCCCGGCTTCATGTGGCAGCCGACAGGGGATTATGACCTGAGACGGGACGGTGCCGCCGTCAACGCAGGCGTGGACGCAGGCTTTGCCTTCCGCGGCCAGGCGCCGGATATCGGGGCATTTGAATCAGCTGCCAACGCGGCCTGTGAACCCAAAACGACGGACGGTGTGATCTACCGTACCTTTGCGGGTAGCGTGGTTTTGATCAACACGGCCAAAAGTACAAAAACCGTCACTATTCCGCTGGGCAAGGGCGGCGCGGTCCTGCGGGAAGTCGGCTACGGCAAAACCTGCACTGCCGACGGCAGCGGCAACCTGCAGGTAACCATTCCGGCGGACGAAGCCCGTATTCTCCAAATCGCGCGGTAACACATTGGCGGGAGCAACCGAGGAAAGACGGCCCGTGCATTATGCAGGGCCGTCTTTCCTCGACTTGGAGAATGAATATCCCGTGCATTTCTTTGGCATATGCCAAATGGATCTCGTCCGGTTTTCATCGGCGGACATATGGCGCCGGAAGGGATCTGCGGCATTACTGAAAAGGGAGGATTTTTATGCTGAGCAACCGGGAAAATTTTTTTCGGGTCATAGCAGGCCGGGACTTTGACCGTATTCCCCTGTTCCTGAGCCTGTGCGATCAACTGATTGAGCGGCTCCGCACGGAACGGGGCGTGGAGGATTACCGGGAATATTACAACATCCCCTTCGCATACGCGGGCCCCGCCGGTTCCCTCCATCCGGTGGACTATACGCCGTATTTTCAGGGAAAGACGGTGGATTATATCGGTGAATGGGGAGACGGCCACCGATACGGCGGCACAGAGCATTTTACCCATTATGTCTCCTGTATGGAGAAGTTTGAAACGCCGGAGCAGGTGCGTGCTTTCCCTTTGCCGGATGTACTGGCGGATTACCGCTGGGAAAACACGGCCGCCGAGATCGCCGCACTGAAAGCACAGGATAAGATCGTCCTTGGCAGCATCAACATCGACGTGTTTGAGCCGGCGTGGTACCTCCGGGGGATGGAGCAGATGCTGATGGATTTTTACGACGATGAAGAAATGGCCTTTGCCTGTCTGGACCGGATTGGAGACTGCAAGGAGCAGGTGGCCGTCCGTCTGGCCCGGGCCGGCGTGGATGTGGTGATCTTCGGGGACGATGTCGGAACCCAGAACGGGATGATGATTTCGCCGGCGATGTGGCGGAAATATCTCCAGCCCCGGCTGAAGCGGATGATCCGGATGACGAAGGAAGCCAATCCGCAGGTCCTTTGCTATTATCATTCCGACGGAGATATCCGTGCCATCCTGCCGGTGCTGCTGGACTGCGGAATGGATATTCTCAATCCCATCCAGCCCGAGTGCATGAATCCGGCCGAAATTTACCGAGCCTATCATGACCGCGTCGTCTTGTGGGGGACGATCGGCACCCAGACGACCATGCCCTTTGGCACGCCGGACGATGTGCGGACAAAAGCACGGGAAATGCTGGAACTGGCAAAAAAAGAAGGGCGCCTGATCCTGGCGCCCACCCATCTTCTGGAACCGGAGGTTCCTCTGGAAAATCTGGATGCTCTGACGGAAACCGTGCGGAACTTCTCCTGCCGCTGAAGTCCGGCGGAAAGCCTCTCCGCTTCAGTGAAATCCAGCCCGTGCTTTCACGGAAGCAGCGTACTCCGTGGGGGTCATGCCGGTTTCTTTCCGAAACTGTTTGGAAAAATACTGCACCGACGTATAGGCCAGCATGTCGGCAATCTCGTTGACGGGATAAAACCCTTTGCGGAGCAGACGCTTGGCCTCTGTAATTTTCAGATCGGTATAATAGCTCATGATGGGGCGGCCGGTAACCCGCTTGAAAATGGTCTTGACATTGGTCGCGCTCAGGGTAGTATAGTCACAGACATCCTGTAACGATATCCGCTTATACAGATTGTCGTTCAGAAAGGCGATAATCCGGTCCACCTTGTCGTTATCCGATAGAGCCTTGATCGTGGTGCGCAGAACGGTCGTGGAAGGAAACGCATTGTTCCGCAGCAGATCGATCAGCAGAAACTCCAGATTCAGCCGAATCAGCTGTTCCGCCGCAAAGGTCTGCTCGTGCCGGCGAATCAGTTCACAGGTAATGTAGATATCCAGCGGGCTGGAAAACGCATTCTGCGCCTCGGTAATGATATTTCTGAGGCAGCCGGCTTGCTGATCGTTCAGATGGAGAATGCGGTTCCCCAGTGTATTCAACACTTCCGAATGACAAATAAAGGTGAGAACGATAAGGTTGGCCGGATCCTGTCCGTTGCAGTGATGAGTGTGGAACTGGTTCGGGGGATAAAACACAATGTCCCCCTGCCGAAGAGGTTTATATTCTCCATCAACATAACTCAGAAGCTCTCCCGAATCCACATAGTTGAGCTCCCAAAAATCATGGGATTCGCCGTCAAAACGGAAGTTTCGGTCTACCTCAAAAAAATACAGGGTGATAATCTGCTGGACGGGTACCTCTTCCCGCAGAGTGGTGATGACGTATTCCAATACCTTCGCCCCTTTCCGGCATTATGTTGCGCCGCCCAGCCGGCTTCTTATGCGAACCTTATCCGGCGGCGCAATCGAAAATGCCTATCGGCATTTTCCCTCCGTTGCTATTATACCGTAGCGCCGCCCAGCCGGCTTCTTTTGCGAACCTTATCCGGCGGCGCAATCGAAAATGCCTATCGGCATTTTCCCTCCGTTGCTATTATACCGTAGTGCCGCCCAGCCGGCTTCTTATGCGAACCTTATCCGGCGGCGGATCTTCCCGTAAAAAGGCGGGAAGGGAAGAATGTGAAAAATGCTGTTGCGCTTCTCCTGAATGCATTATATCATAAGGATATCTGCCGGTGCAATGACTGGAAAGGGTGCTTGTCATGGATATTCGGGAATTGGATCAGAATTTTAATTTTGGAAATATCAGCCGGGACGACCTCCTTTGGCTGGATCGGGAAACCCCCGGTATAGAGATGAACGGGGCGGCGGATCCGGTCAATTTTTATCGCATTGCCAAAACGGACGCCAGCCGATTGCCCTATGCGGTCCAATGCATCTCGGAAAACACCGCGGGCGTACGGCTCCGCTTTCGCACCGACGCCGATTATATCGCCCTCAAGGCGGTCATTCGGTATGCGGACGATATGTCCCACATGCCGCGGAGCGGCTCCTCCGGTTTTGATCTGTTTGCCGGCCCAGCCGGAAAGCCGCCTTTCTTCCGCAAGGCGTTTATGCCGGAGAACGGACGGCGGGAGGTTTCCGGCGAGGTGTTTCTGCCCGGGCGGGAGGAACGGGACATTCTGCTGAATTTTCCGCTGTATAACGGCGTACAGGAAATAGCCGTCGGTCTGCCGCCGGACAGTTGGCTGAAGCCGCCCTCCCCCTTTCGGTTTCCGTCGCCAGTGGTGTTTTACGGCTCCTCCATCACCCAGGGCGGCTGTGCTTCGCGTCCGGGGAACGCTTATCCGGCAATCGTCTGCCGGGAGCTGAACGCGGACATGTTCAATCTGGGCTTCACAGGGAACGCCAAAGGTGAACCGGAAATGGCGGCATATATCGCCGGGTTGGATATGTCCGCTCTGGTACTGGACTACGACTATAACGCCGCCAGCGCCGAAGCGCTCAAAGCGACGCACGAGCCGTTTTTCCGTATAATTCGGGAACGGCATCCCTCTCTGCCGATTCTTCTGCTGTCCAAGCCCAACGTGGACAACGACGAAGCCGAAAGTGCGCGGCGGCGGAACGTGATCCTGCAAACTTACCGGCAGGCAATGGAAAGTGGAGACCGGCGGGTCTATTTTCTGGACGGCGCTTTCCTTTTCGGGACAAGCTATCGGGATTGCTGTACGGTAGACGGCTGCCATCCCAACGATCTGGGCTTTCTGCGGATGGCGGAGGCCGTCCTGCCGGTTCTGCGCGCAGCGATGGAGGACAATCGTACAGAACCATCCCATCACTGAAAGACGAGGTTTCTTATGAATATTGACGCACTGCTAAGCCGAATGACTCTGCGCCAGCTTCTGGCGCAGATGACGCAGCTGGATTATACCTTTTTGCCCCCGAGGAAGGGGGAGAAATAACCGGCCCGCTTCATCGGATGGGTATCCGGGAGGAAGATGTCGACTGCTGCGGTTCCGTACTCAACATCACCGGCGCCGCTCTGACCCGCCGGGTACAGGAGGAGCACCTGAAAAAGGACCCCAACCGGATTCCTCTTTTGTTTATGCGGGATGTTATTCACGGTTTCCGCACGATCTTTCCCATCCCGCTGGCACTCGGCTGCTCCTGGAATCCCGCGCTGATGCGGCAATCCGCCCGAGTTGCCGCCAGAGAGGCCGCCGCCGCGAGTCTGCCCGAAATCGGCTGATTCCGGCCGATTTCCCTTTTGCCATCTCCTTCCCAGTAGATACGCCTCCCACAAGGCTACATACTGTTTATTCCACAGCACCCCCTGTCCGGTTGGACAGGGGGTGCTTTTTTCTTATCTTTTCGATTTCCGGCGTCACATGACGGTTCCTGCGACCGCTGCCCCTGCCGCCAAGGCTCTCCCGGTGAAAGCGGCAATATATGCCGCGCATGACGTGCCGAAGGAGTTTTCCGGGCACCGGCGGGGTAAAGGCCGACGCCGTGTGGAAGCCGGTTTATCTCGACGCCAACGGCATCCACGGCCGGAAAGAGGGGCTGCCGAACGACAAACCTCCAGCATGAATCGCAGGAACTTGAAGGAATCATTTTCGTCGTTTTGCCCTCCGGAGAGGGAAACGGAAGCCGATGGACATCAGCATACTTTTTTCCCGACAGAACATCCAGAAATTCCGGTATTTTTAGAAAAAAGTCAAATTGGTTTCCGTTTTTTGCGAAAACAGGTTGAAAAAGATGACATCTCATCTAATAATTCATGTTATAATCTAACCAACAGAAAGAGGAAAGCAAGTTGTTTTTATGTTAAAACAGCCTATTTATTCTGTATCTATAAGAAACCATACAGAAAATCGTGTGAAGGAGTGTGTCAGATGAATCAGAGGGTTAGAAAAGTTCTCTGCTGTGCACTGGCCGCCATGCTGATGGCCGGCGGTACCATCGGCTGTGCGGGTGGTTCAGGAGAGAACGGCTCCGAAGGGAGCGCCGCCGGAGGGACGGATACCACGACCGCTTCCCAAACCACCGCCTCGTCTGTTTCCAGTTCGACTGCGCAGACGTCTGCCGAGGGAGAGACTACCATGCCGACAGAAAACGCCGCCACGACCTCCGGAAAGAAGACTACCGTCAGGCAGACCACCACGACCAAAAAGACCACCACTACGAAGGCGGCCGTAACCACTACCACCCGCCGCGCAAGCCTGCCGTCGGACGCCAAGGTGGGAAGCGTAGGCAGCGGTTTCTATTGCGTCAACTTTGACAAGTACGGGTTTGACACCAAATGGAAGGACTTGGCACAGAGCGATTATGTCAACACCATGTTCTGCGACAGCACCAAGTTTCTGGCGGAGCTGAAAGAGTACAACGTCAAGGTGTGGTGCGGCGTCCACGACATTTATACGAAAGTGGTGAACAACACCGCCGGCTGGAAGGACAGCTTCGATGAACTCTATCAGGAGATCAAGGACAGCGGCCATGAGGATGCGGTGCTGGGCTGGTATATCGACGAGCCCGACAATATGCCAGCGGTGAAAGAGCTTTCCCGGTACGCCCAGAAATACGGCAAACGCTTCTTCATCTGTTTCACCGTGGCGGCCACCAACGGCGAAGTGTACGGCGGCTATCAGGGGGCGGAACATACCATCAGCAAGGATACCATGCAGTATCTGACCGATATCGCCGTGGACCATTACTGGGACGTGGACGAAGGGAACAACAAGGCGGGCTATCAGAAACTGTACAAGTCCCTGCATAATGCGATGCCGGACGATTGCAAGGTGTGGTACATTCCCAACACCTTTGCGGGCTGGAGCATCGTGGACAAGAGCTCGGCGGAAATCCAGGCCGCGGCGAAAATACGCATTCGGCATATCCAGTACATGTATGAATGTCTGAAGGCGGAGCCGGTGAAAAACCGGGGAGGCATTCTGTTCTTTGCCTACGATTTCAACTCCTCCGCCGAAAAGCTGTACGGCCTTTGGAACATCAACGAAAAAACGAACGGCGCATGGAACAGCGTGATGAACGAAGCGATCCGCGTCGGCCGTGAAATCTGCACCGGCAAGATCTCGGGATAATCGTATGTTACCGTAAAGGGACTTCCTTTTTGCGGTGGGTAGAGAAAATTTATTTAAAAGGAGAGAGCGCTGTGAAACACCTATGGAAACAGAGCGTATCCTTGCTTCTGTGCCTGGTTATGATACTCATCAGCACAGTAGGGTGCGCTAAAACTCCGGCCGGCGGCCAAGAGTCCTCGGCGACCGTCAGCGGCGAGTCGTCCGTCAGCGGCGGCACCGAGAATTCGGACGATCCGGAGAACCCGGACGATCCGGAGAACCCGAACGATCCGGAGAATTCCGACAGTTCCAGCAATCCGGGGGATTCCTCCGATCCGGAGAATCCGGAGAATCCGGAAAATCCGGGCACTTCGGGTAACAGCAGCGGAGGGAATGGCTCCTCCTCCTCGTCCGGGTCGTCCAACGGGAAGGAAACCACGGTCAAAGTGGGAAATCTGACAGTCCATTCCGCCCAGACCCCCTACGTCAGCGGCGGGAAGATGTCCATTACCGTCCTGATGCCGTATCCGAAGGATTCTGCTGATATGAGCAAGCAGGCGTTCACCTCCTACTACGAGGAGATGAGCGGTATAAAGGTGACGTATAACCACTACATCGGTTCGGACATCTTTGTTCTGACCCAGACGATGATGAGCAGCGGCAATCTGCCGGATATCTTCATCTCCGTCCCGGTCGGCTTTACCTGCGCCAAAGTGGCGCAGTATGGTCAGGAAGGCTATTTCGCTGATTTGACCGGTAAACTGCAGACGTGGGCTCCCAATGTATACAAGCAGCTCCAATCTTCCACCCATCCCTATGCCAAATCCGTCGCTTACGCCCCGGGCAAGGTGTATTCCCTGCCGTCAATCTTCCCCAGCGAGAGCGAGGGCGGTTCGGTGAGCCTGCTGGAAGAGTGTCAGCCGATGATTAACACCGCCTGGCTGGATGAACTGGGACTGGATATCCCCACCACCACCGATGAATTTTATAAGGTAGCCAAAGCCTTTACAGACGAAGATCCCGACGGCAACGGCAAGGATGATACTTATGGGTTCGGAATCAAGCTCTTTACTCCCCAAATCTGGAATCCGTGGGGCTTGGCCATGAGCTGGTACTACACCGGTTCGGTCACCGAAAAGGGAGAGGTGCTGTCCGGCCTGTTGACGGACCAGTTCCGCGAAGGCTGCCGTTTCTACAACCGGATGTGGAAGGAAGGTATCTTCAACAAACAGATGGTAGGTTCCGACGGCGCCACCCTTAAATCGGCAATCCATAAAACCGGCATCGTGGCCATGTCCTACATCTCGAGCTATCTGAGCGACAGCGAACTGAAAGACTGGACCGCCATCCGCTGGCCCAAGGGCTCCAACACGGGTAATTTTCTGGCCGGCATAAGCCAGCCGAGTCTGCTGGACAGCTACGAGAACATGATTTTTGTCTCTGCCAAAACCAAGAGCGTGGAAGCCTGTCTGCGCTGGATCGATTATTTCTATACCCCGGACGGCTCCATGCTGTGGAACTACGGCCCCGTGGGTACGGCGTATACCAAGGTGGGCAACAATTACAAGCTGAAAAGCAACGTGGGGACACTGGCGGCCAACCAGAACGTGCTGTGCTCCTACTCGCCCATGGCCACCGCCAACATTCTGACGCGGAACAGCAGTGAACTGACTACCCGTGAGAAGTTCGGTGTCCGCATCCGGAAGGAAGCCAACGAAGTAAACGTCTGCGGCAAGTATAATTTCTCCAAGCTGGTACAGTTGGCCACTGTGTCGGAAAAGACTCAGATCGACAAACTTACCGCACCGGGTGATGTGCAATGGGGCTATAAAGCCATCCGCGGCGAAGTGAACGTGGAAACCGACTGGAACAGCTATGTAAGCGCCAATTCCAAAGATTACGCAGCGTGGAAGAAAATCTATCAGGGTATTTTTAACAAACATTTTAAATGATCCGTCTGTACCGGCGGCGCCGGTGAACGGTTTCTCCGGCGCCGCCGTTTTTTAACAAAAAATGTAAAGGAGTGTAACCAAATTGAAAAAGCATCTGAAGCGATGGTTCCCGTTGGTACTGGCTTGCGCCCTGCTGATCGGGCTGGTTCCTGTGAACATGGTTTTTGCGGAATCGACTCCTACCGCTCCCGAGGGACTGGTGGTAGTTACCAAGAATTCTTTGGAGTGGACTATTAACGACAACAGCAGCAACGAATCGGGCGTAGTGACCTTCCAAGCGGCCAATGCGGCGGCCGGTTCAAAGCTGGCATTCTACTTTGATACCACATCCGTTGCCTATGACGAGTCCAAGGGGGACAAAAACAATCTGGCGGCTCATGTCTATATGTGGAGTACAGCGGCTAACGACTGGAAATCCCTGAAGAAAACCGACGGCTCCTACTCCTACAGCCGCACCTATGTCCAAAACGGCGAGCTGAAAACCGATGGCCCTGTCAGCGGTAAGGATCCCGTGGGCTGGATCGTGTCCATCCCGGTAAACGCCAAAGGTTATATCATTCTGGACATGGGCGACTATGAGCTGAAGGATTGCAGCGACATCAAGTTTGCGCCCGAATGGAACTGGAACGGCAACACCTACGGCAAAACGGTGACCTTCTCCCAGTTCGGCTATATCGCTCCTGCGCAGCCGGATGAGCCGGATGAACCGGATGTGACAGTGGACGCTCCCCCCGAGGGCTTTGTTACGGTAGACGCGGCGGGACAGGATCTGCAGCTGGTAGAATACGACGCCTCGCGGGACGGCTATCTGAACAATGCCTATTTTGAAAACTTCAGCGCTACCAACACGCCTTCCGGTTCAAAGCTGGTATTCTATTTCGATACCACAGATATCCCCTCTCAGAGCAGTCTGGGAGAGAGAAACAACCTGCCTGTTTATGTGGATGTACTGCCGAAGGACGCGGACAGTTCGGACGATACGGAGTGGGTTAACATCCCCTACAGCAAGGAGGACAATTCCTGCACCCGTATCTTTACCCGCGACGGCGTCACACAGACGGTAACCGCTCCCATTGAAGGGGAAGAGCCCAGTTGGATTATCAGCCTGCCGGTAAACGCTACCGGTTATGTGATGCTGGACATCGGGAACACCAAGCTCAGCGATATTTCGGGCTTCCGTCTGCGTCCCGAATGGAACTGGAACCAGAATGTGTACGGAAAGACCGTCAAGTTCCGCAACATCGGTTATATTCGGGGGGATGGCTCGGATGAACCCGATGAACCCGACGAGCCCGATGTTCCCGATCCCGACGATTTCCCCTTTGTGCCCGAACCTACAGAAACGCCTTCCTATTACGGCGACAATTATGTGGTGACCAAAGCCGATCTGCAGTCGCTGGTCATTAACGATAAAATGACGAACGATCTGACGATCGATCTGTCCTCCAACAGCTCGGCGCCGGCCGAAGCCAAAGCCATCGCGTTCCGCTACAACACCACCGGTATCGTGGAGACCCGCACCGATTACACCGACAGAGGAACCCACGGCTCTTACTGGTGCCTGAATGTGGACGGTACCCTTATTACCGGCAACATTGACAACGTAGACAGCAAGTTCGTTCAGAATACCCAGGTATACTACTGGCGCGATCAGGTGATGGAGAACAGCGGGTATATAGAATGGATCAATACGCTGCCGGTTAACGGCATCGGTTATGTGCTTATCCCCATTGACGCACTGCAGAGCAACGCGCAGAAATTCCTGGGCAAAAACATCTCAGTAGCCGATGTGACCAGTCTGGTGATGAAGCAGGAGTGGTTCTGGAATGAGGATATGTACAACCAGACCATCCGCATTACGGATGTGGGCTATGTGATGGACCCCGAAGCCTTTGTTGCGGCTTACAAGGACACTTTTGTACCGGACTATCAAAAAGGCGTTCTCGAAGCCAACGGCGACGTGACCCTGAGCGTCGATGCAGTGGAAGGCACCTTTGCCGAACTGTCCTGGACCGCCTATGAGGGGGCCAACCGCTATCTCATCAACGTGTACGACAAAGACGGCGCATACCTGACCACCGAGCGTACCCGCAAAACCAAGATGACTCTGGAGGGTTTGTCGGTCGCTACCGATTACACGATTCAGGTTGTCCCGGTTGGAGAGAGCGACACGGTGCTGGCCGCCTCCAATGCGGTGGATATCCGGACACTGGAAGCCAATATGGAAGCCTACATGAAGGGCTTCCTGGAATATAACGAAGAACTCAAGGCGAACAGCGTGACGGTTTCCAACGGCACCGCCGTGATTACCTGGGACTGGCTGGACGGCGTGGAGTACTATGCCGTGCATCTGTATGAGAAGGATGGGGATACCCTCACCTTCGTATCCCGCACCCTTGCAAATGACGGCGTGGGCGAGGTTGCCATCTCCGGTCTGGAAGACGGCAAGACCTATGTGGCGCAGATTGTTTCCTACGATGTGTCGGATTCCATCATCTACGCCTATGCCCCCACCGATGAATTCTCTGCGGAAGATTCCGGAAACAACAACCCCGGTACCGGCGAAGCCGTTTGCACCGGTGCGCTGGCGTTGGCCGCCCTTCTGGCCGGCGGTATCGCTGTGGTTACCCGCAAACGCCGCTGACAGGGAAAATAATCCGATTCGCTGATGGCTGCGGGGGAAGATCATCCTGTGCTCTTCCCCCGCAGTTTCCAGTGATGGCCCGATTTGAACAAAGGAAGGTTTGTGGCATGAGAAGCATGAGAAGTGAGAAGAAAAAACTGGCTCGCCGTATTCTCGCCGGAGTCATGAGCGCCGCGATATGCCTGACCGTGGCACCGACGGCGGCAGCAAAGCGCCTGATCGACCGGTATGCCATGCTGTTTGAAGGTGAGACGGCAAGTTACGACACGCTGCCTTCCTATAGACGGGTTCTGGCTCAGCAGCAGCAGGCCGGGCTGTCCGCGGCGACGCAGGATGTGTCCGCGAATCTCTCCCTTTTTACCTGCGAGGGGGAAACGCCCGAATGGCTGGAACAGGACGGCCTCGAGGGGCTGCTTCTGGACGAGGATACCCTTTCGGTGACATTCCCGGTGACGGTACCCGCCGATGGATTGTATGAGTTGGAGGTCATGTATTATCCCTATGGGGGAAGCGGGCAGGCTATCCGCCGAACCGTTTCGGTTGATGGGACTCCCCCCTTCAGCGAAGCCGAAAACCTGTGCCTGTACCGCCGCTATACCTATGTGGGCGAAGCGCGCTACAATGGCTACGGCGACCAGCTTACCTACAGCCAGGAGGAATTGCGCGGCTGGTATACCCAGCAGTGGCAGGATGTGGACGGCAAATATTCCACGCCGATGCTGTGGTCGTTTGCAGCCGGCGAACATACCGTAACCCTTTCGTATGTGGACCAGCCGGTACTGATTCACTCCCTTACGCTGAAAGCACCCCGGGAAACGGTGGACTATGCGGCGTTTTCTGCGGCCCATACCGGCGATTCTCCAAGCGTCCAGCCCGTCGTCCTGCAGGCGGAACTGCCGGAAAACGTGTTGTACCGTAACGACAGCACTGTGAACGGCTACGCCGACAGCGATCCGGCCACCTGTCCGGCGGCCGGAAACAGCAGGCCCCTCAACGCTATTGGGGGAAGCGGATGGAACCGGGGCAATCAGGAAATCGTTTATCAATTTTCTGTGGAAAAGAGCGGCTTATACAAACTGGCTCTGCGGGTGCAGCAGCCCTGGACCAATGGTATGAACGCTTACCGTCAGATCCTGATCGACGGTGAGGTGCCCTTCTCCGAATTGGAGGAGTATTCCTTTCCTTATGCCCGGAGTTGGTACACAGAGGTACTCTCGGACGAGGAAGGAACACCCTATGCTATTTATCTCGCCGCTGGGGAACATACCCTGACGGTCAAAGCGGTGATGGCCCGTGAACTGACGGCGGCGATCAGTCAGGTGCAGGAGATCACGGATATCCTTTCTTCGCTTTATCGTAAAATCCTGCTGATCACCGGTGCAGAGCCGGACAGCAATTACGACTATGATTTGGAAAAATCCATTCCTGATCTGCTGAATGTCCTTGATTCTTTGCAGACGCAGTTGAATGATACCGCCGCGTTGATTATGGGGTCGGCTCAAAAGCAGCCGTCTTCCGTGAGCAACCTATATATGCTTTCCCGTCAAATCAAGGAAATGCGGGAGGACCCCGATCTCATTCCCGGCCGGCTGGAGGACATCACCAACAGCCTGACCACTCTGGGCAACCTGATTGGCGACTTGCAGTCTACCCCGCTCGGTATTGACGAACTGGTTTTCTATCCCGCCGATGCAGCGGTGGAAAACCGCCGTTCCACCTTCTTTGAACAGGCGGCCGCCGCCCTGCGCAATTTCTGGCTGTCCTTCCAGCGGGACTATACCAGCGTAACGGTGTCCGGGGCGAACACAGACCGCACTATCGACGTGTGGGTAAGCCGCGGCACCGAATGGGCTGCGGTGATGCAGCAGCTAATTCAGGAGGACTTTGAAATCACTGAAAATATCGGCGTCAACCTCAACATACTGCCCAGCGGCACGCTGGCCAACACAGTCAATCCGCTGCTGCTGGCGATCACCAGCGGGGACGGACCCGACGTGGTGCTTAACGTGGATGCCAACACCGCCGTGGAATACGGCGTGCGCGGCATGGCGCTGGATTTACGGGAATTTGGCGATTACTCTCAGGTGGTGCAGCGCTTCCATCCCGAAATCGGGCAGGCGTTCACCTTTTTAAACAAGACCTACGCCCTGCCGGAAACCATGAATTTCTATCTGATGGCGTACCGCAAGGATATTTTCAGCGAATTGTCCCTGTCCGTTCCGGATACCTGGCAGGAAGTGTATTATCAGACACTGCCGGTGCTGTATCAGAACAGCATGTCCATGCAGGGGGTAAATCTGGATACCTACCTGTGCCAGTACGGGGGCAGCTATTATACGGACAACGGGCTGGACACAGCGCTGGACAGCGCCGCGGCGCACCGGGCCTTTTCGGATACCATCGCTCAGTATCTTGATCTGGGCTTCCCCATCAGCGCCAACTTTTTCAGCCGTTTCCGCACCGGGGAAATGCCCGTAGGCTTTGTGGATTACGCGACCTATCTGCAGATCGTAACCGCGGCGCCGGAACTGGCAGGTAAGTGGACGGTGGCGCCGGTTCCCGGCATGGAACAGGAGGACGGTACTATCAACCGGTCTACGACCGGCCTGACCGGTAGCGCCGATATGATACTGGCGGACGCAGAGGATATCGAGGCGTGCTGGACCTTCCTCAAATGGTGGACCAGCACCGAGACGCAAACTTCTTACGGCCTGAAGCTGGAAAGCGTTTTGGGAACCAGCGCCCGGCTGAATACTGCCAATCTGGAATCGTTTTGTAGCCTGCCATGGAGCAGGGATACGCTGTCGGTGATCCGGCAGTATTGGGATCAGGCCCAGGTGGTTCCCAACGTGCTGGGCGGCGTAATTACCTCCCGCGCGGTGAGCAACGCCACCAATTCGGCGCTGTATGACGGTGATACGCCCCGTGAAGCGCTGGAGGAGGCCGTTAAAGCCATACGGGATGAATTGACCCGCAAGCAAAATCTGTACGATATTGCCGCGGGCCAATCGTGAGGAGGTACATACTTTGAAAAGACGAAATTCCCGGTGGCAGGCATGGGTGCGGAAAAACGGTATCGGCATCTGCTTTTATATGCCCTTTTTCCTGCTGTTCTGCCTCTTTACCATCATCCCTGTCTTTATTTCCATGTTCATGAGCCTTACCAACTACGATATGCTGGGCAATATGGAGTTCGTGGGGCTGGAGAATTACATCAACCTGTTTTTGTACGATGAAAACTTCACACTCGCGATCAAAAACACCTTCCTTATCGGCGGCGTGTCCGGCGTGGTGGGATATCTGGCTTCCTTTCTTTTTGCATGGATCATCAACAATATGAAGCTGAAAAAGCTGTATACCGTTCTGTTTTATATGCCCTCCATTTCGGGTGGTATGGCGGTCATCTGGGACTACCTTTTCAGCGGCGACCGATACGGCCTTATCAACAACACCCTCATCAACATGGGATTATTGAATCAACCAATCGTGTGGAACCAGAACACGGATTATATCGTTCCCATCAACATGCTGATTATCATCTGGGGAAGCATGGGCACCGGATTCCTGGTGTTTTTGGCGGGCCTGCAGAATGAGGATAAGCAGCTGCTGGAAGCCGGACGCATCGACGGAATTCATACCGAATGGCAGGAATTGTGGTATATCATTCTGCCGCAGATGAAACCGCAGCTGCTGTTCGGCGCAATCAACAGCATTGTAGGCGCTTTGGGGATTTTCCCGAGTTTCGGCGGCTTCCCCAGCCCCAACTATGTGGCGCATACCCTTTCGGCGCATATCCAAGATTATGGATTTCTGCGTTTTGAAATGGGGTACGCTTCCGCTGTCTCCATGGTGCTGTTCCTGTTGTCCTTTATCCTCGGACAGGTGGTTATCCGTCTGCTGAGCGAACGCACCGTGAAGGTCCCGAAACGGATCGGAGGAAAACGACGTGGTTGAAAAAGGGATAAAAATCAAAATTGGCCGCCGGGATGCAGTGCGGCTGAGGCCGGGAAAGATCGGTCAATATGCGGCGATGACCGCGCTGGCGCTGGTCATGGTGCTGCCGATGATTTATACGGTGGGTACGGCTTTTAAGCCGCTGGACGAACTGCTCCGTTTTCCGCCCATCTTCTTTGTACAAAAGCCGACGCTGGATAACTTCAGCGACCTGTTTCTGGCGCTGGATTCCGCCGACGTTCCTTTCCTGCGGTATTTGTTTAACAGCGTGCTGGTCACTGTGGTGGCTACCGCCGGCACAATTCTGGTTTCTACGCTTGGCGGCTATGCCATGTCCAAGCTGACCATTCCGGGCAGTTCGGTTCTGTTTACGCTGGTGATTATCGCGATGACCTTCCCCGGGAGCGTCACCACCATTCCGGTATACATGATTATCAACAAGCTGGAGCTTTACAACAGCTATGCGGCGCTCATCCTGCCGCGCGTCGCCACCGCTTACGGTATGTTCCTGATGAAGCAGTTCTGCGACCAGCTCCCCAAGCCCCTTCTGGAGGCGGCGCGGGTGGATGGCGCTAACGAGCTGCGCATCTACACGGGGATCGCCCTGCCGTTTTTACGGCCGGCCTGGAGCACACTGCTGGTGTTTACCTTTACCACCTGCTGGAACGATGCGTCTTCGTCCCTGCTATATGCATCCAGCAAAAACCTGCGGCTATTGCCGGTTATGCTTAATTCCATTTCGGAAAGCAGCTCTCTGGCGCGTGCCGGTGCGGCCGCGGCGGCGTCCCTGCTGATCATGCTGCCCTCCATCATTATCTTTATTTTGCAGCAGCGAAAGGTAATGGAAACCATGGCCCATTCCGGCATTAAGTAAGGGGGGACACCGATGAAAAAAAGACTATGCGCGGCGGGAATCCTGCTGTCGGTGCTGCTCTCCGGCCTGACTGTGCAGGCTAAGAGCGATTTTTCTCATGATTACATTCTCAACGGGGAAACCGGGAAGCAATCGGTTATTCCCGAGACCCATGAATGCGGAATGTACATCGACTATATTGAGGGATATCAGCCCAACGACGACTCTGTGGGACGCCTCAATAATCCTCAGGATATTTTTGTGGACCGACAGGATAACATCTACATCGCGGATACCGGCAACAACGCGGTGGTGAAGCTGGATGCCGAAGGGCGGTTTGTCATGGCCATCACGGAGGAAAGCGGGGGCATACGATATCCTCTGGGCATTTTTGTGGATGAGGACCAGGACATTTTTGTGGCGGATAACGGCAACGCCCGTATCGTTCACTTCGATGCCGAGGGCGGGTATGTGGAGGAATTCGTGGCGCCGGATTCGGAGCTGCTCAGTCAAAACCTCACCGCTTTTGACCCCGCCAAACTAGCCATTAACGATTACAACGGATACATCTATCTGCTGATCGGCAAGGAGTTCCTTACGCTGGATGCCAAAAATCAGTTTAAGGGCCTGATCGGTACGGAACCGGTGGGTTTCGACCTGACGGATTATCTGGTGCGTATACTGGCAACCGACCTGCAGAAGGAAAAGCTGAAAAAGAGGGAACCGGTTTCCTATAACAATTTCTGCATTACTTACGACAACAAAATTTACGCGGTTTCCATGGCCGAGCAGAATCAGATCAAGAAGATCAATTCCTCGGGAGACAGTCTGTTCCCCGCCGGAACATACGGCGAACGCTCCGTGGACCCCGAAACCGGTGAAACGGCAGCGCCGTCCCTGGTGGATATCGCGGTCAATTCCCATGAAATGATTACCGTGGCGGATCAGCGCACCTCCCGGCTGTATCAGTATAATGTGGACGGAGAGCTGCTGGCAGTTTTCGGAGGCGAAGGGGAAACCCGCGGCCGCTTCGGCACCATCACCTCTCTGTGCTACAACACACAGGATGAACTGCTGGTGCTGGACGGCGAAAGCAACAGCGTACAGCTGCTGCGCCCCACCGCCTTTATGGATGCGGTACACTGGGGTATTACCCTGTATCGCCAGGGGCGGTATGAGGAATCGCTGACCACCTGGGACACTATTTCCGAAATGGTCAGCTGTTACCCGGTGGCGCAGACCAGCATTGCCAATATCTACTACAAACAGGAGCGCTATACGGCAGCCTTGGCGGAATATCAGGAGGCCGGCAATAAAGAGGGATATGCCATCGCCCTCGGCGCTATCCGCAAGGACTATCTGGTGAAAAACTTCAGTTGGGTGGTGCCGGCCGGGGTGGCGGTGATCGCTCTGGCGCTGTTTCTGGTGCTGTACGCCCGGCGGTATTGCCTGCTGATTGCCGACGATATGTATGACCCCAAAATATCCCGTATACGGGAGCTGTGCGGCATGAGCCAGTTGGCGCTGTTCCATCCCCTGCAGACATGGGATGCACTGAAGTGGCGCCGGATGCGGACCAACTGGCTGCCGGTGGCAGTACTGCCACTGCTGACAGTGCTGGTACGCTTTCTGGCCTCTTCCTGCACCGCCTACACGGTATCCTCCGTGGAAAGCTATGAGGTGTCCTTCTGGTATGAGTTTCTGCTCGTCGCGGTACCCTATGTGACTTTCGGTCTGGCGCTGTTTAAAATCACCAGTGTGTTTTCCGGCGAAATGACCCTGTGCGAGACATTCAGCGCTCTGGGATATTCCTTGGTGCCGATGATCGTCATCTGGCCGGTGCTTACCGTCCTGTCCCATTTGGTGGCCGAAGGCGAAGTGGGGATATTCGGCGCCGCGCAAATCGTAGTATATCTGTGGGTGGCAATCAATATCCTGTCCGCGGTCCAGCGCATCAACGACGTGTCGCTGAAACGGGCGGTGGGGCTAGCTCTGCTTAGTGCGGTGGGCGCCCTGATCGTGTGGGCCCTGTGCGTGTTGATCTACATCTTCACCGCCCAGCTTGGCTTTTTTGCAAGCGACCTGTGGGCAGAAATTATCAGCCGCCTGTACAGCCTGTAAAGGAGGGAAAACAGTGAAAAAAATATCCATAAAACGTCCTAAGCTTTGGATAGCGGCGGTGGCGGCCGCGGCGGTTGTCGGCCTGCTGGTGACAACCCTGTTTTCCGGACGGGTCTATATCACCACTGAACAATTGGCGGCCGGCGTACCGGCCCTTCCTGTGCCGGAAAAGGCAGAGGGGGATGTCCCCGAGGCGGACGGCTGGGTGACGGTCGCACAGGCGGACGGACGGAGGCTGGAGTGGGACGCGCAGCAGGTATTATTCCGCGTAGTCTCGGATACCACCGGCGTCATGTGGGAATCCGGGTATGATTTCGAGCATTTGGACGAGTACTCCAAGCGCAACCGGAGGCTGTTGACGACTCTGCTGCAGATCAATTATCTGGACGCTTCCGGCGCGGAGGCGTCCCTGAACAACACCGTCAGCGGGGTGTATACCGAGGCCAGCCTATTGAAAAACGGTATGGCGCTGCAGTTCACCTTTGAAGAAGCCGCCATTTCGGTCACTTTGCAGCTGACACTGGATAAATGGGGGCTGTCCCTGCGCATCCCGGAAGAGGAACTGCGGGAAGAAGGAGAGTGCCGCCTGCTGTCTATCGATATTCTGCCCGCTTTCGGCTCCATGCTCACCGGGGATGACGGATTTATACTGTATCCCGACGGCTGCGGCACCATCATGGACTGCAACTCGTCCGGCAAAACGGCGGGCGTGTATACCAAAGCGGTGTACGCGGACCGCTACAAGGATCTGGAGGAAGTGGCGGACGCTTTCGCACGGGGCGAAACCGGGGTGCCGCTGCCCTACTTCGGCAGTGCGCTGAACGGTCGCCGGGGTTGTATCGCCTATGTGGAAAACGGAGCGGAAAACGCCCGCGTCAGCCTCTCGATAGGCAGCGATACTCTGCCGCTCAACCGCTTATATACCACGGCTGTATATCGCTTCAGCCGCGAACTGACCAATTCTCAGGGAACAACGGCCATCGCCTTTTCCACCGAACGGGAAGTTCTGGATTACCGGGTGCATTACCTCCTTCTGGAGGAGAACGCCGCCACTTATTCCGACATGGCAGTGACGCTGCGCGGTTTTCTGCAAGAAGCGGGAATCCTTCCCTCCCAGCCGCGTTGGGACACAACGGTGCCGATAACGGTAGAATGGCTGATCTCGGTACGGCAGAACGAACTGTTTCACTCCGGCAATCTGGTGATGACCTCCTTTCAGCAGGTGGACGAATCCCTGAAAGAATTGGAGGCGGCGGGGGTGAAGAGTACCCGTTCGCTGCTGCTGGGCTGGCAGAAGGAGGGATGCGGCGTGTATCCGCTGTCCACTTCGGCTCTGGGTGCGGCGGGCGGCCGCAGCGGGCTGGCCAGCCTGCTGAAAACAGGCAGCGGCGACCGGATGTTTTTTCTGGAAACCGATTATGTGCAGGCGGATGCCGACGGCTCTTTCAGCAAACGGCAGGACGCCGTGACGGATTTTATGCACACGGTGGTCACCGATGCCTCTGAGTCCCGGTTTCTGCTCAATCCGCTTCGGCAGTATGACCGGTTTACCCGTCGGGATCTGTCTGCTTATGCTTCTTTGGGCGCCGCTGGGCTGGCCTTCAATTCGCTGGGACGGTACCTTCCCGCCGACTATGCGTCCGGCCGCGCGGCTTCCGGCGCCGATACCCGCCGTGCCTATGCGGCTTTGCTGCAAAAGACACAGGAGCAGGGGATGCAGGCGGCGGTACAGACCGGGACGGATTATCTGCTGGCAGGCAGCAATTATGTGTACGACGCCTATGATCTCAGCTCCGGGCTGCACATGTTTACCCGGGAGATTCCCTTTTATCAAATGCTGCTGCACGGTCTGATCGCCTATTCCGGGGTGACTCCGGGCAATATGTCCGCCGACTTTACGCAAATCAAGCTCCACTGGGTGGAATACGGCTGTGATCCCTACTTTCTGCTGTCCGAACAATCCTCCGGTATGCTGGAAAATGCCGTAATCAGCGATGTGTTCAACTCCCGCTTTGACGACTGGAAAGATCAGGTCGTTCAGGTGTATGAGGAGTTCAACCGCAGGCTGTCCCCGCTGAACGGCCAAAAGATACAGCGCCACGAGTATCTGAGCGAGGATGTGGCATGTGTCACCTATGAGAACGGCAGTATCGTGCTGGTAAACTACGGGCTGCAGGAAACGGAGACACCGTACGGCACGGTGCCCGCAAAGGATTACATGGTAATACAAGGGGAGGGAAACGGGAATGAAGAGTAAGACCGGAATGATGTTTCGGGAAATGCGGCACCGGTCGCTGATCGGACGCAATTACTGGACGGGACTGTTTTTCGTGTTTCCCTGGATTCTGGGCGCACTGATGTTTCTGGTGTTTCCCCTGTATCGTTCACTGCTCCTGAGCGTGTCCGAAATTGAGCAGCTGCGTACCTTTGACCTGAAATTTGTGGGCATTCAGTGGTATTACGATGCCTTTGCCGCGGATGTGAAGTTCATCCCCAGTCTGCTGTCCACCTCTGTGGATAACCTCATCAATCTGCCGCTGATCAACATTTTTGCGCTGATCGTGGCGTTGCTGCTCAATCAGAACATCCGGTGCTGCGGGCTGTTCCGTTCCATGTTTTTCCTGCCGGTGCTGCTGGGGACGGGCTTCATCATGCAGCAGCTGCTGGGGCAGAACGTAGGAGAGGACGCCGTCAGCTTTGCCCGGGGCATGCTGCTTCCCCAGCAGCTTCAGGCCTATTTGGGGGAAACGGTGGTCGAATTTATCCAGTCCTTCATCAACCGGCTGACTACCATCATGTGGAGTTCCGGGGTGCAGATCCTCATTTTCCTGGCGGCGCTGCAGGACATCCCCTCCTCCATTTACGAGGCGGCCCGGGTGGACTCCGCCGACGGATGGGAGAGCTTTTGGCTGATTACCCTGCCCATGCTGGCGCCCATGATCCAACTGAATCTGGTATATACGGTGCTGGCCACCTTCTCCATGGCGGACAACGAGGTACTGGAATTTATCCAGTGGCTGGCTTTTGAATCCGGTGACGCTCATGGGTACGAGTATTCCTGCGCGGTAAGCTGGATCTACTGCGTGTTCGTATTGCTGGTGATTGGCCTGCTTGTGCTGCTGACACGGCGGTTTGTGGACAATGTCAAGGATAGGAGCTGAGAAGAATATGGGAGTTTCTCCGGCAGTCAGGCAGCATATCGGCAAACGCGCAGGCAAGTGGATTCTGCGTCTGGCCACCTATATTCTGCTCATTGACCTTTCATTCGTTTTTATTTACCCGTTTTTGTACATGCTTTCCACTTCGCTGAAAAGCTATGAGGATCTACACAACCTGTTGGTGGCGTGGATTCCCACGGGGCTGCATTGGGAGAACTACACGCTTGCGGGAGAGGCCATGTCCCTGAACGTCACCGTGTTCAACTCCATATGGGTAACCGTTCTGGCCACGGCGGGGCATCTGATTTCCTGTTCCTTTATCGGATATGGATTTGCCCGCTTTAATTTTCCGTTTAAGAAAGCCTTGTTTTTCGGTGTAATTTTATCGGCGGCCATCCCCGTGCAGTCGATTATCGTGCCGCTGTACATTGTCTACTACAATATGGGGATGCTCAACACCTTTCTGCCGTTGATTGTGCCTACCTTTTTGGGATTTGGTCTGCGGGGCGGTATTTTCATCTATCTGTTCCGGCAGTTTTTCTACGGATTTCCCGCAACGCTGGAAGAGGCGGCCCGTATTGACGGATGCGGCCGCATCCGTAGCTTTTTCCGCATCGCCTTGCCGGCGGCGGGGCCGACCATTGTGGTGACCACGGTGCTTTCCATGGTGTGGCACTGGAACGACTATTACGAGCCGTCGGTGTACCTGACCGCCGGAAGCAAAACGGCGCTGGTGACGCAGATGCTGCCCAATCTGTATGCGAATATCAGCGGTATGATTAGTCAGACAGGGGAAATCAATCAGATGGAACTGATGACCCTGTATCACGAGGGAGTGGTTATGGCGGCGACGGCCATCGCAATTCTGCCGCTTCTGATTGCCTATGCCATCCTGCAGAAGAAGTTTATGGCAAGTATTGAGATGACCGGTCTGGTTGGTTGAGTTTAGAAAGAGGAAGGTTTGCACGGTATGCGTATTTCAATCGAAAACGACGGACTGTACATGGTGATTGATGTGGAAGAGGATGGTCGGGTATCCTTACGGCATTTTGCTCCCCATCCTTATGACGGCCGCGATACAGGCTGCTATTATCCGCTTCTGGAACTGCATTTTCAGGGACAGAATATCGACGGGCACCACGGTTCCCGTCATACGGAAACGTATCCCGCAGCACTTTTGCGATACCGGGATCATCGCCTGGAGCCCCGCCCTGGAGGCAGAGAACTGACCCTGTCCATGGCGGGCGGCAGCGTGGCCGTGGATATGCACTACGTCCTGTATGATGGGGTATCCGCGGTACGCAGCTGGGCAGAGGTGGAAAACGTGGGAGAGGCCCCGCAGACGCTGGATTATATCACCTCCTTCGCCTACTACGGTGTCAGCGACGGGGTGGAAGGCTCTTTTGAGGACAAGATGTTGTTTGACATCCCCTATAACACCTGGCACGGCGAGCTGCAATGGCATCGGAAAAGCGCCTGGGAGCTGGGGCTGATGGATATGGAATGCCCCTCCCTCCGGCGGCTGACCATTTCCCAGACCGGAAGCTGGTCCAGCGGGGAATACGCACCGCTGGCGGTGCTGGAACGGGAAGGAAGCAGCGATTGCCTGTGCTGGCAGATCGAGCATAACGGTTCCTGGGGCTGGGAATCCGGCAACATTCTGGGCAACGGCCTGTATTTGCAATTGACCGGCCCCAACGGCGACCAGCACGCCTTTGAAAAGGTGCTGGAACCCGGCGAACGGTTTTGCTCCGTGCCGGTGGCGGTGGGAGTGTCGGACGAGGGTTTTGACGGCGCGATCGGGGTACTGACCCGGTACCGGCGCCGTATCCGGAGGCCAAACCGGGACAACCGGGAATTGCCTATCATTTTTAACGACTACATGAACTGTCTGATGGGGGATCCCACCGAGGAGAAGATATTGCTGCTGGTGGATGCCGCCGCGGCCGCCGGCTGCGAATACTATGTGATGGATGCCGGCTGGTTCTCCGAGAGCGAAGGCGGCGACGACGACTGGTGGCCCTCCATCGGCATTTGGAAAGCAGCGTCCTTCCGCTTCCCCCACGGGCTGGCCTATGTGATGGATTATATCCGCAGCAAGGGTATGATTCCCGGCATCTGGGTGGAGTTGGAATGCATCGGCCCGGATTGTCCTCTGGCCGGCACTCTGCCGGATGACTGGTTCTTCATGCGCCACGGACGCCGGGTAATGGAACACTACCGGTATCAACTGGACTACCGCAATCCCGCCGTGCGGAAATTTGCCCGGGATGTGGTGGATGAACTGGTGCAGGAATACCATGTGGGATATCTCAAAATCGACTATAATATCAACGCGGGCCTGGGCACCGACTATCAGGCGGACAGCGCGGGAGAAGGGCTTTTGGAACACAACCGCTGTTTGCTGAAATGGTACGATGAACTCTTTGCCGACTATCCGGAGCTGATTGTGGAAAACTGCGCTTCCGGCGGGATGCGGATGGATTACGCCATGCTGCAGCGTCTGAGCATTCAGTCCATCTCGGACCAGCAGGATTATCGGCGGCAAAGCATCATTGCCGCTATGTCCGCCACCGCAGTGACCCCGGAGCAGGGGGCCTGCTGGAGCTATCCCAGCCTGACCGGAGACGACGAAGAGACGGTGTATAATATGGTCAACGTGCTGCTGGGACGGATTCATCAAAGCGGGTTTATCAACCGCCTCCCCCAATCCACGCTGAAGCGGGTGAAAGAGGCGCTGACCTGTTACCGTCAGATACGGGGGGATATCCGTGAGGGACTTCCCGTGTATCCGCTGGGGCCGGTCACCTTCCATTCCCCCTGGTCCGCCTACGGCTTGCTCTGCGGCCGCCGGCTGTATCTCTCCGTCTGGCGGCGGGATGCGGAAGAGGACACGGCTGTCCTTCCCCTGACGAAGCTGAAAGGCGCTCCCTATACGGTGAAGGTTCTGTATCCCGCCGATCTGCCCGTTTTCTGGGAGGCGAATGCCGACAGCCTTCAGGTAACGCTGCCTGCCCGGCAAACGGCCCGCCTGTTATGCATTGAATTTTAAAAAAGGAGCATACTTACTTATGGAAAAACGGCGCATTTGCTGGATGGATGGCAGCGAAGAAACCGAACTGCCCGGAAAGCTGCTGTCCGACAATCTGGAATATTTCGGGAAAACCATTCCTACCGGAGCCACCTACCGGTATTTGTCTCCGCTGAGCAGTATTATCGATGGGGACGAGGATCTTGCCGAGTTCCGCGGCCATCGGCTGCAGGATGGCCGCCTGATCCGCCGTTTCCGGAAAGAACCGGCGGTAGCGGAACGGGAGCTTGTGATGGAATGGGATTTTCAGCGCTCCTGTACCTTTTGCGAGGTGGATTTTTATTGCCACGGTGAGATGAAGACCATCGAGGTGGCCTGTGCCGACGGGGAGCAGCCGGTGGTGTGGCACGGCGGTGCGGCGGCAGGATCCAACCATTTTTACCGCGTGAAGTTGAACGGACAGACAGCGCGCCGCCTGCGATTTACCCTCACCGCAGAGAATCGGCTGGAGCTGTTCCAGGTGTGGGCCTTTGGAGACGCCGAGGAACAGGCCCGCGCCGACGATTTCTCGGTGGACCGGTTTGTGTTCGCCAACTCCATTGCTATGGAGTCCTTGATGGGCGCTGCCCATACCGCTTTTTCGGATGTGGAAGGGTTTCACTGGATGAAACGGATGAAAAAGGCCGGCCTGTATGAACGCGGGGCTGTGTGGTCGGAACAGCCGGCCTACGGCGATCTGGTGCTGAAACCGGTTTTGCCTGCCGTACAGGCCGTCGAAGCCGCCGTACAGCGCCGGATCTGCCGGGGAGGCACCGAGGTGGTATGTCTGGCCCTGACCAATACCGACACCACCGCTCCCCGTACCCTGCGGGTGGAACTGGAAAACAACACGCCGCTGAAAACGGAGCGGATGGTGGTGGGGCTTTTACCCAGCCGCTGGTACGGCGACGCGGCGGGTGCCTTGTTCAACGAAGAATACACGATCGGCCGCAACAGCCGCTACCGGTATCTCTCTAACGCGCCGGTGATCGCGGATTTTCCGGAAATTCATCTGCCGGCAGGAGGAAGCTGCCTGTTCTGGGTGCGGCTGTCCTGCGATGAAGCCACCGAACCCGGAACCTACACCTTGTATCTGTGCGCCGGGGAATCCCGGAAGGAGATCACGGCGGAGGTTCTTCCGATTACCCTGCCCACCGTACACACGGGTATTATGCTGTGGGGCTCCTTCACCGATATGTATCCCTTTGTTTACAGCGACCGCGCCGCCCGCGAAGTGGCATATCGCCGCAGCCTGGGCATCAATATTTACAGCGGCTGGCCAAACGAGGGCACAGCCGCCCGCGTGGCTTTCGAGCAGGACCCACAGTCCCAGTTCGGCATCTACGCCCTGGGAATCTACGGGGATAAAATCTATAACAATTACCTGAAGCCGGAGGACGTCACGCCGGAGATGGAAGCGGATGTCGCGGAGATTTTGGCCGCCTGCGTCCGAAAGGCGGAGGAGGTGGGCATCGGCTTCGACCGCTGGTTTATTGAAATGCCGGATGAGCCGGGCCGCCATAATATGGCCGCCGTGCGTACCTTTGTGGAGATGTGCAAGCGCATTGAACCCCGTATCCGCATCTATGTCAACCCCGCCTGCTGGACGGGCTTTGAAAATGACGGGGTGGAAAGTGACGAAACACTGGTAAATTTACTGGATGGATGGTATGATAAACTGGTGGATATTTCTGTGCCGCTGGCTCTCAATCTGGAGGATCGTCCCAAAGCCATGCGGTATTTCCGCGCCGACCGGGAATTTAACGGGCAGTACTGGGTAGCCGGGCAGCACATGAATGCAGACCGGGGAGAATTGGTGTCCCTTCCCCGTGTATGCGCTTGGGATTCGATTTCCCGCGATTTGAATTTCTGGGGGTTCTATTCGTATTATTGTCCTCGTCTCAACAGTTGGGACAATGCGGTGCGTCCGTATGAAAACGTGGACGGCACCATCAACTACCAATGTGTATACGGCGGCCTCAACGGCCCGGTTCCAACCCGCGCTTCGGAAGCCATCCGGGAAGGGTGGCAGGACTACCGCATCATGCAGCTGGTGCGGGAACAGGCCCCGGAGACGTATCGTCGCTTACAGAAGCAATACCTCTCGGGAGAGTATACTTTTGAGGGACTGCGCCGGAAAGCTTTGGATGCGTTGACACAGGTTTGAGCAGGAGGGCGCCGAACGGGAAAGGAAGGTAAAAACGTTGCCCTATCGTTTGTTGGAAGCTTGCCGGCGGGGCTTGTATGTAAAGCCCCGCCTGGGATATAGTCAAACTTTTCATCCGGATTTTTCCATGAAATACCACCGTCACGACACCATCGAGTTTATGTATGCGGTAGACGACTCCTTTTCCTGCAATGTGTTGTCCGAAGATAACGTACTGCACCGAACCGTTGCCCGCACGAAAAGCTGTCTGGTATTGAACAACGCAGTACGGCATTGTCTGGTGATCGATCGGCAGGTTCAGATTCTGAACATTGAGTTTGAGTTTCAGGAAGATCCCGAGGGCGCGTATCCACTGGCAACGCTGTTTGAAAAAGTGCCCGGATTTCGCCAACTGGCGGAAAGCGATCAGGATTTCGTGGTATTTTCCGGATGCAGCGTAATCCTTCCGTCCATGAATTCCCTGCTGGACTGTATCGTTCAGAACCCGCAGCAGGCGAAAACAGCTCTATCGTTCCGGCAGTCCCTGTATGTAGCGGCCTTTTTCGCGGATTTGACCATGGACTACCGGCGCAGCGAACTGACGCCGCAGCAGGGGCAGTATATTGAGGCGGCCAAGGAGTTCATCAGCAAAAATTTCAGCGAAAATTTTACCGTTACCCAGATAGCGGAGATGGTGAACCTACACCCCAGTTATCTGGAGCGCCTGTTCAAAAAAGCGGAAAACTGCACCCTCAAGGATTATCTGAACTACCAGCGCACTCTGAAAGCAGCCTATCTTCTGCGTTCCACCAACCGCTCCATCGAGGATGTTGCCTTTGAGGTGGGGTTCGGTAATCGTCAGCATTTTTCCAAGATGTTTGCGCGGTTTATGAAAATGTCCCCTCGCGAGTACCGGACCATGCTGAACGTGAAAAACTACGACGACAACGAAATCGACGCCCGCATGATCATCGACGATTTCTGAACCCCTGCCGATTCTTCTGCTGTCCAAGTCCAACACGGACAACGACCAAGCCGATCGTAGGAACTGAGGCGAAGATGGGACAATATTCGAAATAAAATAGTAGAATTTTTTTGCATTGTGCAAAAAATACAGAAATATTTTTCAGAGAATTAGTTGATTTATAATAAATTGATATTATATAATAGCAAAAACGCTCAGCGATGGAGGACAATCGTACAGAACCATCCCATCACTGAAAGACGAGGTTTCTTATGAATATTGACGCACTGCTAAGCCGAATGACTCTGCGCCAGCTTCTGGCGCAGATGACGCAGCTGGATTATACCTTTTTGCCCCCGAGGAAGGGGGAGAAATAACCGGCCCGCTTCATCGGATGGGTATCCGGGAGGAAGATGTCGACTGCTGCGGTTCCGTACTCAACATCACCGGCGCCGCTCTGACCCGCCGGGTACAGGAGGAGCACCTGAAAAAGGACCCCAACCGGATTCCTCTTTTGTTTATGCGGGATGTTATTCACGGTTTCCGCACGATCTTTCCCATCCCGCTGGCACTCGGCTGCTCCTGGAATCCCGCGCTGATGCGGCAATCCGCCCGAGTTGCCGCCAGAGAGGCCGCCGCAGCCGGCGTCCATGTTACCTTTTCCCCCATGGCCGATCTGGTGCGGGACGCCCGCTGGGGACGGGTGATGGAGGCCACGGGAGAAGATCCCTGGCTGAACGCGTTGTATGCCCGGGCGATGGTGGAAGGCTATCAGGGGGCGGATCTGCGGGAAAACGACACGCTGGCCGCCTGTGTGAAGCATCTGGCCGCCTACGGCGCAGCGGAAGCCGGACGCGACTATCACTCGGTGGAGCTGGGAAGCTATTCCCTGCGTGAATTCTATCTTCCGGCCTATAAAGCGGCGATAGACGCCGGAGCGGCAATGGGCATGGCCGCCTTCCATGCGCTGAACGGAACGCCCTGTTCGGCCAACGCGCCGCTCCTCCGCGGCACCGTGCGGGAGGAATGGGGCTTTGACGGCGTGCTGATCTCCGACTGGGGCGCTGTCCACGAACTGATTCCGCACGGGATAGCGGAGAACGGGTCGGAGGCCGCACGGCTGGCGCTGCAGGCGGGAGTAGATATCGAAATGATGACCGCGGACTATCTTACCTGCGGCGAAGAAATGGTGCGCCGGGGACAGATGGAGGAAGCGCGGATCAACGAGGCGGTTCGGCGAATTCTTACCCTGAAAGAAAAGCTGGGACTGTTCGACGATCCCTTCAGGGGAACGGATGCGGAAAAAGAAACGCGGCTTCTTGCCTGCGCCTCCCACCGGGCCTCCGCACGGGAGGCCGCCGTCCAATCGCTGGTTCTGCTCAAAAACAGCCGCGGAATCCTGCCCCTGCGGCAGGAGCAGAAGATCGCGGTCATCGGGCCCTACGCAGAGACCACGGCCCTGTTGGGCGGCTGGTCCTGCATCGGCTGGGAGGGCGAGGTTGTCACTCTGCGGCAGGGGATCGAGCAAAAGGCCGGTGAAAACGCAGCGTTTGCGGGCTGCGGCGTCCGGCCGGGCAGGACAGAGATCGAAAAGGCCGTCCGCGCGGCGGAAAAGGCGGAGATCGTCGTAATGGCGCTGGGCGAAGCCGCCGACATGAGCGGCGAAGCCGCCAGCCGTGCCTTTCTGGACCTTCCGGAGGAGCAGGAAGAGCTTGCCCGGGCGATTTTTTCACTACATAAACCGACGGCGGTCCTGCTGTTTGGAGGACGGCCTCTGGATCTGCGATGGCTTTCCGAACAGGCCGACGCCCTGCTGGAGGCCTGGTTCCCCGGGACGGAAGGCGGCCCTGCGATCGCCGACGTTTTGTATGGAGACCGGATGCCGGAAGGCCGGCTGGTCATGTCCTTCCCCTATACGGTGGGGCAGGCGCCGCTTTTCTACAACAGCTTTTCCTCCGGCCGGCCCCACACCGTCAATCCCGAGGAAAAATTCACCTCGCGGTATCTGGATGCCCCTAACGAACCGCTGTATCCTTTCGGATACGGGTTGGGCTATTCGCCGGTCTCCTATGGGGATCTGCAGTTGAGCGGCGACTGCCTGCGCCCCGGCAAGGTTCTTCAGGCGGAGATCACCGTAACCAACGCCGGCGACCGCTATCCGGTGACAGAAACCGTACAACTGTACATCCGGGATGTCGCCGGTTCCCTTGTACGTCCCCTGCGGGAATTGAAAGGTTTCCGCAAGGTCACGCTGCAGCCGGGGGAAACCCGGCGGGTCACTCTGGAAATCCGGGAGGAAATGCTCCGGTTTTATCACGAGGACGGCGCGTGGTATGCGGAGCCCGGCCTGTTTGAGGTATATATGGGCAGTGATTCGCAGGCGGAGAGAACGGCTTCCTTCCGGCTGGAGACGGACGAAAACAGACCGTAACAAAGCGTTCGGGGGTGTTGCAATGGAATGCAACACCCCCTTTTTTTCATTGCTTACCGGGTCACCGCGCGATCAGCCGGTAGATTTCCCCCTTTTTCACTCCCGTTTCGGCGGCGGCGCGCTTCGCCGCGTCGGAGGCGGAAGCCCCCTCCTCCATATAGCGGGCGGCCAACTCCGCCGCCTGCCCGGGGGTCGCCGTCTCCTTCGCGGCGGGAACCGCCCCCGCAATCACCAGCACAATCTCCCCCCGCGGCGTTTCCTCCCGGAAACGCCGGGCCGCCTCTTCCAGCGTGGTACGGATAACCTCCTCATGGATTTTGGTCAGCTCCCGCACAATCGCGAGGGGACGGTCCCCGAATACGGCGAACATATCCTCCAGCGTAGAGGGGAGCTTATGAGGCGCTTCGTAAAACACCATGGTGCGGGGCTCTTCCCGCAGAGATTCCAGATGCTCCCGCCGTCCCCGTTTGTTCATGCTGAGGAACCCTTCAAAGGTAAAACGGCCGGTCGGCATCCCCGCGACGGCAAGGGCGGTGATTACCGCGCTCGGCCCCGGCGCAACCCCCACCGGGATTCCCCGTTCATGGCAGAGCGCAACCAGATCCTCCCCCGGATCGGAGATGGCGGGCATTCCCGCGTCGGTCACCAGCGCACAGTTTTCCCCCGCTTTCAGGCGAGCGCAGATCTGCTCGCCCCGCTCCCGCTTATTGTGCTCAAAATAGCTGACCAGCGGCTTTTTGATGCCGAAATGATTGAGCAGAGTCAGCGTGACCCGGGTATCCTCCGCCGCAATGAAATCGCAGGCTTTCAGCGCTTCCACCGCACGGGGAGACAGGTCGGACAGGTTGCCGATCGGGGTCCCGACCAGCGTCAGCCTTCCCATTGTTTCCATCCCGTCGTTTTTCTTTTCCACGCAAATCCTCCTCGTTTTCGACTTTTCGAAAGGGTAATAAGGCGTTTTGTGCCTTAATATATGTATAATATGCAGCAATTATTACTATGTGTATTATCCGCTCTTTCTTACTGGCGGTTTTCCACCAGAGGGGGCTCTACCGTGAGACCCGGGCGGCCGCCCTTTCTTCCCTCGCAGAGCAAAAGCCAAGGAGCGGATTCCGCCCCGGCCTGTACGAACCGGAGACGTTTGGGTTCCAGCCCGGCAGCCCGGAGGGCGGCAAGCACATCGGCAAGCCGTTCCGGCCGATGGCAGAGACAGAAGCGCCCTCCCGGCCGGAGCAGACCGGCTGCGGCCTCCGCCGCATCCGCAAGGGTACAGCCGGGGCGCTGTGGCGAGGGCTCTTCGTGCCGGGAAATTCTCGCCGCCCGGGAAAGGCTGGCTCCGCCGGACCCTGCCCGGAAATAGGGCGGATTCATCGCCGCGAGATCCATCGAGCCGGGCTCCAGCCATTCCCGCCAGCGGCGCAGGTCGCCGGTCTGTACCCGAATGCGGCCGGACAAACCGCTGCGTTCCACCGAACGGCGGGCCATCTCCGCCGCTTCCGGCTGGATTTCCAGCGCCTCCACCCGTACATCCGGATTCTCCCGGCACCACAGAAGCGGGAGGATGCCGCAGCCCGTTCCCAAATCCACCGCCCACCGCTCCGGCCGGCGGAATGTTCCGGTGTCGTTTTTTTCTTCCGCCGTCCGGCTGGACAGAGGGCAGGAAAAGCGGGCGAGCAGCAGCGCGTCCGCGCCGAAGCGACAGTCGCCGGAAAGCTCCACGCCGATCCCGCCGCCCAGCGGCTCCCAACAGCCGCCCGGAAAAACGGCGGGCCGCCCCACTCCTGTCTTTTCCACCCGCTCACTCCCTTCCGGTCAAAATTCCGGTCATAAAAAGACGTTGCCGGACGGCCCGAAGGTCGCCCGGCAACGGGTTAGTGCAGAACTTATTCCGCCTGGGGAGCGCCAACGGGACATACGTCCGCGCAGCTGCCGCACTCGGTGCAGACATCGGGATTGATCTCGTACTTGCCGTCACCCTCGGAAATCGCGGAAACGGGGCACTCCGCCTCGCAAGCGCCGCAGGCGATGCACTCGTCGCTGATTTTATAAGCCATTTAAACAGCACCTCCTTTGTATGTTCGTTCCTATCATAACACAAAGATGTAAAAAATCAACGGGTTTTGCCGAAAAAATACCGGGTTTTCCGCCGGGAAAAGGTGGATGCTCCCTTTCCCTCCCGGCGGAAAGACGCCGCGGAAACCGCCGGCCTATTTCTCCAATGGGCCCAGTTCCTCCTGTTCCTTTTTCTCTACCCTGATCCGATTGTCCCGGACCACCTTCACATCCCGCAGGTTCACCGAAACCGGCGGGGAGTCGGGAGATTTATCCAGCCGCACCTTCAGCATTCCGGTCAGAAGGCTGACTTCGGTTACAACGCCCTTCCCCTCCTTGGTGGTCACGACCGCGCCCGCCTTCGGGGTGATTTTCAGCAGGGACTCGTACGCGTCCTGCTCATATTTCAGGCAGCACATCAGCCGCCCGCACGCGCCGGATATCTTGGTGGGGTTCAGGGAAAGCCCCTGCTCCTTCGCCATTTTAATGGAAACCGGCTGAAAATCGTTCAGAAACTGGGAACAGCAGAAGGGACGGCCGCAGATACCCAGCCCGCCCAGCATTTTTGCCTCATCCCGCACGCCGATCTGCCGCAGTTCGATCCGGGTACGGAACACCGAAGCCAGATCCTTGACCAGTTCCCGGAAATCCACCCGGCCGTCCGCCGTAAAATAAAACAGGATTTTGGAGTTGTCAAAGGTATATTCCACCCGGGTCAGCTTCATATCCAGCTTGTGGGCGGCGATCTTCTCCTGACAAACCGCGAACGCCTTCGCTTCCTTCTCCGCGTTTTCCTGCGACCGGCGAATGTCCTCCGCCGTCGCGGGACGAACCACCTTTTTCAGGGGCTTGACGATCTCGGATTCCTCCACCTCACGGTTTTCCGCGACCACCTCGCCGCATTCCATCCCGCGGGCGGTTTCCACCACCACCATGCTTCCCCGTTCCAGAGTATGTCCGTCCGGATCAAAAAAGTACACTTTGCTCATACTTTTGAAGCGTACACCAATAATTTCCGCCATAGGAACCTCATTTCTCCGTTATCCGGTAAAATCTATAAGAAAATATAGCGCCGCCCAACTGGCTTCTATGCTGACCTTTTCCGGCGGCGCTACCGAGAAATGCCGTTGGCATTTCTCCTGACCGGCTTATACCACAACCCCGCCCAACTGGCTTCTATGCTGACCTTTTCCGGCGGCGCAGTCGAAAATACTACGCATCTTCCTAAAGCATAGTATAGCATATCAAGAAAAGAAATGCACGGGTTTTCTTTTCTCCAAAAAAGACCTGTGCTATAATGCTATCGTACGATTAAAAAAGGGGGGATTCCCGTGACCGACAGGACAGATATAACCGCTGTAACGGCAAAGGCGTCCGGGATATTGTCGGATACCGGTCTTCCCCTGCACGGCTTCTGCCCTTTTTCCGCGGTAGAAGGACGGCTTCTGCCCTGCCGTGGCCTTACCCGGCTGCGCGAATCGTTTCCGCCGGAGGCTCCGGCCCGGACGGTCATCGCCGCGCTGTTCCCCTACCGCTTTCCCGACCCGGCAGAAGGCGGACAAAGCAACCTGTCCCGCTACGCCCGGGTGCCGGACTACCATACCGCCGCCGGGCCGGTGCTGGCTCAAGCCGCCGAACGGCTGGCCGCCGTCTTTCCCGGCGAACGGTTTCTCCCCCTCATCGACAATTCCCCCCTTCCGGAGGTGCGGGCCGCCGCGTTGGCCGGGCTGGGAGTGGTGGGGGCGCACGGGCTGTTAATTCATCCCGTATACGGGTCATGGGTGTTTATCGGCGCCATCGTCACCGGATTGGCGCTTGGCCCCTCCGCCGTGCCGGAGGAACCGCCTTCCTGTCCCCGGTGCGGAAAATGCGCCGCCGCCTGCCCGGGCGGATGCTTGAGCCGGACATCCGGCGGCGCAGGCGGCGGGCGGGAAACCTGCCTGTCCGCCCTCTCCCAGAAAAAAGGGGAGCTGACCGGGGAAGAAGCCCGCCTTCTGCGGGAGTACGGCGTGGCCTGGGGCTGCGATGCCTGTCAGGAAGCCTGTCCGCTGAACCGGAACGTCCGGATCGATCCCCATTCCTGCTTCGGCGGGCGGTATGAGCCGCGGCTCACCCCCGCCTCGCTGGAAAAGCTGGAGGGGAAAGCCTACGGCTGGCGGGGGAAAAAGGTTCCTCTGCGGAACCTGTCTCTGACTGACGGGTTCACGGAATTCTGATTGACGGGTTCACGGAATAACGATATTATGATATAATGTTGCTTAGGAGAAATGCGACAGCATTTCTCAGTAGCGCCGCCGGAAAAGGCTGGCATAGAACCCATCTGGGCGGCGCTATGATATAATGTCGTCAGGGAAAAACGCAACAGCGTTTTTCGT
>CAJJLZ010000019.1 GCA_905192745.1 uncultured Oscillospiraceae bacterium
TCTGTTACCTTTGTCTTTGCTCTATCTGTTACCTTTGTCATTGTACTATACACTCCGGGGAGTTCAGCCATTCCGAATCCGGGGTAAGCGTATAAATACTGCCCGTGCTTGTGGGGGTGAGCGAAACCGCCACATTCGAGCAGTGAGAATCCGCGGCATCGAACATATAGGGCGCGGCAATAATGAAAATCGGGGATTCCGTATCGCTGTCCGGTGCATAGAAATGAACGGCGCCGGATTCCTGCACGGCTGGTTCCAGACCGGTATAGGTCAGAGTATAGGAAAAAGCCGGCTGCGTCGGCGGGGCATCGAAAACAAGGTATTCCTTCAGCCGCTTTCCGCTGATCTGGTATTGGATATCCACCGATGGAAGGATATTCTCATAAGAGACGGAAGCTGCCTGATTGGGGAGCTCTACAGCAGATTTTTGTGAGACAGCTTTGCCTGCTGAAGCGTTAACGGACGCTTCCGATTCTGCTCTCTGTGCTTCCTGCACGACTGCCTGCGCGGTCATAGCAGATGTATCGCTTCGCAACTGAAAACTCAGTGTAAAATCCCTGTAGGTAATCATAACCGGATTGCTGTTGTTTAGTTCATTCGGCAGGGATACCTGAAAAGAATTCGCTTTGTTTTGTAAATAAGAAACTGCCGAAACGGATTCCGTATTGTCTGATGCAGTTAACGTTCCCGACCTTTGTAACTGGGCATAGGAAATGCCGACGGCGGAGAGAGAATTATCAATTTCTTCCCAATTTCCCTCTTCAGTTAAAAAATGTACCGGTTCATCATAAACAGCAGCGATATAGCCGCCGTCCGCCGTTTGAAAGTTTTTGACGGTTTCCGTCCGTAGCGATACGACTTCGGTTAGCTGGTCGGCAGTGGATAAATACGAGGCCGTTTCGTCTGAATTTGCGGCAGAAGGAAAAGAAGCGCCCAATAAAAATTGACAGCAAACGATGACGGCGGCGAACATAGTCCATACTTTTCGAGATCGTTTCATCTTTGACCCTTCTGTATTTTATTGACACATAGACGACCTGTTAACAGAAAAGGTTAAGTACCCACGGGAATCGCCCCCGTATCTGCTTATTTTAAATAAATGATAGCATAAATCTGGAAAATATTCAACAAAAATAACATATTTGCAAACTATATGCGCTTTTTCAACTTTAAGGTAACACGCGGGAGATACGAAAACCGATAAAAACCAGAGATGGTTCGGCGGTATCCGTAAAGCGGCTGTCTCCAGCTTTGGAAAAATTCGAAAAAAGCGGGCGGCGTACTAGTCACAAAGGTTTTTCCATGCTATAATAACGGATGGATTTGCCGCCGACGGCAAAACCGCCGATACCGGGCTGTGTGGGCAGCGTGGCCGGCGGCCGCGGCGGATGGGAAACGTTAATTTTTTTGCCGGCCGGGTCGGCCGGACGAAAGGATGGTAAAAAACATGGATGCTTCGCTGAAAAAGCGTCTGTCGATCGCGGCCACGAAGATTCGCATGGCGGTGATCGAGGGTACGTTCCATGCGAAGAGCGGGCACCCCGGCGGGTCCCTCTCCATCGCGGATACTCTGGCGTACCTCTACTTCAAGGAAATGAATGTGGACCCCAAAAACCCGCATTGGGAGAACCGGGACCGCCTCGTGCTGTCCAAGGGCCATACCGCGCCCGCGCTGTACGGTGCCCTCGCGCTGAAGGGGTATTTCCTGATGGACGAGATCAAGCACCTCCGCCATACCGGCGCGATGCTGCAGGGGCATCCGGACATGAAGGGCACCCCCGGCGTGGACATGTCCAGCGGCTCCCTCGGACAGGGAATCTCGGCCGCCTGCGGCATGGCGCTGGCCGGGAAGCTGGATAACGCCAGCTGGCGGGTTTACACCCTTCTCGGTGACGGCGAGATTGAGGAAGGCCAGGTATGGGAGGCCGCGATGTTTGCCGCTCACAAAAAGCTGGACAACCTCTGCGTCGTAGTGGACAACAACGGCCTGCAGATCGACGGGCCGGTGGATCAGGTCAATTCCCCGTATCCGATTCCGGAAAAGTTCGCCGCCTTCGGATTCAACGTGATCGTGGTGGACGGGCATGATTTCGACCAGCTCGAAGCCGCGTTCGACGCGGCGCGCGCCTGCAAGGGCAAGCCCACCGCCATCATCCAGCACAGCGTCAAGGGCAAGGGCGTTTCCTTTATGGAAAATCAGGTTTCCTGGCACGGAACCGCCCCGAACCGGGAGCAGTATGACCAGGCGATGAAGGAGCTTGGCGAAACGCTGGCGCAGTTGGAAGCGTAAGAATCCCTCCGCGGGGTTCCAGCCTTCCGGAGAATGGCTTCGAAAAGAAAGGAATGGATGATATATGGCGGATGTAATCAAAAAGGCCACCCGCGAATCCTACGGCGAGGGTCTGGTGGAGCTGTTACAGGACTATCCCGACCTGGTGGTGCTGGACGCGGACCTCGCGGCCGCGACCAAAACCGGTATTTTTAAGAAAGCCCATCCCGACCGCTTTTTTGACTGCGGTATCGCGGAAAGCAATATGATCGGTGTCGCGGCCGGTTTGGCCGCGGCCGGTAAGCCGGTGTTCGCGTCCTCGTTCGCGATGTTCGCCGCCGGACGGGCCTTCGAGCAGGTCCGCAATTCGATCGGCTATCCCCACCTGAATGTGAAAATCGGCGCGACCCATGCCGGCATCTCGGTCGGCGAGGACGGCGCGACCCACCAATGCTGCGAGGATATCGCGCTGATGCGCACCATCCCCGGCATGACCATCCTCAATCCCGCCGACGATGTGGAGACCAAAAAGGCCATGCGGGCGGCGATGGAGATCAACGGCCCTGTGTATATGCGGTTCGGCCGTCTGGCCGCCCCGGTTCTGTTCGACCAGTCCTACCGGTTTGAAATCGGCAAGGGTGCGACCATGGTGGAAGGCAGCGACGTGACCATTATCGCCACCGGCCTGATGGTTTCCGAAGCGCTGACCGCCGCCGCTCAACTGAAGAGCGAGGGGATTTCCGCCCGGGTGGTCAACATGGCCACCATCAAGCCGATCGACCGGGAGATCATTATCCGCGCGGCAAAAGAGACCGGCGTGATTGTGACGGTGGAGGAGCACAACATCATCGGCGGCCTGGGCAGCGCGGTGACCGAGGTTGTCTGCGAGACGGTCCCGGTTCCGGTGGTGCGGGTCGGCGTGAACGATGTGTTCGGCAAATCCGGCCCCGCGGCTGAGCTGCTGAAGGTGTTTGGCCTTTGCGCGGAAAACATTGTTGCTAAAACAAAGGAAGCGCTGGCGCTCAAAAAATAATCGTATTTCTGTGAAAAGCCCCCATTGGGAACGGCCGGGTTCAGCGGCCTTCTCCAATGGGGGTTCTTTTTTATAAATTCGCGGGGCGCGGCCTTTCCCTTGTCCGGATTCGCTGTTGCGGGTGTCTGGCAGTGTTGTAAATGCCCGAAAACATATACATGAGGATTTGGCTTTAGTATACTATGCCTGAAATGAACGGCGCCTGCGGAAATCTTTTACAGGAATGGCAGGAAAGGAAGGAAATCCGCAAGCCGTTTTGAACACCTGCGGACCAAAGCGGATTCCCCCGGAAAAAGCGAGTGCCGCAGGGCGGACATCCATTCACAGGAATTCATGAGCAAAGAGAGGGAGACAGTATGACAAAAACGGTGAAAAAAATGGCCGCCGTCGCCTTGTCGGCCGCGATGCTTTCCACGGCGGTGGCGGTGACCCTGCCATGGGCTCTGGCGGACGGCGCCGCCTCGCAGGCTCCGGATGCAAGAGGCTGGAAGGTCGCGACGGTAGAAGATTTCGACAGCATGGAAGTGGGCGCTTCGTATCCGAACTGGGATTCTTATTACAGCCGCGTGGCGGACGAAGCCAAGGCCGGCGCGGGTTATAATGAGTCTCAGGGCCTGTATATCCATTCGCTGGAAAGCGGAGATGGAAAGACGTATGTCCAGCCCTATTACGCTATGGGCAAAGAAGGCAGCTTTTCCAATGCGCAGGAACTGTGGATATGGTTCGATTTTACAGGTTATACCGCGAAGGACATCAATATTCGTCCCCGCGTCACCGGGTTGCCTGAAGGTGAGAGTACGGGTGTGCAGTATAACCTTGCGCTGACCAGCGATGCGCCGATCTACTATCAGGCGGACGACGGTACGGTTACGGTTTCCTCGGCAAGCACGGTGCTGAAGGACGGCGCAGTCAATCCGCTGGGCGACGCCAAGCTGCGCGGGGCCGACCTGACCGGCTTCAAGGGCTTTGTCCGGATTCCGCTGTCCTCCTTCCATGTACAGAACAAGGCGGATAAGATTGATACCGGATATTCCATTACAAAGGTGGACGGCATCTACTTCATCTATGATTTCACGATGGCCGTGGATGACAACGAGGATTATGTCGAGACCGGTTATGTTATGGATCAGGTTCTCTTTGTCGGCCCGACCGTGAACAGCGAGCAGACGGTAGCCGATATGCTGGGCCTGAGCGCCGCCGCTCCCGACGCCAGCTCCTGGAAAAAGCTCGTGGTTGAGGATTTCGACAGTATGGAGGCGGGCGCTTCGTATCCGAACTGGGATTCTTATTACAGCCGCGCGGCGGACGAAGCCAAGGCCGGCGCGGGTTATAATGAGTCTCAGGGCCTGTATATCCATTCGCTGGAAAGCGGAGATGGAAAGACGTATGTCCAGCCCTATTACGCTATGGGCAAAGAAGGCAGCTTTTCCAATGCGCAGGAACTGTGGATATGGTTCGATTTTACAGGTTATACCGCGAAGGACATCAATATTCGTCCCCGCGTCACCGGGTTGCCTGAAGGTGAGAGTACGGGTGTGCAGTATAACCTTGCGCTGACCAGCGATGCGCCGATCTACTATCAGGCGGACGACGGTACGGTTACGGTTTCCTCGGCAAGCACGGTGCTGAAGGACGGCGCAGTCAATCCGCTGGGCGACGCCAAGCTGCGCGGGGCCGACCTGACCGGCTTCAAGGGCTTTGTCCGGATTCCGCTGTCCTCCTTCCATGTACAGAACAAGGCGGATAAGATTGATACCGGATATTCCATTACAAAGGTGGACGGCATCTACTTCATCTATGATTTCACGATGGCCGTGGATGACAACGAGGATTATGTCGAGACCGGTTATGTTATGGATCAGATCCTTTTTGCCGGACCGGCCATGACGGAACCCACGGTATCGACTGCCGCCACGACGCAGACTACCCAATCCTCGGCGGCAGCCACGACCGAAACCTCCGTTTCCACATCGGCGACGACGGCCACGACCTCCTCCGCGCCGGCTCCCGTCGATATTCCCGATCCCTCCAACTGGAAATACGCTCTGGATCAAGGGTATGAGGACAAAGAAGCCGGCGTGACCGCCGACAAATGGTTTGACGGCGATGTGGTAGGCGAGATTCTGGCGGACGGCGGCTTCGGCGGCTCCAAGGCGTATGCGCTCAAGGCCGTGAAGGAGCATGTCGGCAGCGCCTATATGCAGCCCTTCTTCTGGATACAGGATTCGGTCCGGGTCGAGGGCGCGCGGGAATACTGGATCTGGGTGGACTGCACCGAGTATCCGAACCCGGACAATCTGCGCATCCGCCCCCGCGTTTATGTGGATTCCCTGAAAAAGGAGAATGCCGACGGCACCTACACCTACACCAACGTTAACCTGAAAATGAAACCCGGCGCGCCGGTCTACTTCCAGACGACGGACGGCTGGAGAGCGTCCACCCTTACGGACAGCGACGATCCGGCGGCAGAATCTTCTCTCCGTAAAACGGATCTGGCCGGGTTCAAGGGCTTTATCCGGGTGCCGCTGACTTCCTTTAATCCGGACGCGGACGTGGTGCTGTACGATGAAACCATCGTCAGTATGCAGGGCGCCTATTTTATCTTTAACTTTGATTTTGAAGTGGACGACATGGAGGAATTTCTCCCCACCAGCTTGGTGTTTGACAACATTATGCTGGTTGGCGATTCGGTGGAAGCGCCGGTCGCCGGCACGGTTTCCAATCTGCTGAGCGGTACGCCGGAACCGACGGAAACCTCGGCGGCTTCGACGGAAACCTCTGCGACACCGACGGAGACCTCCGCGGCTCCGACCGAATCCACGGCGACGCCCACCGACTCTTCGGCGGCCTCTTCCGAGACATCGGCGGCTTCGACGGACTCTTCGACGGCTTCGACGGACTCCACGGGTTCCAGCAAATCGTCGGCGGCCTCCACGGAGGCGTCTGCTTCGGGGAATTCCTCCGCTGCGGATACCACCAAGGCAAGTCCGGTGACCGGCGAAAAAGCGCCTCTTGCCATGGGAGCGGCGGCGCTGTTGGCCGTAGCCGCCATCTCGCTGGTGTCCCGCAGGAAAAAGTAAGAGTATAAGCGTATTATAATTTGGTTTATTCGTTTTTCTCTGAAAAAAGGCGGCAGGCTCGGCCTGCCGCCTTTTTGACGAAAGAGGACAAATCCGGGAACGAGGTTCGTCAAACAGAAACATGGACGGCTCCGGGGAAGCCTCGTATAATGGAGGAAAGGAAGGGGGAGAAACGATGGCGAATACCGAACGGTGGGATGAGAGGAATATCCTTCTGCGGTTTGCGGCGTTATCCGACCTGCATATCGGCGAATCGCCCGCCGCGCAGGCCAACCGCCGTTTTGTCCGGGCGCTGGACCGGCTTTACGCGGCCGCCGGCGGGCGGCTGGATGCGCTGCTGGTTGCCGGTGATATCACCGACTGGGGAACGGACGGGCAGATCCGGGAGTTTGCCCGGATTATCCGGGAGTGCCTCCGCCCGGAAACGGTGCTGACGGCGGCGATCGGCAATCACGATATCCACGACAACCGGTTCGACAGCGGGCTGGGCGGAGAACGCTTTTTCGCCGCGCTGGGGGACAGAATGTACAGCGATCCGACAGCCGAAGAACTCGAGGCCGGAAACAGCCGCCGCACGATCCGGGGCTTTCGTTTCCTGACTCTGGGGCTGCGGAATTATACCTCCGGACGGCACGAGGAGGCCGACCTTGCCTGGCTCCGCCGGGAACTGACGGCGGCCGGGGAGGAGCTCCCCGGAAAGCCGGTTTTTCTCGCCACCCACCCGGTGCTGCAGAATACGGTGTTTGGCAGCGACGAAGGTGCTTACTGGCATTCCGATAATCTGGCCAGTGTTCTGCGGGATTTTCCGGAGACGGTGGTGTTCAGCGGGCACCTGCATTTTCCTCTGAACGATGAGCGGAGCATTTATCAGGACGGGTACACGGCGGTGGGAACCGCCGCCGTATACTACGGTTCTCTTAATCCGCTGGTGGACGGAGTGCCCTGCGCGGAGATCTCCGGCATGGAACCGTACGACTGCGAGGGGATTTCACAGGCGCTTCTGGTGGAAGTGAATCGGGAAGGACAGGTGCGGATCCGCCGATGGGATCTGCTCCGGGACGAGGAAATCCGCCGCCCCTGGGTTTTTCGTCCGGGCGGGGCAGAACAGCCGTATTCGCCGGCGGTCCGGACGGAAAACAACCGGCCCCCGGCCTTTCCGCCGGAGACTGCGGTGCGGGTGGACGTGCTTTCCGGGCAGGCGCTCACCCTGTCTTTTCCCGCGGCGCAGGACGACGACCAGGTGTTCTGCTACGAAGTGACTCTGACCGCTCGGGGAGGGGAGAGCATTGCCCGGGTGATGACGTATTCCGATTTTTACCGTGTCCCCCGCAAAGAGGACATGGCTTCTGTGGTGACCAGAACCCTTACGGCAAAGCGGCTGGGGATGGAGCGGCTGGAGGAGCCGTTCCGGCTTTCGGTGCGGGCACGGGACTCTTTCGGGCTGTACAGCCCGCCGATCGCCGGGCAGCCGGATGAGCAGACCCGTCGTTTCGCTGCCGCCGCCTGTATCCCCACCCGGCTGGAGGGAACGGACTGCCGCCCTCTCTATTGCTTCGATTTTTGGACGCCGGGGCGGCACATCGGCGGGATCACCGACGACAGCGCCTATTTGGGGATTGCGGACGGTGCGGAGGCGGAATATCGGGTGGAGGCGGTTTCCTACGGTCCGGCGGGAAGAACCGCCATGCAGGTGACAGCCCTCTCCTGTTGGCCGGAGGGCTTTCGGACCCTTACTCTGAAGGTGGAGCATCCGGAAAACCCGGGCAACGCGGAAACCTATCCCGGCGGGACCGCTCTTTCCTTTTTCGTGGACGCGGCGGATTGGCCGGGAGAGCTGGAGCTGTTTCCGATGCTGTCGGAACAGGATTATACACCGGACGGAGAGCCCGCGGGGCAATCCCTGTTTGCACCCCGGGCCGCCTTCCGGTTCCTGATTGAAGGGGAGGACCGGCTGATCCGTCGGGAAGGCGCGGGGCATATCCGGCTGCCCGAAGGATACGGCGGACGGGTGTATCTCCCACTGGATCGGGAAAATGTTGAGCCGATCTGGGGAACGCGGGACGAGAACGGACGCTTTGACGGGCGGCAGGTGAGCGGTCTCCGGCTGGCGCTGGCGGGTCCCCGCGTTCCCGGCGGCCGGTTTGTGATGCAGGATATCGGAATCCACGTCCCCCAGCGGGGGAATGGAGGTACAAGCGCCGGGCAAAAGGCATAAAAGCAGGAAAAACACGCCGCCAAACGCAGGAGCCCGCGTTGGCGGCGTGTTTTTTAGTCTTACTGTGGAGTCCGGTCCGGAATCAGGCCAGCGCCGGGTCCATCACGCCCTGATCCTGTGCCTGGGCGGTGTAGAGGTGATAATACAGCCCTTTCTTTGCCAGCAGTTCGTCGTGGCTGCCCTCTTCCAGAATGCTCCTGTTCCCGATATACAGAATCTTATCGCAGTTTTTGATGGTGGACAGGCGGTGGGCGATGATAAAGGAGGTCCGGCCTTTCAGCAGGGCCTGAATGCCTTCCTGAAGCAGGCGTTCGGTCTTGGTGTCGATGGAGGAAGTCGCTTCGTCCAGAATCAGGATTTTCGGATCGGACAGCAGAGTGCGGGCGAAGGCGATCAGCTGTTTCTGTCCCTGCGACAGGCGGCTGCCGCGTTCGTTCACCTCGGTGTAATATCCCTTCTCCATTTCCGTGATGAAGTCGTGGGCGCGCACCGCCTTGGCGGCTTCCATGACCTCCTGATCGGTGGCGTCCAGGCGGCCGTAGCGGATATTGTCCATAATGGTGCCGCTGAAAATGAAGCTGTCCTGCAGCATGATCCCCATCTGGGTACGCAGGGAGTGAAGGGTGACGCGGGAGATATCGTGCTCGTCGTCCACCAGTATCGCGCCGCCGGTCAGGTTATAGAAGCGGCTGATGAGATTGACCACCGTGGTTTTTCCTGCGCCGGTCGGCCCGACCAGAGCGATGCTCTGCCCCGCCTCCGCCGTAAAGTTGATGTTTTCGAGGATGTTGATTCCCGGTTCGTAAGCGAAGGTAACGTCCTGAAAGGTGACCTTGCCCTGAATCTCCGGCAGTTCGGCCGCGCCGGGCAGATCATCCACCACCACCGGCTCATCCATGGTTTCAAAGATGCGTTCGAGGTAAGCGATGTTGTTGATAAAGTTATTATAGATATTGGCGAGGTTGGTGATCGGCTGCCAGAAGCGGCTGACGTAGTTGCCCATCGCCAGAATAACGCCAAAGGTCACGAAAGAGCCGCCCAGCCAGTAAACGCCCGCGATGTACATCACGGTGAATACGATCTGGGTCAGCAGTTCGGAGCTCAGCCAGACCGAGTTGTTGATATACATGGCTTTCATCCACGCTTTGCGGCAGGCTTCCGCCAGCCGGCGCATGATGCCGATATTTTCTTCCTGCCGGGAGAAAAGCTGGCTGACCCGTACCCCGTCGATGCTTTCCGCGAGATAGGCGTTATAGTTGGAATTCTTGTTGGACTGCACCTGCCACGCCTTCCGCTGACGCGGTTTCAGAATCACGATCACCGCCACGAAAAGCGGCAGGCCGGCGACAATGATCCAGGACAGAGTGACGTTGGTGCTGAACATAAAGATCACAATAAAGATGATGTTGATGATCTCCAGCACCATGTTGATGATGCCGTTCGAAAGCATATCCGCCACCGAGTTGACGTAGTTGATGACCCGGACCAGGATTTTCCCGGCCGGCCGGGAATCGTAATAGCTGAAGGGGAGTTTTTGCAGGTGGGCAAAGAGGTCTTCCCGGATGTCATAGATGATGTCCTGACTGACATACGCCATAATGCGGGAACGGATGGTAGTGAACAGGATGCTGATAAGGGTCAGCACGGCAAAGAAGACCGCCAGTTTCCCCAGCAGGGCATAGTCTTTGTTGGGCACCGCGTCGTCCAGCGTCCACTGCATGATCTTCGGCCCGAACAGGCCCGCGACGCTGGCCATGCCGCTGAGCAGCAGAGCGCCGACCATCTGCCAGCGATGACGCCGGATATACTTGAAGGCCCGCCGGAGATGGGCAAAGCTGAACGGGGATTCCAGAGTTTCATCCACATCAAACTTGTTTCTGGCCATCAGCAGGCCCCCCCTTCCACCGCGGCGGCCGGCAGAGGCGCGTCCGCCGGCAGGTCGTTCTGCAGGGCGAAGGTTTCCCAGTAATACCCGCGGTTGCGGAGAAGCTCCGCATGAGTGCCCTGTTCCGCGATTTTCCCATGTTCCAGCACAAGAATCTGGTCGGCGTCCTTAACCGAGGAGATCCGCTGGGCGATAATGATTTTGGTGCAGGGGAAAGGCAGCTCCCGCAGCTGCTGCTGGATATACTTCTCGGTTTCCATATCCACGGCGGAGGTGGTGTCGTCCAGCACCAGCACGGCGGGGCGAACCGCCATGGCGCGGGCCAGCGCGATCCGCTGTTTCTGTCCGCCGGACAGGCCCACGCCGCGTTCCCCTACGATAGTGTCGTAACCCTCCGGCATTTTGGACACGAAATCGTCGGCGGCGGCGCGGCGGGCGAAGTCGTGCGCCTCCTCTTCGGTAAGGGAAAGGTCGCCGAAGGCGATATTTCCTTCCACCGTATCGGAGAAAAGGAACACATCCTGCGTCGCGGTGCCGATCGTTCCCCGGAGCTCCTGCAGCTTCCAGCGGCGCACATCGCAGCCGTCCAGCAGAATGGCGCCTTCCTTCACGTCGTAGAAACGGGCGAGAAGGTTGATTACGGTGGTTTTCCCCGCGCCGGTCGGTCCCATGATGGCCAGAGTCTGGCCCGGTTTCACCTCGAAGCTGACATGATCGAGCACCGTAACCGGCCCGAAGGAAAAGCTGACATCCCGGAACTCGATATGTCCCGCAGCCTCCGTATGCTCTTCCGCATCGGGGCGGTCGGCGATCAGCGGCCGGCCGTAATAGATTTCGATGATCTTGTTCGCGGAGGTGGAAAAGCGCTGAATGTCGTTAATCAGGTTCCCCAGATTGCGCATCGGGTTGGCCAGCGCCCAGGTCAGGTTGGTGAAGATCGTCAGGTCGCCGGGGGACAGCTCCCCCTGCATGATGAACAGACCGCCGAGAAAAACGGTAATCATGGTCATCAGGTTGGCAAGGGTTTCAATGAAGGGGAAGAAGGACAGCCACAGCTTGTTGATCGAAAGGTTGGCGTCCCGGAATTCCTTGTTGCGCGTGTGGAAACGGTCCTTTTCATACTCTTCCCGGGTGAACGCCTTCACCACCCGGTTGCCCGCGATGTTTTCCTGTGCCGCGGTGTTCATCTCCGCCAGACGCTCCCGCATCGCGACAAAACGGGGCCGCACCATTTTGGAATACACCTTGGTGATAATCATCAGCAGGGGCGTCACCGCCAGAAGCAGAAGGGTCAGCTTCCAGTTTACCAGAAAGAGCAGCACCAGAGTGGAGGTGAACATCATTACGCAGTCCACCACCTGATAGCACAGGTAGGAAAGGAAATGGCGGCACCAGTCCAGATCGCCGGAAAGGCGGGTCATCAGATCGCCGGTGCGGTTCCGGTCAAAGAAGCTGCTTTCCTGAAACTGCAGCACTTCGAACAGGCGGGTGCGGAGATTGTACAGCACATGCTGGGAGGAGATTTCAAAGGAAATGACCATCAGGTACCGCATCCCCAGGCGGGTAACCTGAACCGCCATCATCCCGGCGAGGAGAGGGATCAGAGGGTCGGGATTCTGGGCAATGATAACATCGTCAATCAGCAGGGAGGTCAGATAAGGGTTAATCAGCAGCATCACGCTGGTGACAGCCGAAAGCGTCAGGGCCATTATGTACAGTATTCGGTACTTGCGTCCCATGTTCTTCCACAGCCATCGCACTTGGAACATGACATCACCGTTCCTTTCCGCATCAAGGAGTGTTCCAAATCGGTCGTTTTTCAGGTACTTTCCGCGTCGTTTTTCGACGTACGATCATTATACCGAATGGATAAAAAAAAGATACCCCTAATTTAAAAAAAGAACGACGAATTTTCGCTTCGGTTTTTAGCGATATTCCTTATGGAAAGAGACGCCGGCCGGTTTCGGGGAAAGAAAGCGGCCGGCGATATTGTTTTTTCATGAAACGCGCCCGGAAAAAGCGCGTGGGGAGAGCGGCGCGTTGCGATGAGACCGCCCGGCAGGCTCTATCCGTTTACCTCGGATACCTCGAGGCAGAGCGCGGCGAGATCGGCCAGCGTGGTGATCTGCCCGCTTTTTTCCCGGAAGCCCGCGGCCCCCCGCAGTCCCCGCATATACCAAGCGGCGTGCTTGCGCGCTTCCCGCAGGGCGACCCGTTCCCCCTTCAGCCGGGCGGCTTCGGTCACCTGCCGCAGCAGAATCTCCATCCGCCGGGAAACCGGGGGCTCGGGCAGAAGCGTACCGTGGGCAAGATAGGCTTCGATCTGGGAGAATATCCAGGGCGCGCCGAGCGCTCCCCGCCCCACCATAATCAGATCGCAGCCGGTGTGCTCGTACAGCGCGGCGGCGGAGCGGGCGTCAGTCACGTCCCCGTTCCCGATAACCGGGATGGAGACGGCCTGCTTCACCGCCCGGATGATGTCCCAGTCCACCGGCGGAGCGTACATCTGATCCCGCGTCCGGCCGTGGACGGTGACCGCCGCCGCGCCGCCGGCCTCCACCGCCTGAGCGACCTCGACGGCGTTGACCTCAGCGGCGGAGTAGCCCTTGCGGATTTTTGCCGTTACCGGAACGGGGACGGCCCCCGCCACGGCGGCGACGATTTTCCGGCACAGCTCCGGCTCCCGCATCAGGGCGCTGCCGCAGTGGTTGCCCGCGATTTTGGGGGCGGGGCAGCCCATGTTGATGTCGATAATGTCCGGCTTGTGCCGCATGGCCAGCACAGCGGCGCGGGCCATAATGTCCGGGTCATCCCCAAACAGCTGCACAGCGGCGGGCCGTTCCGCGTCATCCAGCCGGAGCAGACCGTTGCTTTTCTTATCCTCAAAGCAAAGGCCCTTGCAGCTTACCATTTCGCCCACCACATAGGCGGCGCCGAACTCCACGCAGAGCTTGCGGAACGCCTGATCCGCCACCCCTGCCATCGGCGCGAGCGCGGCGCGCCCGTTGATTTCCACAGTTCCGATTTTCATAGAGAGCCTCCTGTCCGGGCGGGATTGAAGCGGGATGGAAACGACAAAGAAAGCAAAAGGCATGGGATATATATCCATATCGCCATGCCCTTTGCCGCGTCTTATTTTTTCTCCGCGTCCGCTGTTTCCTGTATACGGCGCGGTTACTTTCCGAATACGAGCTTTGCCGCGCCGGAACGGTCGAGCGCCGCGTACAGCACCAGACCGCAGACGGTGCAGGCGGCGAGCTGACCCAGACCGACATACAGCATGTTCAGCCCGGCCATCGGCCAGGAAAAGCCGTAAAAGGCGATGGTGAGCTCCAGTCCGATCACCACCGCGTTGACCAGCACCGGCGGCAGGGTGGCGAGGACCGGCAGGCCCTTAATCTTTGCGCCGCGCAGCCGATAAGTCAGGAGGGCGGCGATCAGAGTGGCCAGCGGGCCGAGCAGGATATCCCAGGCTCCGGCGGGGTTGGCTCCCATCATCAGGCCGACGAGATTGGAGACCAGACAGCCGACGGCCAGACCGGGAATGGCGGCCGGGGTGAAGGCCGGCAGGATGGTGAGCATCTCCGACACGCGGAACTGAACCGCGCCGAAGGCAGCCGCCGGGACGGCGAGCGTCAGCGCCGCGTACATGGCGGCGATCAGCCCGCCCTCCGCCAGACGGCGCAGGGGGGAATTGGTTTTCATAAGGCTTTCTTCCTTCCACAGGAAAAGCGAGCGGCGGTACCGTTCCACCGGATGGCGGCGACAGGCCCCGCCCGTCTCTTCCATTAGTTTTATTCTGACAGGGACGGCGTCCCTGTCCGGTCAGGATGGTTTCGAACTGACCGGCGGCCGGCAAAAAATGACCGCAACGTTTACTATAGCCTGTTGAAAAGAAATTGTCAAGGCGGCGGGGAGGGCGGGAGTGTCCTAATCGCGCATTTTATAAAACAAGTATTTTAGACATGCGCATATAGAAGATGCCTGTTTTCAAGGAGGGAGAGCGTCACCGCTTAGAATCCACTTTTTATTAACTGCGTTTTTTGGACACTCCCGGGAGGGCCGACGCCTTTTGAAAATCCGCCAAACGGGGATCGACAGACAAAAATCCCCCGTACCATGCGGTACGGGGGATTTGCCCAGCCTTTCGGCGGATTATTTCAGGTTGGCCTTCAGGGTCGCCAGCTCGTCCTCCAGCTCCTTCGGCAGCTTGTCGCCGAACTTCTGGTAGAACTCTTCGATGCCGTCGGCTTCCTTCGCCCACAGCTCCTTGTCAACGTCCAGAATCTTCTCCAGCGATTCCTCGGAAACCTCGCCTTCCAGACCCTCGATGTTGATGTCCTTCGCATAGGGGATGTAGCCGATGGCGGTCTCCTGTGCGTCCACCTTGCCTTCGCAGCGGTTGAGGATCCACTCGAGCACGCGGAGGTTGTCGCCGAAGCCCGGCCACAGGAAGTTGCCTTCGTCATCCTTGCGGAACCAGTTGACGTTGAAGATCTTCGGCGCCTTGTCGGGATCGAGGCCCGCGCCGATATCGATCCAGTGCTGCCAGTAGTCGGCCATGTGATAGCCGCAGAAGGGCAGCATCGCCATGGGGTCGCGGCGGACGACGCCGACGGCGCCGGCCGCGGCCGCGGTGGTTTCGGAGGCCATAATGGAGCCGACGAACACGCCGTGGTTCCAGTCTCTCGACTGATAGCACAGGGGGGCCAGCTTCGCGCGGCGGCCGCCGAACACGAACGCGGAGATCGGCACGCCCTGCGGATTCTCGAATTCACTGCTCAGGCAGGGGCAGTTGACAGCCGGCGCGGTGAAGCGGCTGTTGGGATGGGCCAGCTTCTTGCCTTCGGCGATATACTCCGGTCCGTTGACCTTGTTGCCGGTCCACTCTTCCGCGTTGACGGGCGGATTCTTGTCGAGGCCTTCCCACCACACGGTGTTGTCGTCCAGATTGCGGGCGACGTTGGTGAAGATGGTGCCCTTCTGGGTGGAGATCAGCGCGTTGGGGTTGGACTTCATGTTGGTGCCGGGAGCCACGCCGAAGAAGCCGTTCTCCGGGTTGATGGCGTACAGACGGCCGTCCTCGCCCTTGCGGATCCAGGAGATGTCGTCGCCGACGCACCAGACTTTATAGCCCTTCTTCTTATAGCCTTCCGGCGGGATGAGCATGGCGAGGTTGGTCTTGCCGCAGGCGGACGGGAAGGCGGCGCAGATGTACTTCACTTCGCCCTGCGGGTTTTCCACGCCGAGGATGAGCATATGCTCGGCCTGCCAGCCTTCGTTCTTGCCCTGATAGGACGCGATGCGGAGAGCGAAGCACTTTTTGCCGAGAAGGACGTTTCCGCCGTAAGCGGAGTTGACCGAAATGATGGTGTTGTCTTCCGGGAACTGGCAGATCCAGCGGTTTTCGGGATCCACGCTGCACTTGCAGTGCAGGCCGCGCACCCAGTCGTTGCTGTCGCCGAGAACGTCCAGCACCTTCTGACCCACCCGGGTCATGATGCTCATGTTCAGCACAACGTAGATGGAGTCGGTCAGCTCAATGCCCGCCTTGGAGAAGGGGGAGCCGACCGGGCCCATGGAGTAGGGGATGACGTACATCGTCCGGCCGCGATAGCTGCCGCGGGCGATATCGTACAGCATCTTGTAGGCTTCCTGCGGATCCTTCCAGTGGTTGGTGGGGCCGGCGTCCTCCTCCTTTTTCGAGCAGATGAGGGTGCGGTCCTCTACCCGGGCCACGTCGTTCGGCGCGGTGCGGTGGTAGTAGCAGCCCGGCAGCTTCTCCTGATTCAGTTCGATCATTTCGCCGGTCCGGCAGGCCTCGGCGCGAAGCGCCTCCAGCTGCTCTTCGGAACCGTCGATCCAGACGATTTTGTCCGGCTGTACCAGAGCAACTTTGTCCTCGATCCAGTCAAGAACAGACTTGTTGTTTGTCATTGTTTCTATCTCCTTTCGATTGTCCCGGCCTTCGGGGGAAGGCCGTATCCCTTTTTACGGGATATGTACGGGAAAAATCGCTATCAGACTTTATTATAGTCTATCCCCGGGGGATTACGCAATATCCAAAATGTGAATATTTTGATAATTTTTTAACGTTTCGTCGGTAAAAGTGCATTTTTGGACGGAACATCCTGCAAATTGGCGGGCGTTCAGCGGGAAAATTCGCCCTCAATCGGCATTGTCGCGCAAGCGTTGAGGTCCAGTCCTGCCACATTCCCGGCCAGCCATTCGTAATAGGCCTGTGCGCCGACCATCGCGGCGTTGTCCCCGCAGAGGGGAAGCGGCGGCGCGAAAAGCGCGTATCCCCGGCGGCGGCACTCCGTCTCCATCCGCGCCCGCAGCCCGGAATTGGCGGACACGCCGCCGGCCAGCACCACTGTTTTCAGCCCGGAGGCTTCCGCGGCGCGCAGGGTATTCCCCGTCAGCATATCCACCGCCGTTTTCTGGAAGGAGGCGCAAAGGTCGTCGAGGTTTAGTTCTTCGCCCTTCTGTTCCGCGTTATGCAGCCGGTTGATGACCGCTGTTTTCAGACCGGAAAAGCTGAAATCATAACACGGCCTGCCGTCAGGGCTTTCCACCCGTGGATGAGGGAGCGGGAAGGCGTCGGGGTTCCCCTTCCCGGCCCGCCGGTCCAGCGCCACCCCGCCGGGGTAAGGCATCCCCATCGCCCGCGCGGCCTTGTCGTAGCATTCCCCCGCCGCGTCGTCCCGGGTACGGCCGAGGACGGTGAAGCGGGTGTAATCCCCCACCCGCACGATATGGCTGTGTCCGCCCGACGCCACCAGACAGAGAAAGGGCGGCTCCAGCGCCGGATGGGCGAGATAATTCGCCGCAATGTGGGAACGGAGATGGTGAACCGGGATCAGCGGCTTCCCGGAGGAAAGGGACAGCCCCTTGGCAAAGTTCACGCCCACCAGCAGCGCGCCGATCAGGCCGGGCGCGCAGGTCACCGCCACCGCGCCGATCTCCCCGAGAGATGTTTCCGCGTCCTTCAGCGCCTGCCGCACCACGCCCGAAATTGCCTCCGCATGGCGGCGGCTGGCGATTTCGGGCACCACGCCGCCATAGAGACGGTGCTCCTCCACCTGAGAGGCGATCACGTTGGACAGCGCCCGCCGTCCGTCCTCCACCACCGCGGCGGCGGTCTCGTCGCAGGAGGATTCGATTGCCAGAATCTTCATGACAGACTCCATTCTTAAATAAAAATCAAGCGGTTCCGGCGGCTCCGGTCCGGAAGCCGGACGGAAAAAGAGCGGCGACGGGAGCAATCCCCGCGCCGCCCTGTCGGTTTTCCGGTTCCGTCGTTTTTCATCGGATCACCGGAGGGATTCTTTCAGCGGCCGGTCATTTCCTCGTCGCTGTAAAAATACCCCGGCTTTTTATACAAATAGTCGATTTTATCGTGTATCTCCGGTTTGTATACGGTGTGCGGCCATTCGGAAGCGGCGACCTCCTCGATCCCGACCGTGATATACGCCTCGGACGCGCCCATGGTTTCTTCCAAAGCGGCGACGATTTTTTCGGTCAGGGCGCGCTTCTGTTCCTCCGTGCGTCCGGGCCAGAGCTTCACCTGTACATGAGGCATAGGATTACCGCCTTTCTATAATTATGTTATTTAAAAATACAGCGAGTATATCGCGGCGTCTTCCTTGGGAGAATCGTAGAAGTCAGGACGAACCCCGTCTTTTTCAAAGCCGAACTTTTCATACAGCGCGATCGCTCGTGCGTTGGAAACACGAACCTCCAGCGTAACCCGCTTCAGATCGTGATGCTCGGCATACTCGATGATTTCCTTTATCAGGGCGGAAGCGATTCCCTCCCGCCGGCGGCCGGGGTGGACGACCAGATTGGTGATATACCCTTCGTCCAGAATATGATGCATGCCGACATACCCGACGGCGCTTTCCGCCTCCACGTCCTCGGCAACATAGAAAACCGCGAGGGGATTCTGCAGTTCCTCCGCCAGGGAATCGTAGGACCAGGGGCGGGAGAACGCCGCGCTTTCCATATCCGCAAGATCGCCGAGATGGTCGGCGTGCATGGGGGTGATGGAAATGCCCGCAGGAGGTTTGCTGCTGTGTTCATCCATAACGTAAACCCTCTTCATTCATCGTTCGCGTTGTTTTCCGTCCGGCCCGGCCTTACGCGGGATCCACCGGCTGGCAGAGCTCATCGGCCAGCCGTTCCGCCGCGCAGTCCAGCGCGTCCCGGGTGCGGCGATAAAGCTCAAGATCGCCGCCGTAGGGGTCGGGGATATCCAGCACCCGGATACGGGCGGGATCGGCCCCCATGGAAACCGCCGCCATCGCGTGGGAAGGACTCATCACGGCAAGGATGTCCGCCTGACGCAGCAGCGCCGGTGTGGCCGGGCGGGAACGGTGGGCGGAGAGGTCCACTCCCTGTTCCGCCATGGCGGCCACGGCGTTCCCGCTGGCAGGGCTGCCGTCGGCGGCCAGCCCCGCGCTCTCCACTATTATATCCGACCGGCCGCGCTTGTCAAGCGCGCGCCGCATCAGGGCCGCAGCCATGGGACTGCGGCAGGTGTTGCCTGTGCAGACAAACAGAATGCTTTTCGGGGGTTCCATACGACTTGCCACTCCTTTACTGTTCCGGGGTTCGGACCCACAGCCGCCGTTTTTCATTTCCGCATTCCCGCCCGGATCCACCGATCGACGGCGGCGGCTGTTTCCGTCGCGGAAAGCGCCGTGTTATCCAGCAGGGTTATCGGCGGATCGGTTTCGTCCGCGTTTTCTTTCAGCCAGCGATTATACGCCTGCGCGGCGGCGATCGCCTCCCGGTTCCCGCTGTTCCGCCAGGCGGGCCGGGCCCGCAGCCGCCCTTCCAGTATCCCGTCCCGGGTCACGAGAGCGAGATACCGCACGACGGAAAAATACCGCCTCTCCACGCAAGGCTCGATCTGATACGGCGCGGCACAGCCGGCCAGCACCACCGGCCGGCCGCCCTGCGCCATGTTTTTGCATACCCGCAGCCAGCGCTCGTAATACTTCCGGTACTGTCCATCCGGGTCGTTATACCGGTCCTCCCAGAGAATATCCGCTTCCATTACTAGATAGTCGGTCTCCGTCTTATACAGCTCCCGCATGGCGGTGCTTTTTCCCGCGCCGCTCGCGCCGGTCACGATGAACAGGGGAAGGCGGCGCAGCGGGGAAACAAAACCGCATTCGGGGCAGGTCGCGCTCTGTCCGTCCGGAGCGATGATTTTATCGGCGCGGTACGCCCCGCAATGTTCGCAGATGTTTTGCATCGATGGGCCTCCTTGTATCGGCGCGCCGGTGTTTACGGCCCGCGGTGGAAATCCGTCCGGGAATATGCTATTATTCCGGTATGCCGGTATACCGGGGCGGCGGCCTCCGGAAGGAAAGGAAGCTCCCCGCATAGTGCAGGCGGCGGAGGCGTATCCCCGCCGGTGGACGCACCATGTGCTGGTGGAAAACGAGGCGGATCTGGATGGGGAACTGATGGGGTGGATCGATGAGGCCTTTCAGTTTTCCATAGTCAAGTAGGCTCTCCGCCGCCGCTTTAGGAAAATATTAATACCTATATTTATATATACTGAATATTTTGCCGCCGGCCTGCGGACGCTTATCCCTTGGCGTCGTACCAGGTTTTGCCGATGTTTGCGTCCACCGCGAGCTTCACTGAAAGGTCGGCGGCGGCCTCCATTTCCTCCTTGACGATCCGGGCGGCCTGCCCGGCCTCTTCCTCCGGCGCTTCGACGATCAGCTCGTCGTGTACCTGCAGGATCAGGCGGGAGCGGAGCTGTTCCCGCCGCAGCCGGTCGTGCACCCGCACCATCGCGATCTTGATGATATCGGCGGCGGTGCCCTGAATCGGCATATTGCGGGCCACCCGCTCCCCAAACGAGCGGGTAACGGCGTTGGAGGCCCGCAGCTCGGGCAGGGGACGGCGGCGGCCGAAGAGGGTTTCGGCGTAGCCGGTTTCCTTGGCGGTTTCGATCATCCGATCCATGAATTTCGCCACCCCGGCGTACCGGGAGAGATACTGGTCGATATACCGCTTCGCTTCCCCGTAGGATACGCCGATATCCTGTGAAAGGGAATGCGCGCCGATGCCGTAGACGATGCCGAAATTCACCGCTTTGGCACGGGAGCGCATCAGGGGGGTGACCATTTCCTCCGGCACGTCGAACACCTGCGAGGCAGTCACCCGGTGAATGTCGGTGTCCGAATTGAAAGCGGCGATCATGGTTTCGTCCTGCGCCATGTGGGCGAGCACCCGCAGTTCGATCTGGGAGTAGTCCGCATCCACCAGCAGCCAGCCCTCCCGCGCGCGGAAGAAACGGCGAAGTTCCCGCCCCAGCTCCTGCCGGACCGGGATGTTCTGCAGGTTGGGCTCGGTGGAGGAGATCCGGCCGGTGCGGGTTTCGGTCTGGTTGAAGGAGGAGTGAATCCGTCCCTCCGGTCCGATCACCTTGAGCAGGCCGTCGCAGTAGGTGGATTTCAGCTTGGCCAGCGTGCGGTAATCCAGCAGCATGGACACGGCGGGGTGGGCGTCCCGCAGGGATTCCAGCACCTCCGCGTTGGTGGAATAGCCGGATTTGGTTTTCTTTTTGGCGGGAAGCCCCAAATCCTCGAACAGCGCCTTGGCGAGCTGCTTGGGGGAGTTCAGGTTGAATTCGTACCCCACCGATTCGTAAATCGCCCGTTGGATATTGCCGATCCGGTTTTCCAGCAGCGCGTCGAATTCCGCGATTCCCTGCGCGTCCGCCTCGAAGCCGACGTTTTCCATGTCGGCGAGCACCTGCGCGAGGGGGATTTCCACCTCCCGCAGAAGCCGGGCCATCCCTTTTTCCTCCACCTCCGCCGCCATCCGGTCGGCTACGGCGGGGAGCATCGCCGCTTCGGCGGCCGCCGGCCCCTCTGCTTCCGGGACGGGGACGGCATATTCCTGCGTCAGACGGGACAGGGAATAGTCGGAAGCCAGCGGGTTGAGCAGATACCCCGCGAGAAGGGTGTCCATCCCGATCCCCTGCGGCTGCCGTCCATCGGCGAGGAGGGCGGCGCATAGCGGTTTGCTGTCCGCCGTCCGCTTGCACACCGCCGGGTCACAGAGCGCGTCCAACAGCCGGCCGAAGCCTGCCGTTTCCGCCGGGATTACAGCCACCCGACCGTCGAACGCGGCGGTAAAGCCGGTGACCGCGCCGTCCTCGATCTGTGCGGTTCCGTCCAATGCGTGAGTTCGGCTCACGCTTTCCAGCAGAGCGGGCAGCGCTTCACCGCCTTCCGGCACGATGACCGCCGGAACGGCTTCCGCTTTTCCGGCCGGAGCGGCGGGTTCGGGAGAGAGGGCGTTCAGCCCCCATTTTTCCATCAGCTTGAAAAATTCCAGCCGGGCCATCAGAAAGGCGAGCTCCGGCTTCTGCACCGGGGCGAGGGCGTAATGCGCCACTTCCCGATCTACCGGGACCTCGCGGCAGATGGTGCCCAGCCAGCGGCTGAGTTCGGCGGATTCCTTCCCGGCCCGGAGCTTTTCCCGCAGGCTGTCCCGGATATCCAGCGTATCCAGCCCGTCGTAGATCGCGTCCAGAGAGCCGAAACGGTGCATGAGGTCAAGAGCGGTTTTTTCTCCCACCCCCGGCACGCCGGGAATGTGGTCGCTCGCGTCTCCCATCAGGGCCTTGAGGTCAATCAGCTGGGCGGGCTCCAGCCCGTATTTTTCCTGAATAGCGGGAACGTCGTACACCGTGGTTTCCGGCCGTCCCATTTTGGTCCCGGCCAGCAGGACGGTCACGCCGTCCCGCACCAGCTGGAGGGAATCCCGGTCTCCGGTGGCGATATAACAGGGCGCGCCCTGCTCCGCCGCCGCGTCGGCAAGGGTGCCGAGGATATCGTCCGCCTCGTAGCCCTCCCGCTCCACCACATGACAGCCCATCCGGGTCAGCAGTTCCTTGATGAGCGGCATTTGGGTACGCAGCTCCTCCGGCATCCCCTTGCGGCCGGCTTTGTAGTCGGCGTATTCCTTATGGCGGAAGGTGGGGGCATGGACGTCGAACGCCGCGGCGATTCCGTCCGGCTGCACGTCGTCCCGCAGCTTTTGCAGAATGTTCAAAAAGCCGACCAGCGCGTTGGTGTACTGGCCGTCCTTGGTGGACAGCAGCTTGATGCCGTAAAACGCGCGGTTGGCGATGCTGTTGCCGTCGAGCAGTAAAAGCCGCATGGCGGTTTCCTCCTTTTTCGCCCCGACTGTACGGCCCTGTGGAAGGGCCCGGGGCATCCGCTGAACATTAAAACAGGTATGAACGTAGTATATCACATTTTTCCAAAGGAAACCATCCGGATCAAGAGGGAAGGGGCGGTTTTTCGCTTCTCATGGTTTCTTCGTGGAAGAATCCGCTGAAAATTTTCGAAAATTTCTCTTGACCTTGCCGCCGCGTCAGGGTTTAAGATGATTCTGCCGGAAGGACGGCAGGCGGACCGGACGGACAGAATACGGGAGATGGGAGGAAAAGATATGCACCGGGAATACACGGTTCATCAGCTCGCGGGGCTGGCCGGGGTGAGCGCGCGCACCCTGCGGTATTACGACGGGATCGGGCTGCTGAAGCCCGCCCGCGTTACCGAAGCCGGATACCGGCTGTACGGCGGCGCTGAGGTGGACCGGCTTCAGCAGATTCTTCTCTACCGGGCGATGGGGATGGAGCTCTCCCGAATCGCCCGGGTTCTCGATCAGCCCGGTTTTGACCGCCGGACGGCGCTGCGGGAGCATCTCGCCGCGTTGGAGGAGCAGCAGGAACGCACCGCCCGCCTGATCCATACCGTCCGGCAGACGATCGAAAAGGAAGAAGGCAGGATTACCATGACCGATCAGGAAAAGTTTGAGGGGCTCAAACGCACCCTTGTGGAGGAAAACGAAGCACAGTACGGCCGGGAGGTAAGGGAACGGTACGGCGATCCGGCGGCGGACGCCGCCAACGCCCGGATGCTGGGGCTGAACGCGGAAGAGTACGCCGCCATGCGGACGCTGGATGAGGAGATTCGCGCCGATCTGGCCGCGGCGGTAAAGGCGGGGCTTTCCGCCGACAGCCCGGCGGCGCAGACTCTGGCGGAAAAGCACCGCGACTGGCTGGCGTACACCTGGGGAACGGTAGAACCCGCGGCACACGCCGCGCTGGCGCAGGGCTATGTGGAGGACGCCCGTTTTACCGCGTATTACGATGCGGAAACGCCGGGCTGCGCGGCGCTGCTCTGCGAAGCGGTGCGGCTTTTCGAAGCGGCGCGTCCCGGCGGGACGACGGCGTAAGCGGGTTTGGATGCTTCGAAAACAAAAAAGAAGCGGACGGGGCGGACGGCGCGGTATACGCCGTCCGCCTTCTCGTCGGCGTTCGGGCAGCGGCGGTCCGGAAAGCCGTGCGGCAGGAGAACAGCGTATAAACAGTATATTTATATTCAAAATATACCGGCTGTAATGGATTTTCCGGCGGATTTGAAAAAGGGAAGAACTTGGGCAAGAACTTCAAAAAACTTTTAAAAAATAAGAAAAAAGCCTTGCATTCCGGGCCCGGTTGTAGTATTATAATCGGGCGTGACTGTGAGAACGTGGGATCAGTGCGCGCATTTTGCCGGTTTTCCGGCGGGATGCGGGTTGATCCGGTGCTTCGGTCAGGCAGGACTGCACGATATGCGATGACGCGGGAGGTTGCGGCTTGCGCGGTAACGCCATACCGGTTTTTCCGCTGAGTATGTCCGATTTCAAACCGGGCGACAAGGAATACTGAAAGCGCTTGTGCGCGGCCGAACGGCTCCTGATTGGGCCGGCGGCTTCAGGCGTGTCCTTTGGGTTGTGAGGACAGGCCGTGCGCGCGCTGTCAGGGCGCTGGATTCGTACCCGGAAAACCTGCTTCGCATGTTTCCGGTTTTTTTACCGCCGGACGCGAAACACCCGGCGGTGTGTACAAATTCAGCGTCGCCCGCCAACTCAATTTATTAAGGAGGCGTTTTTCAGTGGCAGTCAAAGAAAAAATCCGTATTCGCATTAAGGGGTATGACCATCAGCTCGTCGATCAGTCGGCCGAAAAGATCGTGGAGACCGCCCGCCGCACCGGCGCCCGCGTTTCCGGTCCCGTGCCGCTGCCCACCGAGAAGGAAGTTGTCACCATCCTGCGCGCCGTGCACAAGTACAAGGATTCCCGCGAGCAGTTTGAGATGCGGACGCACAAGCGTCTGATCGACATCCTCCGTCCCTCGAACAAGACCGTTGAGGCTCTTATGGGCCTTGAACTCCCCGCCGGCGTGGAAATCGAGATCAAGCTGTAAGGACCCGTTCCGGCCCCTGTCCGCAGCGCGGGCGGAATAACCCGCCGCTCACGATGAGGAGAAGGGCCATGCGGATTCCGGCTTGCGGATTCCCCCGACGAGGTCATGTTGGCAAATGCGCGGCTTGCCCGCCGCAGGCGTCAACCAATAACCAAGGAGGTATAGACAAATGCAAAAAGGCATCATCGGCAAGAAGGTCGGCATGACGCAGATCTTCGACGAAAAGGGCAACGTCGTCCCGGTCACCGTGATTGAAGCCGGCCCCTGCGCCGTGGTTCAGAAGAAAACGGTGGAAAACGACGGCTACGCCGCCATCCAGATGGGCTTCGGCGACGTTTCGGTCAAGAGAGTCACCAAACCCATGAAGGGCCACTTCGACAAGGCGGACGTCGCCCCGAAGAAGACCCTGCGGGAATTCCGCTTCGACGATTGCGACGCGTACAGCGTGGGCGACATCGTCAAGGCCGACACCTTTGTTCCCGGCGACCGCGTGGACGTGGTCGGCACCAGCAAGGGTAAAGGCTATGCCGGCGCGATCAAGCGCTGGAACTTCCAGCGGCTGAAGGAAACCCACGGTTCCGGCCCGGTTGCCCGTCACGCGGGTTCTCTGGGTGCCTGCTCCTCTCCGTCCCGCGTGTTCAAGGGGACCAAGGCAGCCGGACACCTGGGCGCAGAGCGCGTCACCGTTCAGAACCTTGACGTCGTCAAGGTGGACGCGGAGAATAACCTGATCGCCGTCAAGGGCGCCGTTCCCGGCCCCCGCGGCAGCGTCGTGGTTCTCTCCGAGACCGTCAAGAAGGCGTAAGGGAAGGAGGAAATCAGAATGCCCACAGTATCCGTTTTTGATATGACCGGCAAGCAGACCGGCAGCATGGAGCTTTCCGATGCGATCTTCGGCATTGAGCCGAACAAGGCCGTCCTGCACAGCGCCGTTGTAAATTATCTGGCCAACCAGCGTCAGGGCACCCAGTCCACGCTGACCCGCGCCGAAGTGAGCGGCGGCGGCAAAAAGCCGTGGCGTCAGAAGGGCACCGGCCACGCCCGTCAGGGTTCGACCCGCGCTCCTCAGTGGACCCACGGCGGCATCGCCTTCGGGCCGAAGCCCCGCGATTATCACTATGCGCTGCCCAAGAAGGTTCGCCGTCTGGCGATGAAGTCCGCGTTCTCCGCGAAGGCGGCCGCCGGCGACCTGATCGTTCTGGAAGCGCTGACCATGGACGAGATCAAGACCAAGACCGTGGCCGCGATGCTGAACGCGCTGGGCGCGGACCGCAAGGCCATCCTGGTTCTGCCGGAGAAGAACGACGTCGTCATCAAGTCGGCCCGCAACATCCCCGGCGTGAAGACCGCTCTGGTCAACACCCTCAATGTTTACGACATCCTGAACGCCGATAAGTTCATCGTCGTGAAGGACGCCGTTGCGAAACTCGAGGAGGTGTACAAATAATGGAAGCTCGGGATATCATCCTGGCGCCTGTCGTCACGGAAAAGTCGGTGTCTGTTCTGGCCGAAAAGAAGTACACCTTTAAAGTGGCGAAGGACGCCAACAAGATCGAAATCGCCCGCGCCGTCGCCGAAATCTTCGGCGTCAAGGTTGCAAAGGTCAACACCATCAGCATGAAGGGGCGTCTGCGCCGTCAGGGCCGCAGCGAAGGGTACACCCCGTCCTGGAAAAAGGCGGTTGTCACCCTCACCCCCGATTCGAAGACCATCGAGTTCTTTGACGGCCTGTTCTAAGCCGGAAGGACGATGGATCATTTGATCCGGGCAACGTATGGGGCTGCCTTCGAAGCCCCGCAAAGCCAAGATTTAGGAGAGTGAGTCGAACAATGGCGATAAAGTTCTATAAGCCGACCACCCCCGGACGCCGCGGTATGACCGTTACCGATTACAGCGCGCTGTCCAAGGTGGATCCGGAAAAGAGCCTGCTGGCTCCGCTGAATAAAAGCGCCGGCCGCAACAGCTACGGCCGCATCACCGTCCGCCATCGCGGCGGCGGACACCGCCGCAAGTACCGCATCATCGACTTCAAGAGAAACAAGCTCGATATGCCGGCGACGGTGCTGACACTGGAATACGACCCCAACCGCAGCGCGCACATCGCGCTGGTGCAGTATGAAGACGGCGAGAAGCGCTACATTGTCGCGCCGCAGGGCCTGAAGGTCGGCGATACGGTTGTCTCGGGCGCTTCGGCCGACATCAAGCCGGGCAACGCTCTGCCGCTGTCCGCTATCCCGACCGGTACGTTCATCCACAACGTGGAGCTGTACCCGGGCAAGGGCGCGCAGCTCGCCCGCAGCGCCGGCACCATGGCCCAGCTGATGGGCAAGGAAAACAACATGGCGCTGATCCGTCTGCCCTCCGGCGAGATGCGGAACGTGCCGCTGAACTGCATGGCTACCATCGGCCAGGTCGGCAACGTGGATCATGAGAACGTCAAGATCGGCAAGGCTGGCCGCAAACGCCACATGGGCTGGCGTCCGACCGTCCGCGGTTCGGTCATGAACCCCTGCGATCACCCGCACGGCGGTGGTGAAGGCAAGTCGCCGGTCGGCCGTCCGGGCCCGGTTACCCCCTGGGGCAAGCCCGCCCTCGGCTACAAGACCCGCAAGCATCACAATCGTTCGGATAAGTTCATTGTGAAGCGCCGCAACAGCAAGTAAGCGAAAGGAGATTCGTCATTTATGGGTAGAAGCGTAAAGAAGGGTCCTTTCGTACAGCCTGTGCTGCTGAAAAGGATTCAGGAGATGAACAAATCCGGTGAGAAGCGCATCCTCAAGACCTGGAGCCGCGCCTCCACCATTTTCCCGGATTTTGTGGGCCACACCATCGCCGTTCATGACGGCCGCAAGCATGTGCCGGTGTATGTCACCGAGGATATGGTCGGCCACAAACTCGGCGAGTTCGCCCCCACCCGCACCTACCGGGGCCACGCCGGTTCCAAGACTTCCAACAATAAGTAAGCGGCTGAAAGGAGAGAAACGTCATGGAAGCAAGGGCAATGGTAAAATACGCCCGTATTTCCCCCCGCAAAGTGCAGATCGTTCTCGACCTCATCCGCAACAAGCCGGTTGACGTCGCCGTCGCGATTGTACACAACACCCCCAAAGCCGCCTGTGAGTATCTCGAGAAGCTGCTCAAGTCGGCGGCGGCCAATGCGGAGAACAAGAACATGGACGTGAATAACCTCTATGTTTCCGAGTGCTTCGTCTGCCCCGGCCCCATTCTCAAGAGAATCCGTCCGAGAGCCCAGGGTCGCGCGTTCCGCATCGATAAGAGAACCAGCCACATCACCCTTGTGCTCAAGGAAAAAGAGTAATTGAGGAGGAGGTAAATTATGGGACAGAAGATTAACCCCCATGGCCTGCGGGTCGGCGTAATCAAAGACTGGGATTCCCGCTGGTTTGTGAAGGATAACGAGTTCGGCGACACCATTGTTTCCGATTACAACCTTCGCAAATACCTGAAGAAGACCCTGTACGCCGCCGGCGTGCCGAAGATCGAAATCGAACGCGACGCGTCCCGCGTGCGCGTGAATATCCACTGTGCGAAGCCCGGCATTGTCATCGGCAAGGGCGGCGCGGAAATCGAAAAGCTGCGCAAGGAATGCGAGAAGATGCTGGGCAAACCCACCCTCATCAATATCGTGGAAGTCCGCAGCCCCGACGTGAACGCGCAGCTGGTGGCCGAGAATATCGCCGCCCAGCTCGAGAAGCGCACGTCTTTCCGCCGCGCGATGAAGCAGTGCATCGGCCGCGCGATGAAGCTTGGCGCGAAGGGTATCAAGACTCAGGTGTCCGGCCGTCTGAACGGCGCGGAAATCGCCCGTACCGAGCAGTATCATGAAGGCACCATCCCGCTGCAGACCCTGCGCGCCGATATCGACTACGGCTTTGCCGAGGCGAACACCACCTACGGGCGCATCGGCGTCAAGGTGTGGATCTACCGCGGCGAGGTTCTCGGCGCTGCCGCCAAGCCCCGTCGGGAAGGAGGCAACAAGTAATGCTGTTACCGAAGAGAGTGAAATACCGCCGCGTCCACCGCGGACGTCTGACCGGTAAAGCCACCCGCGGCAACAAGGTCAATTACGGCGATTACGGCCTGCAGGCTCTGGAGCCCGCGTGGATTTCCTCGAATCAGATCGAGGCGGCCCGTGTCGCCATGACCCGTTACATCAAGCGCGGCGGCCAGGTCTGGATTAAGATTTTCCCTGATAAGCCCATTACCGAAAAGCCCGCCGAGACCCGCATGGGTTCCGGTAAAGGCTCGCCGGAATACTGGGTGGCTGTGGTGAAGCCCGGCCGCGTTATGTTTGAAATCAGCGGCGTAACCGAAGAGGTTGCCCGCGAGGCAATGCGGCTTGCAGCGAACAAGCTGCCCATCAAATGCAAATTCGTCGTGAAGGCCGAGCAGGATGCGGCCGGTTCGGAAGAAACGGGTGGTGAGCAGGCATGAAGAGCAAAGAAATCGAAAAGATCCGCGAACTGAACGACACAGAGCTTCAGAACAGGCTCAAGGACCTCAAGACCGAGCTGTTCAACCTGCGTTTCCAACACGCGATCAATCAGCTCGATAACCCGATGCGCCTGAAAGCCGTTAAGAAGGAAATCGCGATCATCAAGACGATTGTCCGTGAGAACGAGATCAAGAACGGCGCCAAGGCGTAACGGAAGGAGGAGAGTAACGTGAGCGATCGGAATCTGAGAAAGACCCGGACCGGGATCGTTGTCAGCGACAAAATGGACAAAACCGTGGTCGTCGCCATCGAAGACAACGTCCGCCATCCGCTTTATAAGAAGATCATCAAGCGCACCGTGAAGCTGAAGGCGCATGACGAGAACAACGAGTGCGGCACGGGTGACCGCGTGCTCGTGATGGAGACCCGCCCGCTGTCCAAGGACAAGAGATGGCGCGTCACCAACATTATCGAGAAGGCCAAGTAAGTCGGCTTTACTGAAAGGAGGAACAACCTGTGATTCAACAGCAGACCTACCTCAAGGTTGCCGACAACACCGGCGCGAAGGAACTGATGTGCATCCGCGTTCTTGGTGGTTCCGGCAGAAGGTATGCGAATATCGGCGACGTCGTGGTTGCTTCCGTTAAGAAAGCAGCACCCGGCGGCGTTGTGAAAAAAGGCGATGTCGTCAAGGCCGTTGTCGTTCGTTCGGCCAAGGGCGTCCGCCGTGAAGACGGCACCTACATCCGTTTCGACGAGAATGCGGCCGTCATTATCCGTGATGACAAGAACCCGAGGGGCACCCGTATTTTTGGCCCGGTGGCGAGAGAGCTCCGTGAAAAGGATTATCTCAAGATCCTGAGCCTTGCCCCCGAAGTGCTTTGATGGGAGGCGCCAAAATGAGTAAGATGCATGTCAAGAAGGACGATACCGTCCTGATTCTCAGCGGTGACGACCGCGGCAAAAAGGGCAAGGTGCTGGAAGTCAGCCCGAAGGAAGGCAAGGTCATCGTCGAGGGCCGGAACATGGTGAAAAAGCATGTTAAGCCCCGCAAGATGGGCGATCCGAGCGGAATCATCGAATCCGCCGGCGCGATGTATGCCTCCAAGGTCATGGTTATCTGCCCTCACTGCAACAAGCCGGCTCGCGTCGGCCATAAAAAATTCGCCGACGGCACCAAGTCGCGCATCTGCAAGCGCTGCGGCGAAGCGCTGTAAGGAGGTTAAAGAATGGCCAGACTGATGGACTACTACAAACAAGACGTCGCGCCTGCGCTGATGAAGAAATTCAGCTATAAGAGCGTGATGCAGATCCCGAAGCTGGATAAGATCGTGATCAACGTCGGCTGCGGCGAAGCCCGTGACAACGCAAAGGTTATCGAAGCCATTATGGCGGATCTTTCCGCGATCACCGGCCAGCGCCCGATCGTCTGCAAAGCCAAAAAGTCGGTTGCGAACTTCAAGCTGCGCGAAGGCATGAACATCGGCGCGAAGGTCACCCTCCGCGGCGCGCGCATGTACGAATTCCTCGACCGTCTGTTCAACGTCGCGCTCCCCCGTGTGCGTGACTTCCGCGGGATCAACGCGAACTCCTTTGACGGCCGCGGCAATTACAACATGGGCCTGAAGGAGCAGCTGATCTTCCCGGAGATCGACTACGATAAGATCGATAAGGTGCGCGGCATGGACATCTGCTTTGTTACCACCGCCAACACCGACGAAGAAGCGCGGGAGCTGCTCACCCTGATGGGCGCCCCGTTCGCGAAATAAGGAGGGGGAAACACCGTGGCGAAAACGAGTATGAAGCTCAAGCAACAGAGACAGCCGAAGTATTCCACCCAGGCTTATAACCGCTGCAAGATCTGCGGCCGTCCCCACGCCTATCTGCGCAAGTATGGCATCTGCCGTATCTGCTTCAGAGAGCTGGCCTACAAGGGCCAGATCCCGGGCGTGCGGAAGGCCAGCTGGTAAGCAATAGCTACTAAAGGAGGTTGACGGAATGCAAATCACCGATACCATCGCCGATATGCTGACCAGAATTCGCAATGCAAACTCGGCCAAGCATGACTCGGTGGATATCCCCGCTTCCAACATGAAGAAGGCTATTGCCCAGATTCTTGTTGACGAGGGATATGTAAAGAGCTACAACGTAATCGAAGATGGCAAGCAGGGCACGATCCGCATCGTCCTGAAATACCAGGGGCCGTCCAAGTCCCCGGTTCTCATGGGCCTGCGCCGCGTTTCCAAGCCCGGCCTGCGCATCTATTCCAGCAGCGAGGACATGCCGAAGGTCATGAAGGGCATCGGCACCGCCATCGTTTCCACCTCGAAGGGCGTCATGACCGATAAGCAGGCGCGCAAAGAGCATGTGGGCGGCGAAGTCCTGGCTTTCGTATGGTAAGGGGGGCGGAACGATATGTCTAGAATTGGACGCAAGCCGATTACGGTTCCTGCCGGCGTGGACGTAAAAGTCGAGGACGGCGTTGTTACCGTAAAAGGCGCGAAAGGCACGCTGACCCAGAAGATCCACCCCAATATGACCGTGACGGTGGAGGACGGCGTCATTCATGTGACCCGCCCCGACGACGAGAAGGAAAACCGTGCGCTGCACGGACTGACCCGCAGCTTGGTCGCCAACATGGTCGAGGGCGTGGCCAACGGCTTCAAAAAGGAGCTGGATGTCAACGGCGTCGGTTACCGTGTGCAGAAGCAGGGCAAGGATCTGATTATGAATCTGGGCTACAGCCATCAGGTCATTGTCAGCGAGATCCCGGGCATCACCATCGAGGCTCCGGGCCCGAACAAGATCATCATTTCCGGTCCCGACAAGCAGCTTGTCGGCCAGTTCGCGGCGGAAGTCCGCGAGAAGCGCCCGCCGGAGCCGTATAAGGGCAAGGGCATCAAGTACGTCGACGAAGTGATCCGCCGCAAGGAAGGCAAGACCGGCGGTAAGGGCAAGAAGTAAGGAGAGTGAAAACCCATGGTGAGCAAGACTGACAGCAACAAGGCTCGTCTGCGCCGTCATACCCGTGTGCGCGGCAAGGTCAGCGGCACCGCGGAACGTCCGCGTCTCAACGTGTATCGCTCCCTCAACCACATCTATGCCCAGGTCATCGATGATGTCAAGGGAGTTACGCTTGTCGCCGCCTCCAGTGTCGAAAAAGATTTCGGCATGAACGGCGGAAACAAGGAAGCCGCTAAAAAGGTTGGCGAGCTGATCGCGAAACGCGCTGCCGACAAGGGGATCACCGAGGTGGTCTTTGACCGCGGCGGCTATATCTACCACGGCCGCGTCAAAGAGCTGGCCGAAGGCGCCCGTGAGGGCGGCCTCAAGTTCTAAGGAAAGGGAGGAAAACAACTTTGGCCAGAATTGACGCATCCACAATGGAAATGAAAGAGCGCATTGTCGCGATTAACCGCGTCAGCAAGACGGTAAAGGGCGGCCGAATCTTCAAGTTCGCCGCGCTGGTCGTTGTCGGCGACGGCAATGGGCTGGTTGGCTTCGGCCTCGGGAAGGCCGGCGAAGTGCCGGACGCGATCCGCAAGGGCATTGAAGACGCCAAGAAGAATCTGATTCAGATTTCCCTGAAGGGCTCCACCATTCCGCACGAGGTGATCGGCAAGTTCGGCGCCGGCCGCGTGCTGATGAAGCCTGCCGCTCCCGGTACCGGCGTTATCGCCGGCGGCGCTGTCCGCGCCGTCGTCGAAGCCGCGGGCATTAAGGACATCCGGACCAAGGCGCTGCGTTCCAACAACCCGTATAACGTGGTGAACGCGACCATGGACGGCCTTGCCCAGCTGCGTACGGCGGAGCAGGTCGCGGCCATCCGCGGCAAATCCGCCAAGGAAATTTTAGGTTAACGGGAGGGCATGAACATGGCTAAGAAGGCGAAAACCGGCGCTCTGCAGATCAAGCTCGTCAAAAGCCTGATCGGCAGCAAGAAAGACCAGATCGCCACGGCCGAATCTCTGGGCCTGCGGAAAATCGGCGACTGCACAAGCCAGCCCGATAACGCCGCCACTCAGGGCAAGGTGGCCAAGATTATCCACCTCATCGAGGTAACCGAAGCGTAAGCAATCGAGCAAGGAGGTGCGAAAAAATGAAGCTGCATGAGCTTTCTCCGGCTCCCGGTTCTGTGCGGGAGTCGAAACGAATCGGCCGTGGACATGGTTCCGGCCAGGGCAAAACCGCCGGTAAAGGGCATAAGGGCCAGAAGGCGCGCGCCGGCCGTGGAATGCGTCCGGGTTTTGAAGGCGGCCAGATGCCTCTTCAGAGACGTGTCCCGAAGAGAGGTTTTGTCAACATCTTCGCTACGCGGTATGCGACCATTAACATCGGTTCCCTGAGCGCGTTCGAGGACGGCGCCGTTGTGGACGTCGATGCCCTGAAGGCTGCCGGTCTGGTTAAGAAAACCTACGACGGTGTGAAAATTCTGGGCAACGGAAGCGTGGAGAAGAAACTGATTGTTAAAGCGGCGGCTTTCTCGGAAGCGGCCAAGGCGAAGATCGAGGCTGCCGGCGGGAAAGCAGAGGTGATCTGAGGTGTTTCAGACTCTTCGGAATGCATGGAAGATTACCGACCTGCGTCGTAAGATTCTGTATACCCTGTTTATTATCCTGATTTTCCGTATCGGTTCAGCGATTACCCTGCCGTATATCGATGTGGAAACGCTGCGGGCTGCTACGAGCGCGGCGACAAAGGACGGCGGCCTGATGTCTTACCTTACGCTGCTGTCCGGCGGCGGCTTCTCCAACGCGAGTATCTTCGCGCTGTCGATCACGCCGTACATCAACGCCAGCATTATTATCCAGTTGCTGACTGTCGCCATCCCGCCGCTGGAGCGGATGTCGAAGGACGGCGAGGCCGGCCGGAAGAAACTGGGGCAGATTACCCGGTACACTACCGTCGGTCTGGGCCTGATGCTCGGCGTGGCGTACTACTTCATGGTGAAGAATAACTACAAAGCGCTGGTCCCGGAAGCCAAAACCGGCTTCGGCCTGTGGTTCGGCGCGATCGTAATCGTCCTCTGCTTCACCGCCGGCTCGGCGCTGATGATGTGGCTGGGCGAGCAGATCAACGAAAAGGGCATCGGCAACGGTATTTCCATCCTTCTGTTTGCGGGCATCCTGTCCCGCATTCCGTCGGGGGCGACAATGCTGTGGCAGTATTTCTATGAAGCGGGTATTAAAAACCTGAGCAGCGGCGGAATGAAGTTTGTCATCCTGGTGCCGGTGATTCTGGTGATTTTCCTGCTGATGATTGCGTTCATTGTCCTTATCACCGATGCGGAACGCCGTATTCCGGTTCAGTACGCCAAGCGCGTGGTCGGCCGGAAAATGTATGGCGGGCAGAACACCTATATCCCGATCAAGGTCAACATGTCCGGCGTTATGCCGATCATTCTGGCCTCCGCAATCGTTTCGCTTCCCGGTACGATCGGCGGATTTTTCCCGAACAGCGGCTACGCGAACTTTGTGAACAAGTGGTTTGGATACTCTACGCCGGCATACGGGATTATCTATTTTATACTGATTATCGCTTTCGCATTTTTCTATGTGACAATTCAGTATAATCCGCTGGAGATGTCCAATAATCTCCGCAAGAATTCCGGCGCGATCCCCGGCTACCGTCCCGGCAAGCCGACGGTGGATTACATCAAGCGCGTGCTGAACAAGGTGACGCTGATCGGGGCTCTGTGCCTCGGCATCATCGCGATTTTCCCGATTATCTTCGGCGCGGCCAGCGGTATGCAGGGTCTGGCGCTTGGCGGCACCTCGATTATGATCGTGGTCGGCGTGGCGCTGGAAACCACTCAGCAGATCGAAAGCCAGATGATGATGCGGCATTACAAGGGCTTCCTTGAGTAAGGCGCGTTTTTCGGCGCGGCCGTTTCATTAGTTTCGGAACAAAGGGTCCTATCGGAGACGATACGCCCAGCAAACCGGTCCCTGGCGCAACAGCGTCAGGGACCGGAAAGGGCGGCCCTTTGGAAAGACGGTTTCTCCGCGGCGCTTTCCGCCGGAGTGATCGGCTTTCCCCGGTTTCTCATAACGAACCGCGGTTCCCGACGGGAAAGGAATGGTACGGATATGAAATTGATACTTCTTGGAGCCCCCGGCGCCGGCAAAGGCACCCAGGCGGAAATCATCAGCGAAACCCTGCAAATTCCCACCATTTCCACGGGTAATATTATCCGTGAAGCGCTGAAAAGCGGCAGTGAGATGGGAAGGAAAGCCAAAGAGTATATGGACAGCGGCCGGCTGGTCCCGGATGAGGTCGTAATCGGCATCATCAAGGAACGTCTGGCCAAGCCCGACTGCGAAAGCGGATTTATTCTCGACGGCTTCCCCCGCACCATCCCGCAGGCCGAGGCTCTTGACCGGATGGGCATCGACATCGACCGCGTTATCGACATCGAAGTGGCCGATGAAACCATTGCCCGCCGTGTATCGGGACGCCGTGTCTGCCCCTCCTGCGGCGCGTCCTACCATGTGGAGTACAAACGCCCCACGGTGGAGGATGTCTGCGACAAGTGCGGCGACACCCTTGTTCAGCGCAAGGATGACCACCCGGACACCGTGCGCGAACGCCTGCATGTATATCATGAGCAAACGGAACCCCTGAAAACCTTCTATGCGGCAAAGAACAAGCTGGTCGTTGTCGAGGGTCAGGAAGAAGTGGCGGACACGACCCGACTGACTCTGGCCGCGATTGAGGCGTAATCATGATATCTGTGAAAAACAAGCGGGAGTTACAGGCTATGCGAGAGGCCTGTGTGATCTCTGCGCGGGCGCTCAAACTGGCGGGGGAAGCCGTTCAGCCCGGCGTCACCACGGCCGAGATCGACCGTGAGGTACGCCGGTATATCGAAAGCACGGGCGCCAAGCCCAGCTTTCTCGGATACGGCGGATTCCCGGCCAGCGCGTGTATCTCTGTCAACAATGTGGTTATCCACGGCATACCGGATAAACGCGTAATCAAGGCGGGCGATATCGTCAGCGTTGACGTGGGCGCGTTTTATAACGGTTATCACGGCGATAATGCCGCCACCTTCGCGGCGGGCGAGGTTTCGCCCGAGGCGCAGGCTCTGATGGACGCTACCCGCGAAAGCCTTTACGAAGGCATCAAAGCAGCGGCGGCGGGCAATCGGATCGGCGATATCGGCGCGGCCGTTCAGCGGTATGTCGAGGTGCGCGGTTACTCGGTTGTACGGCAGTTTGTCGGCCACGGAGTAGGCGCGAACCTGCATGAGGATCCCAGCGTACCCAATTTCGGTACCCCCGGACGCGGCCCCCGGCTGCTGCCGGGCATGACCTTAGCCATTGAACCGATGGTCAACGCCGGCGTCAGCGAGGTGAAAATCCTCGGCGACGGATGGACCACTGTAACAGCGGACGGAAGTCTGTCCGCACATTTTGAGCATACCATCGCCATCACTCCCGACGGCCCCGTCATCCTGACGCAGCCGTAAAGGATGGTGGAGACAATGCTGCGAAGAGGCCAGGTTGTCCTATCGCTGGCAGGACGGGATAAAGACCGGCTGATGGCGGTGCTTGGGGAAGCTCCGGACGGCGGCGTTTTGGTCGCCGACGGAAAGGAACGTCCCCTGCAGCGCCCCAAGCGGAAAAATCCGCGTCATCTGCGGCCGATCGGCGTCCCGGTCGGCGAGCATTCAATGGCGACCAATCGTGAATTGCGCCGTGCGCTTCTCGCCCTGCGGCAGGCGGCGCCGTCGTCACAAGAGGGAGGTTAATCTATGTCCAAAGCGGACGTTATCGAACTGGAAGGTACCGTAGTCGAGGCCCTGCCGAACGCCATGTTCCAGGTGAAACTCGCAAATGGCCATATTATTTTGGCCCACATTTCCGGCAAGCTGCGGATGAACTTCATTCGCATTCTGCCCGGCGACAAGGTCACGGTGGAGATGTCTCCCTATGACCTGACCAAAGGCCGGATCACCTGGCGAACCAAGTAAGTGGTTCGCCATGAGAACCAAGTAAGTGGTTCGCCATGAGAACCAAGTAAGGTTCGCTCCGGCCGCACATTCGATTGATTGGATTTGTCCGGGTCCCGTCGAGGTCCCGGCAGAATGGAGGTTCACCATGAAAGTCAGACCTTCTGTCAAGAAAATCTGCGAGAAATGCAAGATCATCAAGCGCAAAGGCCGCGTGATGGTTATCTGTGAGAACCCGAAGCACAAACAGCGTCAGGGCTAACAGGCCGACGTTTGCGTTCCCCCATCGATTCATTGCGCCGCTGAACGCACGGCGCAACCTTAATCCCATGTGCTGCCGAATGCGGCGGTACGGTTGAAAGGAAGGATTATTAATGGCGCGTATAGCTGGTGTTGACCTGCCCAGAGACAAACGCATTGAGATCGGCCTGACCTATATCTTTGGCATCGGCCGGAAATCGGCGAACGACATCCTTGCGGCGACCGGCGTCAATCCGGATATCCGGGTGCGTGACCTGACCGAGGACGACGTTTCCAAGCTCAGAGAGTATATCGACCATAATTATACGGTGGAGGGTGACCTTCGCCGCGACGTGGCGTTCGACATTAAGCGGCTGATCGAAATCGGCAGCTACCGTGGTCTGCGTCACCGCAAGGGCCTGCCGGTTCGTGGTCAGCGTACCAAGACCAACGCCCGCACCCGCAAGGGTCCGAAGAAGACCATTGCCAACAAGAAGAAATAAGAGGAGGTAGAAGAATGGCTGCTGCTAAAACTGCTGCGCGCAAGGGTGCAACCCGCCGCCGCAAGGAACGCAAGAATATTGAACGTGGCGCCGCGCATATCCAGTCCACGTTTAACAATACCATCGTCACTATCACCGACACGCAGGGCAATGCTCTTTCTTGGGCCAGCGCCGGTGAGCTCGGCTTCCGCGGTTCGCGGAAATCGACCCCGTTTGCCGCCCAGACGGCGGCGGAAACCGCCGCCCGCGCGGCGATGGAACACGGCCTTAAGACCGTGGAAGTGTATGTGAAGGGCCCCGGCGCCGGCCGTGAAGCCGCGATCCGTGCTCTGCAGGCCGCCGGTCTGGAGGTCAACCTGATTAAAGACGTGACCCCGGTTCCTCATAACGGCTGCCGTCCTCCCAAGAGAAGACGCGTATAAAAGCTGGGAAATCCCCGCTCGAAAGTAAGTGTAACCCAAATCAGGAGGTGCAACCATAAATGGCTAGATATACCGGTCCGGTGTGCAGACTCTGCCGCCGCGAGGGTCAGAAACTGTTTTTGAAGGGCGAGCGCTGCTATTCCAAGAAGTGCGCGGTTGACCGCCGCGCCTATGCGCCCGGCCAGCATGGCCAGGGACGCAAGAAGGTTTCCGAATACGGCAAGCAGCTGCGTACCAAGCAGTACGCCCGCCGTTACTATGGCGTGCTGGAAGGCCAGTTCCGCCACTATTTCGAAATGGCGGAGAAGATGCCGGGCGTTACCGGTGAAAACCTGCTCCGTCTGCTCGAATCCCGCCTGGACAATGTGATTTATCGTCTGGGCCTCGCCAGCTCCCGCGCGGAGGCGCGTCAGCTGGTGCTGCATGGTCATTACACCGTCAACGGCCGCAAGGTGAATATTCCCTCCTTCCTGACGAAGGTGGGTCAGGTCATCGCGGTGAAGGACGGCAGCCGCCAGAGCGAAAAGCTGAAGGCGATTTTTGAGGCGAATTCGTCCCGTCCTGTCCCGAAGTGGCTGGAACTCAATCGTGAAACCCTGGAAGCGAAGGTTGTCGCCGTGCCGAACCGTGAGGATATCGATCTGCCGATCGAAGAGACCCTCATCGTCGAGCTGTACTCGAAGTAAGGCGGACAAACCGCTTTCTCCGCACGACTACCAACCGCGGAATGGGCGGTTGGTACGGCAAGCCGTGCCAGCCGCTTGAATTTCCGCCTTCAACAAGGAGGGTTTTGAATGATTGAAATCGAAAAGCCCAGGATCGAAGCAGTGGACGCCGCGTCCGACGGTACCTATGGCAAGTTCATTGTGGAACCGCTGGAGCGTGGTTATGGGACGACACTCGGCAACAGTCTGCGCCGTGTGCTTCTGTCTTCTCTGCCCGGCGTAGCGGTTACTTCGGTGAAAATCGACGGTATCCTGCATGAATTCTCCACCATCGAAGGCGTTAAAGAAGACGTGACCGAGATCATCCTGAACATTAAGGGCCTGACCGCCAAAATCACCGGCGACGGCCCGAAGGTGGTCTACATTGAAGCCGAAGGCGCCGGCGAAGTGAACGCCGGCTCCATCAAGTGCGACAGCGAGGTTGAGATCCTCAACCCCGACATGCACATCGCGACGCTTGGCGACGGCGCCCGGCTGTATATGGAAATCACGCTGGATAAGGGCCGCGGCTATGTTCCGGCTGAACGGAACAAGCAGCAGATGGCTCCTGTGATCGGCGTGATTCCGGTCGATTCGATCTACACCCCGGTGGTGAAGGTGAATTATACCGTGGAAAACACCCGCGTCGGCCAGATCACCGACTACGATAAGCTGACGCTCGAGGTGTGGACAAACGGAACCATCTCCGCAAAAGAGGCCGTTTCTCTGGGCGCGAAAGTGCTCACCGAGCATCTGAATCTGTTTGTGGATCTCTCCGGTGAAACCTATGCCGGCGATTCCATCATGGTGGAAAAGGATGACAAGGGTAAGGAAAAGGTTCTTGAAATGACGATTGAGGAACTGGACCTGTCGGTCCGTTCCTTCAACTGCCTCAAGCGCGCGGGCATTAATACGGTAGAGGATCTCATCAATAAGTCGGAGGACGATATGATGAAGGTTCGCAACCTTGGCCGCAAGTCGCTGGAGGAAGTAGTGAATAAGTTGGCGTCTCTGGGCTTCACCCTGCATTCGGAGGAAGAATAAGCCGTTTGGTTTTCCCTGACTGCGGCTCCTGCCCCCCGGCGCCCTTAATCCAAAATTTCCAAGTATTCCGAACTCGGCATAAGTCGAAGGAAAAGGAGTGAATTCACATGCCTGGAACCAGAAAGCTCGGCCGTCCCACGGCTCACCGTACCGCAATGCTCAGAGCGATGGTCACCTTCCTGCTTGAGAAGGGCCGCATTGAAACCACGGTCACCCGTGCCAAAGAGGTGCGCTCCCTGACCGAAAAGATGATTACGATCGCAAAGAATCCGACGCTGGCGAATAAGCGCCTGGTGTTCTCCTTTGTTACGAAGGAGAGCGTTGCGAAGAAGCTGTTTGATGAGATCGCGCCGAAATACGCCGACTGCAACGGCGGATACACCCGCATTGTTAAGACCGGCGCCCGCCGCGGCGACGCCGCCGAAATGGCGATCATCGAACTGAAATAAGGCTCGAAAGACAAACAAAACAAAGAGTCCGGCCGTTTCCCGGGAAACGGCCGGACTTTTTTATCAATTCCGTTTTTTATCCGAATTACGGAATTACGGCGCCCCCGGATTCTATCCGAGACAACCGCACCTTGCCGCTTATTATGGCAGGAGCAAAAAATTTTTATCAAAATCCGTGAACCTTTTGCCGCTTACTCCGACTATGCTTACGAAAGTACTTTCAAGGTGATAAACATGAATACAAACCATGAATTAACGGAATATGTTGACCGTCTGTACCACGCTGCTTTAGCAAAAGCCGGAGATTCATATGTTGCGGAAGATATTGCACAGGAAACTTTTCTCGCGGCAATAACTGCGTTATCAAAAGGAAAAGAGCCTGACAATATCTGGGGTTGGCTGTATAGCATTATGTCAAACAAGTATTGCGATTGGCTGCGCAATAAATACAACAAGCCCCAAATCAGTTTTGATAATTATCCGTTTGAGACTCCGGACGACACACTTGATGATGACAGTGAGGAAAAGTTCGCAAATATCCGCCGTGAGCTTGGGTATTTAGCAAAAACTCATCGTGAAGTTATGGTGCGTTTTTACATGCATGGGGATACCATAGATCAGATTTCTCACGATCTGAACATTCCGCAAGGCACTGTAAAAAGCAGGCTGAATACAGGCAGAAAACATATCAAGGAAGGAGTCAGGGATATGGAAAATTATATAAAACAAAGTTATGAACCCGATGTATTAAGAATGAGCTGTTCCGGAGGAGTCGGACTTGACGGAGAACCGTTTTCACTCGTTGGCGGCACAGATAAACTAACACAAAATGTTCTAATTCTCGCTTATGAAAAGCCCGTCACTGAAACTGAACTGGCGAAAGCTCTTGGCACTCCGACAGCATTTATTGAGCCGATTATTGAAAAAATGATTGCCGGGGAACTGATGAAACGTACTGATAGCGGAAAAGTATATACTGACTTCATCATTTATACCGAAAAAGACAGAAAAGCAACATTCCCCAATCAGCTTAAACTTGTATCAGAGAAATTTGATTTATTCTGGAATAAAACAGAAGAAGCTCTCGACACCTTAAGAAAAAGGGAGTATTATATCCGACAAAGTGAACACGGAAAAAAGAAACTTGAACTTCACTTTTGTATCAAACTTTTGATGAATGCTCATATTGATGTCCGAAATGAAGTAACCGGAGTTATGCCATATTCCGAGTATCCATACCGCAAAAACGGCGGCAGATGGTTTGCTATGGGACAGCAATATGCTCCCGATTACGATTTCAAGAAAGACGATGATTTCTGGAAATACAGTGTCGACGGTGAAGCCGGAACGGAAATCAAAAATTTCCGTGATGCAAAACATCTTGAGCTGCGAAAATATGATACTGAGCTTGGAAGATATCCAAACTGCTACTTCAAAGCGGAGTATATTAAGTGGTTCTATGAGATTTTGTCCGGTGTTTCCAGAGACGGGTCTTCTGTTAGAGACAATGTACTGGAATCATCCGAAAGCTTTATTGAAAGCGGCATCCTAAAAAGGAACGCCTTGCTTGAGATTGATATGCCGATTCTTTCTCTCTCGGAGTATCGGAATGAATGTGATTTAGCCAACCATTACGAAAAATCGCTCAGCGCTGATATACACGATGTACTCATACCCGTTTTCAATTCTGGATATGTTAAATTGCCGATTCACTTGAAAAGTGTTCCCAAATGGCAGCAGTATATGTTCTGTGGGGACAGTGTTCCGATGGCGGTCATTCATAAAGCCATTGAAAAGGAATTATTTATGAATGGTGTCGATTATCCTGTGCCGGCATCAATTCTTATCATTGAAAAGTAAAACAGGCAAAATAATTGGCTCCCGTAAAGGTTAGTCTACGGGAGCCTTACTTTATGCATACATAATTTTTATATATGGTTTCTTTTGCAGAATTTCGAATATTGTTTATTTCTTGCAAGCTTGCTTTCCGAGCGGGTTTTTGTTGTCGGATCAATAATTATCGATGGCAAAACGGGCTTTGTTCCATAGGGTGAACTGGTTTTCCATCCGGGCTTTCTGTTCGTCAGTGACGGAATCCAGCTTCGCTTTGGTGCCGGCAATGGCAGCGTTGATGATTTCCACCCGGTCGGGGGTATACATTTCACTGGGCTGGGGCGGCACCCAACAGATACTGCTGCCTTCGCACAGTTCACTGCTGTCGGCCAGCGCCTTATAATATAGGAACATTTCCTCCGCGGCGGTTCCATACAGCTTTTGGCAGGCATCCAGAAGCGTTTGTTCCCCCGTCAGGCCGCCGTCCCACATACCGCGCGCCGCCACATACCAGAGCGGCCAGCGAAGGGGAAAACTCTCTTCTGTTTCGCGGTAGGAAGCAAACGGACCGTGATCGTAGAATACATAAGAAACGCCGTTCTGCTTCCAGAGCGCCTGATTGCGGGTGGCAACGTTTCCCTGAACCCAAGGAACGTCCGCCCACACGGCGCTGTCCGCCGCAATGCAGTACCATTCCCAGATAGAGGTGTGCTTCAGCGATGTTTTTTCAATGAATTCCTGAAAGTTTCCCAACCAGGACTGGGTGTAGGTATTATGCGTAATATTGTTGTAGCCTGTAACCGCCTTGTTCAGGTCGAGGGGGGTAGTCATACTGGTCTCCCGGCAGAACATGACCTCCACATTAGGGTGGGCTGTGGTCTTTTCCGGCGGGAAAAAATTATTATGATAACTCAGGATAGACAGGGTCTTGTCCGGATATTTCTGTGATACAATTTCCGCGACGCGATTGACAAACACCAGCAGCTGATCCGTGGCGTTTCCGGCGGCGGCGCAGGTCCCGCATTCGCACCAGCCCTTTTCCCAGCCGTCATTGGCGGCCAGAGAATAATTGGTCAGCGCCGGGTTCGCGTCGAATCTTTCCAGAACCTTCCGGGCAACTTCCTCCGCCAGTCCCGGATTGGTATAATCATATTGCCACCAGGTCTGTTCATAAGGGTTCCGTTCCCCGCCCACCAGCGCAAACCATTCCGGATGCTGCTCGAAATATTCCTCCCGGGAAATCAACGGCATAATGCCGTGCCCGGTGCTGGTGGTGTCACCCCCCTGATACCAGCGCATGCCAACCTCCGGATACTGCGAATATACTCCTGTCCAGCGGCTGCGGAACTGCGGCGTATGCATAACATCCAACTCACCCACAGCCAATGTGGAATGGGAGGGGATTACCTGCCACAATTCATCGGGGCCGAACCATCCGCAGCCCAAATATTCCAACAGCATGGTTACGGCGTATTCCGTTCCGTGGTAGGTCATATCGTCGTTTCCCAACAGGATAAGTTGGTTGTCTTCCCGCTTGAGCAGAACTTTTTCCTTATCCGGATAGCCGGTGGGCTGCTCAATTTTCAATGCCGCTGTCTGCGCGGTTGGACCGACCAGAATCCGATATTCCTCCGCCGGCTCCTCGCTGTCGGCGTAAAGGGGGATGGAAGCGCCGGTTATCGCATGCAGATACTTTTGCAAGTCCTCCGCGGCGGTTTTCACCTTATCGGTTGGGGAGGCCGGGATCACGATGGCGGCCCGGGCGATCCCGTTTTCCGCAATCAGAAAGTCGGAGGCATCCGGTTCGGTGACAAGAACGGTGTTAACAGGAAGAGTGGGAATTTCCACAGCCGCCGGGGCATCGGAAGAGGCTTCTTCAGAAGACGTTTTTGAAGAACCGCCGTTCGGCTTACAGGCGGTCACGGACAACAGCAGTGCTCCCGCCAAAAGGAGCAAAAGGCCGGACCGTCCGGCTGATTTTTGTCGCATAAAGAGAGAGCCTCCTTTAAAGTCGCCGGTTTATGATAAAGAAAAAAGGCGGGAAGAGAAGGCCAAACATCTGATTTTGCCCCGTTTCTTTTGCTCATTGTATAAAAGTCGCCCATAAAAAGCAAGATGCAAATTTGCTGTGGGAAGGGTGCATATTTGCGGTTATAGGGAAAATGCCTGTTGCGGAAAGAGGAGCGTATTTTGCGGGATGGCGGGATGCCGGAAAATTTTCGGGACAGAAGCAGAACATCATGGTATAATGTCGTCGGGGAAAATGCGTAAGCATTTTCGATTGCGCCGCCAGAGAAGGCTAGCATAGAATCCGGCTGGGCGGCGCTATGGTATAATGACGTTCAGGAGAAATGCGGGAGCATTTCTCAATTGCGCCGCCGGGAAAGGCTGGTATAGAACTTGGCTGGGCGGCGCTATGGTATAATAGCAACGGCGGGAAAGGTTAGCAAGGAAACCATTTGGGCGGCGCTATGGAACTGAAAAAGCGGGCGGGAGGGAACGTCTGTGGAAGAGCAAAGAGAGCAAAAGGACCGGCAGGAAAATCAGAAAAAGAAGACGGCTTTTGACGCGGAGAAGGAAACCGATTTGTATATTCCCCGTGCCGATTCCGCGCGAGCCGCAGAGAAGGCGGCGAGGGCGGCGAAACGGCAGTTGTTTTGGACGGCGTTCAGTCTCATCGCTTTACTCGGCGCAGTGCTGGGCGGAATCCTTCTGTATCAGGCGCTGAAACCGGCCGGTTTTTCCGGCGGCGAGCTGCTGGAATACGAAGGGCTGACGTATGAGCGGCTGGAGGAAACGGAGGATTTGGCGGTATTCGGCCTGACGGCCCCGTTTGACGAGGCGGACTGCGGCGAGCCGGTGGGAGAACTGACGGATAACTCGCCTTGGAGCGGAACCCGTCTCTACCGGGTGGAGGGGATTGTGACCCGCGCGTTGTTGGCGGCGGAACGAAACGGGGAAGTCGCCCTGTATCGCTTTTGCTATTTTACAGAGCCGGAAGGCCGTACCGGCAAGGATATCCTGTCGTTGATTACCGACGGCACGGCTCTTGCCGGGGTGGATTGCTACGGCAAGTCGGGGGAGTGGTCCCGCCTCCTGCGAAGCGGGGAGGAGTTGACCGCTTTTGAGAAGGCGTTCGCCTCATTGGAACCGGCGGAGAACGGCGGGGAGCTCCGCGGCCGGATGGAGGAAACCGGCGCGTGGGACGCAACGCTGACCATTCGCTGTGAAAACGGCCTGACCTTTCACCTCAGTCTGTATGAGGAGCTGTCGGCGCTTGCGGGCTTTCGCACCGTTTACGCCCTGCCGGCGGGATTTCTCGAATTGGTAACGGCGTAACGGCGCCAGTTTCAAGCCCGGCAGAGAAGCGGCCGGTCATCAGGAAGAGCCTTGATGACCGGCCGCTTTTAATATTGCTTATTTTTCAGAATGCGGACGGAGAGGAAAACCGAAAATGCCGTGCCCCCGAGAATCAGGACGCCAATCAGCCAGGGAAGAAGAGCGGTCAGAACGGGCGGTACGGAGAGGCCGCCCACTCCCCCTGTCATTCCTTCGGGCAGCAGCGTTTTTACCAGCAGAACCCCCAGTACGGGAACGGCGCAGATCATCAGCATGACGAGCCGGCTTTTATTCACTCCGAATTTATAGAACAGCGGAAACAGGACGGAAACCAACAGCAGCGCCACGCCAATACTGGCGAGCAGGGAGATCAGCGCCTCCTCCGCGGCGCCGCTCCCGGCTTTCCGGATAAAGCCGACCGCCAGATTGATGAGGGTAATCACCACCGAACCGCCGATTCCTACCGTCAGCGCGACCCCGTAGCGGGCGAGTACGACGGTCAGCGGAGGAACCGGAGAAGCCGCGACCAATTTTTCAAAATGTACCTGTTCATCATAAGCAAAGCAGTTGATCGCCATCATGAACATCAGCACCGAAAACATGCTGTTGAGAGCGGCTGTTCCATCCATGGTGAAGGAAAAAACGATCATCATCAGCACCAGATAGATCGCCAGAAGCCGCAGCTGCTTCGCCATCAGCGCCCAGTCCTTCCGCATGAGCCCGATAAAACGGTTTTTTGGATTCGTTTTCGTCATTTTCTGCCGCCCCCGTTTCCTCTGGTAATAAACAACATAATATCCTCGATAGTCGGCTGTTCGGTTACGAGTCCGGCCAGAGCGGGCAGACGGCGGGTTTTGCACAGCGCCTCGAACCCGTATTCGTTTTTCCGCACCCCGGCCAGCAGGTTGGGGTCGATCTGTTCCAGCTGGGCGGCGCTGCCCTTTACCAGCATATACTGCTCCCGCAGCCGGTCCTTTTCCTCGTGAAACAGGAGGCGGCCCCGGTCAATCAGCGCGATGGTATCCGCGATTTTCTCCAGGTCGCTGGTGATATGGGAGGACAGGACAATGGAATGCCGCTCATCCTGCAGAAATTCCAGAAACAGGTCCAGAATTTCATCCCGTACCAGAGGATCCAGCCCGCTGGTCGGTTCATCCAGCAAAAGCAAGCGGGGATGGTGGGCCATCGCCGCCGCGATGGACAGCTTCATCTTCATACCGCGGGAAAATTCCTTGACCACCTTCTTCTCCGGCAGGGAAAAGCGTTCGAGCAGCTGCCGGAAGAAACGGGAGTCCCACGCGCTGTACAGCGCCCCCATGTAGCCGTCGATTTGCCTTGGCGTCAGGAGTTCGTGGAAGCACGGCTCGTCGAACACAACGCCGATCTGCTGTTTGATCTCCCGTTCATGTTCCCGGTTATCCAGCCCGAATACCCGGATCGTGCCGGCGTCCCGCCGGATCAGATTCAGAATCAGCTTGAGGGTGGTGCTTTTTCCCGCGCCGTTGGCGCCGACCAGACCCGTGATGGTTCCTTCCTCCACGGCAAGGCTGAGGTTCTGCAGGGCGAAACCGTCGAATTCCTTGCGCAGGCCTTCGATTTCAATGACATGGCTCATAGCAATCTCCATTCCGCGCCGACGCACGGCGCAAACAGACTGTTTTCGGCGTTCGGAGTGAATCCGGGGTACAGGAAACCAGACCCTCGCCCGGCTGGGGTCTGCCGAACGGAAGCATCAGGATTCCTTTATGTACTCGGTTCACCGTTTGTGACAGGCGGACTATCCGCCTTCTTCCTCGTAAAGCAGGACGATCAGCCCGGCTAGTTCCTCTTTTCCCACCCCGGCCGTTTTTGCGGCGGAGACTGCGGCGGTCAGAGCCTGTTCCATCTGCCGGCGCTGTTCTTCCCGGATCAGTTCCATATTCCGGGAGGCGACAAAGCTGCCCTTTCCCGACATGGTGACGATAAAGCCCTCGCGTTCCAATTCCTCATAGGCCCGCTTGGTGGTGATAACGCTGATCCGAAGCTCTCTGGCAAGCTGGCGGATAGAGGGCAGCGGCTCGCTTTCTCCCATTTCCCCCGAGATGATCGCGCTTTTGATTTGGCTGACGATCTGCTCATAGATCGGCATCTCGCCGGTATTGCGGATGATTATATTCAACGCGTCACCTCCGCGTGGTTACTGTGTATATAGTATATACACAGAATGATCGGATTGTCAATAGGAAAATAAAAAACGGCTTGTCCATGGGGCGCAGCCCGTGGACAAGCCGAAGAAAAATTGCGCGGTTATGCCTGCCGCTTCGTCCGGTCGTGGAACAGGGCGAAGAACGCCGCCGCCAGAACGCAGACGGTCAGCAGGATCATCTGGACCCAACTGTCGGAGGACAGCTCCCCGCCCTGAACGGTCTGAACGATAAACACCACGTCGAACACCGCCGCGGCGGCAACCCCGACGAAGGGCAGGGCGCGGAACAGGCCTTTCAGCTTCACTGGGCTGTCGGCAGGCACCCGGGAGGCCAGCCAGCCGAACAGGAAGAAGAGGAGTGCGCCGACCGCCGTCACGATTGCCAGAAGAGGCCAGTTGGCCTGAGCGATACCGGTGATGTCGAACCCTTCCTCACCTTGAATAGAGGCGAAAACGTGCAGTATATCGAATATCACCGCAACAGCCAGCGCCGCCTTGCCGATTCCGGACCAGAGAACCGCCAGATCAGGCGCCTTGGCCTGCGGAGCGGTGCGGGTGATGGTTTCGCTGCTGAAATCCAGCACCTTCGAGAGGTACACCGCCCCGACCACGGTAATCAGGATTTCCGGCACCATATAGGTCGCGTTATAGGCCAGTGAGTACAGCAGAGCATGGGAGTCCGGGATGGAGAGGCCGGCCCATACCGTACAGCCGGAGATGACATGACAGATATACCGAAGCGCGCCGGTGAGAATAGCGCCCGCAGCAAGCGCCGCGCCCTGACTGCGGAGCTTGCCGCGGAAAATTCCGCCCAGACCCAGTACCAGAAAGGCCACGACATAATCCAGCAGGATGATGGCGACGGCCGCGCCCGCGCTCGTTGCATACGACAGGGCGTTCATCCCCAGCAGGAGCTGGAGCAGGCTGTGGGCAAAAGCGGTAAACAGCCCCCAGCCGGTTCCGTAACGATAGGCGATCAGAAGGATGGGAAGCATACTGAAGGCCGTAATGCTTCCGCCGTAGGGCAGATCGACAAGTTTCACCATGCTGAGGATCGTGGCGAACGCCAGCATGATCGCGCTTTCGGTGAGACGAAGCGCCCGTTTCTTTTCCATAGACAACAGACCCCTTTTCTGGAATGGGACTGTTCCGCCGCAGACACATCCGAGATGCAAAAATCCCTCCACCCAAAGGTGGAGGGATTTGATTCAAGCCGATCCGCCGCGCCAAAGCGCGCGGAAACGCAATGAAAACATCCCTCCGCCGGTATTATCCGGATCAGGTTCAGGGTTTAGAGCCGCGGGCTCCCTCTCAGCCGGCCGATTCGCCAGCACCCCTTGTCTTTCATGGTGGTGACAGTTCCGTTTTGTTTCGGCGCGGAAATCCTGCGCCGTGTTTTACTATAGCGTGTTTGTTGGGTTTTGTCAAGATGGGCGGCGGATGGGGGAGTGTCCAAAAAGCGCAGTTAATAAAAAGGACACATTGTACTATGACGCGCTCTCTCCTTGAAAATAGGCATCTTCAATATGCGCATGTCTAAAATACTTGTTTTATAAAATGCGCGATTAGGACACTCCCATGGGGGATGGATGGGGGTGAAAAGACTCAAAAGACCCAAAAGACGAAACTTTCTCTTGACAAGAGGGGCAAATCTGCGTATAATCTAACCGTTGCCCGAAACACGGGTGGCAGTACGCGCTCGTAGCTCAGCTGGATAGAGTGTCTGACTACGAATCAGAAGGTCAGGGGTTCGAATCCCTTCGGGCGCGCCATGAAAAAGAGGACTTTTGTCTACCTGACAAAAATCCTCTTTTTCAATGATATCCGTTCCCTGCGGTCACGGATGATATAGCTAACGCTATGATATCTGCTGCGCAGATGATATACGCTTCGCGTATGAAGGAACGGATATTATATCATATTTTGCATCGCAAAATATATCATGCTTGCGAAGCAAGTATATCATATCGCGTAAGCGATATATCATTGGAAAGTATAAATATTTATGCTATAATTCGATAGAAAGAAGGTGCTTTTATGTCTGAAAACAAATTACTCGACCTCTCTTTTGAATTTGCCGTTGCCATTGTAAATCTTGTCGATGGCGTAACTGCGCCTAAAAGTTCTTATATGACCGATCAACTTGCGAGAGCAGGAACTTCTGTTGGAGCGAATATTCACGAGGCGCAATATGCGCAAAGTAAGAGAGATTTTGTTGCCAAGCTGGAGATTGCCTTGAAAGAATCTAACGAAACGAGTTATTGGCTAAAATTAATGTATGAAACAAAGCGAATTGACCTTTCTATGTATCAATATGTTGAAAGGTTATGCGGTAATATTCGCAGATTACTAATTGCTTCTTGCAAAACCGCAAAGGAGAATGTTCAAAGTAAATCATAAGTTGGAGGTGAGTGTATGGAACGATATCCTATTACTGAAAAAGACAGAGAGTTAATCTCATTAGGTTTAGAAGTTTTATCAAAAAATTTCGACGACGGAATATACAACCACACTGTTGGATGTGCAGTTTTATGTAAGAATGGAAATATCTACAAAGGAGTTAACTGCGACGGTATACATGGTTCTTGCGCTGAATATATTACCATTGGTATTGCCATTTCAAACGGCGAACGGGAATTTGACACAATCGTTGTATGTCACGAAAAGCACTGTAATTGTGTTATCCCTCCTTGTGGGAATTGTCGTCAAATGCTATTTGAATATTGCCCTGATATAAAGGTTATAGTTAATGATGAAAAAGGCAATCTCATCAAGGTAAAAGCGAAAGATTTATTGCCTTTCGCATGGCAATCTGTAGTATGCTGAAATTATAGGTTGTAAACTAGGCCGAGAGTACTACTTTTGGTCGTTCTTACCCCTGTTTGTTGACCTTTTAGTCGCTCTTGAGCAAAAAGACACGACACGTTGGTTTTAAAACCAGTATGTCGTGTCTTTTGTTTTGCTTGAAAGTTTATCGGTGATATTCTAAAATGTAAGTAATGTGATTACAAGGATGGCGGGTTTATGAAAGACCAAAAGCAAAAAATGGTTAACTTTCTTCTTTTACATGCCAATCCCTCCATAAGGTAGTGTCAAGGATTTTGCGCAAATTGGTTTGCAAACTCCGGGATGAATGAAGT
>CAJJLZ010000020.1 GCA_905192745.1 uncultured Oscillospiraceae bacterium
CGTACCGCTTCCCCCGACGCTGTCCCATGCAGCGCCGGGGAGTAGCTGCGTCGGATTTCCGCTTTTGTGTAAGCATCAATCGCTTCAGCGCGGTCGGCGTTTTCCCCGGCACGGTCCGCCTCTGCTTTTGAGCGATCAGCTTCCACCCGCGCCTGTTCAATTGCTGATTCCGATTCGGACCGGAGCCCCTGCATCTGCGCGAGCCAGGCGTCAAGTAATGTGGGATACTGCTCAGACACGTCGTGTCCCGGCTCGATTCCTTCTCGGATTTTTGTGCGCGCAACAGCGGATTGCCATCCGTAAGTACGGGTTCCATCCTCCGCTGTCGTTTCAAAGTACAGCGAAAACCGGATGTCTCCGCTGCCGGTGGTTACCCGGTCGTCGATTATCCACGGTATAACGATCTTGTCGCCGGATAGCTCCTTATCAAACACTGGATACCGTCCGATTTCTCCGGCAGCATTAACATACAGGATATAACAATCGTGATTTGCCATATCCTCCCCGTCAAAATACCGTTCCATACTGATCCATACAGTTTCCGACCGGGTGTCCCGCTCGGTCGCCGTAAAACGGAACTCCTCCGGAATTTGGATGTACCGTGTTACAGGATCAACGGTGAACACCGGGTATCTGGGCTCTTCAACTTTTGCCATTACCATTCCTCCTCATATTGACATTTTCCAGCTTCCGCCTACGTTAACCCACACTCGTTTCGCCCGCTTCCATACGCCGTTTACCCGGACATAGGGCGTTCCTCGGGTGTAGTCGCCGCTTACATTTACCGATAACCCTCCGTCAATGCGGATATAATCGCTGTACGCCCACGGAGAGGATATAGCGCCGCGCACCGCTTTCACACGATAGCGCCCATACCGACCCGACAAGCTGTTCCACGAGCTGATCGATGACGCGGTTCCTGTGTAGCTTCCTTTTATTGACCACGAATCAATGGCCATCTCATATTTGGCACTGTACCCGTATTCCACGGTATAAGATTCCGCGCCGGAAACAGCGTTCCACGATACAGTAAGTTCTTCTCCGTGACACGGATACCCTACGCCGTCCACCCATCGGTCGCAATTGTTGATTTTCACCCCCGTCGGTGCGGCTAGGCTAGTGCCCTCCAGTTTGTCCAGTGTTACGGTTCCAGATGCGTACAGGCTCGTAACCTTCGTAGACCCATATGACACATTCATGCCTGTGCGCTGGAAGGTAATCGTCACTGATTTTGTTCCATCGGCATCGTGATTGACGTAAAACCATTCTGATGTCCACAGGTCTTTATCTCCGGATCCGTTTACGGTGAGGCACATCTTGGTTTTGCTGCCAACGGTGGACCCCGAAACCCATACTGTAGCGTTCGCACCTCCCCAGACAACGCCGCCGGAGTGGAGCTTCACATTCACGCTGACGACGGATTGGTTGGCGGCGTTAGGGTTTTTCCAGCTTGACCAGTACACCACCGGATACATGCCGTATTCGCCCGGTATCGCTGTAGGAAGGCACTGCCCAGTAATTGTACCTGACGCCATGTTCTCTCCTCCTGCTTAATACTGGATGTACACGTCGCCATCCGCCCCACCGGATGGCGCGCTAGTGCCATATGTTATTTTTTTCTGTTTGGCGGCGAGCGCCGCAGTCATCGCGGACGGCTGCACATAATCGGTTCCAGCGACCGCTTTGACTACGCTGCCGTTCCCAGCCCCTTTTAATATGCCGCTTACGGTGATCTCATCCTGTTTTCCCTCCGCTGTCTGTTCTACACTCTCGACTTGTGAGAGAGTGGCGTAATCCGTACCGGCAACAGCGGCGGCCATTCCGCCCGATCCGTCGCCTTTCAGGAGTGCGGAGCTCTTTGGAGCCGGGGCGGCATAATCTGTACCGGCGACGGCGGCTCCCACCGTCCCGCTCCCCGCCCCTTTCAGCAGTCCGACAACCGATATCTTTTCCTGCCGAGTGTCCAGATCGGCCAGATTATCCAGTATTTCTTCCGCCCGCCGTTCAAACTCTGTTCCGTCCAGCGTTACCAATCCATTGATCAGACCGCACGCTTCCGCATGATACCGTTCGTCGGTGACATCAATCGCGGATAGGGAGACAGCCATCGCGCTTACCCGGACATACGCTAAAGACATCTCCCAAGTGTTCGCGTTTCTTGTCAGCGTGGGTGGTACAGGGGAGTCTGCCGGTGTACCCGGCAGGACAAAAGCCCGGATATAGCGGTTCTGCTGCGCGGTCGACAGCCGCAGCACGATCCGGTCAATGCGCGGCTTGGCGGCGTCGGCAGGCCCTAATGTCAACGCAAGCTTTTCTTTTCCCGTCTCGCTTTCAAGCCGATACATATACCCCTGAATGAGCGCAAAGCCCGGATTGATCACCACCTGCAGGCCGCTTCCAACTTCCACCCGCAAGTTTGACCCTCCATTTTTTATGCCGTCGGAAAACAACTCTCGGTATTGGTCGGCCCAATCATCCGCTTGGTAGATGCGCGGATCCTCTATTGTGGTGTCAAAAAAGCGGTATATTTCCTTCGCCATCAGTTTTCCTCCTTCATTTCACTGGCGTTTTCATCCGTTTCAGTACATCAGACAAGGCAATCACCCCGGTTCCAAACAGCGGCTCACAGGTGTACCCGCTATCCTCCCAGACCTCTTTCACACCGGTGATCCGGGTATGCAGCTCTAACCCTGCCTTCGGCCGTACCGTTACCTTGTCCCCTATGTCGTAATCCCGGCCGAACAGAAAAGCCCTGTCCGTGAGGACAGAGCCTTCCATGGTCTCGGTTTCTTTTTTTCAGCCAGCCTGTTCCCTCCGTAGTATTTCAAATCATCGATATTTTCCGCGCCGGAACAGTCCAGAAACGACTCAAAGCGGTCCATCCCTGCGTTTTCATTGCCCAGGACGTATACCAGCCGTTTTTCGTCCTCTCCCGCTCCGCCGGCATACCCGGTATTGCTGTAGCCATTCACGCTATAGATATAGGATGCGGACCGGATGTTGGAAAAGCGGGGATCGAACACCACCGGGCTTCGGTCATCCTGCTGCGTCGTTCGGTCGGTTCCCGGCTCTACATCAATCACAATATGCCGGTTGGTCAGATCGAGTCTTGCCCGAATACCCATGTCTGCATATTCCCCGATCGCCCGCACCACCTCATCCAGTGGTTCGTACCTGCTCCGCCAGGCGACGCCCGTCCCGCGCCCCGCATCCTCAGCAAGCAACACCTGCTCCATCGCTCGGGACACATTGTCTGGACTGACAAGATTGCGGCGGATATAATGCTTGATCGCCGTTTCTGCCGTTCCGATTACCTTGTCCCAGCCGAGTGACCCCTCGTCGTCCGGCGGGACGGTTATCCTCTGCTTCATCAGCCCGGGAAGTGTATATCCGGTGATCGTCCACCCATCTGGGGCGTTGCCGTTCGCCGATTCCCACTTATATCCCCGTACAACGCCAGACCGGTCAGGATCTCCGTTTATGACGATCATCCTCCCCGCGCGGAGCAGGGGCGACGCCCATCGGTCCGGCACATGGATTTCAAACGTCCCCGGTCCGTAATGCCGCCGGTCGAGTATGACGGATGTCGCCGTCCGTATTACGCCGGAAAGGCCAAAATCCGAGTCAACGGCCCGCAGTTCGCAAAGGCTCATAGCCCCGCCGCCCTTTCATAGTAGGATATGGTAATGGTGGCTGTCGTGGTGTTGTCCGTGCTGTCGAACTCCAGCGCATTTTCCCCCGGAGAGAGGCGGAACAGACTGCTGTCCGCCGTCATATAGCCGAAAGCGTTGGTTTCCACCACGTTCGAGCTGTCCCGGATACTGACTTCCGGGGATTCAAAATCCGTGCTGATATACAGCGTCTTTCCTGCCGGGATCTCCTTTTGGATTTTGATGTATTCGCCGGTGGAGGTGTTTTTGATGTACGGGTTGACTGCCCCGCCGCTGATCCTGATCTCCATCGGCAGCATACAATTGCAGTCGTTGTGGATTGTCTGCCGGTATCCGCGCAGCCCAAATTGCACCGGGAAAGAATACGGGAAGGAAAAGCCGCCGTCTACATACAGCATTCGAAAACTGCTTTCCTTGGCGGAGTGCCAGTAGGGGTCGGGGCATTCCAGCTCCACGGAAAGGGTCTGGATGTTCCTTACCCGTTCCTGCGGCGTGATGGATTTAACGATTGCGTAGATATACCATGCCCCCGCGTCGTTCTCGTAGGTCAGCCGGGAGAGGCCGATCACCGGGCACAGCCGCCGCATAAGCTCCCGCCGCAGCGCATAAAAATCAGCCATCCCTCCCGTGCCGTGGACGTGGCAGGCCAATGTGAGCGGACGTTCCAACAGCCGTACGCCCTGAAAGCTGTATCCGTCCTGCCCCGGTGCGGTGGATCGAACGATCTCGCTGGAGGGCAGATTGACGCCGTCCAGCGTCCAGAAGATGTAGGGAGGGCGGTTGACAAACTCGGTTGTTTCCCCTTGCGGGTTTTCCAAAATGATTTTCTACAAGCCGTTTCCTCCTCACTGTAGGGTCAGCGCCAGCCTTTGTGACGCCAGTGCTGTTTCCTTCGCGATAGCTGCCGGAGACTGCACCGGCACGTTAAATTCGTTGGTCTGGTTCACGACAATAGTGTTCGCGCTGTTCCGGATCACCCGCTCCGCCGCCGAAGCCGCCGTCTGGACAGACAGATTGTTCTGCGGTGCGAAGCTCGCCAGCCAGCCGTTGATTTTGCTGTAAACCGTTTCCAGCGTCCCTTTGGAATATAGGTTTTCTTCTTCCTTCAGCGCCCGGCTGATTGCATCAAGCCTCGCGTCGTTGAACTGGATTAGATTTTTAAGCCGGTCATCCTGCATCAGCTTTTCGATCTGCGCCACCTCGGAAAGAGCTTCCGTTTCCTTGTCCCGGAGTTCTTCAATCCGGGATATTTTTTCCGCCAAGGCGTCTTTTTCCGCATCGATTTGGGTTTGCAGGTCTTCCTTCTGCTGTTCCAGCGCTTCCTTGCGCTGTTGCTTTTCCCATTCGGCCTGCTTGGCCGCCAGTTCTTTTTCCAGGGCGCGCCGGTTTTCCTCGTCCCGTTCGAAAAGGATGCTTTCCTCCAACTGACGGATTTCCCGGTCGTGGGCCGCCTGTTCATCCGCCTTCTCCTCGTCCTTCATCAGCTGGTCGATGGCGGCTATTTCCGCCTCCATGGCCTTTACGCGGGCGTCGGATTCCGCCTCCGCTTCCTTGATTGCGTCGTTGTATTGCTGCTTAAGCTGCTCCTTCCGCGCGTTCTGCCAGCGGACAAAAGCTTCAATCTGCAGCTGCTCCACCGTGGCATACAGCTGCCGGTTGGCCTCTTCCCGCCGCTCAAGCGCGTCTTTTTCCGCGTCGGTAAGACTGGAATGGTTCTTCTTCAGCTGCGCGATATACTGCTTATTTTCGGCAATCAGGGCCTCGTATTGCGCGATGGCGTCCCGCTCGTCGAAGAGGAACAGCTTCCCGCCGATCTCCATCCCGTTCAGGCTTTGGAGTTTCGATACATAGCTGTCCAGATCGGATACCTGCCGGTCAAAAGCATCGGTCAGCGACTCCTGTATTTCCTGCGTTTCCTTCTCCCGAAGCTCTTTCCGCAGATTGTAGATTTCAAGGTCGTATTTCTGCCAAGTTTCATAGTCCAGCTCAAGATATTGATCGCGCAGTTTTTCCAGCCGGCGAAGGTACTCGTTCTCACTCATTTCATCCTTGTCGTGAAGATAGTCGACAGCGGAGCGTTCCTTCGTCAGCGCGTCCTTGCGGGCCTGTACTGCTTTATCGGCCATGGATTTTTGCAGGCTGTACAGTTCCTCGGTATACTTCCTCCATTCCGCGCTGTCCTTTGTGGTGTGTTGGTTCCGGAGTGCCTCCAGCCTGTTATAATACTCTTTTTCGGTGATCAGCTCCATGCTGCGCTGGTGCTTGAGTTTGTCGTAGGCCTCGGATAGGGCGTTGGCCGCCGAAGAATCGGATGATCCGCCCCAGTCTCCAATACCAATGTCCTTGCCAAGCGCGGCCAGCCTTGCTTCGATCTGGTCCAGAGCCGCCCGCTGTTCGTTCAGGTTGTCCGTCGCCGTTTGAAACGCCTCGGAGGCGAACACGCCAGCGACGCCAAGAGATCGCAGCGCGGTGATTTCATCCAGATACAGCCGGATATTGCTTTCTACCGCGATTTTGTTTTCCTCCAGATCGGCGATCATCGCTTTCCGTTTGGCCTCGTAGACTTGTTCCACCACGCGGCCATAGTTCAGTGTCGCGTCGCCGGTTTCCGCCACATACCGGGCGACCTCGGGGTATTGGTAGATCAGTTCCAGAAGCTGATTGGCGGACAGTGCCTGCCCGTCAGACGCCTTGTCGTACGCGGATGCGAGGGAATCCAACGCTTTTACGGCAGAGGAAACGTCGGCGCTGAACTGCTGAAGCTCCTCTGAATTCCACAGGTCGCGCGCTCGCTTTTGCGTTTCTGTCAGGGTATTGTTCAGCTCCTCTACCGGTTGGGACAGCCACAGTTCCCCGAATTCCCCGGCTTCTTCGGCAATCTCTTTCATACGATTTCGTACTTCAACGAGATCAGAGCCGACATGCTCCAACTGTTTTTCACTGGCCAAAAAGCCATATACTTCTTCGGCAGCATGCTTTTCTAATTCCGCTTCTTGCTCTTTAAGCTTTATTAATTTTTCTATTTGCTTTGCATACCCATCAAGTTCTTCCGCCCCCTCCTTTCCTGCGGCGTTTTGTACCTTTTGCTCGAAATCCTTCTTCGCCTGCGTCAGCTCTTCCTGCTTCTTTTTTGCCTCCTCCGCTGCGGATGCAAAAGCAATAATCCCTCCGACGAGCAGCGAGACCGCAGACACAACCGCAAGCACCGGATTGACTGACATCGCCGCGTTCAGCCCATGCTGTGCCGCCGTCGCGCCGGCCGTCGCGTTTGCTTCTGCCGTTTTTGCTGTTGCATCCGCCGCGGAACCCGCGGCTGATTCCGCAAGCGCCCTTGCTTCTTCCAGCTTCTTCTTTTTGTGATGTTCTGCGATCTTGGCCGCCATTTTGATTATCGGGTTCAGCGCCGCAAATACAACCGCCGTCGTGGCAAGACCGGCGGACATCGCCTTATTCGCGTCCACGAACTCTGCAACCGGTGTGAGGATGGCCCCCAGCAGTTCCACAAACGGCTTCAACCCGTTAGTCATACCCTCGCCCAAGCTTGCCGACATCAACGTGATCTGCCGTCCTGCACCCGCTACAGCCCCGCCATACTCATCTGCATACCGTGCCGCGTTTCCAAGCACCCCGTCAGTTTCGGCGATCACACCGTTCAGCACCGCCTGCGCCTTTTCCTGTTGGGTCAGGTTCGCCGTGCTTTTCCCGACGGAAGCCGCATAGTCTTCATACATCTTGGCAATATTTTTTTGTACGCCCGCCGCATCGGAAAGGACGGAGTTTTCCATGCGGACGCCTTCCGTCGTTACCCGCACTGCCTCTGATAGGCTGTAATGCGCCTGCCGGTTGTAAGCGGCGCTGTCCTTCAGGCGTATAAGCATTTCCCGTGCCTGGTCGGCGGAATAGCCATACAGAAGCAGGTTTTTGATGCTCTGCGCCGCGTCTGCATCGGTCATAAGCCCGTCCTGCGTCAGCTCCTTCTGGATTTTCTCCAGTTCCGACATGGATTCGCCCGTGCTTTTTGCGGTGGTTTGCAGCCCGACCTGCGCGCTCCGCATTGTCTGATATGCCGTGATTGCAGAGCCAATTGTGGATACCAAGCCGGAGAGTACTGCCCCCCAGCCAACCAGTGACACCATCCCGCTCTGAGACGCGGCGGCCTGTTCCTCCTGCGCCTGTTTTGCCTCTTTGACTGCGGCGGCATACGCCTGCTGCTTCGCCTGCGCGTTTACCAGCTCCATGCCAAGCTTGCTCAGCGCGAGCTGGTCGTCGTTGGTAGCCTTGTTTCCCTTTTTGGCGATCTGGTTTTGGAGCGCCTTATACTTGGCTTTCAGGATCTCTATCTGATTGCCCTGCAATTCCAGCCGTCGGGTCGCAGCCTCCAGCTCGGCGTTTGCTTTCTTTACAGCCTTTTCCCCTGCTTCCCCAAGTCCGTTCAGCTTGGTTTTGGCGTCCTGTACTCCTTGGTCAAGCGCTTCCGCCCGCAGCCTCACGGCGACGGCAATCCCGCCGAGATTAATTTCTTCAGCCACGGTCTCCCTCCTTTTTGGAATAAGAAAAGCACCCATCAAACGATGGATGCTTTCGCAACGCAGTTATTATATGTTTTTCGTGCCAGGCTTATTTCGCGATCCGCAGTTCCTTGATCTGGGAGGCTTGGCTCTTGGACGTTTCTTCGAGGGCGGAAACCTTAACCTTGATCTCCTCCACGTCCTCCGCCATCTTGTCCAGTTTCCGGAACTTCTCGTTCATGCCTTGCTGGCCTTCGATGAGCAGTTGAATGTTTTTATCGGTCACATTTTCCTGATGGATTTCCATTTTCGTCATGCGCTGATCGATTGCATCCAGTCGTTCGTTGACGGGCTTTAATTCTTCCTGCATCATCATTCGCAAAGCTTCCAGCATCTCTTTATCAACCATCGCTACGGCCTCCCTTGCTGGCATTATTATAGCATGACGGTATCTCGGGCGCAAGAGAGGATTTAGGCCGTTTTCAGGTACAACAGTCGGAAGGTTTCGCGTCCTTTTGGCGTGATGAGCGTTTGTGTCCCGCTCCACTTGGTTTTCTCGTTTACGGATTCCTTGACCTGAAACAGCCCGTTTTCCGCATGTTGAGCGTAAGGCATAAGCTGTCCGCGCTTATCCCGATACACATATTTCCGGTCGAGAAGGAACGAAACAAACTTTTTCGGCGGGACTTCAAGTTGCTTGGCCGTCTCCCGGAAGTTGGTAAGCAGATTCCGATCAACCAGTTCGTCAAAGTAGTCCGCCTTCGGGGCCATAATCTGATTTTGGACAACCAGAGAAGAATTGACGGCTTCCAGCGCTTTGCTCTTCTCCTGCTCCTGTTTCAAAGCGGTGGCGATCTGGATGATGGTGTCAGGACTGCACAGCACCTTTTCCAGTGTTTCCGGGGTCATATAGGCCCCGTGCTTGCGGATGGAGGGTAGAACGTCGTCGAATATCCATTTCTCGAAATCGTCGGCACCGGGCAGCTCACTTTTTGCGGCCAAACGGTAGACATCCCCTTCGGGGATAAAATTCATTTCCTGCTCTCCTCCGTCGGTAAGGGTGCGGCGTTTCACCGCCCCCTTGCAATGAGCGGCAACAGCGTCTTTGGGGCGTTTATACCCCAACGCACTTGCAACATCGTTTCCACAGAAAAACGCCTTCCCGTCCTCTTCCAAGGTGCGGATTGTTCCAAATTTGCTGCTTTTAAAAATCTGTAATTTGTTCATGCTCTTTTATTCCTCCTCTGTTTCAATGATCTCGTTTTTCAAAGTTGCCGCCAGTTTTCCTGCAGTTTACGGCCACTAACAACAATCCTTGCTGGTGTCAGTCATATAAACGAAAAAACGTCATCGTTGAGATGATTGATTCACCTTTTCTGTGAGTCTTCATAATTCCTGACAATTTCTTCTGCTTTATCCAGAATTACACCTGCGCTCGGAAATCGGTCGTGTCCATTAACAATTGCAGAAAGTCTGGGAATACTCAAACTGTGGAAACCGGCGTTCCGCAATTCTTCCAACAGCCATCGCTGGGTTTTCCCAATTAGAGCAAGGCGAACCTTTAGATTGTATCTCATATGTTTTCACTCCCTTCTTTGTTGTCTTTTTATTGACAATCAGTTATTTTTCGCTTATGATGTGGGTGTTGAAGCCAATAAAGCAAAGCGTGGCTTTTTGAAAAAGATGTTTTTCAAAAAGTTTAGATTTTTGTTGGCCGATTTAATGAATAACAGATTGCATAAGTAGTATAACCTAGCGAATCATTAGTTGTCAAGCAGGCAATCTTAAGATTCACTAGGTTTGTATATTGTAACAATACGCAGGGGTGAATATTGTGAAAACTGATAGAATAAGATCGCTGTCAAAAGAGAAGGGAATCAGTTTATCGTTTATTTGCCGTAAACTGGGAGTGGCAAACGTCTATTTTATTGACATCGATAAATCAGGGAGAGATATACCCAATGACAAATTATCTGTAATTGCAAAAATATTGGAAACTTCTCCTGAATATCTCGCGGGGAAAACAGATGATCCTTCCTCATTATCAAAACAATGTATAGACCACGTGATTCAAAGTGTTAGTAAAGCGATATCTACAAACCAAGAAAAAGAAAAAATGCTCGACGCCGTTTTAAAAGACGTCGAACATCGAATGCAATATATGGAATTAATGGAGTTGATCGAAAAGGTACCAAAGGAGAAAATGGAGGTCGTAAAAGCTATGCTAAAAGCTCTTGCGAATGAATAATTTTGAGCAGAGCGGCTTTAGCTTTTTCCGTTTTTGAAGCGAGTACAACACCTGTAACGAGGACCTTGATTTCTTCGTCTTCTGATTCGTTCGTATCGCTCGACTTGGTATTGTTAATTATTCTCTTCATTTCCGTTCTCCTCTCGCTATAGCATGTGTTCTAATTATATTTCCCGCATTAAATATGTCAACCATACAAAGAAAGCTGATTACTGTTCATAATTTACAGTTTAATGTAACGGAATTGTATGTGCGCTTTTGTGGTCATGAAATTATTTTCAGTAATTTGAACATCTTTGCATTTTTAAGAACTTTATTTCACACATTAAAAATGCAAAATAAACAGGTTTATGCATTTCTACAAATCGTATATCTTTTTTGGTGCGTCATAATTATAGAACATTTGTTCTTATAATGCAATACTAAATTGGATAAATAATTTACCACATTGAATTTATCATCAATTTCACTTCCCAGGATAGAATCCACCCCCAATATCTACCACGTTCGCGCGCCCGAATCGTTGATATAATTATAGCGCCCGCATTTTTCGTTGTATTGTAAAATCGTCGGAGAATTTTACAAAAACGGGGGTATGTGTGCATATTTCACTTATTGGGGGCGCGTAATCATGTATATTACCTGCGGATCAGATCGCCGGGTGGAAGGGGCCGTAAGCAACGAGCTACATAATTCCGACGATCAATTTACTTTAATTTTAGTGGATGAAGGAACATTCGGAACCTGCGGCGACGACAAATTTACAATTCCTAATCACAGTCTGCTCTACGTTCGCCCGGACGAAAACGTTAAGATAGAATCCAGCCGGATCAAGGTGTTTTATTTCTCTCCGAAGTTTTTGAATCTTAATTACACTTTCGGCGAAATGGAACGAATCCAGAATAAGACGGAAATAGCAGAATACGAAGGCGAACTCTGCTTTAAGACGAAGGCGTTTTATGACCGAAGCGAATACCCGTTTGGAATCGTGCGGCTGCCGCAAAACAAATACAACGCCGTTTGCAAGCTGTATGACGACATCGCGCATAATTTTGTCGATCAACCGGATGGATACTGGTCTTGCCGGGCTAGGACAGCCCTTGGGCATATACTTACAATCGCGAGCGGGTTAACCGGGGAATTCCCGGATGACCAAAAAATGAGCGCGGTTATTGACTATATTCAGGGTAACTACAGACGGAAAATCACCGAAGATCAGATAACCGATATATCCGGTCTGGACATGGAGAGAATAAACGGTAAAATGATCGACGTGTACGGCGTTACATTTTCAAGATATTTAAGCGATATGCGCATAGATTTGGCCTGTATGTCGCTGGCCTATACGGAACTGCCAATAGCCGAAATTGTCAGCCGGTGTGGGTTTTACGATCAATCCCATCTTTCCAAGGCGCTGAAAGAGTATAAGGGTATGTCTCCGTTGCAATACCGAAAGCACGCGCAGGAATCACGCAAAGCGTTTTACCGGGATAGGACAACATAAAGCAAAAGCCGTCCCACAATGACGCGGGACGGCGGCAGACGAGGAGGGCGATGTCGTGGCAAAGGCAAAAAAACTACCCAGCGGGTCGTGGCGGGTGCAGGTGTATACCGGCAAGAGCACAGACGGGAAACGGATATACAAATCTTTTACGGCGGACACAAAAAAAGAGGCCGAGTACGCGGCGACGGAATATGTGTATAACCGCAAAGCGGAAAACAAATCGGAAAATCTTACGTTCCAGCAAGCGTCAGACCAGTATATCGCGGCTAAGTCCAACATCCTGTCCCCATCTACTATAAGAGGGTATCGGATTATTCAGCGGAATTCTGTTCCGAATATTCTGCTGGTTTCACTGCGTAAGTTGGCGGACGGAGTGCTGATACAGCAGCAGATAAACGCAAACGCCGCGAAGTATGCGGCAAAGAGCGTCCGCAATCAGTTGGGGTTTATTACCGCCGTGATGGCGTATCACAAATACCGCGTAGAGGGGATCACGACCAAGCCAAAAGAGAATACCGGAATTGCTGTTCCGACGCAAGAGGATGCACGAAAGATTATGCAACTGCTGGACGGGGATGAAATAGAGTGTCAGGTACTTTTGGCTTTGACGTGCAGCTTGCGTCAGAGCGAAATAGCGGCCATTACCGCATCCGATGTTAATGGCAGCAGAATATACATCCACGGGGCGAGGGTTCCAGACGAAAACAATAAATTGGTCTATAAGTGCACCGCCAAAACAGCGGCGGGAACACGCACAATCAAGATGCACGACGATCTTGCCAGAAAAGTCGCCAACCTGTGCGCACAGCGCCCGGACGGGTGGTTGTTCCCTACCACACCGAGTGGGGCCCTGAAACGGTTTAAGCGGATCTTGCGCAAAAACGGAATGCCGGAATACACAATGCACTCCCTGCGGCACTGTTTTGCCGCGCTGCTCCACGCCCAAAACGTGCCGGACCAGTATGTGATGGAGATGGGCGGATGGAGCAGCGACCACGTGTTAAAAAAGGTGTACCAGTACACTTTTGAAACGGAAGCGGAAAAAGCAAAAGAAAAAGCGAACGCGCTATTCGAAAAAATGCAACACGAAATGCAACACGGAAGCTAAATAGCGCAGTAATAAAGCCGTTTTTATCGGTATTCTGGAGGGTTCGAGTCCCTCCTTCTCCGCCACGTCGGAGCAAGCGATATAAAGCTTGCTCCGATTTTTTGTAAAAATCGGAGCGCACTCATGCCGCTGTCCCTCCCGCTACCAACTTTTTGTGAGTTACGAGGGTTCTATTCTCTCATCCTAAACCGATGAAAAATCTTTTTCATCTGGCTTTCATAAACAGAAACCTGTCGAAAAAGTAGAACTTGCTTTTGAGACAGGTTTTTGTTATGATTAATATAGTTAATAATTGTGTAAATTAATTTATGAAAGGTGGCAAAAATGTGAGCGCTCCTAACATTATTTCATTTCAAACCCGGCTTGATGAATTCTATTTTCTCGGCATAGAAAACCTCGTTACAGAAAATGCAAATTTCGGAGCGTTTTGGGGTAATTTTTTTGATAAGGGAGGATATGATGTCATTGCTCCTTATCAAACAGATCCAAATTGTGTGAATATATGGTTTAATAATATATCCGGAGAAAAAATTTACTATCAAGGCAAATTTGTAAATGCATCAGCAAAAATTCCCGATGGTTATACATTGACAAAATTCCCTTCAAGCGACTATTTTGTAACCACCACAGAATGGCTACCCTCTTATGAAGAAACCATGAATCATATTAACCACGATTATTATAAAAACGCACAAACTCCCGCGGGATATAGAACGCAACGAAACTGATAATGGAATATTTCTGATTGAACGTTGGGGTGAAAAAACCAGCGAGGGTTATCGATATGAATTTTGGGTTCCTATAGAAAAAATATAATATCTAACATTACGAGAGTTCGAATCCACCCGCTGAAAATGTATCGGTACGCTTTATGTATCATTATTTGGAGATGTAAAATGGCAACAAAAGAAGTTCTACAAAAAGTCAGCGAAGCGGCCTGCAGGTTTATTTATACCAATTATGAGCTGGACGAAATTGCAAATGGTAAAGATATGGTAATGTACTGCTTAGGCGACAAAATGATTGTATCTATTTGCATTCGGGAAAACTGTTTTGATTTTCTTTTGATTTTTTGTAGAGAAGATTGCGAACAATTCGAGACACAACGGAGTGAATTTCCACAAGCAATACTAGATATATACGATAGTCATAAATCTTGGAATGATGGTAAGTGGATTTGGATTCCAGTTGCAGATATGGATATGCTAGAGGCTGTTGAAAAGTTGATTATGATAAAGCAAAAACCTAATCGAAAGCCGTTTTCGACAGATACTGCTGTCTACTCCAAGTGTGGTATGCGCTGTGATCTTTGTGTACATTATACTGGCGGCACAATAAGCGACGAGTTTAGAAAAGAATTAAAAAGGCGTGTAGGAAGCGTTTTTGGCTATGAAGATTATGGAGATACGATGATGCTCTGCTCCGGTTGTTTTAATAAAGACAGCGATGGTTGCGATAAACTTGAACACGCGAGAAGTAAGGGATTACCGCATTGTCTTGACTGTGAAGATTACCCCTGCAGTGATTGCGGACTTGTTAGTCTTAGCCTTCAAGCAAATAGGAGCACTCCGTCCGATACGATCACAGGGGCGATACTGCCTTATATTGGCGGATTTGATCGATAAATTGACTTTTATTGGCTCGTCTAATGAGGAACCCTGTCTGCAATGATGCATCCTGTTTTAAATAAGTAGGCTACTTAATATAATCAGCCAATAGGTTTGACAGCCATATGTATGCCAAAAGTACATTTACATTTCAAAATCATATGAAGATTAGAGGTTCAAGTTCCTGTGGAAACTTTAAGATTGGCAGAATTGTAAAAAACATCTTTTTCAAAGTCCTTTTACAAAAAGAAACCTCTTTTGTCTACTAAGACAAGAGAGGTTTCTTCTTGCTTTCAGGAGCAATACACCTGCGGCGTGGAAAATGTCTGGCGGACAGCCATTGTCAGATGGTACCGTCGTCGTCCGTGTCCTTATTCCGGCGCTGTTTGCGGCGGAGGCGGGCCATCTCCTGCTCCGAATACTGACGGGGGAAAGTTTTTGCCGGCTTCTCATCCTCTTCCTCGTCCGGAACGACATCCTGAAAGACCGGCTCTTCCTCATCCTGCGGACGGTCGCTTTCCTCTTCAATATTCAGGGCACGCTTGGCCTCCAGATCCTCCCCGGGATGATCGCGGTAATATGGATCGATCATCAGCTTCTTAATCAGCGGGAAGATATTGTACTGAATGAGGTAGGAACGGAACGCCGGGAAAAAGAGCACATAGACAATCAATATCACCGGAATCGCCACCAGCATATTGACGAAGAACAGCGCAATCGCCGCCGCGTAAAACAGGGCGAGCACCAGAAAAATGAGCAGATTCCGCTTCAGTCCGGCAACCGCCAGAATCAGGCTGTTTTTATAGATCTGCTTCACGCTCAGCTTGAAGGTAATCATAATCATATAAATATAATATTTCATGAAGGTGAAAATGAGCGCGATGGACAGGATAACCGCCAGAAACACATAATCCAGAACCTTATTCTGCGCCTGATTGAAATAGAAAAACAGCACGTCAAAGACAACCACAGCGGTCAGAATCAGGTTGATAATCCCCACGGGAAGCGCCTGTTTCCAGTTCTTTTTGATAGTATCAAAAAAATCACCCGCGATAAACGCGTGCTTTTCCCGCGCGAAATTCCGGGTAATGTAGGTAAGCCCCGCGTTGCCCAGCCCCACCGTCACCAGCGGAAGGGAAACCAGCACAAACAGCAGGTTTGCCAGAATCAGCTTCCAGAACTTCCGGAAATAGATCTCAAAAAAGACGACGAACCCCTTTTTCTTCGGCCCGTTCTTTTTGACTCCGGGGCCCGGCTTGCTGTAATCGAACAGCCCAAAAAATCCTGCCACGCCATTCACTCCTTTTATACTTCCCGCGCTTCCAGCGCCTTTCCGCCGACAGACGGCGGTGTTTTTATTGTAAAGGCATTCACCTTTATCTACCGAAACAATCCCGCAAAAGCCAGACGCATTCCCACATCCACCACTCCGGCCAGAAACGCCAGGCCGAGCAAGAGCAGGAACCGGACGCTGTACAGCTTAAAATCCCCCCACAGGCCGCCTATCGAAGCGCCGGGCAGTATCTGACGGCTGAAAAGCAACGACATTCTGGTAGATTCCATCCCGCCAAGCACCAGCGCGGCCGCCGCAATCAGCGTATGAGGAACCACCAGAAGCGCGGCCGCCGCAATCCCCCCCGCCCCCGTCGAGTAATAATACGCCTCCGACATCCCGAGCCCCAGCCCGAAGAAGAGCGGAACCACCGCGGTCAATGGCGCTCCACAGGCGGACAGCCCAAACAGATACTGCAGCGCAAGAAGCAGAACCGTTGAAAAACAGGAGGAAAATAACGCCGACATACCGCCGCGGAAGGTTCCGGTTACCGCGCGTACCTCCAGCATCGTACGCAGTTCATCGCCGAGAAGAGCGTGCGAAAACGCAAAAACCGCTACGCCGAAAAACACACCGAGAAGGAACAGGAGCGTAAAGAAAAGCAGCCGGCGGTTGGAGGTGAAAAAACGGATCAGCGGCTGACGCGGCCTTCCCCCCGGAACACCGCCGGATGCAAAGGGGCCCGGCAGGGCCGGAATCCGCTCCCTGTTTGTCCTGTTCATAAGCAGCCTCCTCTGCATCGTTCACCGTTTCCGTGGAACGGGCGTTCCCGCGGGACAGGCGGTACTTCATACCTATGCGGTTTCGGAGGCGTTTATGTCTGAGGAGATCGGTTTACCGGTTCGAATCCCCGTCCGCAAGCGCGGCCTTAATCATGATCGCGCATTCCAGACGTTTCTTTTCCAGTTCGCAGGAGAGCGTATGGGAACGGAGGATATCCCCCGCATACTGCTGATTATTGGCGTTACAGCCGCCGGAGCAATAAAATTTTGCCCAGCAGGTGCGGCAGTCATGCTTATCATAAACGGTGGAGTGAGCGAAGCGGTCCTTCATTTCCAAATTATATTCCCCGGTCAGCACATTCCCCATCTGCCACTCCGGCTGCCCGACAAACTGATGGCAGGGAAACACCCCGCCGTCGGGATCCACCGCCGCGTATTCGTTGCCGCAGCCGCAGCCGCGCAGCCGTTTGATCGCGCAGGGACCCTGATCGAGATCCAGCATAAAGTGGAAGAAATTGAAGCTTTCGCCCGCCTTCTTTTTAGCGAGCACCGCTTTGGCCAGCGTGTCGTACTCCTCAAACACCCGAGGCAGGTCCTCCTCGCGGATGGAGAAGGGAAGCTGCGGGTCGCTGACCACCGGTTCCACCGACACCTGATCGAAGCCAAGCGACGCCATATGCAGCACGTCGTTGGTGAAATCCAGATTGTTCTTGGTAAAGGTGCCGCGGACATAATAATCGCGGTCGCCCCGCTGGGCCACAAAGCGCTGATACTTCGGCACGATGGTATCATAGCTCCCCTTTCCGCCGGCGTTCGGACGCATCGCGTCGTTCACCTCGCGCCGGCCGTCGAGAGAAAGCACCACGTTGTTCATCTCCCGATTGAGGAAGTCGGTAATTTCATCGTTCAACAGCACGCCGTTAGTCGTCATGGTAAAGCGGAACACCTTGCCATGCTCTTTCTCCAGCCCGCGGGCATATTTCACCGTTTCCTTTACCACGTCAAAGTTCATCAGCGGCTCCCCGCCGAAGAAGTCCAGCTCCAGATTCCGGCGGCCCTGAGAACGCTCGATCAGAAAATCGATCGCCGCTTTCGCCACCTCGGCGCTCATGATCTTCTTCTCCCCGCCGTAGACCCCCTGACCGGCAAAGCAGTATTTACAGCGCAGGTTACAGTCATGGGAAACATGCAGGCACATCGCCTTGAGGGGTGAACGCACCATCCGGTCGGCAAACTGCGCATAATCGTCTTTACTGAAAAGCTGGCCCGCACGGTGCAGTGTCAGCAGCTCGTCATAGGTTTCGCGGATTTCCTCCGCCGGATAGCGTTCCGCCAGCGCGTCCACGACGGAGGGCGGGCAGGTTTCCGCCATCGTCTCGCTGTTCTCGTCCAGCTGACCAAGCAGATCATAAACCAGATCGTCCACGACATGGACGGCCCCGCTGTTCACATCCAGAACAATGTCATACCCGTTGTTTTGAAAACGATGGATCATCGATCATTATGCCCCTTTTATGTATCTATAATATTTTCCTCTTCTACAGAAGCCCTTCTACAGAAGGCCCTTCCGCAGGAACCGTTCCGAAGCCTCCGGAGCAGAAAAACGATGGGGCGGATATCCTCATCCGCCCCATCCGTTATGCCCTGCTTACTTCTCGCACTTCTGGTTGGCGACGGTGCAGGAGGTCTTGCAGGCCGACTGGCAGGAAGCCTGACACTCGCCGCAGCCGCCCTTGACGGCCGTTTCCTTCAGATTCTGATGATTGATCGTTTTCACATGCTTCAATACTTTCATGACCCAATCCTCCAAAAGATAGATATCACTGACATCTCGTTTTTTCGATTTTACCACACACCGCGGGGAATTTCAACGGTTTTCCGGAAAATCCAGACGGCGTTTCACCGGCGAACGGACGAAGCCTACCGCCGCCGGGCGTTCACGCCGATAATCCCGCCGATTGCCGCGCACCCCACCATAACGGCGAGCTTTACCAGCGCGTAAATACCACGGATATCCTTCAGCACGGCAAAGCCGGCGATCATCACCAGCAAATACAGCACCACACCGCAGGCCGCCCCATACACAATACCGCGGGAACCGGCCGCCCTGGCACTAACCAGACCGCCGATAAACGAACCGACCGCCGCCGCGATCACCGCCATGGGGGTGACCGCCATCTGCGGAATATCCCGCGCCGCCATAACCGCGGCGCAAAGCATCAGTATTGCCAGACAGCAGAACGCGCCGACAGCCGCGCCGATCAAGACCGGCCGCACCCACCGGGAGACGACGGAGTCCTCTTCCTGACAGGCGGAATGCGCCGTATGCGTTTGATGAGCCTTCATGCCCTGTTCCTCCCCCTCACATTGCTGTCATACGGCGCCGCGCGGTGCCGACGACACTATAGCATATTCCGGGAAAGGACAAAATAGTACAGCCGGCTTCGGACAAAAAGCGGATACTCAGATATCGTCGTCGTCATCGTCGTCATCCGGGGCCGGGCCGTCGTGTACGGTTTCGCAGCTCTGAAGCGCCCATTTTTTGATGGTCATCTTGCTGCGGTCCGCGCCGGTCTCGATTACGAGCGAATCCTCCTTGATATTCAGCACCCGGCCGCAGATGCCGCCGATGGTGGTGATCTCATCCCCCACGCGGATGTTGTTGCGCATCTGCTGCTCTTCCTTCTGCTTTTTCTTCTGCGGACGGATCATCATGAAATACATCAGGACAATCACCAGAAGAAGCGGGACAAAGGTCACCAGAAGACTGGCCATGCCTCCCTGCGTCGCCGTCGCCGGAGCGGTAGTCTCTGCAAGAATCGCGTTCAAGTATGACAAAACAAGCACCTCCAAACAAAATCGTTTTTATTATAAAGGCTTTCCGTGCCGATAGCAAGTACAATTTAGATTCTTCGGTCCAAAACACCTGTAAACTTTTTGTGAAGGGCCTCAAATGTGCCGTTTTCCAGACTGTCCCGGATTTTTTCCATTAAAGTGTTATAAAAATACAGGTTGTGCATCACACACAGCCGCATAGCCAGCATCTCCCCGCTTTTGAACAGATGACGGATATACGCCCGGGAATGACGGCGGCAGGTCGGGCAATCGCACTCCTCGTCCAGCGGGGCGGGATCGTCCGCGTATTTCTGGTTAATCAGATTGCGAACTCCCTGCCAGGTGAACACATGCCCGTGCCGGGCGTTGCGGGAGGGAATCACGCAATCGAACAGATCCACTCCGCGGTATACCGCTTCCAGTATGTTCACCGGCGTGCCGACCCCCATCAGATAGCGGGGACGGTCCTTCGGCATATACGGCTCCACTGCCTCGATCACGCGGTACATCTCCGGGGCCGGCTCACCGACGGCCAGCCCGCCGATCGCATAGCCGTCCAGACCCATCTCCGCGATCTCCTTCATATTCTCCACCCGCAAATCATCGAAGGTACAGCCCTGATTGATCCCGAACAGCATCTGCCGGGGATTAATGCGGTCGGGCAGCGCGTTCAGCCGGTCCATCTCGGTCTGGCAGCGGTGAAGCCAGCGGACGGTGCGGGCGCAGGATGCCTTCGCGTAGGCATATTCCGCCGGATTCTCCACGCACTCGTCAAAGGCCATGGCAATGGTGGAGCCGAGGTTCGACTGAATCCGCATACTTTCCTCCGGACCGATGAAGAGACGGCGGCCGTCCACATGGGAGGCGAACTCCACCCCCTCTTCCCGGATTTTCCGGAGTTTGGCAAGCGAAAAGACCTGAAAGCCGCCGCTGTCGGTCAGAATCGGCCCCTCCCAGCCGGTAAAAGACTGAAGCCCTCCCATCCGCCGCACCAGCTCGTCCCCCGGACGAACATGAAGATGGTAGGTGTTGCAGAGCTGCACCTGACATTTCAGCTCCTTTAGATCATAGGCGGAAACCGCCCCCTTGATCGCGCCGCAGGTGGCGACATTCATAAAGGCCGGCGTCTGCACCGTGCCGTGAGGCGTCTCAAAAACACCCCGCCGGGCGGCGCCCTGCGGGGCAATGCGCTGTAACATAATCGGCATCATTGGTTTTCCTCTCTTCCACTCTCCCGCGCTCCTCCCCGACCGGGCGGAAGGGCGTCTGTTCCTCCTCGGGCTTTTCGGAGGCTGTTGTCCGGGGCTGCTGAAAGTATAGTATATTTTTCCCGAATATGCAAGAACGGCGGACGGAAGGCCGGGCGGTCTTTTGCGCCGCCCGGCCTTTTCCGGCGTTTTCCGTGTTGCGCGCTGCCGGTCACTTCCCCGCGGACAGACGAAGCGCGCTTTTTCCCGGCCATCGGGCCTCTTCCCCCAGCTCCTCTTCAATACGGAGAAGGCGGTTGTACTTCGCCACCCGTTCGCTCCGGCTGGGAGCGCCGGTTTTGATTTGTCCGGCGTTCATTGCCACCGCCAGATCCGCGATGGTGGTATCTTCCGTCTCGCCCGAACGATGGGACACAACGGCGGTATAGCCCGCCGCCTGCGCCATCCGGATTGCGGCCATCGTCTCGCTCAGTGTGCCGATCTGATTCAGCTTAATCAGGATGGAATTGGCGCAGCCGCGCTCGATCCCCCGGCGGAGGCGTTCGGTGTTGGTGACAAAGAAATCGTCCCCCACCAGCTGGAGAGAACCGCCAAGCGCGGCGGTCAGCTTCCGCCAGCCCTCCCAGTCCTCTTCATCCAGCGGATCCTCAATGGAACGGATGGGATATTTCCCGCTGAGTTCGGCCCAATGGGCAATCAGCTCGTCGGTCGTATACCTCTTTTGCTTTTTGGGCAGGAAGTAGCCGCCTTCCGACTTTTCCGCTTTCCACTCACTGGCGGCGGCGTCGATCGCCAGAACAAAATCGTCATAAGGGCGATAGCCGGCCGCTTCCACCGCCTTCAGCAAATACTGTATCGCCGCTTCGTCGCTCTCGAGATCCGGAGCGTAGCCGCCTTCATCCCCCACGGCGGTGGACAGCCCCTCCGCCCGCAGGATGGAAGCCAGCGCGTGGAACACCTCCGCGCACCGGCGAAGTCCTTCCCGAAAGGAAGGCGCTCCGACCGGCATAATCATAAATTCCTGCACATCGACCGTATTGGCCGCGTGCGCGCCGCCGTTGAGAATGTTCATCATCGGCATCGGCAGCGTCCCGGCGTTCGCGCCGCCGAGAAAACGATACAGCGGAAGCCCCGTCCCATCCGCCGCCGCCCGGGCCGTCGCCAGAGAAACGGCAAGCAGCGCGTTCGCGCCGAGGCGCTTTTTCTCCGCCGTTCCATCCAGCCGGCATAGCGTCCGGTCAATGGCCGCAATATCCGCCGCATCCCGGCCGACCAGCGCTTCACGGATGGACGAACGGATATTTTCGACCGCGCGGGTCACGCCTTTCCCGCCATAGCGGGAAGGGTCGCCGTCCCGCAGTTCCAGCGCCTCGAACCGTCCGGTGGACGCGCCGCTCGGTACGGCGGCGGTTCCCCTGCCGCCGTTTTCCAGCGTCACGGTGGCCTCTACCGTCGGGTTGCCGCGGGAATCAAGAATTTCCCGGCCCTGAATGTCGCAAATCGTCTGTTTCATTTCTTTCATATCTCTCCGCCTCCCTATTCTCATAAAGTATTCCCCGGCCCGGTGAAAAACTTCCCGGTTCCGCCGCTTTTTTGTATGGGTTTTCTTTCCATCGGACGTATTGAAATCCGTCGCTTTTCGGAGTATAATAAAGTTCGCACAGGCTAACCGAAGGGCCCCCTGCGGTCTGGCGCCATGCAGGTGCGGACGAGCACTGTAAAACAACGGAAAGGATGTCGATTGCCATGCTGAGTAAAAAGGTTGCGGCGCTGTTGAACACACAGATTAATAAGGAGCTGTACTCCGCGTATCTGTATCTCGAATTTTCCAATTTTTATGTGGAGCAGGGGTTGAACGGATTCGCCAACTGGTACCGGATTCAGACGCAGGAGGAACGGGATCACGCTCTGCTGATGCTTCAGTATCTCCAGAACAACGGCGAAAGGGTTACGCTGGAGGCCGTCGATAAACCGGATGCGGCGCTGAGCGGGAACATGGACCCGCTGAAAGCCGGTCTGGCGCACGAACAGTATGTAACCAGCCTGATTCATACCATCTACGAAGCGGCTTACGAGGAGAAGGATTTTCGCACCATGCAGTTTCTGGACTGGTTCGTCAAGGAGCAGGGCGAGGAAGAAACCAACGCCGGCGATCTCATCAAAAAGATGGAGCTGTTCGGCTCCGACCCCAAGGGCCTGTATATGCTGGATCAGGAGATGGGCACCCGGGTATATGCCGCGCCATCCCTGACGCTGTAAGCGGACGACGGAAGCAGGAAAACGGAACCGCGCTTAAAGAAACGGGCGCGGTCTCTTTTTACCCGCTCCATGATTTTTCGCGTAGACGCCCGTTTTCAACCAAAGCGCCGGATGAGCGGCCGGCAAAAAGCGGATAGAAACCCTGTAAACGTCGTTTTTCTCCTCGGCACCTATTTTTATGGTATACTGTCGTCAGGGAAAAACGCGACAGCGTTTTTCTTTGCGCCGCCGGAAAAGGCTCGCACAGAACCCGGCCGGGCGGCGCTATGGTAGAATAGCGGCGGCGGAAAAAACAGAAGGAAAGCGGAGGCGAAGCCATGCGGATTCAGGAATCTGCTGAAAATTATCTGGAAACCATTCTCGTTCTCAAAAATCGTCTGGGGCAGGTCCGCTCGATCGATGTCGTGAACGAATTGTCCTTTTCCAAGCCCAGCGTTAGCATTGCCATGAAAAACCTGCGTGTAAACGGCTATATCGATATGGACAAAAACGGAAACATTGAGTTGATGGAAAAAGGCCGCGCAATCGCGGAAAAGATTTACGAACGGCATACGCTTTTGACCGACTGGCTGACTGTTCTGGGCGTCGATCCCCAAACGGCGGCGGAGGATGCCTGCCGCATAGAGCATGTGATCAGCGAAGAAACCTTTGAGGCGCTCAAGGCGCACACCGCCAAAAAATAACCGAATTGTCAGACAAGCGCCGGCTGCCGCCGGCGCTTGTCTACGCCGTTAACACGGCAAACGGAAACGTCCCGCTTTCCAGCGAGACGCTTTTTTAATGGGAGCCGCCGGGAGGGATTCCCGCGGCAAAGCCACGTCATCCAACCGGCGTGTGACCGATCTCCGGCTGCTTCCGGCCTGAAAGCAACCGGCCGCAGTCCGTCCGCTTTATTTCGCCTGAATGGACAGGGAATACTCGCTGGGCGTCATGCCGGTTGCCTGCTTGAAATACCGGGAAAAATAATGAACGGAGGCGTAGCCCAGCCGGTCGGCAATCTGGGTGATGTTCCCATCCCCTTCCCGCAGCATGGTCTTTGCCGTCTCGATCTTGAGCATCCGATAATATTCCATTACGCCATAGCCGGTCACCGATTTGAAAATCGTTTTCAGGTTGGTCGCGCTCTGGGCGGAGAAGCGGCAGACCTGCGAAAAGGTCAGGCTTCCGGCCGCGTTCTCCTCCATATAGGCGATCACCCGCTTGACCAGATCGTTATCCGACCGCAGCTTGACCGAAGAGGAAATTTTGACCCCCTGCGCTTTCTCCGCCCCCCGGCGGACAAGGCGGATGAGCATTTCCTCCAGCAGGATGCCGATCATCTGCTCGCTGCCGAACGCATGAGAGGACGCCCGCTCCAGACAGGTCAGGCTCGGATCGTCCAATGGGGAGGAAAAGGCGTCCCGCGCCTCCCGTACGATGCGGGCGAACAGAGCGCGTTCATCCTCGCCCGCCGCGATGATCTTCCCCTCAAAATACGCCATGGCGGGAGCGTTGGATTCAAAGGACACCACCACCAGATTGGGCGCCACCACGCCGTTGGCAAACACGTTGTGAAATTCATTGGGCTTATGGAAAATCATTTCCCCCTGGCGCAGCTTATATCCCACTTCACCGGCCATTACCTCGACTTCGCCCTTATCCACATACAGAATTTCCCAAAAATCATGCCGTTCCCCTTCAAACACATAGTCCTTAGCGTATTCGAAGTAATGCACCGTCACGATTTTTTGAATCGGAATCGACTGTTCCAGCGTCGTTGCGACAAACTCTGCCATCCGATTCCCTCCTTTCTAGTTCCCGCCTCTCCGTCCCCCGGCGCTTTTTTCCTCAAGCGGGAAACGATCAGTCCTCCGGCACGATGTAGTTCAGCTGCCCGACCGTACGGCCTCCGCTCTGAAATATCCGGGGAACCCGCTTGCCGATCAGGCAGATCGACTCATAATTGATCGTGCCGGAAAGCGCGGCAAATTCCTCCACCGGGAGGCTCGCCCCGCCGTCCCGGCCAAACACGGTCACCACCATGCCCTCCCGCACATCCGTCATATCCGAGACGTCCAGCATACACTGATCCATGCACACCCGGCCGGTAACCGGGGCGCGCCGGCCATTCACCAGCATTTCCGCCCGGTTGGAGAAGCAGCGGGGATAACCGTCGGCATATCCGATCGGCACCGTGGCCAGAGTGGCGTCCCCGGCCGCCGCATAGGTCCGGCCGTAACTGACAACCGACCCGGCCGGGACGGTTTTCACCATGGAAACCACCGTTTTCAGTTCCATCGCCGGCTGCAGCGGCAGACGGCCATCCAGCCAGGAAGCGGGCAGCAGCCCGTAAAGAATCAGGCCCGGCCGAACCATATCCATATGCATTTCCGGATACAGCATGGTCGCCGCGCTGTTGCAGCAATGCCGAAGGGCGAAATGAACGCCCCGCTTTTCCAGCGCGTCGATCGTATGCCGGAAGAGGGAGAACTGAAGCCGGGTGAACGCCTCCCCGTCCTCCTCGTCCGCGGACGCAAAGTGGGTAAAGACTCCTTCCGGCGCCAAACCGGGCAGGCGGCAGACCGCGGCCACCTCGTCCGCCGCGTCGTCCAGCTTCTCTTCCCGCTGACAGAGAAAACCGATCCGGGACATCCCGGTATCCAGCTTTATATGGACGCGCACCTCCACCCCCGCGGCGGAGGCCGCGGCGCTCAGCTCTTCCCCGTATTCCCGGTTGAACACCGTCTGGGTAATGCCGAACGCGGCCAGCCGCGCCGCCTCCTTCGGAGGGGTATACCCTAGAATAAGGATGGATTCCGAAATACCGGCCTTACGGATCTGCAGCGCTTCGTCGAGATTGGACACCCCAAACCAGTCCGCGCCCGCCGCCCGCAGCGCGCGGGATACATAGCCCGCGCCATGTCCGTAGGCATCCGCCTTGACAATGGCCATGGCCCGACATCCCCCGGTCAGGGAACCGGCGATGGCCCGAAAATTATGTTGAATGGCATCGAGATTGACCTCCGCCCAGGTGCGTTTTAAAAATTGAGTCATGTAAACTCGTTATCCTTTCTGGTAAAAGATTGTTTCGGTTGTCTCTAAGTCCCCATTATAGGCGTTTTCGCGCTTTGAATCAAGAGCGAGGTATTCGATCCTACAAAATCGTTTAATCGAAAATCACCCCCGTTGCGGTCAATAACCTCAACGGGGGTGATTTTCAGCTTTGCACTCAACGAATAATGATTACTTTCACGAATTAAAACTGATTATAGATGAATTCCGGCGATGCAGAAAAATCAGCCTCCAGCAAATAGAGAAACAACAAAACCAATAAAAACAGGTTAAAAGCCGTTCTCAATATAAAACGGACTGCCGGTTTTTCAAGAATTGCTTTCAGCGTACTCCACAATGCTTTCACTGACCTTCACCCATCCTTCCCAGCCCAAATGCATTATATCGGATAAGAAATAATCACTGTATTCTTCGTCTGAAAAATCCGCAAGCTGATTGCCGCTTGCTTCCACCATTGTGCGTATTTTTTGATAGTAGGCATCGCGATCCGTTTTGGGGAACCCTATATAATCATACCACACGCCTTTTACCGGAATACTGATGACCAGCGATGTAATATCCAATTCCCGACAAACCTCCAAAAATAAGGACAAATCGTCGAATTCGGAAGAAATCGTATAGGAACCGTCGAGTTGGCTGTTCTTTTTTGATTCCAACGCATCCTTCATATAGCGGTCATAGTATTCATCATAAACAAAGAAGGGATTATTGGTACACTGCTCTCTACCGTACGTCCTTGCCTCATCCAAAAGCGTGTTCCAATCCAGCGGCTTTAAAGAATCCGTGAGGGTTCCCGGCTGAACATTCCGAAATGTTTTCCACGCAGTATAATTGCCTTTTAGTTCCAAATAATCCGAATATACAGACGCATACAGTCTGTCAAACAAATTGGCTTTATCATAAACATAATATTCGATATACATGCGAATACGAGACGCCTGTGCAGGATTGCCCTGATCCAGCAATTCCAAAACTCTGGTACAGATTTTGGTTTTGAGTTCCTTACTGAGCTGATCGTTTTTGAGAAAACCGATAAAATTTTTCTCAGAAAAATTGGAGGCAAAAGCCGCCGGATCAACTCCGCCCTTTACGAACCATTGAGGCGAGATAATCAACGCTACTTTCCGACTGGATAGTGCATTGCTGCAAGCAGCCAGTTCAATCGTGTGTTCAAGCGATTGATAATAACCAGCTCCCACAAGCATCATCTGCGTCTGTTGTCCCTGCATCAGCTGACGGGGATGAAATTTTGTATCTTTTTGTGAAGATAATTCCGATGATCCTAAAACCAAAACCGTATTTTCGTCAAGGCTGCTGTTTATTAATTCATAATTCCGAAACTTGACTTTATTCAACTCATAATTCAGCGCCGGCATATCTTTGGAACGGAAACCATTTTTCAGTCCCCAATCGACACTGACGACCATCCCGCAGAAAATGACCAGCGACAGTAAAAATGATATTACCTTCTTCATCTTTCAACCCTTGATTCCAAATAGGAAATAATTTTATTGGGTGTATTCAAATCGGACCTATCCACTTCTGTGGGAGAAACAGATACGCCAAAACGATCTTCCATTTCCACCAGAAGTTCAGTGAATGCCAGCGAATCAATCAATCCGGAATCAAAAAGCTCCACATCCCGATCCTCGCGGACTACATCATCCTCGCAAATTTCAGCCAGCATGTCCAATACTTCTTCATTCATAACGAATCCTCCTAAATATAGAGTATTTTTCTTAATGCAGAAAACGAGCGACAATTTCCAGAGCCTTCCCCGAAAAAATAAAGAATCCCACCATAACCAAATTCAAGGTGACAAACCAGGAAAGCACTTTATACCATACGGCATTTTTATGCGCCGCATAAAATTTGGACTTCTTCTGATACACTTCTGTTACAGCGAGTAATACGCCATGATATAAGCCATAAAAAATATAGGAAACGCTCAATCCATGCCATATACCCATCAAAAGCATATTAAGAATAAATCCAACGGAGGCCGCGGTCAGACGATTTCGATGAAACCACTTCTTTCGTATGGCCTGCATCATAAAACGTGAAAACACAAAGTCACGGAACCAATGCGATAAGCTAATATGCCAACGATTCCAGAAATCCTTTATATCCAAGCTCAAGAACGGTTTATTGAAATTATCCGGAAGGCGGATACCAAAAATATAGGCCGTTCCAATCGCCATCAAGCTATATCCGGCAAAATCGAAGAACAGGTAGAAGCCATAGCTATACATATACCCGAACAAATTGACCGGATTGCTGAACCCGCCGGTGAATCTCTCCATTCCCGAATAAAACACGGAAGACAAAACCAGCTTGTATACCAATCCCAACAGAATTTTTTGCAAGCCGTCTCCCAAAAGCTCAAGATATTCGCTCCGGGGATAGACGGTATGAAAATCTTTGGAAAATCGACGGCTACGGTCAATAGGTCCGGAACTGAAGGAGGGGAAAAACAGCAAAAAACCTGTCATATCCAGAAACGAAATTTCCGTAATCAACCCATCATACGTTTCAATAACCACCTGAACGACTCGGAACGTCAGATAGGATATCCCAAGAAAAGCAAAAATACCGATGCCAAATTTACCGGAGACCTTGCATAACGCCAGAGGCAAAATGGATAAAAAGATCGCCGACCCATAGAGGAGTCTGTTCTTTCCATATTTTCGGCGTAAATAAAGATATCCCTTTACCACTACCATTGCCAAAAGATAAAACAGGATCAGATAAAGCAGTTGTATCTGATCACTACGAAAGACCAAAAACAGAAACCAAAGAGAAACCGGTAAAAAGTACCAGCGCAATGGCATTTCAAGAAGGCCCAAAACGATGGCTGGAATCACGGCGATCCCCAGCATAATGAAAAAATCAGCTCCACTGAAAAAACTCACGCGTTCATCCCCCCAAGACGTTTTCTGTCTGCTTTTCCATTGTTCGTCATGGGAATGGCATCAACAAACTGGAACTTCTTCGGAATCATATAGTCCGGCAGATACTTTTTCAGTTCCGTTCGAATCTGCTGAGCCGCCTGAAAAGTCTTTTCAACAGGATGAACCGGAACAATATAGGCGCACAGGCTTTTCACCTTTCCCTCTTCCATTCTTGGAAGAACAACCGCTTGTTTAACCGTAGAGACCCGCAACAAGTTGTTTTCGATATCCTCAATTTCAATGCGATATCCGTGAAGCTTCACCTGAAGATCAATACGGCCGCAGTAAAAAAGCTGACCTTCCTTTAAATAGCCTTCGTCGCCGGTACGGTATGCGCGGCGTTCATTCTGAGCATCTTTATACGAAAAGAAGGCTTTTTCCGTCTGAGAGGGATTTTTAAAATATCCAATGCTCACCGTATCTCCGACAATGACAATTTCTCCTTTTTCTCCTTCGGGAAGCGGTCTTTTATCTTCGTCCATAATTAAGATTTCAGTTCCCGGCTTAGCAACTCCAACCGGAAGCGGACTAACCTCTTCATTCAATTCCGGCGTTATTTCCACTGAGGAAACCGCCACCGTGGACTCCGTCGGTCCGTAAGTATTGATTACCCTAGCACTCGGAAAACGCTCATGAAGCTTGGACACTGTTTTATTCGTCAACGTTTCTCCGCAGAAAAGGAACAGCTTCAGTTCCGGCAGCAGCGTTTCGCAAAAACCGGCATCCGAAAGGCACATATCGGCAAAAGAAGGCGTAGAAACCCATATCTGCACATTGGACTGCCGTAAAGAGGAAAATAAGCGGGAATAATCCGCTTGTACTTCTTTACTCAACGTCCACAGTGTACCTCCGGACGCCAGACACAGGTAAAGATCCATAACCGAAAGGTCAAAAGAAAAAGGCGCTTGGTTGAGAAAAATCTTTCCTTCTTTCTCCTCCGGCGTTCCTCCCAGAGTGAGTCCCCAACGGATGAAATTTAACAGGCAATCCGCTGTGATCTGAACTCCTTTGGGAGTTCCCGTACTTCCCGATGTAAAGATAATATACAATACATCGTTTCCCTCAACCGGCTTCGTTATCACAGCGCTGTCACCCGCCGTCTGAATAATATCCAGAATATCCGAATACCCGAGAATATTCCCGTTGTCCAGTGAAAGCTCTTCAGTTGACAAAATAAGCGGAGGATTTACTGCCTGCACAATGGACTCCACTCTGGGAAGCGGAAAGGACTTATCAATCGGACAATAAGCATGTCCCGATTTAATGCAAGCCAGAAAGCAGATTAACATCAGCGGGCTTTTATGCCCATATACCACTAACGGAGAACGGCTGCTTCCCAAACGGCCTTGAATAAACGCCGCCAGACGCTCTGATTTTTCCGACAACTCCCTATAGGTCAACGTGCCGGAATCAGAGACATACGCAAGACGATCACCACTTTCAGAGGAGATTTTTCTTAGAAGTTTCAATAATTCCACTGCCATCACCCGCATACCTTTTCTATATTTCTGAATCGCTCAGCCTAACCACAGTGCATACCGTACATAAACAAAGAGCTTGGCCAACTCAGCCCAGCCCTCTGTCATCAACCATCTATTGTTAAAACGATTTTCTCATCTATTTCTCCATCGTATTCATCTTTTCCAAAAAGAAGCAATTGCATTCAAAATTTCTGTTTTTCACTATATCATAGATATAGTGAAAAATCAAGAATCAAGGCAAAAAAGATGATCCTCCTGTTGGATTTCAAACCATCTGGAAACATTCATGTTTTCTTCAACGAAATAGTACAAAACACATTCAGAAAAACCCCCGCTTTTTTCGTTCTTTCCCCCTTTCTCTTCCCCTGAATTTATGATAAAATGGTTTTATCTATTGTTTATAAAGTGAGGAATCGGATTATGTCAAACGTGATTCGGGTTTTCGTCGAAAAGCGGGACGGCTTCGACGTGGAAGCGCGCCACATGCTGGACGACCTGCGGGACAATCTTGGAATGACCGCCATCAGGTCGCTCCGTCTGCTGAACCGCTACGATGTGGAGGGACTGACGGCAGAGGAATTTGAACAGGCGCTGGTCACCGTATTTTCCGAGCCGAACGCGGACGACATATATGACGAGGCGTTCGACGCCGGAGAGGGATGGCGTGTGTTCGCCATGGAGTATCTTCCCGGACAGTACGATCAGCGCGCCGATTCGGCGGCCCAGTGCGTCCAGCTGCTCACGCAGGGCGAACGTCCCCGTGTGGCGACGGCCCGGGTGATCTGTCTGGAGGGCGGGCTGACCGACGAGCAGTTTCTCCGCGTGCAGCAGTATCTGGTCAACCCGGTGGAATCCCGGGTGGCTTCCCTTGACAAGCCGGACACGCTGGATATGACCGCCGCCGCTCCGGAAAACGTCCGGCGGGTGGAGGGTTTCACCACCATGTCCGATGCGGAGATCGAGGACTACTGGAAGTCGATGGGCTTCGCCATGTCGGCGGCCGACCTGAAGTTCTGCCAATCCTATTTCCGTGACGAGGAACACCGCGATCCCTCCGTCACCGAGCTGAAGGTGATCGATACTTACTGGTCCGACCACTGCCGTCATACCACCTTCCTCACCCGGCTGGAGGAAATCGAGGTGCAGCGCGGCGCGCTCTCCTCGGCGATCGAGGCGGCCCTTGCCGCGTATTACGAGGCGCGGGAGGAAGTGTACGGCGAACGGATCGCAAAGAAAAACGTTACCCTGATGGATATGGCCACCATGGGGATGCGGCTGCTGAAAAAACGCGGCATGATCCCCGACCTCGACGAATCGGACGAAATCAACGCCTGCTCTATTGAGGTGCCGGTGGAGATCAACGGCAAAACCGAGCAGTGGCTGGTTCAGTTCAAGAACGAAACCCACAATCACCCGACCGAAATCGAGCCCTTCGGCGGTGCGGCCACCTGCCTCGGCGGCGCGATCCGCGATCCGCTGTCCGGACGTGCCTACGTCTATCAGGCGATGCGGGTCACCGGCTCGGGCGATCCCCGCGTCACGCTGGAAAACACGCTGGAGGGCAAGCTTCCCAGCCGGAAAATCACTACCGGCGCGGCCGCCGGCTACTCCTCCTACGGCAACCAGATCGGTCTGGCGACCGGGCAGGTCGCCGAGCTGTACGATCCCGGCTACGTCGCCAAGCGGCTGGAAATCGGCGCGGTGGTCGGCGCTTCTCCCAAGGAGAACGTGGTGCGGGAGGCGCCGCAGCCGGGCGACGTGATCGTTCTGCTGGGCGGCCGGACCGGACGGGATGGCTGCGGCGGAGCGACCGGCTCCTCCAAGGCTCACACTTCCGAATCCATCGACACCTGCGGCGCGGAGGTTCAAAAGGGCAATCCGCCCACCGAGCGCAAAATTCAGCGCCTGTTCCGGGACGGCAAAGTTGCCCGGATGATTAAACGCTGCAACGACTTCGGCGCGGGCGGCGTCTGCGTCGCCATCGGCGAGCTGGCCGACGGACTGAAGATCGATCTGGATAAGGTTCCGAAAAAGTACGAAGGGCTGGACGGCACCGAGCTGGCGATTTCCGAATCGCAGGAGCGGATGGCGGTCGTGCTCGACCCGAAGGACGTGGACGCGTTCATCGCCGCCGCCGGGGAAGAAAATCTGGAAGCGACCTCCGTGGCCGTCGTCACCGAGGAAGCCCGCCTGCGGATGAACTGGCGCGGGGACGGCGTGGTGGACGTCAGCCGCGATTTCCTGAACACCAACGGCGTGACCCAGACCGCCAAAGCGGTCATCACCGCCCCCAACCCGGACGCCGAATACCGCACGGCCATCCCCTCCGGTCTCGCCGTGATTCCGCTGGCCGACGCGTTCCGCGAAAACCTCGGGCGGCTGGAGGTCGCCTGCCAGAAGGGTCTGGTCGAACGGTTTGACGCCAGCATCGGCGCTTCCACCGTCATGATGCCCTACGCCGGCAAATACCAGCTCACCCCCGAAGAGGGCATGACCGCCAAGCTCCCCGTGCTTTCGGGCGAGACCGACGCGGCCACCGCCATGACCTACGGCTTTATTCCGGGCATCTCCCGCTGGAGTCCGTTCCACGGCGCGGCGTTCGCCGTGACCACCTCGCTGGCCAAGCTGGCCGCGATGGGCGCCGATCCCTTCCGCGCCCGGCTGACCTTTCAGGAATATTTCGAGCGGCTCCGGGACGTACCGGAACGCTGGGGCAAGCCCGCCGCCGCCCTGCTCGGCGCGTTCGTCGCCCAGAAGGAATTCGGGGTGCCCTCCATCGGCGGCAAGGACTCCATGTCCGGCAGCTTTAACGAGCTGGACGTTCCCCCCACGCTGGTCAGCTTTACCTGCGATATGACCTCGGCGAAAAAGACCGGCACCGCCGCCTTCCAGCAAGCCGGTTCGCTGGTCGCCTTCCTGCCGATGCCGGTGGACGGGGAGACCCGCCTGCCCGACTGGAAAAAGGCGAAGGAACTGATGGACGAAATCTCCAAGCTGGTGCAGTACGGCGTGGTCCGCGCCGCCTCCGTGGTGCGGGAAGGCGGCGCCGCCGCCGCGGTCGCCCGGATGTGCTTCGGCAATAAGATCGGCTTCGCCTTCAACGGCGGGATTGACCGCACCACCCTGTTCGCCCCGCTCGCCGGCTCCTTTGTGGTGGAGCTCAAGGAGGGCGATATGTGCCTGGAGGGGTTGGATTACCGGCTCATCGGCACCACGGTGGAGGACGAGGCGATCATCCTCGACGGCGAAGAACTGCCGCTGGATGAGCTGATCGATCAGTGGATGGCTCCGCTGGAGCCGGTGTTCCCGAGCTTCCCGAAGGAGGAGCCGCCGATGGCTCCGGCGGTGCCGCTCCACACCCGGCGCGGCAGCGGTTCCCCCGCTGTCCACACCGCCCAGCCCCGTGTGTTTATCCCGGTCTTCCCCGGCACCAACTGCGAATACGACACGGCCCGCGCTTTCGAGCGGGCCGGAGCCAAGCCGGAGGTGCTGGTGGTGAAGAACCTGTCCCCCGCGGCGATCGAGGAAACCATCGTCCGGATGGAAAAAGCGATCCGGAACTCCCAGATCGTCATGCTGCCCGGCGGCTTCTCCGGCGGCGACGAGCCGGACGGTTCGGGCAAATTTATCGCCACCACTTTCCGCAATCCCCGCATCGCGGACGCGGTTACCGAGCTGCTCGAGCAGCGGGACGGCCTGATGCTCGGCATCTGCAACGGCTTCCAGGCGCTGATTAAGCTGGGCCTCGTTCCCTATGGCCGGATCACCGAGATCGCGGACGACGATCCCACCCTGACCTTCAACACGCTCGGCCGCCACGTCAGCCGGATGGTCTATACCCGGGTCACCTCGGTTCAGTCCCCGTGGCTCGCGGGCTGCAGCGCCGGAGACATTCACTGCGTGCCGGTTTCCCACGGCGAAGGCCGCTTCTACGCGACGGAGGAAACGCTCCGTACTCTGGCGGCGAACGGGCAGATCGCTACCCAGTACGTCGATCCGGACGGCAATCCCTCCGCGTCGGTGGAATGGAACCCGAACGGCTCCTTCTGCGCGGTGGAAGGCATCACCTCCCCGGACGGACGGGTGCTCGGCAAGATGGGCCACAGCGAACGGCAGGGGGAGAACCTGTACAAAAACGTCCCCGGCGAAAAGGATCAGAAGCTGTTCCTCAGCGGCGTGCGGTATTTCGCCTGACGGCTTCCTGCCCATAAACGTAAAAAAGGCTTCCCCTCGCGGGGAAGCCTTTTTTGATCTTGTATGATCCCGCCGCCGGGTAGGTATGTCAGAATCCGCGGGAGCTGCCGCCTCCGCCGAAGCTGCCGCCTCCGCCGCTGAAACCGCCGCCTCCACCATGGAAACCGCCTCCGCCGCCGAAGCTGCCGCCGCTTCCTCCGCCGAAGCCTCCGCCATGTCCGCCGAAGAAGATAAACGGCGGACCGCCGCGGTAATGCCGGCGGCCGAAAACCAGAGCGAAAACAATTATCAGCAGCACAATCGTGCCGACCGCGCCGAGCGCATCCCCGTCGTCCGTTGTATCCTCCTCCGGGGATACCGGAACGTAATCCTCATCCAGCGGCTCCAGCCCGTATTCGATGTAGACCTCGTTAATCAGGGCGCGGTACGCCTTGCGCATTCCCGCGGAAAAGTCGTCGTTCCGAAAATCAGGGGTGGCATACTGATCCAGAATCCGGCCGGTCTTTGCATCGGGGAGCGCGCCCTCCAGACCGTTTCCTACCTCGATGCGGACCTGCCGGTCCTCCACCGCCAGAAGCAGCAGGATGCCGTTGTTCTTATCCTTTTCGCCAATGCCCCATTCCCGGCCCAGTTCCAGTCCGTAGCTGCGGATCTCCTCCCCGCCGGTGGTCGGCACGGTCACCGCCACCACCTGCGCTCCGGTCTGTTTATCCAGCTCCGCGCCAAGGGCGTAGATTTCCTCCGCATCGGCCGCCGAGAGAACACCGGCAAAATCGTTGACGAAAAAACGGCCGGTCGGTTCATAGGTTGTCTTGGCCGCCGCGCCCGCCGTGAAAAGAGCCGACAGAATCAGCCCCATACACAGCAGAATCGACAGCCGTCGTTTCTTCCTTCTCATGGGCGTCGCCCCATCCTCTCCCCTCGCGGTCAGAAGCTCACATTCGGAACAGAGGACGCGCCTTCCGAACTTTCGAACAACGCGGCCTTTTCAAAGCCGAACATTCCGGCGATAATATTGCTGGGGAAGCGGCGGATCTTTACGTTGTATTCCTGCACCGCCTTGTTGTAATCCTGCCGGGCGACAGTGATGCGGTTCTCCGTTCCGGCCAGCTCATCCTGCAGACCGATGAAGTTTTCGTTCGCCTTCAGATCGGGATAGTTCTCCACGATCACCATCAGGCGGTTCAGCGCGCTGGTCAGCTCGCCGTTCGCCTGCTCCATCTCCTCCACCGTATTCGCGCCGCTCAGCTTGGCGCGCGCGTCCGCCAGCGCGGTATAAATTTCCTCTTCGTGCTGGGCATACCCCTTCACGGTATTCACCAGATTCGGAATCAGGTCGCTGCGGCGCTGAAGCTGGGTCTCGATGTTGCTGGCCTGAGTTTCCACCGTCTGCTCGCTGGTCACCAGCCCGTTATAGGAAGAAACCCCCCAACCGACAATTCCAATCACCAGAACCACAATCGCGCCAAGGACGCCCAGAAGAATCCCCGTGCTTTTTTTCATATTGTCCATCTCCTTTTTCAGATATGTATCGACATCCGCAGGGAATTTACCCCGTGATTTCCACTTTATCATAGCGTATCTTGCCTTTGGGGGCAAGAGTTATGGGTGGAAATTAAACGTTCGTTCATAATGTGCGGAAAAATGAGGCTTATTTCCCGGGAAATTGGAAGGCGTTGAATCGATTCCTTTTCGATTCCTTTTCGATTCCCTTTCGATTTTCTTCCGACCGACTCATAACCGTTTCTCCCGTTCCATAGGATGTAGAGAAACCGGAAAGAGGGGGATTTCATGCGTTACGGCATTGCGTTTGCGGGCGGAGGGGCGCGGGGCGCCGCCCATGTCGGGGTCCTGCTGGCGCTCACGGAGGCGGGGCTGATTCCCTCCTCGGTGGCGGGAACCAGCGCGGGCAGCCTGATCGCCGGATTATATGCGGCGGGCGTTTCCCCCGCTCGTCAGAAACAGGTTCTGCTTTCCATGTCGAGGAATGGACGGGAATTTATTGATCCGGATCTGAAAGGCCTGTTCCGGGCGCTTTTCCAGCTTCTTACCCTGCGGCCAGTATCGGTCAAAGGGTTGATTAAGGGGGACCGACTGGAGCAGTTTCTCTGTTCCCTGACCGGCGGGAAAGCGATGCACGACCTGACGATGCGCACCGTCATCCCCGCCGTAAACGTCCGCACCGGGGAAACCATTGCCTACACCAATACGCTGGCTGGCGTGCGGCCGGTTCCTCACGTCCGCTGGACAACCGAGATGCCGCTCTGCCGCGCCATGCGGGCCAGCGCCGCCGTCCCCGCCGTTTTCCGGCCGGTGATGCAGGAGGATATGTGTCTGGTGGACGGCGGGCTGACCGACAATCTGCCGGTCAGCCTCCTGCTGGCGGCGGGAGAACGCAACGTTCTCGCCGTGGACGTTTCGGAGGAATACGAACCGCCGAAAACGGAAAACATCATCGAAATCGCTTCCCACTCGCTGACCATCGTCACCAGCCGCCTGAAGGAACGCGTTGCGCGGGGAGAGAAACTGCTGCTCCATCCCCGGCTGCCCGAGGAAGCGGGCCTGCTCACCCTCGGCGCCATGGCGGAGTGTATGGAGGCGGGATACCGGGAGGTTCAAAGTCAGCTTCCGCTGATCCGCGCGGTACTGGAGCTTTGAAAAGTCCGCCGACCGGACCGCCGGACGATATCGTCAAAAGCGCCCGTATGGAAAAGGAGGAGACGCCGGCGTCTCCTCCTTTTTTAATCGGCAAAGGTGATATGATCCGGTCCGGCAAAACGGCCGTTTTCCGTCTCCGGCGGAACCGATGCCGAAAAAGAGGCCGCCGGATCGGCAGCGCCGGAACCGATGAAAAAACTGCGGCAGCGCTTCTCCACCGCTTCCGCGTCGTCGGCGGAGAGCACCCCCTGCGCCACATAGTCGGCGGTGCATAAAACCGTTTCCGGCCAGGTATGCTCCCCCGTACAGTACCCCTGAACGATGCCGTCGATCAGCCATTCCCGGAACTGGAACAAACCGTCTCCCCCTTTTTCACTGGATATTGGGATACAGCTAGTTTTTCCGAAGCGTCCGCAAAATATACGACGGGGGGAAGGGGCTTTTTACAGGCTGTTCAGCCTGCGCAGAGTTCTTCCAGCGTACCGAAGGTATAGCCCTCCGCTTCCCATTTGGTCAGAAGTTCATCCAGAATCTCCGCGTTGGTCCTGGAGGTACTGTGCAGCAGCACCACCGCGCCGGGGTGGATACGGGTCAGCAGCTTGGAAAACGCCTCTTCGTGCGTCGGCTGTTTGTCTACATACCAATCGACATAGGCCAGACTCCAGAAGATGGTTTGATACCCCAGCTCCTTCGCCTGCTTCAGGTTGCTTTCGCTGTATTTGCCCTGCGGGGGGCGATAGAATTTTTTCATATCCTGCCCCGTCGTTTCCCTGTACAGTGTCTCCAGCGACCGAATTTCCTCTGTAAAGGCGGTCATATCCGAAATTTTGGACATATCCGGATGGTGGAAGGTGTGGTTCCCCACAATATGCCCCTCGTCCACCATTCGCTTAACCAGTTCCGGCGCGGTCTGGATATAATTTCCCACGACAAAGAAGGCCGCTTTCACATTGTGCTTTTTCAACGCGTCCAGAATGGCCGGGGTATAGCCGTTTTCATAGCCCGCGTCAAACGTCAGGTAAATTACCTTTTTTGTCTCATCCCCCACATAGTGGGCGTTATACTGTTTCAAAAACTCCGCCGTGGCGTTCCCGACCGGTGTTTTTCCATTCTCCCGGAAGCTCAGCCCCCAGTTAGTATTGGCCGCGGCGGTCTCCGCCGCCTCCGGTGAGGACCCCGCCGAAACGCAGGCTATGCCCACCGGGATAAGCAACGCCAGACAGCAGGCCAACGCCCCAAGCAAGTGTTTCCCCTTTACTACCGCATACATTCTCTCACCCTCGTTTTTCTCGGTATGGCAGCCCCGGAATCCGGGCTTATTCCATCCTTATGCGAAAGCGGAATGGCGCATGACGGAAGGACAGGCGGAAAGGAATGAAAATAAAAAGCCCGGCCGGGAAATGAAACCGACCGGCCGGGCCTAAAAGCTTTTTCGCTTTACAGAAGTCCTTCAAACAGAAGGGCTTGCTTTTCGTCTTCTTCAAAATCCTCGCAGTCGTCCTGCTCGCAGGAAAGGAGCGCCGCCGGGATCTTCTCCCGCCGTGCGCACGCCAGAGGCTCGCCGGGATCGTCCAGCAGGTTCTGCCGCCGGTGAACGCAGCGGTTGCACAACGGCACCTGCAGATGAAACCCGAAATCCTCCATACTATCGCGCATCGCCAAAATCAATCATCTCCCACAAAACCGGAGGGGTCGGAAGGAAGGCCATCCCTCCCGAAACGGCGGGCCCCCGGCTCAGAGCTTTTCCAGAATCAGGGCCGCCATCTGACGGGCGGCCGACAGGCAGGCGTCCGTATCCTTTTCCGCAATATCGGCGGTCACGCTGAGCATATACCCCTTGCCATAGACAAGAAGCTGCTTCATCTCGGCGCTCCATACGGCGGCCTCGCCGAGATTCGGCGTTTCCACCGCGTCCTCATACAGGGGGACGGTCGCGTCGTAGATATCCCGTCCGCATTCCTTCAAGCTGATTTCCGCCGTGGTCTGGGAATCGGCGGAGGAATAATGCGCCACCGTGCCGGACTCGTATTCCTGCGGGTCGCCCACCTCCGCGCCGAGGGCGGCGCCCACCTGCCCGGTTGTCAGAAGGCCGGTTATCTCCACATTGAGAAGGGTCGGCATCGTAGCGGTCGTGGTCGGCGTCGGCGGGGCGGAAGAGCTCTCCGCCTTGTTGCCGCAGCCGGGCAGGGAAACCGCCGACAGCAGCAAAACGCCGGCCGTCAGAAGTATTGTACTCATTCTTTTCCGCAGCATTGAATCCCGTCTCCTTTCGACGATCCAGAGGAATCTTCCATCGCGTTACCCACATACTAACACAAAACGCCGGGAGGAGCAAGCGGAACCCCTTTCCTTTCCGACGCTTTTCACCCGTTCCGCTGTTCCAAAAAGCGCTGAACGCGTTCCCACAGCAGCGGCTGAATCTGCGGATAGGTATTCGGCAGCGGCAGTTTCCCGGCCGCCGCGGGTAGAGCGCGCACCTCCGCGATTTCGCTTTCCGGGAGCGCCCCGCGCCCGGTTACCCGGGCATAAAAAAGCATACCGTAATTCGGGGCTGTCTGCTCCGGCCCATCCGCCCCGAAAACCGAATACAGGCAGACCGGCGTCAGTTCCATGTCCGACGCGCCGGTTTCCTCCCAAAGCTCACGGCGGGCCGTCTCCCGGATATCCTCCCCCGGCTCCCGGTGACCGCCCGGCAGCTCCCAGGTTTCCCGCCGGCGGTGACGGCAAAAAAGCCAGCCGTCCCCCTCCTGCGCGGCGATCACCGCGTATCGTAAACCCTCGTTTTTCACCGTCTCCAGCGGATGGAACGCTACCTCGATCATTCGTTTTCCTCCCGCATTTCTGCATTTCTGCATCCCTGCATCCCCGTACTCCTGAACTGCCGTCAGGCGATCCGTCACGGCTTTTTGCCCAGCCGCTTGGCCATCAGGATATCCGGGCGGCCGTATCCGTTCGCATCCGGCACCACCCCGACAATGGTATAGCCGCATTTTTCGTAAAAGGAATAGGGATGATCGTGTAGATTCCGGATATGGGCAATCCGCTCCCACAGGTTCTCATAAAGGTCCGTCCCCGACAGGCTGGTCGCGCCGGTCTCGTCATCCGTACCCAGCATCATCGTGACCGCCCCCCTTGCGCGGGCCTGCCGTTCGATCGCTTCCACCAGCCGGCGGCCGATCCCCCGCCTCTGTTCGGATTTTTTCACGACCAGCGGATGGAGTTCCCATACGTTTCCATCATAATCGGGGAGGCCGCCTGCCAGGCCGACCACGGTATCGTTTTCGTCCAGCGCGATGAGGCAGATGCGATTTTTCGCCAGCAGGGTGGAAATTTCTGCGCGGGCGATTTCCATGGCGGGCCATGCCGCAAAATTTTCCACTAAAAGCCCGGCCGCCTGCCGCCGGTGACGGCGATTCTGCGAATCCAGCGCCTTGATATTTATCATCGCGATCATACCATCCTTTCCGATCTTTCCTACCGTCCCGGCTTCCGTCGATGAAAAACCAGCCTGCGCGTCCCCGCTGTTTTTTCCCCGCCCGGCGGACTCCGGAAGCGCGAAGCCGCTTCCGCACCGCAGACAGCGATAACGGCCTTTCTCCGCCGTCTTTTTCACCGCCTCCGCTCCGCAAAACGGACAAAACGGAACGTCCGCCATCCGCAGACGGTTAACCCGCTCCGGGTGAAGCAGCCGTTTCGGATAAGCGGCACGGTATACCCGGCCGGTATCCGGTACACGCTTTTTCCCATCCGCCATAACGCCCACGGCCTCCACAGAAATTTCTCCGTCACAGAAACCCGCTTTCCGCCGGATCCTGCCCTGATGGATTCATTATACCATAGAAACGACAGGGCTGCAAAAAATTTATAGAACAGGGCCGCGGCGGTGCAAGCAGGAAAAGCGCTCCGCGACAAACGTCCGCCGCCTTTTCATACACCCGGCCGCCTTGCATTCCACTGAAAAATTGTTTAGAAAATCCGGCAAAAAATGTGATTGCCATCCGCAGAAAAAGCCGGTATCATAACAGTAACATCCGGTGAATTGTTTAGACAACAGAAACCATGCCGGCCCGTTTCCGGCATAAAAAATCTACCATTGGTTAAGAACGAAAGGCGGTTAAAAAATGAGCAAGCTGAAAATCGGAGTCATCGGCTGCGGCGGCATTGCCAACGGAAAGCACCTGCCGGCGCTGTCCCGTCAGTCCGACCGGGTTGAGCTGGTCGCTTTCTGCGATATCATCGTGGAACGGGCGGAGCAGGCGGCGAAGACATACGGCGTGGAAGGCGCGAAGGTATACGCCGACTATCATGATCTGCTGGAAGACAAGTCGATCGACGTGGTGCATGTCTGTACGCCGAACCGCAGTCACTGCGAAATCTCCGTCGCGGCGCTGGAAGCTGGCAAGCATGTTATGTGTGAAAAGCCGATGGCGAAAACCGTGGCGGACGCACGGAAGATGCTGGACGCCGCTAAAAAATCCGGGAAGAAGCTGACCATCGGCTATCAGAACCGTTTCCGTCCGGACAGCCAGATGATGAAGCGGTATGTGGAACGGGGCGATCTGGGCGAAATCTATTTCAGCAAGGCCCATGCGATCCGCCGCCGCGCGGTGCCGACCTGGGGCGTTTTCCTCAATGAGTACGAACAGGGCGGCGGCCCGCTGATCGACATCGGCACCCACGCGCTGGACCTCACCCTGTGGATGATGAACAACTACAAGCCGAAAGCGGTGCTCGGCACCGCGTACAAGAAGTTGGGCAAACAGACGGCCACCGGCAATGCCTGGGGCGACTGGGACCCCGAGAAGTTCACAGTGGAGGATTCCGCGTTCGGCATGGTCACCATGGAAAACGGCGCGACCATCATGCTGGAATCCAGCTGGGCGCTGAACACGCTGGATGTGCGGGAAGCACAAACGACCCTCTGCGGCACCTTGGGCGGCGCGGATATGATCGGCGGCCTGCGGATCAACAAGGTGGATCTCGGCTGCCAGACGACTATTACTCCGAACCTGTCCGCCGGCGGCGTGGCGTTCTATGAGGGCGCCGGCGCCCTGAAAGACTCCGATCTGGAATGCAAACTGTGGATCGACAGCATTCTGGAGGACAAAGCGCCGGTGGTTCTGCCGGAGCAGGCCTTCGCGGTAACGCAGATTCTGGAAGCGATTTACACCTCTTCCAAGACGGGTGAAGCGGTTTACTTCAAATAAGAAAACGTCATGGCCTCCGGTTAAGCCGGGGCTGAGAAGGCAGCGCGCCGCAGAGAAAATTTTTCTGCGGCGCGCTGTTTTCGTATTGTTCTATCGTTCTGCTGTTTTGCCGGGGAAAAGGACGTCGATCTCCCGTTCTCCTGAAACACGCCTATACTGTATAGGCCCAGCCCTCGTCGCCGGTATAAATCATCCGGCGGGTCATACCGCCGTCCACCGTAAGGGTTTCCCCGTCGATAAAGCTGTTTTCCCCATCCGACAAAAAGAGCACCGCCCGAAAAATATCCTGCGGCGTTCCTACCCGGCCGGAGGGATGCTGCGCGGCGTCGGCCCGCGTATAATCCGGACGATAGGCCGGATCATGGTATGCGCCGGTATCGATCCAGCCCGGGGCGATCGCGTTGACCCGGACCCGGCCGGCAAGGCTGACCGCCATGGCGTGAGTAAGGGCGGAAATCCCTCCCTTCGCGGCAGAGTAGCTTTCGGTATCCGCCTGAGACATAAAAGCACGGGTAGAGGTAATGTTTATCACCGACGCGCCCTTCCGGAAATACGGCAGGAAAAGCCGGGTCAGCATATACGGTGCCGTCACTCCCACCCGAAGCACATAGTTGAAATCCTCGTATCCGCAGGGAGTAAGGAGTCCCTGACGGTGCAGGCAGGCGTTATTAACCAGCACATCCACCCCGCCGAAGGTTTCCGCCGTCCGGCGGACAAAGCTCTGCAGCGCTTCCTCTTCCGCTACATCCCCGGGAACAAAAAGGACGTTTCCGCCCTCTCTTTTCAACTGCTCCGCCAGCGCCCGGCCCGTATCGGCTTCCTTATCAATCAAAGCGACCCGCGCGCCCCGCCGGGTCAGCTCTTCGGTCAGGCAACGTCCAATTCCGAGCGCTCCGCCGGTGATCGCATAAACCCGCCCATTCAGGTCCATGTTTGGATCAGACATGGGACTCCTCCCTTCGCTCCGAGGCTTTCGGGCGGCCCGGGTACTCCGCCGCGGCAACGGCAAGCGATTCACCGGACAGACGATACACCTTCCAATCGTCCATGGAACGGGCGCCCAAACTTTTATAGAAGGCGATGGAGGGCGTATTCCAGTTCAGGCACTGCCACTCCATCCGTTTACAGCCGCGTTCCATCGCTACATTCGCCAGAAAAGTCAGCAGACATTTGCCAAAGCCCTTTCCACGCATGGCGGGCAGGACAAACAGATCCTCCAGATACAGACCGGCGCGCCCGACAAAGGTGGAAAAGTGATGGTAAAAGAGAGCAAATCCGACCGGCTCCCCCTGATATTCACCGATCACAGCTTCCGCCTGATGATCCACAAACAGGGACTGATGCAGGATAGCCTCCGTCGCTTCCACCTGATCCAGCATTTTTTCGTACTCCGCAATCCCCCGAATAAAAGAAAGTACCAGCCCCACATCCTTCTCCGCGGCAAAACGGATGGTAAAACCGGGGATTCCCGTCTCCTGCTTTTCCGTTATGCCCTTTACGCCTGTCTTATCCGTCATCATGGTTTTGTCCCCCAGAAATTGAAAGTTTTATTTTTCCAACGAAGATTCTCTCGTCACGTTACGCAGCCATTTCATGCTTCTGTAACGCCAGGTGGTAAACGGAATTTTAATCAGCTCGTCGCTGAGCAAAACAACATAGACGATCGGGACGCTCCAATGCAGAAGAAACGCGCAGGCCGCGCCGAGAAGAATCGAACCGCCCCACATGGACAGAACATCCAGACAAAGCCCGAACCGGGTATCGCCTCCGGAACGGAAGATTCCCACCACCTGAGTACAATTGTAGGACTGGGCAATGGAGTAATACGCCATCACGCACATCATAACCGACAGGTACCCCTTCGCAGCGGCGGTCAGGTTCATCGTCGTTAACACAATCGGCCAGGCAATCAGAATCACAACCGCGCCGGCAGCCCCCGCAATCAGAGTCAGCCGCAGGAACCGGCGCGCATAGTCCTTCGCCCGTTCCTCATTCCGCTCGCCGATGGCTTTGCCGATCATGATCGCCGCCGCATTGGCAATGCCGAAAGCGATAACCGTTGCCAACTGACGGGTAACCTGCGCTACCGAGTTGGCCGCCACCACGGACGAACCCAGATGTCCAATAATCACCGAATTCATGGAAATTCCCAAGCCCCACATCAGCTCGTTCAACGTGACCGGAATAGAATATTGGATAAAGTCCCGAAACAGCAGCGCATCCCGCGAAAAAATCTCCCGCAGACGCAGCCGAACCACCGTTCCGGGACGATAGGCATAAAGGAGGACGATTACCAGTTCAACCGCTCTTGCGCAAACCGTCGCAATCGCCGCTCCCCGTATTCCCAGAGCGGGAAAACCAAGCAGGCCGAAAATCAGAATGGCATTCAGGATCACATTGACGAGAAAGGAAACCAGATAAACGACAGTCGAAATGATAACCCGTTCCACACTGCGCATGATATTCAGATAAATCATCGTGAAAGCTATCAGAACATAGCTGATTGACACGATCCGAAGATAACGGACACCTTCCTGAATAACCTCCGGTTCCGGCGTAAAAATACGCATAATGGCTTCCGGAACCAACCAGGCAGCCGCCGTAAACAGCACCGAAACCAACAGGGAAAATCGAAGGGCAATTCCCATTACCTTTTCGATGGTACGAATGTCTCCTTTTCCCCAATACTGCGCGGTCAATACCGCCGCGCCGGAAGTCAATCCGAAAAAGAACAGGGTCATAACGAACTGCACTTGTCCCGCCAGAGAGGACGCCGACAAAACCGTTTCTCCTACCCGCCCCAACATCACCACATCAGCGGAAGTCACCGCCACATTGATTAGATTCTGCAGCGCCATTGGAATCACCAACGCCACTACCGCTCGATAAAAGCGTCGGCTCTCCTGACGCTCTTGTAAGGAATCGTCCCGCATGAAACTATTTTCTCCCTCCGCCATTGCCCGCCGTATAATGACGCATAAATTTGAGACTGAATGACTGAATAACTGAATATAGTATAGCTGATTATAACAGACTTTTCGACAAAAAGAAACTTCCCGGAAATACAAATCATGTACGGGAACATCACCGGAAACTGGCTATAAAACAAACGAAGGGGACGGCCGTCTAACACAAAAAAGGAGAAATGCTTTTGCATTTCTCCAAAAGAAGCATATAAAGGGAT
>CAJJLZ010000021.1 GCA_905192745.1 uncultured Oscillospiraceae bacterium
GCCTTGCCCCAGACCCCACCGCCTTTTTGAAAAAGGCGGGCGAAAACTTTTTGTGCAGAATTTTTCTCGAATGGACTTTTTCTACAGCCTGAAGGGAAACTTTCGTTTCCCCTGTAAGCCCCTATTCGCTTTGCGTTTTTCACGCCTTTCAGACACTTTGTCCCCCACGGAGGACTCAACCGCCGGCAGCCGTCCGGGTTCGCCGGGCAACAGCGGCCGTCACCGCGTATACCTCCCGCGCGCCGTAGATTTTCAGCATCTTCGCGCATTCGTCCAGCGTCGCCCCGGTGGTGGCGATATCGTCCACCAGCAGAAGCGTCCGGCCGGTAAAAGCGGCGCCTGCCGCCCGATCAAATACGCCGAGCACATTCCCGCTTCGACGATAGGCGGGCAGATTCCGCTGGGCCGGGACATCCCACAGCTTGACCAGCGTTTCCTCCATCGGGAGTTCCAGCGTATCCGCCAGTCCCTTCGCCAGAAGGGCGCTCTGGTTATAGCCCCGCCGCTTTCGGGTGGCCGGGCTGACCGGAACCGGAACGATCCCGTCCAACCGGACGGCGGACCGGCCGTCCTCCCCGCAGAGAAATTCGCGGCGAACGGTCGCCGCCATGGCCAGAGCAAGCGGCTCGGCAGCGTAGGGACGGTTATGAAATTTCAGATTCCTCACCGCGTCCCGGGCCGCGCCCTCATAATAAAAGGGAGCGGCGGCGCGTTCGGTGATCCGGCGGCGGCCTTCGCAGGCGCAATCGGCCCGGCCGCAGCCGCAGAACGGACAGAGCGGCGGCTCCACCGCCGGAAGGCGGGCGCGGCACGCTCCGCAGATCAACTCGCCGCAGGGGACCACTCGCCCGCAGCAGGCGCAGCGCTCAGGATAAACAGCGGCCAGCAGCCGCTGTCCAACGGTTCGTCTCCCCTGCAGCTCCACTCCGCCCGCCTCCTTCAGACGAATTTCGTCTTTTTTGGCCGGGACCCGTCCAAACGGATTCGTCTGCATAGTACGATAATCATCCATTCCCTGATTTTTCATAAAATCTCTTGTTCCACATTCAAAAACAGATCGTCTGTGAAAAATTCTGTAATGGTAATTTCCAGCCCGTCGCACAGCTTTTGGATCGTCGCCACCGTAGCGCTGTTGTTCCGTCCGCTGACAATATTGTTCAGGGTGGACTGCGTGACGCCGCTTATAATCCCCAGCCGGTTGATGGTAATATTTCTTTGTTTGCATAAATCTAAAATACGTTCCCGAACCGCTTCACCAATACGCATGGGCTTCCCCTTTCATCTCAAAAGAGTTAATTTCAGTTAAACTCTTTTGAGATGAATAGATTACCCCTTTTGAGTTTATATACGTATTCCCGGGAATTTGGGAGTAGGTTGGATTACAGAAAAAGAGGATAAAAAAGACAGCCGCGTGCAAGCGGCTGCCCAATGATTCCACCAATATATTACAAACGCCGTCCGCCTATACCCTCAGCGTCCCCTGCTCCAGCATGGACTGAGCGGCGAGAAGGACGCCCATTTTGCCGGAGTGGAAATTCAGCCCGCCCTGCATATAGGCGGCGTAGGGCTCCCGGAGGGGCGCGTCGGCCGACAGTTCAATGGACGCGCCCGCGGTGAAGGCCCCGGCCGCCATGATGACCGGGCTCTCGTACCCCGGCATATCCCACGGCTCGGGGACGACGAACGAATCCACCGGCGCGCCCCGCTGCATTCCCTGACAGAACGCCACCAGCGCCTCCGGCGTGCGGAGCCGCACGGCCTGAATGATATCGGCGCGGGGTTCGTCCGCCCGGGGAGTGACCTCGTACCCCAGCAGGGTAAAGAGGGAGGCGCAGTACACGGCGGTTTTCAGTGCTTCGCCCACCACATGGGGCGCATGGAACAGCCCCATATACAGCGAACGGTTATGCCCGAGGGACGCGCCCACCTCCCGTCCCAGACCGGGGGTGGTCATCCGGTAAGCGCACTGCTCGATCAGGTCGGCCCGGCCGCAGAGATAGCCGCCGTTTTCCGCAATCCCGCCGCCGGGATTCTTGATGAGAGAGCCGGCCATCAGATCCGCCCCGACCGCGATCGGCTCGGTCTTCTCCACAAATTCACCGTAGCAGTTATCCACAAACACTGCCGAAGCGGGGGAAACCTCCCGCACGGCGGCGATAATCTCCCCGATCTCCGCAACCGAAAGGGAGGGCCGCAGGTTATACCCGCGGGAGCGCTGGATATGGATCAGCTTCGGCTTTTCGGCCTCCGCCGCGGCCCGGATGGCCGGAAGGTCGGGATGGCCGTCCGCATCCAGTTCCACCTGCCGGTATTTTACGCCGTAATCCCGCAGGGAGCCCATGTCGGTATGCTTCCCCTGCGAATCGGGCAGGCCGATCACCTTTTCCAGCGTGTCGTAGGGCGCGCCGGTGACGGTCAGCATGGTGTCGCCGGGGCGGAGCACGCCGAACAGGGCGATGGTGATCGCGTGGGTGCCGGAAACGATGCTGTGGCGCACCAGCGCGTCCTCCGCGCCCATCACCTGCGCGAACACCTCGTCCAGCGCGTCCCGTCCCCGGTCGCCGTAGCCGTAGCCGGTGGTCGGGACAAAATGGCTTTCGCTCACCCGGTGGTCGATAAAGGCGGAAAGCACCTTCTGCTGATTATACTCCGTCACCGTCTCGATCCGGGCGAAGGCGGGGGCGGCGGCCTTCATCGCGCGGTCGGACAGCGCGAGCAGTCGGTCGTCAATTTTGAAAAAAGGGGAATTCATGGAACTCATGGTTTTCATGCCTTTCTTATGTACAACGTATAATAACATTCCCTATCGAAGATAAAGTCCGGCTTACCGCCGTTTCAGACTGCCCCACTCCCCGCATTCGACAAAACCGATGCGGGTGTAAAGCGCGTGGGCATGGGCGTTTTTCGGGGAGAGGAACACCCGCCGTCCCTCCGCAAGCAGCGTGCGGGCGAGGGTCAGCACGGCGGCGGAGGCATAACCCCTTCCCCTCCCGGCCGGGAGGGTGGCGACCGCGCCGATCAGCACCGCCCCGCCGTAAGCGGGCTCGCAGGCCGCGGGGCCGCACTCCGCCACCGTCATTGCGGCGGAAACCGGTTTGCCCGGCGTTTCCGGCGGCTCCCCGCCATCCTCCCGGAAGCCGACGATCCGGGCGTACCCGTGGCGCAGACGATGGGACACATCCACATACCACGCCGAAAAGGACGGCAGCGCACCGGGGAAGACGGCTTCCAGCACCGGCCAGCACTCCCGCGGCGACAGCGGGACCGGCACAGCCGCCGGTTCCGCCAGAGCCGGGCCGGGGGTCATCACCGCGCCGGTCTCCACCCGCCAGCCCCCGGCGGAGGCGAGAAGGCGGGCCGTTTCCCCGTCCGTCCGGACGCTCGCCGCCTCCGGCTGCATGGAGATAAAGGCGACCCATTCTGCGTTCAGCCCCCGAGGCAGAGAAAGGACGGCGGCCCCGTCCATCAGGGACGCGAAGCCGCCCTCCCCATCGCACCAGAGGCGGAGGAAGGGCAAGCCGGGGCCGTAAACCTCCGCCAGCGTGCGGACCCGCACGGCGGCTTCGGTATCGGGAATCAGAAGTGCGAAATCCTCCGCTTTGGCCTCCCGGATCATCGGGCGGCCTCCGTTCCGTCCCATTCCGCAGCGGGCAGTTCCGCCGCCAGCGCGTGGAGCAGGGCCGCCGTATGGGTCAGGTCCTTTTTGGACAGGACGCAGGAGGGCGAATGGATATACCGGCAGGGCAGGGACACCGCCGCCACCCGCACCCCTCCGCGGGAGAGGTGAATGGCGCCCGCGTCGTTTCCGCCGGCGACGGCGGTCTTGGTCTGGGAGGGGACGCCGATCTTTTCCGCCAGAGCGCGGATATACTCGTACAGCGGGCGGTCATAGAGAGTGCGGCGGTCCATAAAGGAAACCACCGGCCCGCCGCCTACCCGGCAGACCTGTTTCTCCTCCGGCACCCCGACGATGTCCGCGGCGGTGGTGGAATCCACCACCACGGCGAGTTCCGGCTCCACGGCGTAGGCGGCGGTTTTCGCCCCCCGCAGGCCGACCTCCTCCTGCACGGTGAAGGCCAGCGTGATATCGTATTCCGGCGTTTCAGCCGCCAGATCGAGCAGAAGGGCGCAGCCCGCCCGGTCGTCCAGCGCGCGGGCCTTGAACAGCCCGCCCTCCAGCTTGGTAAAATCGCTGTCGAATACCGCCGTATCCCCCGGCTGGGCAATGGCGAGGGCTTCCTCCCGGTTTGCCGCCCCCAGATCGATCAGCAGTTTATTCAGCGGGACGGCTTTTCCCCGTTCCTCCTCCGAGCACTGATGGAAAGCGCGGCCCCCGATCACGCCGGGACGGCCGTTCACCCGCACCCGGCGGCCGTACGCCACGGCAGGATCGATTCCGCCCACCGGGGCGAAGCGGAGATAGCCTTCCTCGGTCGCGCCGGTGATAATCAGACCGACCTCATCCATATGGGCGGCGAACAGGAGGGTGCGGGCGGCGCGGCGCTTCCCCGCCACCCGGGCGATCACGTTTCCAAGCGGATCGACGGTGACGTTCATCTCCGCCGGGGAGGCCGAAAGCCGCCGCAGGATATACGCCCGTACCATGTCCTCCCGCCCCGACACGCCGTCAAGGGCGCAGAGGGCTTTCAATTCGTTCATCATACGGCTTCTCCCCCCTTCCTCACAAATGCCGCCATCAGGCGGGCGGTGTTCTCCACATCCCGCAGGTCGATCAGTTCGGCCGGGGTGTGCATATACCGCAGGGGGATAGACAGCAATGCCGTCGGCACGCCGGCGCGCGCGTCCGCGATGGAGTCCGCGTCGGTGCCGGTATCCCCGCCCATCACTTCATCCTGCAAGGGGATGTGCCCCTCCTTTGCCAGTGCGCGCAGACGGCGGGTCATCCCGTCGTCCAGCCCGGGAGCCCAGCCGAGCATCGGCCCTTCCCCCAGCCGCCCGCATTTGGCGGGGTCGGCGTCGGGAGTATGGGCGAAACTCACATCCACCGCGATGGCGGCGGCGGGCGCGACGCGGTAGGCCGTGACCGCCGACCCGCGGCAGCCCAGTTCCTCCTGCACGGCGAACACCGCCGCGAGGTCCCAATCCAGCTCTTCCCCGGCCAGCAGGTCGAGACAGCGGAGCACCGCCGCCACCCCGGCGCGGTCGTCCAGCGATTTGCCGCTCACCCGCTCCCCGGCGAGGGCGGTAAAATTCGGGCGGAAGGAGACGCGGTCCCCCGCCTTTACATGGCGGCGGGCGCGTTTGGCGTCCAGCCCGATATCGATTCCCAGTTCCGGGACCGGTGGAATCTTTCCGTCGTCCTCCAGCCCGCTCAGATGGGGCGGAATGGAGCAGAACACCCCCGGATACGCCTTGTCGCCGTGGACGACCACCTCCGCCGCGATCAGCGCGCGGCGGTCGGTTCCGCCGCAGGCGGCGACCCGGACGAAGCCCGCGTCGTCCACCCCGGTGACGATCAGCCCGATTTCATCGATATGCGCCTCCAGCATCAGCAGCGGCGCGTTCTCCCGTCCGCAGCGGCGATAGCCGATCACGCTGCCGAGCGGATCCCGCTCCACCGATTCGCAGTAAGGGCGCAGCAGCGCCTCCGCCGCGTCCGGCGCGGCGGACAGGCCGCCGACCCCCTCCGCGCCGCTCAGCGTTTCCAGAGCGGCCCGTAAATCCAGAGCCATAAAGCTTTCCCCTTTCCCGTCTTCCCGTCTATTCGTCCAGCGCCGCGACCAGACGGTTGAAATGGTCGCCCCGCTCCTCAAAATTTTTATACCGGTCAAAGCTCGCGCTCGCCGGGGACAGGACCACCACGTCCCCCTCTTCCGCCAGCGAGGCGGCGGTTTCCACCGCCTCCTCCATCGTTTCCACCCGGCGGATGGGCAGCGCGGAGCAGACGCGGATCGCCCGTTCAATCGCGTCCGCCGTCGCACCGAGGAGGACGGCCTCCTTGACCGTTTCGGCCGCCGCCGGCCCGAGGGGATCATACGGGATGTGCTTATCGTAGCCGCCTGCAATCAGGATCACGTTCCGGCGGTCCGGGCTTTTTTCTCCAAACGCCCGCAGCCCCGCGATGGTGCGGGTCGGGCTGGAAGCGATGGAATCGTCGTAATATCTTACGCCCCGGCGCACCCGGATGAGCTGACAGCGGTACGGCACCCCGCCGAAACGGCGGGCGAAATCCGCAATGATCCCGGGCGGGACCTTCCCCCACACGGCGGCGATGGCCGCAAGATAATTTTCCACATTATGCACCCCGGGGAGGAAAATCTCTCCGGCCGGGAGGATGGGGGTATCCACGCCGTTTTCGGTCATGGTCAGCACCCCGTCCGGCGAGAGCCACGCCCCCCGTTCCGGCTTTTCCCGCCGGGAAAAGAAAGATACCGGCGCGGCGGTATCGGCGGCAAAGCCGCGGGTGACGGCGTTGTCCGCGTTCAGAACCGCGCGGCAGGACGCGTCCTGATACCGCACGAGGTTGCGCTTGGCGTCGATGTATTCCTCCATGTCGGTATGCCAGTCCAGATGGTTCGGGGCGACGTTGGTAATTACGGCCGTATCCACCCGCTGCCGCATCCGGGTAAGCTGGAAGCTGGAAAGCTCCGCCACCACCTCGTCCTCCGCCTTCACATCGAGGATTTCCGGCAGTAGGGGGCGGCCGATATTCCCGCCAAGATGAACCCGGCGGCCGGCGGCTTCCAGCAGACTGGCGATGACCGTGGTGGTGGTGGTTTTGCCGTCCGACCCGGTAACGGCGGTGACCGGCGCGGGGCAGAGGGCGAGGAACAGTTCCATCTCCGAGGTCACCGGCGTCCCCCGGCGGCGGGCCTCCTCGAATTCCGGGAGGTAGGGCTTCATGCCCGGGGTGCGCAGAATCAGGTCCGCGCCGTCCGTTTCCAGCGCGGAAAGGTAGCCGTCCCCCAGCCGAAGGGAAGCGCCCGCTTCCTCCAGCGCGGCGGCGGTCTCCCCGAGCTGCTCCCGGGTGCGGCGGTCGCAGGCGGTCACGACGGCGCCATATTGCAGAAACTGCCGGACCACCGGGGTGTTATTGTTGCCGATTCCGCAGACCGCGACCCTCTTGCCGTGGAGCCACGCAAAAAACGCGGCGGCGTTTTCCGTATTCAAAACTCCTCATCATCCTTCAGAAAAGCGTTCGGTTCCGGACAGGCCGCTCTGCTCCGGCCGACTGTCCGCACTCTGATATATTATACTGACCGGAAGCGAAAATATCAATCGATTCCCGCAAAAACCGGCCCAAAGAGCGGTTTTTGCGAAACAGGCATAAAATCGGCGGCACAAACAACGACCCGGATGTCTTTTGTCAAAAGATTACTGATCGGCTTCTTCCCATCAAAATGGGAGAAACCGCCGGCTGTCCGCGATATGGCGGGGACTGCTCCTGATCGATTTTCCCCCATCTCTTTTCCCATCCCGCCGATTCGTAAACATTTTATAAACGATAGAGGAATCCGTTGCAGTTTCCTGAAAAAAACGGTACAATATAACGTAAACAATTGCCGCAATGGCAATGGACGCCTTCCGGGGCGTCCGCGTCCCGGCGCCGGAACAACAGGCGGCGAAAGGAAATGGTCTGCTATGTTTTTTTACGAGGGATACATCTGTCCCGTTTGCAATCGAAAATTTCAGGAAACCGACGACATCGTTGCCTGTCCGGAATGCGGCGCGCCCCATCATCGGGAGTGCTGGAAGCAGGAAGGGCACTGCCGCTTTGCCGCCGATCACGGCACGCCCCGCCAGTGGACGCGTCCGCAGGAGCCTTCCGGCGTGCCGGAGCATCACGACGCACCGACAGGCGGTCAGGCTGACGCGCCGGCCGCCGCGTCAACAGAAGGACGGACGTGTCCCCGCTGCGGACAGAAAAACGTGGAATTTGCCGAGTTCTGTTCCCGCTGCGGACAGGAGCTTTCTCCGTCGGAGTGGAAATCCGGCCCCGCCCGGCCGCAAACTCCCCCGCCGCCGTATCAGTCGCCGGCCGGGCCGCCTCCCGGAAACACCTATTACCCCGGCGGTTACGGGGAGTACGCTCCCATCCGGATGCCGTCGGCCGACCCCTTGGGCGGCGTGCCGCAGGAAGAGGAAATCGACGGAGAAAAGGCGGGAAATCTCGCCGCTTTCGTCGGGCCGAACTCCGCCTATTATGTTCCCCGCTTCTATAAAATGGCGAAGCGCGGCTCCCGGCTTTCCTGGAACTGGCCGGCTTTCCTGATTACCCCCTATTGGCTGCTGTACCGCAAGCAATACGTCTCCGGCGGCATTGTTCTGGCGCTGATGGTGATAAAAAACTTCCTGACGTACTCCATCATGGGTACGGTCATCTATCCCGCGCTGGACATGACCTCCTCCGAGGCAATGTACCGGTCGTTGTTTTCACTGGTCGAGAGCGGAAGGTTTTCCATTTATTTTGCTATTCTTTCCCTGCTTTCGCTGGTCAGTCTGCTGGTCCGTATCCTGTTCGGCCTCAGCAGCAACGCGCTCTATCAGCGCTGCGCGGTCAAGCGGACGCGGACGATACGGAAAAAAACGGAAAGCGAACAGGCGGCAGGCGGCGAAGCCGTATTGACGGAGAACTATACCCGGCAGGCGCTGATGCAGGCGGGCGGCGTGTCCCTTATTCTGGTGGCAGTATCGGGCGGCATCGCCTGGTTCGCAAATATATTGTTTCAGACGCTCTTTTTGTACACCACTTGACCACCACCTGACCCGGGCCGGCGGGAACCGCCGCCGGGCGGGCAGAGAACGGAACCTCGAAAAGAATGGGGCTGCCGGATATGCTGAATTTACAAGAGTATACCTGTCCGGTATGCGGCAGAAGCTTCACGCCGGAAGACGACGTGGTAATCTGCCCGGACTGCGGCGCGCCCCATCACCGGGAGTGCTGGAAGCAGGCGGGCCGCTGCCATTTTGCCGCCCTGCACGGCACGGCCGCCCAGTGGCGGCCCGTACCCAGCCGAAGCGACGAAGGCGCGTTGGTCTGCGGCAACTGCGGCGCAGCGAATCTGGCGGACAGCCGGTACTGCCGCAAATGCGGCCGGGCGCTCGACGATCCCCCTCCCCTTCGGCCGGAGGATCAAAATCCGCCGGTTGATCCCAATGCGTTCTCTCCCCCCTACACCCCTTACGGCGAAGTTCCCCCGGACGGGATCGTCGGAGGGGAAACGGCGATGGATCTCGCCACCTTTATCGGCAGCAATTCCGGCTATTATCTCCCCCGGTTTCAATACATGGAAAAGAGCCGGAACGGCGTCTCCTGGAACTGGGCGGCTGCTCTTTTCCCGGCTTTCTGGCTGCTGTATCGAAAAATGCGCCGTTTGTTTCTGCCCGTGCTGGCGACTTCGGTCATTCTGAGTTTGCCGTGGCTTGCCGTCGCTTTTCTCGGTTTTCGGGCCATGGCGGCGGATCCGTCCGCGCTGCAGGCGTTTCTGAGCGGCGGCGTCATCCCGGAGGGGAGCACCCCCGCCTGGCTGCTGTTGTCGTCTCACCTTTCGTCCATGCTTTCCCTGACGCTGCACGGCGTAATGGGGATGCGGGCCAACGATCTGTACCGCCGCCACACCAAGCGGTTAATGAACCGCATCCGGCAGGAGGGCGGCGATGCGCTGTATTATCGCTATGCCCTCGCCCGCCGCGGCGGCGTTTCGGCTGGAAGCGTCGTCGGCGCCGCGTTTTGTCTAGGAGCGCTGGCCGCCGTTGTCTGCATTATATCCATGAACCTTGCGTTATCATAATATTTGCCGAACAGTTGGACAATGAACAAATACAGCCGCTTCGCGGCTGTATTCGGCAAGCATTATCACACGTCCGTCGGAGAGTAACCGAACGGGATGTATCTTGTAAAAAGCCCTTGAAAATGGAGGAGAACAAGCCATGTCCTATCCGAAAGTCCGCAAAGCGGTCATTCCGGCGGCCGGTCTCGGCACCCGGGTGCTTCCAATCAGCAAGGCCATGCCCAAGGAAATGCTTCCCATCGTGGACAAGCCCGCGATTCAGTATATTGTGGAAGAAGCCGTTCGTTCCGGCATTGAGGATATTTTGATTATCACCAACCGGAACAAGGGGATTATTGAGGATCATTTCGATCATGTGACTGAGCTGGAGGAGCGGCTGGCCGCTTCCGGACGGGATGAAACCCTGCGGCAGCTCAACGACATCACCCATCTGGCAAACCTGTATTTTATCCGCCAGAAGGAAACCCGCGGCCTCGGCCACGCGGTGAACTGCGCCCGTTCCTTCGTCGGGGACGAGCCCTTTGCCGTACTGTACGGGGATGACGTGATTATCGGAAAGGACCCGGCCTGCGCCCAGCTCTGCCGGGCATATGAGGAATTCGGCCGCGGCGTGGTCGGCATCAAGGAGGTCACGCCTGAGCAGATCCTCCGGTACAGCTCCCTGAAGGTCGATCCGCTGCGGGATAACCTGTACGCCGTGACCGATATGATTGAAAAGCCCACGCCGGACAAGATCCTTTCCCTGTTCTCCATTCTCGGACGGTGTGTACTGCCTCCGTCTATCTTTGATATTCTCGACCGGACCGCCCCCGGTGCGGGCGGGGAAATCCAGCTGACCGATGCGATGCTGGTGCTTGCCCGCACGGAAGGAATGACCGGCGTGGATTTCACCGGCAAACGGTACGATATGGGCAATAAGCTTGGCATTCTGCAGGCGACCTGCGAGGTCGCGCTGAAACATCCCGAGGTGGGCGACGGCTTCCGCGCGTATTTGAAGGAGTTGGCAAAAACGCTGTAACAGCCGTTTGCTGTCGTGACAGGCAGGCTAAAACATAAAGAACTGCAGAGAAAACAGCGGTCGGAATTGTATTCCGGCCGCTGTTTTGTACCGATGAGAAAATTACCGAATCCGCTTTACCGGGCGGAGTACTTCATAACCCGATACCTCCGGGCAATGCCGCTGGTACGCCGGCCCGTCGTTCCATGCATATTCGTAGCCGATCCACCACCGGTTGGGGCGGGCCGGATCGAACGACCAGGCCAGCTTCTCTACCCGGCTCATAACCTCTGCATTATCGGCCGCATAGTCGAACGGCGGATGGAAAAACACCAGATACAGGGACTCCGGAACGTCCCAGAGGGTAAAGCCCTCCGGTACCTCGCCGTTATAATCGGCGGGGACGCCGGTTCCGTAAAAATAGCCGGACTTTCCGTCCTTTTCCATCCATCCCGCCATGCCGGGGCCGACGATATCGTGAGAAATCGGGCGCAGGCTTTCCACCAAGTCGCTAATGGCGTCGCAGTCACGGCCATTCCAGAATTCGCCGTAATTTCCCGCATCCTTATCCCATATACCGATATACCGATGGGCCGGGATATACTCGAGGCGAACATTCGCCTCCTGAACAGCGCTCACAGCCATACCTCCATATACAGAATTGGCAAGGAGATTCTCCAGCGGGGGCAAGACTGAAGGAAGGCAAACCGGATGCTTCCGAAAGTCATTCGGCGATCGTCCGAACGTTTTGACAAAGGCTCTCGTCAAAGCCTCGTGAGAGGAATATCCACAGCTTACGGCAATATCCAGCAGTTTTTTATCGGTATCCCGGACAAACCGAACCGCCTGCTGAATCCGCACTGCCGCCATATAGCTGCGAAGCGTCATTCCCGTCGCCTGATGGAACAGGTACGAGCAATAGGTAGGGGAATACCCTATTTCCCGCGACATGGACAGAAGCCAGCGATCCTCGTCAGCGTGTCCCTCCATCCAGGCGGCCATCTTCCGGACAGCCTGATTCCATTCCTCCATTCCGTTCCGCCTCCTTGCGATTCCACTTTATCATACCGGAGGAACGACCGCTTGATTTCGGTTACGGAGCCATTCAATGCCCGGATTCTTTCCATTGATCCGCTCTGCCAGCCCGGTCAGGCCCGGTTCAAAGCGAACGCCGAAGCGGGGATCGGTTCCTGCGTCCGCCGTGCGGCGGATGCTCTCGGCGGTAAAGGACACCGCCAGACGAACCGCACCGGCGAGAGAATTGCCATGGAGCAGACCGGCCAGCAAAACCGAGGCGAAAACATCCCCCGTGCCGTGGAAACGACCGGGCACCGCCGGTCCTGCCTCATATTCCATCCGGTCGATACCCGCGTCGTAGCAGGCCGCGCCAAGCTCCCCCTCCCGGAAATGAACGCCGGTCAGCACCACCCGCCGCGGCCCGAGACGGGAAAGCGCCCGCAGCGTCTCTTCCGTCTCCTCCGGAGTGAGGCGCGGCCGGTAGTCCCGCCCGAGGAGGATCGCCGCTTCGGTCAGGTTGGGGACGATAATATCCGCGCAGGCGCAGAGGTCCGCCATTCCCCGGGCCATTTCAGGGGTATACAGGCTGTACAGCCGCCCGTTGTCTCCCATCACCGGATCGACCATCACCAGCGTTCTGCTGCCGCGGAGCAGGCCGAATGTCTCCCGAACCAGACCGATCTGCTGATAAGAAGCCAGATACCCGCTATACAGCGCGTCAAAGCCGATATGCTCCCGCCGCCAGTGGCGGGCAATGGGAAGCATGTCTTCCGTCAGGTCCCGGCAGACCACCTCACCGAATCCTCCGGTATGGGTGGAGAGCACCGCTGTCGGCAGCGCCGCGCATTCGATCCCGGCCGCAGAAAGGATCGGAAGGATTACGGTAAGAGAGCATTTCCCCACCCCGGACAGATCATGGATTGCCGCCGCCCGTTTATATTCGTTTTCGTTGTTGACTGTCATCTGTTCGATTCCTCTTCTCTAACCACAGCGCCGCCCGGCCGGGTTCTATGCGGACTTGTGCTGGCGGCGCTGCCGAGAAATGCCGTCGCATTTCTCCGGAACGGCATTATACCTCACTGCCGCCCGGCCGGGTTCTGCACCGGCGTTATCCGGCGGCGGACCTTCCCGCGAAAAGGCGGGAAGGTGAAAAACGCTGTCGCGTTTTTCCCTGACGGCATTATAGCATAACCGTTGCCGAATGGCGATAGTCAGGTTTAAAACAGCCACAGGGTCCGGACAGCCGTAGTCCGGACCCTGCGGTCAGCGGAAAAATCAATCGATTCGGGGCAGGCCGTCAAAGCCTTTCTGCAAATCCTCATCGGTCGGGATATAATCGGTCATGGTGCCGTCCAGATAGGAGGTATAGGCGTTCATATCGAAATACCCGGTGCCGGTCAGACCAAAGAGGATGGTTTTGGCCTCGCCGGTTTCCTTACACTTGAGCGCCTCGTCGATCGCGGCCCGGATGGCGTGGGAGGATTCCGGCGCGGGGAGAATCGTTTCATATTTGGCGAAAAGAGTCGCCGCCTCAAACACCCGGGTCTGCTCCACCGCCACGGCCCGCATATAGCCGTCGTGGTACAGCTTTGAGAGGATCGGGCTCATACCGTGATACCGCAGACCTCCCGCATGGTTGGCGGAGGGGATAAAGTCGCTGCCCAGCGTATACATCCGGGCCAGCGGAGTGACATGGCCGGTATCGCAGAAATCGTAAGCATACCTGCCGCGGGTCAACGACGGACAGGACGCCGGTTCCACCGCGATGAACTCGGTGTTCGGGCGGGTGCCGTCCAGCGTATCCTTCATAAACGCGGCCATCAAACCGCCGAGGTTGGAACCGCCGCCCGCACAGCCGATGACGATATCAGGATATTCGTCCACCTTTTCCATTGCTGCCTTGGCTTCCAGCCCAATAACGGACTGATGCAGCAGCACCTGATTCAGCACCGAACCCAGCACATACCGGCAGTTTTCGGTATGGGTCGCCTTTTCGATGGCTTCGGAGATCGCGCAGCCGAGAGAACCGCCGGTGCCGGGATGCGTCTTCAGAATAGCGCGGCCTACCTCGGTGGTTTCGGAAGGACTGGGGATGATATCCGCTCCAAAGGTATGGATTACCGCCTTGCGGAAGGGTTTCTGCTCATAGCTGACTTTCACCATATATACCGTCAGATCAATGCCGTAGTGGGCGCAGGCCATCGCCAGCGCAGTCCCCCACTGCCCGGCTCCGGTTTCGGTGGTCAGGGAGGTGAGACCCTGCTTCTTCGCGTAATACACCTGTGCGGCGGCGGAATTCAGTTTGTGGGATCCGGAGGTATTGTTTCCTTCGAACTTGTAGTAAATTTTCGCGGGCGTTCCCAGCGCTCTTTCCAGATTATACGCACGGATAACCGGCGAGGGGCGGTAGATTTTATAGAAATTCTGCACCTCTTCCGGGATGTCGATATACCGGTCGGTGGTATTCATTTCCTGCGCGCAGAGTTCTTCACAAAAGATGGGAAGCATATCCTCCGGCCCCACCGGCTGATGGGTGGCGGGATGGAGATAGGGATCGGGCTGCTCCTTCATATCGGCGCGGAGATTATACCATTGACGGGGCATCTCCTCTTCTGAAAGATAAATGCGATAAGGAATGTTTTTCACAGGTATTCTCCTTTCTTGACAACACGGTATTGGTCAGTTGCCGCATTCGATACTGATCTCGTTAAAGGTATGCAGCAAATCCTCGATTTTGGCGTTTTTCTTTTCCTCTCCGAGAAGATCCATCACCTTACTGCCCTGATGCATCATGACCAGGCGGTTTCCATATTCCAGCGCGAAACGGAGATTATGGGTAACCATCAGCGTGGTCGTTTTCTTCTCGCTCACCAGCTTATCGGTCAGCGCCATCACCGTTTCACTGGATTTTGGATCGAGCGCCGCCGTGTGCTCATCCAGAATCAGCAGTTCCACGTCGGTCATGTTGGCGATCACCAGAGCGAGCGCCTGCCGCTGACCGCCGGACAGGGATCCGGTCAGCGTATTCATTCGGTTTTCCAGTCCCATGCCGCAGGTTTCCAGCAGGGAACGATAATAGTCTGTCCGTTTCCGGTTGACCGCGCCGGTCAGCCCGTAAACGCCCTTTTTGTTATCGGCCAGAGCCATATTTTCCAGAATGGTCAGATCGGCGCAGGAGCCTTTCTGCGGATCCTGAAATACCCGGCCGATAAAAACGGCCCGTTTATGCTCGCTCAGACGGGTGATGTCCCGTCCGCCGAAAGCGATCGTTCCACCGTCCAGCGGCAGGGAACCGCACACCAGATTCAGCAGCGTGGTCTTTCCCGAGCCGTTGGAACCGATGATCGAAACGAACTCCCCCGGCTCCGCCGAAAAGGAGAAGCCGTTGAAAAGCGTCACCTCGTCGGGCGTTCCGGCATTGAAGCGTTTCACCAGATTCCTGCACTCAAGCATTCCGGACGCCCCCTTTCGTTTTCTTATGCCGTCCGCCGTCCAGTGTGGAGCTGAGCACCAGCGCCAGAACGAAGAGGATGGCCGTTAGTAGCTTCAGCAGGGATGTCGGCAGGCCGAACGCCAAAGCAACCTGTATGCAACCGGCATAAGCTACCGCGCCGACAAGTACTTTCGTGGTGTCCTTCATGCGCCGGAAGGAACGGAAAATACTGGTCCCGACAATCACGGCGGTCAGCCCGATCACCACCATCCCGACCCCCATCTGCAGGTCGGCCGATTGATTGATCTGTGCAAGCACCGCGCCCGCAAGGGCGGCGAAGCCGTTCCCAATCGCCAGCCCGAGAATTTTGGACAGCCCGGGATGACAGGCCAGCATGGTAACAAACTGCTCGTTGCTCCCGGTCGCCCGGAGGAGAAGGCCGGATTTGGTTTTCAGATACGCATCCAACAGAAATTTGCCGGTCAGAACGATCAAAAGGGTTACAGCTACGGTACGAAATTTGTATCCGGCAATCCTCTCCGGGAGAAGCCGAACCGGGAAGGCGTTGACGATGGTGGAGGAATCGAACAGCGTCGCCGTCGAAAGCCCCCCCGTTCCTTGCATCATCAATACCAGATTAACGGACAGCAACGCCGTCATAACCAGAATGCCGCACAACAGCGGTAATATCTTCAGCTTGACGTGGAGCAGCCCGGTCACACAGCCGGCCACCGCACCGGCCAGAAAGGCCAGCAGGCTGGCCAGCCAGGGATTGACCCCCTGCAGAATCAGCACGGCGGAAATGGTCGCCCCCAACGGCACGGTTCCGTCTACCGACAGGTCGGGGAAATCCAGAATCGTATAGGTAATATAGACCCCCAATGCCAATATGCCGTAAGCGAACCCCCGCTCCAGCGCCGATTTAGCAAGATCGATCAGAATATCCATTGTCTCGTTCCTTCCTGTTCCGACTCACTGCGCCGGAAGCCTCAATCCGCCGAAGTCGTCACCTTTTCCACCGCGGTATACGCGTCGGGCAGGGTGATACCTCTGACCTCCAGCACGTCGGTATTCACCACCGGCGTACTGTCCTTGACCTGTACCACCGCCGTGGTTCTGGGGTCGGCGCCGTTCAGAACCTTTGCGGCCAGCGTACCGGTTTCCTTCCCCAGCGCGATATAATCGAGGCTTTCGGAGGCTATGCAGCCTTTCCTGACCTGCTCCACTTCCGAACCGTACACCGGGATGCCCGCTTCGTTCGCCTTAGCCAGCACGCTGGTCAGATTATCCACCACGTTGTTGTCGGTGAAGTTGTTGATACAGTCCACCTTCGACGCCAAAGCCGCGGCAGCCTGCGGCACGTCCGCACCGCTCTGCACGCCCTGCTCCACGATCTCAAAGCCATAGTCGGGCGCGAGCTTCTTGATTTCCGCCAGATGGGAAACAGAGTTGGCTTCGCTGGTGGTATACAGAATGCCGATCTTCTTCGCATCAGGCTGGAGGGCACGGATCAGTTTGAGCTGCGCCTCCAGATTCAGCAGGTCGGAGGTGCCGGTGCAGTTGTTGCCCGGCGCGTCCAGAGATTTGACCAGCTTAGCGCTGACCGGGTCGGATACCGCACAGAACACCACGGGAATGTCGCTGCCGCTGCCAGCGGCATAGGCCGCTATCGCAGCCGGCGTGGCGATACCGATAATCATGTCGTATTTTCTGGCCGCCATATTCTGTGCAAGCTGGTTGGCGGTCTCCGTCTGTCCCAACGCATTCTGAAAATCGATAGTCAGATTCTCGCCGTTCTTATAACCGGCGGCTTCCAGCCCCTGAACCAGACCGTCATAACAATTATCCAGCGAAGCGTGGACGGCATACTGAATAACGCCAATCTTCCTGATCTTTGCCGCACCGCTTTCCGATCCGGCGGTACTGCTGTCGGCTGATTCCGTTCCGCCGCAGCCGGCGAAGGACAAGACCATCATCGCGGCAGACAGGGTAAGAGCGGCAAATTTATAAAAGCGATTCTTTTTCATGATATTGTTCTCTCCTAATGTTCATTGTCAACGGGTTATTGTGGCGGATCCATCTTCTGCCGCTTCGCCATCGCTTCATCCCATTGGCCCTCCCTTCTGTTTCACAGAAAAACAAAAAAGCTCTTGCCCCAGATCCTCTGGGACAAGAGCTCAACTCCTGCGGTACCACCCGAATTCATCCGCATTACACGGATGCACTTTTCCCGCGCACCAACATGCACGCTCCCTGGATAACGGGTGGAGATCCCGTCGCACCTAACGTTCCTGAAAACGATCTTCCGTCCTCCGTCACGCTCGGATTGCCCTCGTAAGTCCATTCCGCACCGCCGCCGTTACCGCAATCTCACCGTCTGCGGCTCTCTTGAAACGCCTGACGCCATGCGTACTACTCTTACTCATTGGTTTCCTGTGTTGTTATCATTTTATGCCGGCTTTTTTTATTTGTCAAGAGGGAAATAAAAATTTTTTTGCGGCAAAAACTATATGCGGCAAAGGAGAGGAACGCAGGCCTGTACAGGTAAGGGAAAAGAGGATCTCGTGAAATCCAAAGAGCGTATATCCGTCACCGTTAAAAGCCATACCCGCACATCCGCATACCCGCATACCCGCTCGCAGTTACAAAAAGCGGCTGGCAACTCATTGCGAATTGCCAACCGCAGGTCTGGTGGACGTTAACGGACTTGAACCGCTGACCCTTCGCACGTCAAGCGAATGCTCTACCAGCTGAGCTAAACGTCCCTGTTTTCTAATCCTTTTCCCGGCCGGCAGCTTGCAGCCGCTTCCGTAAGGACGAAAGAGATTATAGCGGAAATCCCCCTGCTTGTCAATAGAAATACGGAAAATTCATGGAGAGATTTGCGGAAACGGACTGTGATTCTGACAATCCTGCAACTTTTCACGCCTTTATCACCAAAACCGGTTTTCTATCATTGTTGAAAAAGGCGTTGACAGATACCCTATGGGGGTATTATAATACCCCCATAGGGTATCTTCCGTACAAACAGATAAAACGCAAAGGGGAAATGAGGGAAAGCCATGAAAGAAGACGTTTATCTCATCGAAGGGATGACCTGCGCCGCCTGTTCCAGCGCCGTCGAGCGGGTGACCCGGCGGCTGGACGGGGTGGTTCGCAGCGATGTAAACCTGACCACCAACCGAATGACCATCCAATACGACGAATCCAGTGTCACGCCCGAACAGATTATACAGAAGGTGGAAAAAGCCGGTTTTGGCATTTCCCCCTATACCCCGGGCAAGGCAGGCCGGGCCGCGGAACAGGAAGAAAAAAACTCTGCCGGAGAAACGATAAAACCGGAAGCGAACCGTCTCCGCCGCAGCGAACGATCTCGCCGCGGCGAACATTTCCGCCGGAAGGAATTGATTGCCGCCGTTGTGCTGACCGCCCTGCTGCTTTACGTTTCCATGGGGCAGATGTTTGTCTGGAAGCTGCCCCTTCCCGCCCTTCTTCGGCCGGACGTTTCGCCCACCAATTATGCGCTGACCCAGTTGCTTCTGACCATCCCGATCCTGTATCTTGGACGGCGCTTTTTCCTGCTGGGCTTCAAATCGCTGTTTCATCTCGCACCGACAATGGATTCGCTGGTCGCGGTCGGCAGCGGCTGCTCTTTTTTGTACAGCCTTTTTCTCACCTATCAGATTCCTTTCGACTCCATGCATGTCCATCATCTTTATTATGAATCGGCCGCGGTAGTGCTGACGTTTATTATGCTGGGAAAGCATCTGGAGGCGAACAGCAAACAGAAAACCAGAGGCGCCATTGAAAAGCTGATGGCCCTTGCCCCCGATACCGCCCTGCTGCTGGACGGGGAAACCGCCCGGGAGGTGCCGACCGACTCGCTGAAGCCCGGCGACCGGCTTCTGATTCGTCCCGGCGCACGAATCCCGCTGGACGGAACGGTGGTACAGGGAGAAAGCGGTGTGGACGAATCCATGCTGACCGGGGAAAGCATGCCGGTGGAAAAATCCGTTGGGAGCGCGGTCATCGGCGGCAGTGTCAACTATAACGGGGCTCTGCAAGTCCGGGTGGACCGGGTGGGCGAGGATACCACCCTATCCAAAATCGTCCGGATCATGGAGGAGGCGCAGGGACGGAAAGCGCCGATTTCCAAAATTGCCGACCGGGTGGCGGGCGTGTTTGTGCCGATTGTGATCGGGATCGCCATTCTCGCCGCCCTGTTCTGGGGCCTTGCCGGCAAAGACGCGGCGTTTGTGCTGCGGGTCTTTACCTCAGTGCTGGTGATCGCTTGTCCCTGCGCCCTCGGGCTGGCCACCCCCACCGCCATCATGGTGGGAACCGGACTGGGCGCGGCAAATGGTATTCTGGTACGCAGCGGCGAAGCTCTGGAACGTCTGCACAGCGTGACCGCCGTTTTGCTGGACAAGACCGGCACCGTGACCGAAGGGAAACCCGCTGTAACCGCGCTTCTTACCCCACCGGGCGGAGAGAAGGAGCTGCTTACGCTGGCGGCGGCGGTGGAGACGCTGTCCGATCATCCGCTTGCCCGCGCCGTCCGGGAAAAGGCGGAAGAGGAGGGAATCTCTCCCCTGCCGTCGGCATCAGCGTTTGAGAATCTCTCCGGCCGGGGAATCCGGGCGACGCTGGAGGATGGGCGGAAGGTTCTGGTCGGCAGCCGCCGGCTGATGGAGGAAAGCTCCGTTTCCTGCGCCGCGTTTTCCGATGAGGCGGACCGTCTGTCGTCCGCCGGGCAGACCACGCTGTATGTCGCGGCGGACGGCTTCCTTCTCGGCGTAATCGGGGTAGCGGACGTCGTGAAGCAATCCAGCCCCGCCGCTGTCCGGCGGCTGCGGGAGAAGGGACTGCGGGTTGTGCTGCTGACCGGAGACAACCGGGCGGCGGCGGAGCATATCGGCGCGCAGGCCGGTGCGGACGAGGTAATCGCGGAGGTGCTGCCCGAGGATAAAGCCCGCATCGTTCAACAGTTTCAGGAGACGGGAGAAACCGTGCTGATGGTGGGCGACGGCATCAATGATGCTCCTGCCCTCGCCCAAGCCGACGTGGGGGCCGCGATCGGCACCGGGAGCGACATTGCGATTGAAGCCGGGGACGTGGTGCTGATGAAATCCGATCTGAACGACGTGGCCCGGGCAATCCGGCTGAGCCGGCTGACCCTGCGGAACATCAAGCAGAACCTGTTCTGGGCGTTTTGTTACAACACGCTGGGCATCCCCGTTGCGGCCGGCGTCCTGACATTTTTCGGCGGACCGCTGCTTGACCCGATGCTGGCGGGGCTGGCCATGTCCCTCAGTTCGGTCTGCGTAGTGACCAACGCGCTTCGTCTGCGGATGAAAAAGCTGGACCCGTAATGCAGGATGAATCAGAGAAAGGAGAGAAAAGTGCCTATGCCCGGCTGTGAATGCAACAAAGCATGCGGCGAATGCCGGAAAAAGGTCCGGTCGGATGAGGAAGTACAGAATCTTGTCAACCGACTGAACCGGATCGAAGGACAGGTACGCGGACTGCGCGGTATGGTGGAAAAGAGCGCCTACTGTGTGGATATTCTGACTCAAGTATCCGCCGTTCAGGCGGCGCTGAACGCTTTCAGCAAGACTCTGCTCGGTACCCATATCAAGACCTGTGTGGTGGACGATATCCGCGCTGGAAACGACGAAGCGGTGGACGAACTGCTGGCAACCCTGCAGAAGCTCATGCGATAAAAACGGACCCTGCCGCTGTTTTTGAGGGTCCTGCCGTCCGGCAAGGCGGCACGACCGATATTCTGCTTTTTTAGGAGGAAACGTCATGACAGTATTCTATGTGGAAGAAATGCACTGCGCCAAATGCGTGGAAAGGATCACCAAAGCGCTGACCGCCGCGGGACTGGATTTTTCGGTCTCGCCGGCAGACAAAACCGTAACGGTCAACGGCTGTGATCACTGTGCTCAGACCGCCGCCGCGGAGCTGGAGGATCTTGGCTTCACCGCGGTCAGAAAATAACGGCACAGAGGGAACGCCGGACAAAGAAGCCGGTCTTCCGCCAGCCTTTCAGGGAAGGCGGCCATCGTTCCAAAAAGAGCCCCCCGGATGTTTCGCATCCGGGGGACTCTTTGCCGAGAGCGGAAAACGCGGGCAATCAGGCGGACTCCTCCGCCTGCTCAAACTGGCTGTTGTACAGATTCGCATAAAAACCGTTCTTCTCCATCAGCTCATCGTGGGTACCCTGCTCCACAATGTCGCCGTCCTTCATACAGAGAATCAGGTCGGCGTTGCGGATGGTGGACAGACGATGGGCGATAATGAAGCTGGTGCGGCCCCGCATCAGGTTATCCATCGCCTTCTGAATCTGAATCTCGGTACGGGTATCGACCGAGCTGGTCGCCTCGTCAAGAATCAGAATCTTCGGATCGGAGAGAATGGCCCGGGCAATGGTCAGCAGCTGCTTCTGGCCCTGAGAGACGTTGCTCGCCTCCTCGTTGAGCTCCATATTGTAGCTGTCCGGCAGGGTGCGCACAAAGTGATCCACCTGCGCGGCCTTTGCGGCGGCGAGCACCTCGTCATCCGTGGCGTCCAGACGGCCGTAGCGGATGTTGTCCCGGATGGAACCGTTATACAGCCAAGTATCCTGCAGTACCATCCCGAACAGGGAGCGCAGCTCGTCGCGTGTGAAATCGCGGATGTCGTAGCCGTCCACCAGAATGGCGCCCTCGTTCACGTCGTAGAAGCGCATCAGCAGCTTGACCATGGTCGTCTTACCCGCGCCGGTGGGGCCCACGATGGCGACCTTCTGCCCCGGTTCAACCACGGCGGAAAAGTCGTGGATGATGGTTTTCTCCGGATTGTATCCGAATTTGACATGGGCGAACTGTACGCTGCCGGCGATGTGCACGCGGGAATCGGTATCCGGCTCGTCGGTATCGTTGATATGGATAAGCGGCTTATCGGGGGTCTCCTCTTCCTCTTCGAGGAACTCGAACACCCGCTCGGCCGCCGCAGTGGTGGACTGAAGGATGTTGGAAATATTGGCGATCTGCGTGATGGGCTGGGTAAACTGACGGACGTACTGGATGAACGCCTGAATGTCGCCGACCGCCAGTTTCCCCTGCGTAGCAAGCCAGCCGCCGAGGATACACACCGCCACATACCCGACGTTGCCCACAAATTGCATAACCGGCATCATCAGGCCGGAAAGGAACTGAGATTTCCACGCCGACTTATACAGGGTGTCGTTGTATTCGTCGAATTCCTTTACCGACGCTTCCTCGCCGTTGAAGGCCTTCATCACGACATGGCCGCCGTAAAGCTCCTCCACATGGCCGTTGACATGGCCGAGATATTCCTGCTGGGCTTTGAAGTATTTCTGCGAATGCTTCACGATCACCATGATAAAAATCAGGGAAACCGGAATCGTACACAGGGCGATCAGGGTCATCTCCCAGCTGATGGAGAACATCATGGCAAGGATGCCGACGAAGGTGGCGACCGAGGTAATAATCTGGGTGATGCTCTGGTTAAGGGACTGGGCCAGCGTATCCACGTCGTTGGTCACACGGGAGAGCACCTCGCCGTGGCTGGTGCGGTCGAAATACTTAAGCGGCAGGCGATTGATTTTCTTTGCGATATCATTCCGCAGGTTATAGGTGACTTTCATGGATACGCCGGTCATCAGCCAGCCCTGCAGATAGGAACAGGCCGCGCTGGCGACATAGAGGCAGACCAGCCACAGCAGAATCTGCGCAATCTTGCCGAAATCGATCCCCTCGCCGGTGCCGGCAATCTTGCCCATAATGCCGTTGAACATCTCGGTTGTTGCCTGACCGAGCACCTTTGGCCCGAAAATCATCAGCACGGTGGAAACCACCGCCGCCAGCACAACCAGCAGCACGCGAAATTTATACTGCGCCATATACCGCAGCAGTTTTTTCATAGAGCCCTTAAAATCCTTTGCTTTTGCGCCGGGCATCATCGGTCCGCCGGGACCGCCGCCCATCGGGCCATGCCCTCCCATCGGACCGCGGCGGGGAGAATTGGGAGAAGTTTTTTCTCTTTCGCTCATTTCGCCATCTCCTCCTTCGTCAACTGGGATTGGGCGATCTCCCGATAGATTTCACAGGTTTGCAGCAGCTCGGCGTGAGTGCCGATTCCCGCTACGCGGCCCTCGTCCAGAACGACGATCTGTTCCGCGTTCATGATGGTGCTGACCCGCTGGGCGACCAGCAGAACGGTGGAATTCCCCGTTTCTTCCTTCAGAGCACGGCGGAGGGCCGCGTCGGTCTTGAAGTCCAGCGCCGAAAAGCTGTCGTCAAAAATATAGATCGGCGCTTCCTTCACCAAGGCGCGGGCGATGGAAAGACGCTGCTTCTGGCCGCCGGAGACGTTGCCGCCTCCCTGCGCGATTTCATTGTGCATTCCGCCCTCGGTGGCCGCGATAAATTCGGCGGCCTGTGCAATACGGGCAGCCTTATCCAAGTCCTCATCCGACGCTTCCGGCCGGCCGTACCGCAGATTCGAGGCGATATCTCCTGAGAAAAGCACGCCTTTCTGCGGCACATAGCCGATCATATCGTGCAGCTCGTGCTGGGTCAGTTCCCGGATATCGACGCCGTCGATCCGGATCTCGCCTTCGGTCACGTCGTAAAAGCGGGGAACCAGATTGACCAGCGTGGATTTGCCGGAGCCGGTGGAACCGATAAAGGCGGTGGTCTGTCCCGGTTCGGCGGTAAAGGTGACGTCGTGGAGAACGTCGTCCTCCGCGTTGCCATAGCGGAAGGAAACGTGACGGAACTCCACCCGGCCCTTCCGCTGGCCGGCCAGCGTTTTCGGGTGCTCCGGATCAAGGATGCTGGGCTCGGTATTCAGCACCTCGGCGATCCGGTCGGCCGAGACGGCGGCGCGGGGAACCATGATGAACATCATGGCAATCATGAGGAAGGACATGATAATCTGCATCGCATACTGCATAAAGGCCATCATATCGCCGACCTGCATGGCGGAGGCCTCGATCTGGTGGGAACCGACCCACATGATGACCAGACTGATCCCGTTCATGATGAACATCATCGCGGGCATCATAAATACCATAACCCGGTTGACGAACAGGTGAATGCGGGTCAGGTCGCCGTTGGCTTTTTCAAAGCGGTCTTCCTCAAATTTCTGGGTGCCGAAGGCGCGGATGACCATCATGCCGCTCAGGCTTTCACGGGTGACAAGATTCAGCTTATCCACCAGCTTCTGCACCAGCTTGAATTTCGGCATGGCGATCAGGAAGATGGCCAGCACCAGACCAATCAGAATCACCACGCCGACGGCAATGATCCATGTCATGGACACGCTCTTGCCCACCGCCATCACAATACCGCCGATCCCCATGATCGGGGCATAGCAGATCATCCGAATCCCCATCGTCAGCAGCATCTGCACCTGAGTGACGTCGTTGGTGGTGCGGGTAATCAGCGACGCAGTGGAAAATTTATCAAATTCCGCGTTGGCGAAGCTTTCCACCTTGCCGAACACGTCGTGCCGCAGGGCGCGGGCAATTCCCGCGCCGATCCGGGCGGAAAGCAGACCAACCAGAATGGTCGCCAACGCGCCGGCCAGCGTCAGCGCCAGCATCTTCACGCCGGTAATCAGAATGTAATTGCTGCGGATTTTTCCGGTATCCATGCCCAGTTCACTGTAAAACTGCTTAACCATCACCACGCCGACCTGATCCAGCATGGAATCGTCGGTGGCGGCGGTCGCTTCCCGCGCGCTGTCAAACGCGGAGGACGGCATCTGGTCAAACTGCGGCTGCATGGCATACAGAGGAGAAAAATCCAGATCCTCCAGCCCATCCGTCAGGGAGGAAGAACCGGCGGAAGCATTGTTCTGCCCGTTCTGTTCCGCCGTCTGCTTCATGAAATTCATGAATGTGAGAGCCGACCGGCCGAACGCCGTACCCAGCGCGGAATCGCTGCTTTTCCGGACATAGATACATCGGTTCGCGGATTCCGGATAGTCCTTTGCATACGCCGCGTCACCGGCCCGGACGAGGGTATAGCTGCCGTCCACCAGCTGCCGGTCAGACTCCGTCATGAAGGTTTTCATCAGCTTCATACCATCTTCGCTGATCGCCTCGGGCGAAGTGTCCTCGATACCGCTCTGCTGGATACCGACATTAACGATATCCGACATCAGGTTCGGCAGGCTGAGGTCGCACATCGCCTGTCCGAACAGCAGCGCCACGCAGGCCAGTACCCAGACCGCGTAGGGTTTTAGATAGGAAAATATTTTTCTCATCGGGCTTCATTCATCCTTTCGGTATGTGAGTTGCGGACGCGAATGATCTCCGTCAGGCGGCCAAGCAGGGTAATCAGCTGGTCGGTATCCTCTTCCCCCAGCTCCCCGGCAATTTCGTCGAGACGGGCGAAAAAGGTCCTTTCAGTCTCCCGGGCCGCTCCCCACCCCTGTTCGGTCGGGCGGACATACACCGCACGGCGATCAGCGGGGACGGTACTGCGGACAACCAGTCCCTTTTCCTCCAGCGCGCGAACCGTCTGCGAAACGCCGGAAGGCGTCTGGTGAGTGACGGCGCTGAGCTCCCCGATCATCACGCCGGGGCCGTCGCTTTGCCGCGAAAGGCAGCACAGGATGCTGTGCAGCATGGCAAACTCGCTGGGGCGCAGCTCCGGCGCGGGGCGAACGGCCAGAACATAACGCTGAAAATCCTTCAGCGCGGAAAACAGCCGCCGGCCGCGGGAGTCGGTTTCCTCTGTAAACGTCACCTTCCTCATTTTCCCCCTTTTTATTTAAGTATATTAATTATTTAGCTGCTGAACAGTATACAGCGATATGCCACAGGGTTCAATGACCAAATTGTGAACATTAGATGAAAAAGCTGTTTCCGCTTGCTTTGTCCCTCGAAAACGGCAAGCCAAAACCGAATGAGAATCGTGGAAAGTTCAGCATACGGCCCTCAGGCACCCCGATCAGGCTCTCTGCGCAGGAAGTTAACGCCTGCTGAAATGCGATTGCTTTTCGGCGGGTATTTTGATATACTGAAAACACGAAATTTCAATTTGTCCGGGAAACAAAAAGGGTGATTACGATGGACAGTGCGTATCTGGCGTATGCCGTGACCGAATTTTTTCTGATTATATTTACATTGTCGATCAGAATGAAGCTGAACACCAGCGTTGGCTCAGAGTACGAGGTACGCAAACTGAAAAGTATCATTTACACATTCTGGGTAGTTCTTGTAACTGACATTTTCTGGGCGCTTAACAAAGGAAACTATATTTCACCCGGCAAGCTGCTTAACGCTGCCGTAAACGGTATTTCCCTTGCGGCTGTAGTACTCGGCTGCTTTCTCTGGTTTCAATTTGTCGAGTTAAGACTTCATACGAAAAATTTAAGCCAAAAGAAAGCCCTGCTTCTGGCCATACCGTTTGTCCTGACCGCTGTTCTCGATTTGATTTCCATTTTCACCGGCTGGGTTTTCCACATAAACGACAGCGGCGACTACACCTACGGCAAGCTTTTTGTGCTTCAGGTTTTGGGTTGTTATTTCTATTTGCTTATCCCCACCGTGAAAGCCCTGATGCGGACATTCACCACCAGATCCAGAACGCACCGCGCCGAGTATCTGATATATGCGTCCTATATGCTGCCATCCCTGATTGCAGGTTTTCTGGAGGACGCCGTTCCCACCGTTCCCGTACTCTATCTGTGCATGTTCATGGTTATTCATACCCTGTTTCTCACCATTCAGGATTTGCAGATATATCACGATGCGCCTACGGGGCTGTACAACCGCCGACGGCTGAACGATTATATGGTTGAAAGGCTCGAATCGGTTTCGGACAAAGAACCGCTGGTTCTGTTCCTGATTGACATTGACAAGTTCAAGCACATCAACGACAGCTTCGGTCATGTCGAAGGCGACTGCGCAATAACTACCGTTGCAAAAGCGCTTTCTATGGCGGCAGGCAAATTCGGCGGGTTTGCCGCACGCTATGGGGGCGATGAGTTCTGCTTTATCCCCGAAAGCAGCAGCGTTCATCAGTCGGAGATAACGGAGTTCATACGAAACGCCCTGAAAGAGTTGAGAAAAGGCACAGACAACTACTCGCTGGAAGTAAGCATTGGCTGCTGCCGGTGTGACACGCCCGATACGACGCCCGAAAAAATCATCGCAATTGCCGACGAGCAGCTTTACATTGACAAAAAAAGACCAAAGTAATCTATTCCGGCAGTTCGCCGTTAAATTCCCCCTTGGTCGAGGTATTCTCATCATTACTTTTATTTCATGTATTCCATTTAGAAATGTCGTAATCCGTTGCACATTTTTAAACGGGCGTACATACCTGAAATTTTAACAGGCGCAAAAAAGGCGGCCTTCCTTGCGGATGGCCGCCTTTTTTGGTATGACTTTTGCCGGTTTTTCCGCTCTTTCCATCAAAGCGGTCTCCGGAGATCATCAGCCGAGCAGAGTTTCCAACTGGGCGAGCATGGACTCGAACTCCTCCAAAGCAGCGACAACCGGGGTGGGCGTAGTCATATCCACCCCCGCGCGCTTCAGGGTTTCGACCGGATAATCGCTGCCGCCCGCGTGCAGGAAGGCCCGGTATTTCTCCACATTTTCCGGTCCGCCGGTCAACAGGCCGCGGGTGATCGCGGCCGCGGCGGAAAAGCCGGTGGCGTATTTGAATACATAAAATTCATTATAGAAATGCGGAATACGGGCCCACTCCCACCGTATATAGTCGTCGATCTCCACATCCGGGCCGAAATAATCCCGGAGCAGGCCGCCGTACACCCCGCAGAGCGTCTCGCCGGTAAGCGGTTCCCCCCTCTCGGCCATTTCATGAACCTTCAGCTCAAATTCCGCGAACATAGTCTGACGGAACACCGTGCCCTTGAATTCCTCCAGAAAACGGTTCATGAGAAACGCCTTTTCGGTCCGTCCTTCTTCCGTGGAAGGATCGCAGCCGTCGATCATTCCCCGCATGAGGATGTTTTCATTGACGGTGGAGGCAATCTCCGCAAGGAAGATGGGATAATCCTTGGTCATATAGGGCTGGGTATCGGAATAGTAGGTATGCATACAATGACCGGCCTCATGGGCGAGGGTAAACACATCGCCAAGCTGGCCGACAAAGTTCAGCAGCATATAGGGATGTACGCCGTAAACCCCGGTCGCATAAGCGCCGGTAGCCTTTCCCCTGGTTTCATATACGTCCACCCAGCCGCCGGCAAGGAGGCGGTCCAGATCCCGCTGATAGGTTTCACCCAGCGGCGCAAGGGAATCCCGTACCATCCGCTTTGCCTGTTCATAGGTGTATTCCTTATCCGGCATTTCCACAATCGGGAGGTAACAGTCGTAAATATGCAGCTTCTCCACCCCGAGACGGCGGCGGCGGAGCTCCAGATACCGGTAATAGGAAGGCAGATGGGCGCGGACCGCTTCAATCAGGCCGGTATAAACCGAACGGGGCAGGTTATCCGCGAACAACGCCTGATCGAGACAACTGTCAAAGCGGCGCGCCTTTGCACCGAACACATCCGCCCGCACATTGCCCGCATACAGAGCGGCGATGGTGTTCCCCATCCCGGCGAAGGCGGTATGCATGGCCTGAAAGGCGTCCGCCCGTACCCGGCGATCCCGGCTGTCCCGGAATTTGCCGAACAGGCCGTCGGTCAGCTCTACCCGGTTCCCCTTTTCGTCGGTGATCTCGCCCCGCTTGAGGTCCACGCTGTCCAGCATGGTGAAGGCGGAATCCATACTTTCGAGCGCGGGAGCCGCCATCGCGAGAAGCTGCTCCTCCCTTGTGGACAGGACATGGGCCCGGGAACGGATCACCTCGTCGATCAGATGACGGAAATCCGCAAGGGCGGGGTCGTCGTATACCCAGCTACGCAGAGTATCGGGATCCATCGCGGTCATTTCCGGGGTGAGGAAGGAAGAGGATTCCTGAATTTTAAACAGGACGGCAAGGGCACGGTCGTGCATGGCCTGATACTTGGCGTCGGCGTTATCCACATCCATGTTCAGCTTGGCGTACATATACACCCGCTCCAGCTCCTTCTCCAGTTCCTCAAACAGAAGAAGAGCGGCGCGCAGGACGGAGGCGCTTTCGGCCAGCTTTCCCTGATAGGAAGCGAGCTCTTCCGCCTTTTTCTGTACGTCGGAAAGGGCGGATTCCCATGCATCCTCCCCGGGATAGATATCGGTCAGGCGCCAGATGTATTCGGCGGGGACATCGCTGTGCTTTTCGTAGGCTGCGGTCATAACGTTCGTTCCTTTCTTTTCGCTGTAATATGGTGCGTCCGTATCCGACGGTCGTCTTTCTCTCAAGTGTCATTGTACCATAGCGCCGCCCGGCCGGATTCTATGCCGGCGTTTGCTGGCGGCGCAATTGAGAAATGCTTTCGCATTTCTCCTGAATGTCATTGTAACATATATGCCGGAGATTGGGAATCATTTCCTCCCTTTTCTTTTTTATTGATTTTATAGACGAAAATCGTCTTATAACTTCTTGCAAGTGTTTATAGACGAATGGAAAAAGCCTGTATTTGCAAGGCTTTTCCCATTCTTGCTTGTATCTTCTCATATCTCCATATAAGTTGGTTTTGTAAACTTGGGCACCATTTTAGCACTACAAATATAGCAATAAACATAAGCATATGGTGGCGCTATCACGAACACAAAGGCAGTTAGGACGACCTTATTTTATACTCTTATGTTACGCATTAAAGGCTCAATAAGCCTTGCAAGCAAAGACTTTACAGACGCAAAACTAATAGGGTAAGGTATTTATACCTTTTTCCTCAAAAATGTCCTTTAACTGTGTAACATTTCAAAGAAAATTGCTATCTGTTTAAATTATCCTTTCCTGTCCGTTTCGTTATAAAAAGTTCCGTAGCAAGCATAGGAAAGTGGTACCCTTTCCGTAAAAATCTACCATTTTTGTTTGTTGGGAAAATCCAAAATCATTAAGCCTAACTACAACTGTTGCTTCGTTATTTTTTACTAATAATAAGCTTCATTTCAAGTGCAGTATCCGTTGTTTCACCGGTCTCAATAAAACCATAAGAGGAGTACAGTTTTTTTGCTACAATATTCTGAAACTTTACCCCAAGATAAACTTCATTAATGTCAAATTCGTCTATCAAAAATTGTATTCCTAGCCTCAAAGCGGCTTTTCCATATCCTTTATGTTGATATCGCTCATCAATCAAAAATTGCCAAACGGTATATTGGTTCTTCAACTCATAGTAACCCAACATTATAAAACCAACTATCGTGTTGTGTACATATATAGCAAAGGGGAAAGCGGTATTTCTGTATACCCACGCCTTTGCTAAGCTGCGTGCTGTATTCTCTACAAAATTATTTTGTTCTACAGAAACTTTCAATGCAAGAACTTCATCTATATTTTTCTGGGTGATTTTTTTTAGTTCAACTAAAAAGTTCATCTTTACAAATTCCTTTCGTGTTTTCTCTGATATACAAATAATATCACTTATATATAAATTTTTCTACCATGTTCCTGCTTTTTTAGCCGTAGCAAAGCCAACCACCCCCGTCAACGATTAGAATGAACGTGCTTCGCCCGCCGTTGACAAGGGCGTCTGTCTCTGCTTATGTGGCAACCAAGAGAGCGAAAGCAACGAGTGATTTCGCCCTTACATAGTATGTTGTATTCTTATATCTGCTCGTATAGTTTTACATCGTCATAGGAAATCCGGGCACCATTTTGGCACCAAATCTTCAGAAATCACTGCTATTTTGAGCGTCTTAATCTCTGGAAAAGTCAGGACTTTCATAGTTCAAGACTTTTCAATAGGGCAAAGTCAAATACTATCTTTTATTTCCCGCACGGATTCTTCTCGCTCTTCTCTTCGTTTTTCGGCAAAGCGAGCAATATCGCCCGCTTCTTTTGCAGATTTTCCAAGCAGGCACGTCGATACGTCCGGTTGTGCTCCGGGTAAACCGGTATGCGGCGGCGGGCCTCCTCTAAAACGGAGGGAGAGGACGGTTCCGACGGACAGCGGCGGCCGCGAAAAGCAGGGTCATCCCACGCCGGGTCTACGGTATAACCACGGCGGCGCATTTCAGCGATTACCCGTTCATGATAAACGGCCAGCCATTCCCGCGGATGGGTGAAAACATAGTCTACCACAGCATGACGTTTTCCCCAGTTCAGGCCGCGGAGGGCACAGCATTCCCGATGCTGGCCAAGAAGCTGTGCACGGGGAATGCAAGGCAAAAGGTCCTCATGCCAGAGACGCATACGGCTCCTCCTTTCCCGCGTCAGGTATGCGGGGTGGTATACGATTTAGTATGCGCGGGCCGGAATGTTCCATGCGGCATATACTGGAAAAAAGGAATCAAAGGAGGAGTTTTCATGCCGGCAGCCCTGTACGACCGGGAACGGGCGGTCGCTTACGCGCATCAATGGGCCTATTCCCGCAATCCCGCGTACTATGATTTTTCCGTTCTCGGCGGGGACTGCACCAACTTCATCTCCCAATGCCTTCGGGCGGGCGGCGCGCCGATGAATTATACCCCGGTCACCGGTTGGTTCTACAACAGCCTGTCCAGCCGCGCCCCGGCCTGGAGCGGCGTGGAGGAGCTATACCGCTTTCTTACCCGAACTCAGGGGAAAGGGCCCTATGCTTCGCCGGGCGGCCCGGCAGACATGCGCCCGGGAGATGTGGTACAGCTCTCCTTCGACGGGACGCGATACGGACACAGCCTGCTGGTGGTCGCGGTGGAAGAGCGGGAAACGCCGGAGTATCCGAACATCCTGGTGGCAACCCATACCTTCGACAGCGATTACCGGCCGCTGGACAGCTGGACCGATGTGGACTATCGGTATCTGCACATCGGCGGCGTGCGATAGAGAGAAAGCGGGCGGCGGACGACCGAAACGGGGACGTTCGCCGCCCGCTTTCCGCTTTTTCAGAGAGACGTTCTAGAAATTTTCCTGCGGATTTTCAAAGGAAATTTTCGCCGAGCACTTGCAGAGCACTGGGGCGCGGATGATACGGTTACAGCGGGAACCGGTTCCCAAAGCGCAAAGCAAAGGAGGCGGAAATGTGGAGCCTTCGGTAAATCTGAAGGATGCGGCGCAGGTGGAAGAAGCGATCGGCCGGGCGCGCCGGTATGCACAGGAGCAGGGCGTTCCCCTGACGATGGAACGGGTCGCGGCCTGCCTGGGCGCCGGGCGGAAGGAAATTCAGGCGGCGATCGAACAGGCTCAAAGCTGCCGGGGCACCGGAAGCCGATCGCAGAAAGCGGCCGGAAAAGCGCTGGAGGCGGTTTCGGCCGAATGCCGGGCGGTACTGATGGAACTGGGGCTTTCCCGGTCCAGCAGCCCGGTGATGCCGATCTTCGGACTGAAAACGAATTTCGGCTACACCGACCGGCCGACAGAGGAGCCGTCCTTCGAAACCGTCCGCTTCGAAGGAGAGGATGAAATCCCGGAATGAAAGGGACGGCAAAGGAAACGCGGGTGGCTCTGCCGGAAATCGTGGGGCGGGGATACCGCTCCTTCTGGGACTGCCGGACGCGATACCGGGTAGTGAAAGGCGGCAAGGGAAGCAAAAAAAGCGCAACCGCCGCGCTGTGGTATATCGTTCAACTGATGAAGTACCCGGAAGCCAACCTGCTGGTTGTCCGGGCGGTATACGCCACCCTGCGGGACAGCTGCTTCGCCCAGCTGCTCTGGGCCATCCGGCGGCTGAAGGTGGAATCTCTCTGGCAGGCGGCAAAAAATCCGCTCGAACTCACCTACCGCCCGACCGGGCAGAAAATCCTGTTCCGGGGCTTTGACAATCCGGACAAGCTGGCGTCCGCAACGGTGGAACGGGGCACGCTGTGCTGGGTATGGATTGAGGAGGCGTTTGAAATCGCCTCCGAAGCGGCGTTCGACAAGCTGGACCTGTCTGTCCCCCGGGGCGCGGTCTCTCCCCCGCTTTTCAAGCAGACCACCCTGACCTTCAATCCCTGGAACGGGCGGCACTGGCTGAAAAGCCGGTTTTTCGACCAGACGGACGAGCGGGTGTTCACCCTGACCACCACCTACCGGACGAACGAATTTCTGGACGAAGCCGACCGGGCGGTATTCGAACGGATGCGGCGGGAAAATCCCCGCCGATACGATGTGGCGGGGCTGGGGAACTGGGGAACGGCGGAAGGACTGATCTATGAAAACTGGACGGTGGAGCCTTTTGATCCGGACAAGCTGGAGCCGGAGGGAAAGCGGTGCGTATTCGGGCTGGACTATGGATACACCAACGACCCCACGGCGTTTATCGCAATGGCGGTGTATCCCGCGCAGAAAACGCTGTATGTGTTCGACGAGCACTACGAGACCCGGATGCTCAACGACGCCATTGCGGCAATGATCCGGACGAAAGGATACGCGAAGGAACGAATCCGGGCGGATGCGGCGGAACCGAAAAGCAACGACGATCTGCGGCGGCTGGGCATAGCCCGCATCGTTCCGGCGGCAAAGGGACCGGACAGCGTTCGCAACGGGATCGCCCGGCTGCAGGAATACCGCCTGATCGTGCATCCCCGCTGCATCCATACGGCGGAGGAGCTGGCGGCCTATGTCTGGGATGCGGACGAGAGCGGGCCGCTTAACCGGCCGGTGGATTCAGACAACCACCTGATGGACGCGATGCGGTATGCGATGGAGGATATCCGTCCGCTCCGGCCGGACGATGGAAAGCGCCGGCGGGACAGCAGCGGGCGGATCAGCGGAGGGATCCGTCCGGACGACCTGAGCGGCGGATGGAATTGATAACGATATTCACAGGAGAACGCGGAAAGCGTTCCGAAAGGGAGGAAAAATATGCTGTTGCTGGGACTGAATGCGCTGTTTGCGGTGATTTCCGCTTTCTGCGCGGGATTGTGCGTAACGCTGTATTGCAGAGGAGGCGGGCTGTCATTCAAAAAAGCTTCCCGGCCGGGCGAACGGAAGCGGCCTGCCGGACGACAGGCCGACGAGCGCCGGCGGCGAATGGAGGAACTGGAGAATTTCTTCCGGTACGACGGCACGATTCTGCCTCCGGTCGGATCGGCCGGGCCGAAACATGAAAAGACGGAAAAGGAAGAATCGGACAGACGGCGCGTCTGGCGGAACAGCCGATACGGCAAGGAGGAGGAAGCATGACCGGGGAACGCAAGGAGAACGAGAGAAAACGAGCCGATTGCGACCCGCTCCGCATCGCGGACGAATATCGGCGGGGAATCCGATATAAAAACGGAATGGGCGACCGGGGCCTGTACGAGCAGTGCCGCATGAACGAGCGTTTCTACATCGGGGATCAGTGGTACGGCGCAAACTGCGGGAGTGAACGGCCGCTGGTCCGGTACAACGTAATCAAGCGGATCGGCGATTACAAAATGGCGGTGATCGGCGGGAGCCCGGTTTCCATCCGCTATTCGGCGGAGGGGGTGCCGAACACTCTGGACGACCGGGAAACGGTGCGGCGGCTTCGGAAGGAGGCGGCGGCCGGAAAGCCGGTATTTTCCGGCGGGGCCGAGCCGGAAAACGGAGAAATCAATCTGGTGATGTCGGCGCTGACCGACTATTTCCGTACAACGGCTGAACGGGTAAAATTTGACGACCGGAAAGGGCAAGTGCTGCGGGACGCTTATCAGACCGGCACCGGCCTTCTATACACTTATTGGGACGAGCGGGTCCAAACCGGGCTGTACGCCGGCTGGCCGCAGCGAACACCCATTACGGGCGACATTGTTTGCGAAACGCTGGATGTGGAAAACGTCTATTTCGGCGACCCGGGGCTGGACAGCATCCAGGAACAGCCCTATATACTGATCGCCCAGCGGAAAAGCGTGGCGGCGGTACGGGAGGAAGCGCGGCGCAACGGCGCCGGACAGGCGGAGCTGAGCCGAATCCAGCCGGATCCGGACACCGCCGACGCGGCCCGGGAAGAGGATCGGAAGGCAACCGTACTCACCCGTTTCTGGAAGGAAAAAGACCAGAAGGGGAACCTCTCCGTTCTGGCGGCGCGGGTGTGCGGCGACGCGGTGGTGCGCCCGGTCTGGAATCTTGGCGTTCGGCTGTATCCACTGGCAAAATTCGTCTGGGAACGGAAGCGAAACGCCGCTTACGGGGAAAGCGAGATCACCTGGCTTATTCCGAACCAGATCGCTATCAACCGGATGCTTACCGCCGGCGTCTGGTCGGCGATGATGACCGGAATGCCGATGATGGTCGTGAACGGAGACAGCGTGCCGGGAGAGATCACCAACGATCCCGGCCAGATCCTGCGGGTATACGGCGACCAGACGGATGTGGCCGGCGCGGTACGGTATATCAGCCCGCCCGGCGGTTCCCCCTTCGGGGAGGCCGTCAGCGCTCTGATCGCCGACACGCTGGCGCAGGCGGGAGCAAACGAGGCGGCGCTGGGCGATATGCAGCCGAACAACACTTCTGCGATCCTGGCCCTGCGGGAGGCGGCCACCCTTCCCCTGCAGCCGGTACAGGAACGGTTTTATAGCTTCTGCGAAGATGTAGCCCGCATTTGGGCTGAATTCTGGCTGGCAATGTACGGCGACCGCCAGATAAAAATCGAAGACGGCAGCGGTGTCTGGTATCTGCCCTTCCGGGCCGAACGATATCGAAATCTGCTGATTTCCGCCCGGGTGGACGTGGGTGGTTCCGCGCTGTGGAGCGAGACCCAGACCGTCCGCACGCTGGACAATCTGCTGGATAAGGGGGTGATCGACGCCGTTCAGTATCTCCGCCGGCTTCCGAAAGGGGCGGTTCCCGATCGGGAGGAGCTAATCCGGGACTGTCGTCCCGCCAAAAGCCCTGCGGAAGGAAGGACGGACAAACAGAGCGGGGGCGGCTTCCCCACGAACGGAACGAACGGGCCGGGCGCCATGCCGGTCGGTTCGGCACAGGAAAGGAGCGAATGAGCCATGGATGTCATGAACCAATCCACCAATGAGGACATGACAAGCAGAGAGAATGCAACAGAAGAACGCGGGGAAGCCGTTTTGTCTTCCGACGCGGCCATCCAGCCAAAGACGGCCGAAGCGGAGAGCGGCGGCATGGAAGAGCCTGCCGTTGAGGACGTTTCCCCGCGTGAACCGGAGGGCTCCGGCGGGGGGCCGGTGATCCGGGCCAAATACAACAAGAAGGAGATGACCTTCACGGCCGAGGAGGCCGTTCCGCTGGTACAGATGGGACTGAAATTTCGGGCGATCGAACCGAGCGTCCGGAAGCTGCGGCAGTTGGCCGCGGCGGAGGGACTCGGGCTGACGGCTCTGATCGATCGGCTGGCACGGGAAAACGAAGAGGCGCTCTATCGGAAAACGCTGGACGAATGCGGCGGAAACGAGGACGCGGCCCGGCGGCTGTTTGCTTATCAGCAACAGGAGCGGGAACGGACTTTTTCGGAGAAGGCCGCTGAGGAGGAGGCGTTTCAGGAGCTGTGCGAGGCATTTCCCGGACGGTTCCGGGAACCGGGCGATCTGCCGCGTGAGGCGGCGGAGCTGGCCGCGCGGCGGGGCATCTCCCTGCTGGACGCCTATCTGCGGGTTGAACACGATGGAGCGGAAAAAGCGGCAAAGGAAAGAGAACGGCAGGAAAAGGCCGCGCTGGCCTCTTCCGGCTCAATGGCGGGAGAAAGCGCCCGGCCTGATCCGGATGCCGAAGCGTTTTCGGCAGCATTTTCCGCCGCGCTGCATTGAACGGAAAATTTAAAAATCACAAAAAGAAGAAAGGAAGGATATTTTTATGGCGATCAATACATTGAATCTGGCTTCCAAAATGACGGGAGAGCTGGATAAGGCGGTAGTGCAGAAGGCCATGACCGGCTTTTTCGCGGACAACGCGCTTCGCGCCAAATTCGTAGGAGCGGCAACGGTCCTTATCCCGCGTATGGAGTTTTCGGGGCTGGGCACCTACGACCGTGACGAGGGCTTTGCCCGCGGGTCGATTACCGTTTCGACCGAGAGCTGTACCCTGACGATGGATCGGGCGCGCAGTTTCCAACTGGACGCGCAGGACTGCGACGAAACCGGGATTACCGGTCTCGCGGGACAGGTGATGGGCGAATTCGTCAGCACCCGCGTGGTGCCGGAAATGGACGCGTACTGCCTGTCCAAGCTGGCGGCCCTTGCGGTTTCCAAATCCCAGACCGTAACCGGCACCCCGGCTTCTCAGGCGTATAAGATGTTCACCGACGCGGTGGGCAAGGCGCAGAATGCGGTGGGCTATGACGAGGAACTGGTGGCGTTCGTCAACTCCACCATGTGGACGGCGTTCCAGACTACGGAGGAACTCAGCCGGCAGATCACGGTCTCCGACTTCCGCAAGGGCGGGATGGATACCCGGGTAAAAAGCATTAACGACATCGCCCTGCTTCCGGTAAGCGATTCCCGAATGAAAACGGCCTACACCTTCTATGACGGGGTGACCGCCGACCAGACGGCGGGCGGATTCGCCCCGGCCAGCGACGCGAAAACCATCGGTATGCTGGTGATGCCCAAGCGGGCGGCGTCTCTGGTGAAAAAGACCGAAACCGTCCGTGTTTTCGATCCGGACCGAAATCTCAGCGCCGACGCATGGAAATTCGATTATCGGCTGTACTACGACCTCTTCGTGCGCAAGAGCATGGAGGGCGGCGTAATCGCTTACGTCTACTGATCGATACGACACGATCCGGAAAACCGGGGATGGGAGGGCGAACCCGCCCTCCCATCCCCGGGCCCGGACAAACAAGGAGGAATAAGCCATGACCGGAAGAGACGTTCTGAACCGGGCGATGCAGCTGCTCGGCTACACCAACGGATACGGCGAAGTGGACGGATTTCGGGACGCCGAACTGATGAAACGGGGAACGGCGGCGGTGGATCAGATCCTGACCGATCTCCGCCGGATCGAATCCCCCGGATGGACGATTGAGGGGACGGCGGATCTTGACGCAGCTCTTCCCCTTTCCCCGGAGGCGGCCAAAGACGTAATGCCCTATGGGGTGGCGATGCTGCTCGCACAGGGGGAGAGCGACGGGGACGCACAGATGCTGTTTGCGCAGTTGTACAATCGGAAGCGGACCGGGGTGAAATCCCCGTCCGGACGACGGATCGATGTGCTGCCCCGCGCGCACGGGTAAGACCGTAAGACGAAAACGAGAAAGGACGGGATGAATCCATGAAATATCCGATGCTTCCGGCCTCTGCGGCCCGGCGGATATCCATTCCGGCGCTGGACGGCGGGGTAAACGGCGGGAACGCGGCCGGCCGAAAGAATAACCAGTTGGCTGACTGCGAAAACCTGTGGTGGCAGGGCGGCGCGCTGCGTTCCCGTCCCGGGCTGGCGGTCCGGCCGGAAACGGCGACGGCCGAAGCCCTTCCGGACCAATACGAGGTATACGGAGGAACGGACGATGCTCTGGGAAGGGACGGCACAATCTGCCGGAAATTCGTCGTGATTACCGGCGAATCGTCCTCGCCGCAGATTTCCAAAGCGACCCTGCATACTCTGTTTCCGGACGGAAGAGAAACGAAAGAAACCATTTTCACCTATCCCGAAGGCCAATATCGGTTTGCTTTTCTGGCGGAAAGCGGGGCGGGAAACTGGGAAGGCGTTCAGGCGGACGGGGCGATCGCCTTTTTCCTCCAGACGGCTTCTGTTCCGAAGCCAAAAATTCTGGCAGAGCCGGCGGAAGCGGGCGCCGCATGGGTGGATGTGACGGAGAGGGCCTATCTGCCGCTGATTATGCTGAACGGTAAATCCAGCAGTCAGAAAGGCGGCTCCGCCGGCGGGACGGTTTTTGAAGGGGCGAACCTGCTGAATCCACAGTTCCGCGCCCTGTTCACCTCGGGAGACGGAGCGTACTACTGCCTTCCCCAAAAAGAACTGGACGATACGGCGGTAACGGTTTCGTTGACTCTGGCAAACGGTCAGACGCTGCGGTATACCATCCCGGCGGGGGAAACCGCTTCGGAAGCGGTTTCCTCCTATAAAGCCTGCATCGACCGAACGGAGGGTGCCCTGTACTTTGTGTCGTCCTCCCAGACATCGACCCCCACAGCTCTTGGGGATATGGGCCGGTTGAACAACATCGAGGTCGTTGCGGCAAAAACCGACGCGGTGCGAACCCGCCGGCTCCTGCGGATGCGGTTCGGCACCTGGTTCGGCGGAGGAAGCAGTCTGTACTCCGGGACCCGGCTGTTCGCAGCGGGAAACGGGGAGTCGCCCGGAACGGTTCATTGGAGCGGCGTCAATAATCCGCTGTATTTTCCCATGTACTGTTCCTGTACGGTGGGAAACGCCGCACAGCCGGTGACCGCTTTCGCACGGCTGAGGGAAAAGCTGGTGATTTTCAAGGAACATGAACTCTACAGTGTTGTTTATGAGCAGGGCAGTTACTCGACGGAAGATTTGCAGAACGGTACGGTAATCGACGTCACGACGGCCGCCGCCTCCTTTCCTGTCTCGCTGCTCCACCCTTCCGCCGGATGCGACTGCCCGCGGACGATCCGGTTATGTGAAAACCGGCTTCTGTGGGCTGATTCCCAAGGGGAGGTCTACTGCCTGAGTGAAGCGAACGCGTTCTCCGATTCCACCATCCGCCGGTTATCGCAGAATGTGAAGCCGTGGCTTTCGCAGCGCACCGGAGCGGAAAAAAAGGCGGCGCTGGCGGTAGACTACGCAGGCCGGTACATCCTGATCGCCGGAGGCGGCGCGTACTGTCTCAATTACACGGACGACGCCTTTCACCGGCTGGTATCCTCGGCCTACGGGGACAAATCCGGAGCGTCGCTGACGTGGTACGTCTGGAATTTGGGAGAGGCGGTTCTGGACGGATCGGTTTCGAATGGAACGTCGGCGGCGTTTCTCTGCCGAAAAAGCGGCGCCGATGAAAGCGGTGGGACGTTTCTGATTCGGTATGCCTCTCACTTTGCGGGAACACGGGACGGCGTCGTTAAACGGAAAACGGACGGGACCCCCGAACTCAGCGACACGTCTGTTCATTGCCGTCTGGAGACCGGCCTCTATTCGCTGGATCCCCAGGAAAAACGCAAAACCATCCGGCAAATGTATCTGACCTTGGAGGGAGGCTCCGAAATCACGGTGGCCTATCGGACGGATCGGGACAAGGTTTCCGATCCGCAGATCGTTTCGACGGACATATCCGACGGCAGCGAAACAGGGCGCGCTTTTGTTCATCGGTTTTCTTCCTCGCTGCACGGCGTTCGGAACTGGGGGCTCTGTCTGGAGGGGAATGGACCGATGGCGGTCGGCGGGATCACTGTTCGCTATACCTTGGACAGCGGCGCGGAATGAAATCAATAAACAAGTCCGGAAACCACCACGGACTAAAAGGCAAGAAGGATGAGAAAACAGAAAGGAGAGGAAAAGGATGGCAATTAAAACCGTTATCTTTCTCGCGTCGCCGAACGGCGTGACTCCCTCCGTTCCGCAGGATGCGGGAGTACAGGGGGATCATCGGGCGACGGAGGTTGTTTTTCGGCTGGACCCGGCGTTGATATCCACCCGTTATCGATATCGATGGGAGTTCATGGATGGTAATGGGCGATACGATACGACGGAAACTTTTTCCATGGCGGCGGAACAGACGGAAACCGCCGCACCGCTTCTCGGCGCATGGACCAGAGCGGGCGGAGCGGCGGAGATTCGGCTGATAATCACCGACCCCGGAGAATCCGGAACGGAAGAACCGGTCACGCTGTACACGCTGGCCGGAAGGCTTCGTTTTCAGGGGAGAGACGGCGCGGCGCTTCAGGAACAGGAAATTAAGAGGGGATTGACCGCGCTTATCGATGAGACAAAAAGCGCCGCCGAAGAAGCGGAAACGCAGGCGGCAACGGCCAATACGGCGGCGACAAACGCCGATTCGATGGCGCGCTTTGCAGACAGCGCCGGTCAACAGGCCGCTGCTGCGGCCGCCAATGCCAACGCCGCCGCGCTGACGGCAACACAGAAAGCGGCCGATGCCGATACGGCGGCTGCGCTGGCGGAAACGGCGACGGGTAATGCGAACTCCGCCGCGCAGGCGGCAACGGATAGGGCCGCGGTTGCCGACACGGCAGCCCAACAGGCAAACACCGCCGCGCAAAACGCTGCTGCCGCCACTGAAGCGGCTAATACGGCTGCCAATTCCGCCAACACCGCCGCCGCTGCTGCGAATGCTGCGGCGGAACGGGCGGACGGAATGGTGGATCGCTACGACCGGGTAATCCCCTATGCGGAAGGTACGCAGACAACCGCAAAGGTAATTTCCGCTCCGGTGGAACCGGCTGCGGAGAATACGGCGGGGCTGTGTGTGCGGGTGAAGATGCCGGTCGCATTCGATGAGACCTTTTATTTGGCCGTATCTACATGGTCGGCCCCGATCGCGGCAGAGGAGAGCGTGACCGGGTACACGCCTGTCTGGCCCGCCGGGATATACACCTTTACCTACGACGGGACGGCGTGGCGGCTTCCTCTTCCGATGGCGGCGGGGACGGCGTACACCGACACAGCCCTATCCGATCACGACCACACCGTCCGACGCAGCTACTCCCCGGCGCTGCATGGGACAGCGTCGGGGGAAGCGGTACG